>CALWBQ010000034.1 GCA_944376125.1 uncultured Lachnospiraceae bacterium
TCTAAAAGTCCCCGGGGGACAGACAGTCTGTTTGTTTGTTCCATAAAGCCCCTCCTTTTTTCTGTTTCTTCCTATTATATCGGGGTTTTGGGCATGAAAAAAGCCCGGAAAATATGAATTTTTCCGAACTTTTTTCTTTCTTCCTGCCTTTTCTCTTCAGTTTATCAGTTCAGTTCCGGCCAGTACCCTCTGTTGGCCTCAATCAGTTCGTCCAGGATCTGTTTTGCTACATCGGCGCCTGGAACTGTCTTGGAGAGGGTGATGGCCTGCCACAGCTTGATATAGCTGTGCTCGATCCATGCTTCCACCACCAGTTTTTCTACCGCTACCTGCTGTTCCATCAAACCTTTCTGGAATCTGGGAATCTTCCCCTGGCAGATTTTCTCGTAACCGTTGGAGCCGACCAGACAAGGGATCTCCACCATGGCCTCCGGGTCAAAGTTTTCAATCGCTCCCCCGTTGGGGACGATCAAGAGCATCCGCTGCTT
Organism: uncultured Lachnospiraceae bacterium; assembly: GCA_944376125.1. Classification (GTDB taxonomy): domain Bacteria; phylum Bacillota; class Clostridia; order Lachnospirales; family Lachnospiraceae; genus UMGS1370. The sequence continues at coordinate 489 of CALWBQ010000034.1, forward strand.
GGTATTGTAGGCCAGAGCTTCCGCTAAATCCACAATGTAGCTGGCATGGGCGTCGGCGTGGAAATGGCAGTCTTTTGCGGTTCCCGCTTCAATGATCCTCCGGCATTCTGTAAATACGGTCTTTTCCCGGCCTTCCATCACCTCGTTGGCCCTGGTGTGCTGGGGATTGCTGTGCTTCACTACCTGGTTAGGGTACAGATAATACTTCAGGTATGTATTGGGGATCGTGTCGGGATCAACGGCATAGACGTCCTTCGCCATCCTGTAAGTCTCCGCCCAGCTTGGATCCCAGCTCTCCTCCGGCCCTGGCATTCCGTCCAGAAATCCGTTTTTCTTCATATGTTCTTTGATCTCCGGCATCAGATCCCGGCCATCTTTATGGCGGATACTAGTCCACCAGCCAAAATGGTTGAGGCCGTAGTAGTTAACCTCCATCTCTTTCCGCGACTCCAGGCCGCACATGGCTGCCATCATCTCTTCCAGACCAACCGGCATATCGCAGATATTCAAAATTTTGGAATTGGGCCGCAGCCTCCGGGTGGCCTCCGCCACGATGGCCGCTGGGTTGGAATAGTTGAGCATCCAGGCGTCAGGGCTGTAGGTTTCCATATAGTCCAAGATCTCCAGCACGCCGCCGATAGACCGCATCCCGTAGGCGATGCCGCCTGGACCGCAGGTTTCCTGTCCCAAGACTCCATACTTCAAGGGAATCTTTTCATCCTTCTCCCGCATCGCGTATTTGCCCACCCGGATGTGGGCCATGACAAAGTCAACGTCCTCAAAGGCTTCTCTCGGATCGGTTGTATAGTGAAAAGCGATCTCCGGGGCGTTTTCCTTCAAATAGATGCCGCAGGCTTTCGCTACGATCTCCTGCCGCTCCCCGTCATTATCATACATCTTAATCTGGCGGATGGGAAACCGCTCCTGGTGCTCCAGGAGCATCAGGACAATCCCCGGCGTATAGGTGCTTCCGCCGCCTGCTATGACAATCGAATATTTTTTCATATCGGTGATCCTCCTTATATGTCCATATAATCTTCCAAATGAATATTTTTTCTGTCGATGTAGGCGAAGTAAACCAGATCAATAATAAAGTAAAACGCAATCCTGGAGCTGGTGGAATTTCTGAGATGGCTCGGCTCGGTCGAGTGGATAAAAATTGCAAGGTCACATTCTTCTTCTAAATAGGTGTTGTCCTCGCAGGTCCACAGGATGGTCTTTGCGTGTTTTGCCCGGGCCAGCCTCAGATTGTCCATCACAGGCGCCGTGGCCCCCGAATAGCAGAAGGCAATGACCAGTGAATTTTCATCTGTATTTTTTATTGCAAACTTCTGCAGGATGATGTCATCTATGGCACGGCATTTTAAGCCGATACGGGTAAAACGGATCTCAAAGTCTTTCGCCGTCAGATAGCTGGTGCCCAGCCCGATGAGAATGATCTCCTTCGCTCCATCCAGCAGCTCCAGAAAGCGCTCCTGCTTTTCTCTGGCAAACAGCTGCTCGCTGGTCTTGCAGGCGTCCAGGATCATCTCCCAGTACCTTGGGTTTTCTCTGCTGATATGGAGATCCGCCTCGAACTGGCTTCTGTCCTTCTCCAGCTCGTGGGTCAAATGGTATTTCAGGTCTGCAAAGCCGTCAAATCCCAGACTCTGACAGAACCTCACCACTGTGGCGCTGGAAACATGGCACTCCTTCGCTACATCTTTTAATTTCAGACCAGCATAACTTTTCCTGTTGACCAGGTACCGTGCGATTGAAATATACGACGCATTTCTTCCGTTCAGCAGTTGTTCCAGTTTTTCTTTTAAGCTCATGCCGGTCTTCCCTTCCTGACTGTCTCCTTCATTGTATGCTTGATTCTAATTGTTCCGGGCTTGTCACAGTAGGGCTCAAATCGTCCTTGCGGTTCAGTTTGCAATGGCCCATGTACTCTTCCGGAGTCATAATGTGGTCATTGGTTTCTTTTCTCCACTCCTCCAGGCGCCCTCTCATCTCCCTGACGACATCTGCGTATTCCGGGTCCTCTGCCACGTTGTTTTTCTCGCAGGGATCAAAGTACAGATCAAAGAGCCATTCTGACGCTTTTGTCTTCTGTCTCCACCCGGCATCCACCAGGAGGGATTTCAGAGCAGAGTCGTCACAGTTGGTCATGTTATATTTTTTCCAGGTCTCATCGTAATAGCGGATGTATTTGTATCGCTCTGTCCGGACACACCTGGCGGGCTCAAAGGAGGTGTGGAAATTGATCTCCCCGAAGACCTGATCCCTCACCTTCCTGCCTGTGTCCCGGAAAACCGGCAGCAGGGAGACCCCTGACAGATTCTCCGGCGGCTCCAGCCCTTCTGCCTCGCACAGGGTAGGGAAGACATCAATGTGGGAGACCAGCCCCTCGTGCCATCTCCCGAAGGATTCCGGACAGTCCGGGATTCTCATAATCAGGGAAACGCCCATCCCATCATCTGTCAGAGTACATTTGGAAAATGGGTTGGCCAGCCCGTGGTCGGTGGTGGAGAGGATGATGGTGCTGTCGTACAATCCAGCCTCCTTCAGAGCATCGATAACGATCTGGAAGTTTTCGTCAAACCGTTTCAGGGATTTGTAAAGGCAGGCAGTGTCCTCCCGGGCCTCCGGGCTGTCGAATACATTTCTCGGGAGCTCCACCTCGTCTGCACGAAATTCTTTTCTCTCCTCCTCTGTCAGCTCCGGGTAGGGCCTGTGGGTGTGAAACATCCCATAGGACAGGAAGAACGGCTTGCCTCCACTGTATGCTCTCAGGTAAGCCGCTGCCCTCATGGCATTTTCCCGGTCTGCCTTTTCTTTGTCCGGCTGAGATCCATCTTCTATAAAATATGAAATATTCTTTTCGTAGCCCAGGCTCCTGGAATGTTTCTCGGAAGCGCCGGTGTAATCATAGCCCTTCTCCTCGTGCTGGACGCCGCAGAGCACGGTCTCAAAGCCGTTTCTCTGGAGAAAAGCTGCCAGATGACCGGACTTGTCTTTTATGGAAAAGCCTCTGTGGGCCAGTCCCACCAGGCCATTCTCGTGGGGATAGCGCCCTGTCAGCATGGCCCCCCGGCTGGGTGAGCAGGTAGGGGAGGCGCAGAATGCATTTCGGAATACCAGGGCATCCTCAGCGAATGCCTTGAGATGAGGCGTCGGAACATTCTTCCCGTAGACGCTGGTAAATCTGCCCGTGTCATGGGTATGGATATATAAGATATTTTTCATTCCTGAGTACCGCCTTTTTCCAAAAGTTCTTTTACTGTGCTCTTGATAAATGGGGCGTTCATTCCTACAATGACCTGCACAGCATTCCCCGCTTTCATAACGCCGTGGGCGCCAATTCCCTGGAAATAAGAATTACTCTCCACCTTGTTTCCGTCTTTTACAGATACTCTCAGGCGGGTCATACAGTTGGCGACATCCTCAATGTTGTCAGCTCCGCCCAGTCCCTCTATGATGCTGTTGGCAAATTCGATCTTTCCTTCCTTCTTCTTGTTCTCCGTCTTCGCCCGATAGTCGGCCTTGGTCTTTAAGGAGACTGTCTCGTCCTCTTTCTCCCGCCCGGGAGTTGCCAGATCAAATTTTAATATAATAAACCGGAAGGTAACAAACCAGATTGCAGTAAATACCAGGCCGATTACAATATGCACTACATAAGTCTGCCAATGATTATGCCACAGTGGGATATAGTTTAGGGTCGCCCAGTCGATCAGGCCGCCTCCAAAGTTTCCCACCAGACCTCCAGCATATGAAGCCATCATCAGGCAGGCTGACAAAATAGCGTGGACTACAAACAATCCGGGAGCTACAAACAGGAAGGTGTATTCCAGAGGCTCTGTGATTCCTGCGATCAGGGATGCCAGAACTGCCGGGATCAGCAGACCTGCTACTGTCTTTTTCTTCTCCGGTTTTGCAGTGCTGTAGAGCGCCAGCGCTGCGCCGGTGATTCCAAATACTTTTACCAGGCCCTTCAGGCCGAAACCTCCCTGGGGGAACAGAACCTTTAATGGTTCCGTAGACTGTGCGAATTCTCCCAGATGCTGCGCCCAGTAAGCAACCGTTCCGCCGTCCACCAGCAGATTGTCAAACTCCAGCGGTGTGTAGACAAAATGATGCATCCCAAAAGGCAGAAGCAGTTTCAGCAGCAGTCCAAACAGCCCGACACCGAAGGTCCCGGTGGACACCAGGAAATCCTGCATTGCAAAGATCCCTCTCTGGATCACTGGCCATACCAGCACGAAAATCGGCGCCAGGATCAGCATAGCTGCAAAACCGATGATGGAGATAAAGCAGGTGCCCCGAAAGATTGCCAGACATTCCGGAAGCTCTGTGTCATAAAAACGGTTGTGAAGCCACACCACAATAGCGGAGACAATGATGGCTCCGAACATTCCGGTGTCCAGCGTGCGGATTCCTGCCACTGAGGTCAGGCCGCTGTCCCTTGCTGTGGAAGCCAGATCGATTCCTACAGACGGCCCCCAGAAAGTCAGAATCTGATTGATAAAATAGTTAAACGTCAGGTACAGCAGCAGTGCCACCATACAGCAGCGGGCCTGCTCTTTCTTCGCCAGCATGATAGGAAGCCCTACCGCAAACAGCAGCGGCATCTGGTTGAATACCGTGTAAGCCCCCTGCTCGACGATCTTCCAGAACCGGTACCAGAGCGTGGTATCGGCCGCCAGCGATCCAAAGACCATCTGGTTCTTGCACAATGTAGAAATTCCGATCATCATTCCCGGAAATGCAAACAGCAGTACGGGAACCAGCATTGCCCCGCCAAATTTTTGTATCTTCTGCATCATATAGCCTGTTTCCCCCTCATTTCTGCAATTTTTTTCGATCAAACCGGTTTTTTCGTTAGTTAAATTATATAAATTTCGAAAAATTATTGCAATATTTTTGGGCAAAACAGAAATCGTTTACATATTATGAAACTTTTTTCATTTTGAAACTTATTTCAAAATCTTCTGCACATTCTCTTTCATTCTCCGGTTCATCTGGATATAGACTTCCACCTCCTCAGACGAAAATCCGGCGAAAATTGCCTTCCCGTAGTCTTCCATGGCGATCTGAAATTCCGGCAGCAGAGACTCCGCCGCCGGCTGCAGCATGATCCGGATCTTTTTTTCCTCCCCCTTTTTCGCCTTCAGCTCCTCTGTTTTGATAAAGCCTTTCAAGGACAGTTTCTGGATGACAGAAGAAAGGCACCTCCCGGACAGTCCCAGAAGGTCTGCAAGCCTCTTCCGGCTGTAAGTTCCGTCGGACTGGCTGACATACAAAAGGAAGCTGGTCTCTGTGATAGTCAGATCGTGTTTCAGGGCCATCGGCTCCAGATAATGTTCCATCAGCTTCCTGCTGCGGTAGACTTCAGCCAGGATCCCATCCTCCTGGACGGCCTCCTGGTATATGATATTCCGCTCTGTCCCCAGCTTTTTCGCCCCGCTCAATATAGATGGAAGGATGATGCCGTCTTTGGCAGAGTCGATCAGGAAGCGGTAAACCTGGAGGCGGTTTTTCTCATAGTCCTCCTCATCCAGCACATGCTTGTAAAAATTGTTATAGTATTCGAACACCACCAGCTTCATCTGAATGACCTTGGAAATATTCATGCTCTGGCTGACCAGGGAGCCTTTGCGCTTGACGTAATAATATATGGGGATCTGCAGAGCGCTGATGGAACGGGCATACCGCAGGTATTCCAGATTGAACATAAAGTCCTCGCACCAGCTGATCTCCCTGTTCATAGAAAGCTGATGCTCCTCCACAATATTCCTGCGGTACAGTTTATTCCAGAGAGCGCCGTAATAAAAATCCGACGGCCGCTCCATCATATGGGAGGCGAACTCCTCCTTGGTCATCACCTTGTCCTCTTCAATATCCCCTTTGTGGGAGACCCGGTCCCCGATCACCCGGTAGAAATCGGCAATCACCATGTCGCAGCCCGTCTCCTCCGCCTTTCTCACCAGCAGCTTTGCCGCCTCCGGCGCCATCCAGTCGTCGCTGTCTGCAAACTGGAGATACTTCCCCCGGGCCCGGCGGATCGCCAGGTTTCTGCTGTCAGACACACCTGTATTCTCTTTGTGGATCACGTGGACCCGTGGGTCCGTCTTCCGGTAGTTCTCGCAGAGCTCCCCAGAGCCGTCCGTGCTGCCGTCGTTTACTAAAAGCAGTTCCAGATCCGTGTATTCCTGATTTAATATGCTGTCAACGCATCGCTCCAAATAGTCCCGCGCATTATAGACCGGGACGATAATGCTCACTGTTGGCTCCATGCTGTCTCTCTCCTTGAGGTTTTTATTTCATCATAGCATGGGATCCATGGAAAGACAACTGATTATCCCAACAGTAACAAAGAGTTCCGTTTGCGGAACTCTCGCGCCGAGCGCGGCCGCTTCAGCGGCAAATTTCCACTTCGCGCGAGCGCGCATCCCGCGGAGCGTTTTGTTCCATAGAGAACGCAGTTTCCTATAGAACAAGAAAATGCCGCAGAACCGGCGCGCCCGCCAGGGCAGCTCCGTCTGCAGCATCTCTTTGCTGACTTTCCTTTATTTCATTTACTTCAATTCTACCAGAACTTCAATCTCGCAGGCAATCCCGCCCGGCAGGGCGTTGGTGCCGATGGCCGTCCTGGCCGGAACTCCGGCTTCCTCGCCAAACAATTCCTTCAGCAGCTGGGATCCCCCATTTACCACCTGGGGCTGCTCCGTAAAGTCGTCAGTGCTGTTGACAAACGCCAGAACCTTCACAAAACGGCGGATCTTGTTCAGATCCCCGGTCTTGTCGTGAAGATTTGCCAGCAGGTTCAGCACACACTGGTAGGCCGCCTTCTGGCCATCCTCCACAGTCAGGTCCTTCCCCAGCTTTCCGATCACGTTGCTATCACCTATCGCCGGACTGCATCCGGAACAGTACAGGAATTTATCTCCCATCTCCTGGACTGGCGTATAGATGCCACCTTTAGGCGGCGGCGCCGGCAGTTCAATATTCTTCTCCTTCAGAATCTCATAAACATCTCTCATTGTATTCACTCTCCTGTTTTTATTTTTGCAGCAGTTCAGCCATGCCATTCATAATTTGACGGATTCTGCATGGCTGAACTGTTACATGTTTTTAGGTATTCCCAGAGCACGGATCGCCTGGGCTGCTTTGTCTGTATGCAGATACCCTCTCCCCAGGGAGATGGCCCCGTGAGCGGGCAGAAATACATCCGGCCGGATCTTGGCCAGCCGAAGACATGTTTTTACGTAAGCAGCCAAATCGCAGTCCCAGATCGGCTGAAGGGATATCTTTCCTCCATAATACACCGAATCACCGCTGAAGAGAACTGTTTTTTGATCGATTGTGGTTTGATAACAGCAATGGCCGATACAGTGTCCATCTGTCCGGACCGCCTTAATCTCCAAATCTCCCACCTGGATCACCTGCCCGTCTCTCAGGGGTGTGACCGGACAGGCATGGAACGGATAGCCTTCTTCATAGACCCCGGCAGCCACTGCTGCATCAATGGACAGGGCCTTTCTGTCCCCGGCAGTCACGTAACAAGCTGTCTCTTCCAATGCCAAAACCTGGGCGCCGCAGTCCTGTGACAGTTTCCACGCACCCCCAGCATGGTCTCCGTGGCCGTGAGTGAGAAAGATCTTTTTTATGTCGCTCAAGCTGTGCCCTGTTTTTTCAATATTTTCTTCCAGTTCTTCCGTCCCAAGGCCACAGCCCGCGTCTATAAGAGCTGCCTCACGCCCTCCGTCAATCAGATAGACGGTACAGTCAACCGGGTGGGACAGGCCAAATCCTGAATCTCCGGAAGCTGCTATCCAAATCCTCTCCTGCAGTCTCACAGTCTCCCTCCTTTACACGCTCTTTCCCCTAGCATCGATGGGGATCATCCGGTCCAGTTTCCCGCCCCGGAAACCGTATACCTTTTCCGCAAGGTTGGTCACAACGCAGGCGTGATTGGGGATGATGGAGATTTTATCCCCCACCTCCAGGGGATTCTTCCCTGTACTTCTCACAAAGGCATGCTCCTCATTCAGGGCATAAATCTCCAGATCCGGATATTCCACGATATAACCGTAACCGGGCCGGTGGTGACAGGTGTCGCTGGTGAGAGATTTCGTCCCCACATCGCAGATAACCACCTGGTCGTCCGGCTTTGCAACCACTGTGGAGATCACAGTGAGAGCACAGTCCTCCGGAGCCGCCAGGCCGATGTCCAGCTGGCCGCAGTCGTTAAAAATGTAGTGGCCGCTTCGGATCTCCGTGATCCCCTGCAGCAGCTCCGGGAATTTTCCAGAAAAGCTGGAGCCCGCGCTGAGAATCTCCATGGAAAAGCCGTGATTCTTCAGCAGCGCGGCGGTGTTGACCAAATCATCCCTCTCTCTCCTGCAGGCATCTTTCACCTCGTCGATAGTGCGGCTGTCGTAGATCAAACCTCCGTAGTACATCAGCCCCCGAATTTTCAGTCCTTTCAGATCCTTCACTTTCATAGCAAATTCCAGGGTCGGTTCCATGGGCTTTACGCCTCCCCGGTTCAGTCCCCCGTCGACCTCGATGAGCACGGTCAGTTCTCTCCCCGCCTCCTCAAACGCCTGGCTGAGAGCTTCCGCCCCGGCAACGCTATTGATAATAGTAGAAACTCTTGCGCGGCTGTCCAGTTCCAGCAGCCGCCGGATCTTGTCCTCCCCGATAATGGGGTAGGCGATAAAGATATCTTTGATGCCGCAGTCAGCCATCGCCTCGGCTTCCCCCAGTTTTGCCGCCGTGATCCCACAGCAGCCTGCCTCCATCTGCAGCCCGGCCAGGTAACCGGATCTGTGAGTTTTTATGTGAGGTCTGTGGCGAATCCCGTATTTTGCAGCATGATCCGCCATCTCTCTTATATTCTTCTCCGCCCGATCCAAATCCACGACAACCGCCGGTGTGGGCAGACGTTTCATATCCGTATTCATCTTCCGTTCTCCTCTTTAAACCACTTTTTTTAGCGTTTCTGTCCCCAGAATCGTCTCAATGGCCGCCTCGTAAAATTCCACTGCAGTTTCCAGCTGGCTGATCTCCAGGTATTCATCCACTGTGTGGGCCTGGGAAAGGCTTCCCGGCCCGCAGATCACAGTTTTGATCCCGGCCTCAGCCAAAAAGCACTGCTCGCAGGAGGCGTCAAAGGGCTGAGCCTTATGCTTTCTCCCTGAGATTGCCTCCCGGATCTCCAGCGCCTGCTTTAAAAACGGATCCGTCAGCGGAATTTCCCCTCCGGGCATAAAGAAGTGGCTGGTGATCCGTGTCCCCTCGATACCTGCCTGGCTCAGACTCTCCCTCAGAAATGCTTCCGCCTCATCCTGCTTCATCCCCGGGAGCAGCCTGAAATCTGTCAGCATCCTCACCTGCCCCGGCACCACGTTATCCTTCTCGTACCCATTGAGCATAGTGATGGCGATGCTCGGGGAGGGCAACAGGGGATGTCTGTAGGTCTCCAGCGCCTGATTCATCTTCTGGATTACCTCAATCGCCTTGGCTGATTTCTTGATCGCTGACATACTCCCTTCCTGGGGCAGGGCAGCATGGCGCGCCGGGCCAAAAATATCGATATAGTCTCTTGAGACGCCCCGGTGGGCAGCAGCGATCTCCATCTCGGTCGGCTCCCCGATAATCGCGTAATCTCCACCCGGGTTTTCAGAGAGATACCGCCGAACCCCAAGGTTTGAGCACTCTTCATCAGACACAAACAGCAGCTTCAATCTTCCGTTTTGGGGGCCTCCTTTGAGGGCTGTCCGAATCGCCGCCGTGCACATGGCGGCAATCCCGCCCTTCATGTCACAGGCACCTCTGCCGTAGATTCTACCCTCCCGGATCACCGGGTCAAAGGGGTCATGGCTCCACGGCCCAGGAGCCGGGACAACGTCCAGATGGCCGTTGAGCATCAATTCCGGTCCCTCGCCGGCGGAGCGCTCTGCGATCAGATTGGCTCTGCCGCCCCCCAGCTCCTGAAGGCGGCAGGCAAATCCGTACTCCTCCAGAAGGCCCTGCAGCAGGACAGCCAATGCCCTCTCATTTCCCGGCGGATTTACCGTGTTCACTGTGATCATTGTTTTTAGAAGCTCTAATGCATCCATGTTTGTCTCCTCAGTTTCTGCTATTTTAAAACTGCAGCCTGCCGTATGCCTCCAAATACTTCTGGTAAAGGCCGCTGTATATTTTGACGCTGTCTTCCTGGGGTTTTAGCGTCCTCCTGATTTTCAGCTGTGCTCTGGAAACCTTCTCCAGATCCTCAAAGATTCCCTGGCCGTAGCCTCCTATCAGCCCGGCTCCTACTGCGGAGGCATCCGGATTTTCCGCCTCCAGCAGGCGCCGGTCAAATACATTTTTTATGATTTCCGGCCAGACGCGAACTTTCACGCCGCCTCCGCCCAGAACGATGCGCTCCAGGGGACCTCCCTGCAGCTTTTCAAAAATTTCCAAAGTCTGGCGAAGATTGCAGGAAACGCCCTCCAGCATACTCCTAAAGAGGACACCCCTGGTCACAGCCGTCTGAATCCCGAGAATTGCTCCCCTGTCCCTGTCATTATAGTACGGTGAACCGCTTCCTGCAAGAAATGGAATCGTCAGCACGTCCTGACTCCCCGGCGGTACCTGAGCTGCCTCCTCCGAAAGTCTGGCTGCCAGCTCATAGTCGGCCTCCCCGCTTCCGGAAAGCATCCCGGACATCCAGTTGACTACAAGGCCGCCGTTAAAATGGGAACCCAAAGCGTATATCCTGCCCGGAAGGGCATGGGTGTGGAAGGTAATTTTTCCGAATTCTGATTCCTGCACTCCGTCCGTCATAGCCAGAAACGTAGCGCAGGTTCCCAGTGTCAGGGTGGAATCTCCCGTCTGGAACAGGCCGTTTCCCACAGCTCCGCAGGCCATGTCTGCCCCGCCGTACACCACCTTCGTTCCCTCCTGCAGTCCACTCCAGGAGGCAGCTTCAGCTGTCACTGCCCCAGCCTCCTCAAAGGGCTCATGGATCGGCGGGAACAGGCCGCGCCTCAGCCCAGCCCCGGCGATGATCTCCTCCTCCCAGGTGCGGCTCTCCGGGTTGACGCACAGAGAATTGAAGGCGTCCGTCGCCTCCGTCTCAGCTTTTCCCGTCAGGCAGGCCCGCAGATAGTCCTTGGGCGAAAGCCAGGCAAAAGCTCTCTCATACTTCTCACTTTCGTTTTTTTTCAGCCACAAAAGTTTAGGCAGAGAAAAAGCCTGAATAACCGGATTTCCGGTAAGTTTTCGGATCTCCTCCCCCACAGTTTCCGAGAGAATCCGGCACTCTTCGGAGCTCCTGAGATCCGAGAGCATGATGCAGGGATACAGGGGCTTCAGCTCCCGATCCACCAGAACCACGCCGCTCATATGTCCGGAAAAAGAGACCACATCGATCTCCTTTAAATCCATTTCTGAGGCCAGCTTCTGCAGCCCTCCCTGCAGGGCTCTCTTCCAATCGTCCGGCTCCTGCTCCAGCCATCCCGGCCTGGGCGTGAAGGTCCGATAGGGGATTGCAGTCACCTTTCTTGTATTCCCCAGCTCGTCCATGACGAGAAGTTTCAGCTGGGAAGATCCCAGGTCAGCAGACAGTATCATCTGATCGCCTCTTTTCCTAAAATCTCACACATGCGCTCCACAACGCGCTCGATGATCGCCTCTCCCTTCTCTTTGGTCGCCGACACAGCGTCCCCCAGGACAGCAGTTGCCATAAAATCTGTCCAGGGCGTCGGCGTGTAGTCAAAGTCTTCCGGGAAATCCGGGTACTGGCAGATCGCCTTGGACTGATCCACCCACTCCGGACACAGATACAGCATATAGGAAGTCTCGATCTCGCAGGCGTGGAAATATCCTTTGTGGGGCATGGGGCTCTCACATACCTTGGGAATGACCTCCTCCGCCCCTGGGTAGGTGAAGAGATAGACTTTGATATCCGAAGTATCGTAGAGCATCCGGGAGGCCATCTTCATGGCGTCCCCGTTTCCCACATGGGTGTTGACGATCGCCATCCGCCGGATCCCCGCCTTCTCCAGGCTTTTTCCGATTTGAGCAATCATTCCGCTCAAAATTTCATTGGAAATGTTGACGCTGCCCGGGGCCTCCCTCAGGGACCACACCTGGCCGTATGGGAGGGCCGGCAGCACGAGGGCGTTCTCCTTTCCCATCTTTTCTTCCAGCTTATCCGTCAGCGCCTGGGCCAGAAAAAGATCCGTCCCGATGGGCAGATGATCCCCGTGGACCTCCACCGCTCCCAGCGGGAGCAGGGCTGTCAAGTTCTGATCCTTCAGCCCTCTTGCCGCTGCCTGGTTCATTTCAATTAATTTCATGATCCGCCTCCTGCCTGCCGCTATTTTTTAAATGTAAAGCAGCGCCTGGGATTGTTGATAAAAATATCCTCCGCCAGCTGCTTTCCGTTGAGCCCCTGGTTTTCCGCCTCATCAATCAGTCTGGCCATCCATTTTTCCTTTATGTAGGTCAGCCCTCTGGCATAGGTATAGCTGTGGTAATAGCTCTTTCTAGCCGTATCCCCGCTGACCAGAAGCTGCTTCTGGTGCCCTCTCTTTGCCAGTTCCAGAATACACTGGATCCTGGTGGATTCCGGTGCGTATTTGATCTTTCCAATCCCGTCAAAACACAGGAACGCGCCTGTCTGCGCGATCTGGAGATGGTAGTACGTGTCCGGATTCCGATCCATATGGCCGAAGCTGACGTACTCCAGATTGACTCCTTCTTCCTTAATATATTCAATCTGTTCCAGAGCCATGGTCCCCGCTTCCGTGTGGGAATGGACAGGCGCTCCGGTGGCAAGGTGAGCCCGGCAGCCTGCCCGGATCGTCTTGACCTCCAGTGGGCTGATGCTGTTATAGCCTGTGCCGAATTTTACCTGGCCGCCCTTAATGCCAGTGCCCTGCATTCCAACCTCCACCTCGTCGATCACAAAGCGGGTCAGCTCTTCCACAGATGCCTCTGAAATCCACTGACGGTAGGTCCGTTCTTCCCCGGGCATCTTGGCATCCCACAAAAATCCTTTGTTGAATCCAGCCGTCCCAATAATATTCATTCCCGTCTTCACCGATATGTCATAGACCGCCTGAGGCTGTCTGCCATAATCAATGGCCGTTGCGTCTACAATGGTATCGACGCCCGCCGCTTTCGCTGCAGCTACCTCCTCAAGACTTTTTTCTGGGTCATCCAGGAGAAGATCATCCTGTCCTCTCTCCTTCCAGTAGGCAGGAATGCAGACAATATGCTCATGGGAATAGGTAAATCCCATCTCTTCCGGCTGGATATCGCCTCTCATTGTTCTGACAAATGCCATTTCTTCTGTCCTCCTTTTTGCTTTTATTGTTTTCCGGCTTTTCGCTGGTTAATTGCCACCATTATGGCGATAACGGCCCCCTGGCAGATAAACTTTCCTGCCTCCGAGATTCCCAAGATGGTCATCAGACTCTGCAGGATCGTCATAATCAGCACGCCGGGGAAGGTTCCCTCCAGGCTTCCGATTCCACCTGTGAAGGCCGCTCCGCCGATGACGGAGGAAGCCACCGTATTTAACGTATAATCATTCCCAATATCTACAGATGCAACGCCGATATACGCAGACAGCATCAGCCCTGCAAGGCCTGCCAGGAGTGCACACAGCACATAGGCAGAGATGGTGATCCAGTCTGCATGGAACCCGGACAGGCGGGAGGCGGCCGGATTGGCTCCTGTCAGGTACAGCTTCCTCCCATATATAGTCTTCTTCAGTACGATGGAGAGCAGGATCCAGATAGCGACCCAGATAATGACCGCAACTGGCATAATCCCGATCCATCCGCTGGAGATAAATCGCATTTCATCTGCAATGCTTCCCCTGGCGATTCCCTGTGTGTAGAGATAATATCCGCCCTGCACGATAATAGACATTGCCATCGTCACCAGAAAAGGCTGCATCTTAAATTTCGTCACCATGATGCCGTTGACCAGGCCGATAGCCAGACAGAGAACCAGAGAGACGGCTACCGCCGGGGCGATCCGGCTACCATCCCCATTCATAATAGAAGCTGTAACCAGATTCACCATAGACATGGTAGTTCCCACTGACAGATCCAGGCCGCCAGCCACCAGCACAATCGTCTGACCCATAGCTGCGATTCCCAGAGGAGCCGCAGTTCTGGCTATGTTTAACAGGTGGGACGGTGATACACTCCCCTGGGTGGAAGCGAGGAACACAGCGATCGTCGCCAGCAGCAGAATATAAATTCCGAGGGGAAAAGACTGATATCGCAATTTTTGTTTGATCTGATTCATACTGCTTTCCTCCTCTTCATCTGAAACAGCACTAGGGAGAACATCAAAAGTGCGCCTTTGATGATGTACTGATAATAAGGCGAAATCCCCATACTGTTCATAATATTGTTGATCAGGCTCAGAATCACGGCGCCAAAGAGAGCCCCCGCCACACTTCCGATACCGCCGTTCATGGACACGCCGCCGATGACCGCTGCGGCCACGGAATCCATAGCGTAACTGTCTCCCACCAGGGGATTTCCGCTGGAAATTCTGGCTGAGAGGACGACGCCCGCCACCGCGGCGATAATGCCGGAAATGACGTAGACCTGCACAGTAATTTTCTTGGTGTTAATGCCCGACTGCTCCGCGTACAGCTCCCCATTTCCTATCGCATAGACCTTTCTCCCAAAACCTGTGTAGTGGAGAATGACCCAGAGCAAGGCGTATAATACAACGGCTGTCAGGAAGGCGATGGAAAAAATCCCGAACCGGGTCCTCATAAAATCCGCAAATCCCTGGTTGACCTTGCCTCCCGAGCTGGGCATCAGCACCAGGGCAATGCCTTTGACAAAAGCCTGTGTAGAGATCGTGATGATCATGGCGGGAATCTTAAACTTTACAACGCCCAGGCCGTTCACCAGTCCCACCGCGGCTCCCACAATGAGGGCCAGGATCAGAGACCCGAAAAGCCCGGCCGCCCCTGTACTGCTGAACATCGCCACCCAGATCGTGCTGATGGAAATCACAGAGCTGACCGACATATCGATCCCGCCGATAAAAAGGGCCATACACTGTGCGATGGATACAATGGCGAGAACTGCCGTCTGGGTCAGCACATTTCTCAGGTTTGCCGCTGTCAGGAAGCGGTCCGAAGCGATAGATGCTACCACAATCATAATCACCATGATGATCATGGAGGGAACTGCCTGCTTCATCTGAGTTTTTACGGAACCTCTCACGCTTCTCCCCCCTTTCCTGAATTTGCAGAGAGCTGCATAATTTTCTCTTCGGTAGCGTCTTTTCCGGATATCTGTCCGGATATCCGCCCTTCATACATAACGTAAATTTCGTCTGAAATGCCGATCAGCTCCAGCATGTCGCTGGTGAAAACGATCACGCTGACCCCTTTCTTTGTAAGCTGCCGGATCAGCTCATAGATCTCCAGCTTGGACTGGACATCGATCCCCCTGGTAGGCTCGTGGAGAACCAGGATCTCCGGATCTGTCTTAATCCAGCGGGAAAATACAATCTTCTGCTGATTTCCTCCTGACAGGCTCTTGACCGGCTGCCGGGCATCCGCCAACTTAATTTTCAGCTGATCAATCCCATCCTGAATTTCCTTCTGAGAATCCTTCTTTTTTACAAATCCAAGTTTTGAATTTCTCTTGTACGATAGAGACAAAATATTTTCCCCGCAGGACAGATCCAGGAAAAGCCCCTCCGCCTTCCGGTCATCTGACAGGAACGCGATCTTGTTTTTCACTGCATCCACCGGGCTAGAAATTTTTTTCTGTTCCCCGTCGATGAGACAGACACCGGATGTGAATGGCACAATCCCAAACAGCGCCCTGGCCAGCTCTCTCTGTCCCTGGCCCTCCAGACCTCCAATACCGATGACAGCTCCCTTGGGCAGTTTTAAGTCAACATCCTTTACCTTACTGCCCACGCACCCTTTTTGGATTTCCAATTTGATGGTGTCTGACAGTTTTTCGTTTCTGGGGGGATATACATTTTTAAATTCCCGCCCTACCATCTTGCTGATGATCTCATCGTTGTTGGTATCCTTTGTCAGAGCTGAAAAAACAAACATTCCGTCTTTCAGGACGATCACCCGGTCACAGCACGCAAAAATGTCATCCATCCTGTGGCTGATCACAATAACCGAAACCCCCTGTTTCTTTATCCTGCGAATAAAATCAAACAGCTGATCCGATTCTGCTTTGTTGAGGCTGGAGGTCGGCTCATCAAAGATCAGCACCCGCGGATGAGCGGCCCACGCTTTTGCAATTTCTACGATCTGTCTCTGCGCCGGCGACAGGTTTTTTACCAGCTCGTATTCATCAATCTCATATCCGATTTCTTTCAATACTCCTGCAGCCTGCTCATGGAGCTTTTTCTGGTCAATCCATCTCCCTTTCTTTGGCTCCATGCCCAGCATAATGTTTTCCCCGGCCGTCATTTCGTTCATCAGGCTCAATTCCTGATGGACAAAGGCAATTCCCGCGTTTTTTCCATCCCTGGAGCTAGAAAAATGACATTCTTTTCCGTCCATCCGTACAGTTCCCGAAGACGGTACAAGGCCGCCGCTTATAATATTCATCAGGGTAGACTTCCCGGCTCCATTCTCACCTGCCAGGGCCAGCCCTTCTCCCTCAAAGCACTGGATGGAAACATCCCGCAGTACGGTATTTTCGCCAAAATTTTTGGACAAGCTCTGTCCCTCTAGAATCATTTTGCCCGTATGTTCCATTCTTTCCCTCTTTCGATCCTTCACACATCCGTTTATCTGGCTACAAAAGGCCCGGCGCCAGATTTCTCATAACATCCGGCGCCGGTTCTGTTTCACTTTAATTGCTGAAAATCTCGGCTAATACATCTTCTGGGAGCTCTGTTCCGCACCAAACGTCATCGGAAAGATCCATATGTACATAGTCAGGCATCTCTTCCGTTGTAATGGTCAGAACCGGATAGATATCATCCTTCTTTACTTCTTCCCCGTTCATCAGTTTGATGGCATTTTCAATGGCAACCCTTGCCAGCCAGGTGGGTTTGGAAACCGCTATACCTTCCATGTTGTTGTTTACGCATGCCTTCAGGTAGCCATTGTTATCCTCGCCTGTCATAGGAACCAGCTCGCGGTTTGCCTCGTTAAAGGAATCGATAGCGCCCAATGTCATAGCGCCGCCCTGGGACCACACGCCGTCGATCTCCGGGTAGGTGGCCAACAGGTCAGAGGTAACCGTCTTTGCGGTTGCATAATCCCAATCGGCATCCTCTGCTGCCAGGATATTGATGTCCGGATACTGTTCAAATACGGACATCGCGCCTTCGTAGCGCAGAGTGTTGGAGGAGAATCCAGAGATACCATTCAAGATTACAATATCGCCTTCTCCGCCCAACTGATCAGCCAGCCACTGGGCACCGGTTGCGCCGAAGTCAGTCTCGTCTACTGTAACCAGGGTATCATAACTGTCCCCATCGATGGTGGCTGCCAGCAAGACTACCTTGATGCCAGCATCCATCGCATCCTGCAGTGTGCTGTTAATAGCGGTGGTATCAATAGGAGTCGTAATAATAACATCCACGCCCTGAGCGATCAGATCCTCCAGATTTGCGATCTGCTTGCTCACATCATTGTCAGACTGAACATAAGTGACATCCAGGTCATCCTTATATAAATTTTCTGCGTTCCACTTAAATTCCTGATAGAGCTGTACAGACCAGGAGTTGCCCAGATAATAAATGTCGTAGCCAACTTTGATCTTTTCGCCGGTGGTATTTTCCACCTTCTCCGCCGAGGAGCTCTCTGCTGCGGTCTCTTCCGAAGCAGCTTCTGTCTCTTCCGCTGACGTTTCCGTTTCAGCCGCTGTAGTTGTCTCAGCCGCTGCCGTTGTCGCAGCAGCCGTTGTCTCAGATGAGCTGCCCGATGAACATCCGGTAAGTGCCATGGACAGCGCTACTGCCGCGGTCATGCCCAGTGCTGTTGCTCTGGAAGCCAAATTTACCCTTTTTTTCATTTCTTTTTCCTCCACTTCTTTTGTAAATTGTTTTTGCAAATCCCCCATTGGATTTGTCTATATCATATCATTGATTACTTGACTAGTCAAGTATGTTTTTAGCTATATTTTATAAATTCCCGTGTTGAATTACTATAATTATAGTATGTTTTGCTTCGTTGCTGACGTTTTGCAGTCATTGACAATAGATTTCTACTATGATAAAGTAAGAATATAACACTTTGGAAAACGGATGTTTTCTATTGCAAAGGAGAACTATGGCACCTTCTAATCCCGATTCTTTAAATCAAAATTCCCATCTGCCCTACTATGTCCAGATTAAGTATTACCTTCGCCAATTAATCCGGGACCTGGGACCCAATATGCTGGTTCCCAGCGAAAAGGAGCTGGCCGATACCTTTGGCGTCAGCAGGGGAACAGCCAAGCAGGCAATTATGGATCTAGTTTACGAGGGAGTTCTTTATCGAAAGCAGGGAAAGGGTACCTTTACTGCTGATTTTATTCCCAGGCAGTACAATCATCTGCCTTCCTTCACCGGAGATATCCGCAAGGCAGGGCACACCGCTGTCTCCCAGCCTCTCCAATTTTCTTATTCAGCGCCTGCCCCCAGGGCAAGAGCATTTTTTGCCCTGTCAGATGACGAGCCGGTGCTAAAATACAAACGTCTGGTGCTGGGGGACGGGAACCCTATAGCTGTTGTCACTAGTTTTTTAAATGGGCGTCTTTTCGGCGGCCTGCAGATGGCAGATATCGGAAACTCTCTGTATGATTCTCTGATTAAAAAATTCGGCTTCGCACCGACCCAGGCCCATGACACCTACTGTCTAGCTGAAATATCCCCCAAAACTGCACAGCTTTTAGAGCAGCCAGAGGGCGGGATTGTCATCTACTCCGAGCGTCTTGCCTATCTCTCTGATGGGACGCCTGCCGAATTCGTAGAAAACTATATCCGGGCAGACCGTTTTAAGCTGGAGATTGACTATAAAAATCAGGATAACTGCCTGATGGCATCCCCGTCATTCCAGCTGACCGAAATGATGCCCTATGACGAAAAGAAATGAAAATGAGTCCTTCTAAAAGAAAAGCCGGCGAACCTGTGAGACATTCCTTCACAGATTCGCCGGCTTCTTTTTATGATTCTGAAACGCTATGTATTTCTTTCTATTTTATGCAAGCCCCGGAAGGAATCCTGAGCACGCTGCCAGAATACACAGTACGATGAATCCTACGATACACGCGATCAAGTTGCCGCCTGTATGGGCGATAAAGGTTTCGCGGAGGCTCAGATCATTGTACTCTTTTACCTGCCAGAACGCGCCGTCAGTAGGCAGGCAGATTCCAAGGCCGCCCAGGCAGATGGCAAGGCCGACAATAATCGGATTTGCATTTGTCGTGGCAAGCATAGGAGCCATCAGAGATGCCGTGGTAACCAGCGCAGTTGCGGAGGAACCCAGAGCAGCCTTCAGGAAAACAGAGATAATCAGAGCCATCACGAACAGCGGGATGTGGCTTCCGATCACCAGAGAGCCCAGGATATCGCCGATGCCGGATGCGGTGATCATAGCACCGTAAGAACCTGAAGCCGCCAGGATAAAGAAGATGCTTCCCACATCATTGAGGCTGGCGCCAAACACCTTTGCCGGTGTTTTGTCGATGTATTTGTGGAGCATAATCCAGGCTACCAGCACAGACACGGTCAGAGCGCCAACGCCGTTTGATCCAGACAGGAAATCACAGACGCTTCCAACAATACCATTGCTGGTCAGATAAGGTGCGACAGTTGCAAATAAAATCAGCAAGATGGGAAGAAGGATCAGAAAAACAGCCGTCAAAGCAGATGGGTGTTCTTCTTTCGTATTTTGGCTGATCTCCTTCATAATATCTTCATCGCTGATATTGTCTGCCTCTGCATTGGTGCTGAATTTTCTCATCAGGTACTCGCCGTAAAGCCATCCGCCGCAGATGCTGGCAGGCGCACTTACAACCAGAGAGTACAGAATAAACAGACCAATGTTTGCATTCAGAGATCCTGCTACCGCCAGAGGGCCGGGAGTCGGGATTACCAGGCAGTGGGTGCACATAAGACCTACTACCAGTGCTGTCGTATATCCGATTACATGTTTTTTCGTATGTTTGGCAAGAGTTGTACAGATGGGATTGAGAATAATGTATGCCGGCCCCATAAATACGGGGATAGATACCAGGTACCCAGTTCCGTTCAAAGCCAGCAGAGCGTGTTTGCTGCCAACTGTCTTTATCAGCCCCAGTGCCAGCTGGTCAGTGGCCCCTGATTCAGACAGAATACTTCCCAAAATGGAACCCAGACCTACTACGATGCCCAGGGAAGCCATCATATTTCCAAATCCGGTGGCGGTGGTGGACACCAGCTCTGCCGCAGGCATTCCCAGCAGGATTCCCATAAGCAGCGCCGTCAGAAGCATCATCATGCCGGAATCCATTTTCAGCTTAATGATGCCAAACAGCAAGAAAGCTAAGCTGAGAAAGAAGACAATAATAACCCATGTTGTATTCATTCTTAGTCACCTACCTTCATCTTTTCTCTTAAAAATTCCGCTTCCAGATCGTAGATCCAGTCGTGTTCAAAATCATGGATATCATGGTGCGCGCCTTTCACTACCTGATACTTCACATTGTCAATGCTGGTAGCTTCCATGATCTTTGCGGCAAGCCACATACTCCCAAGAACCGGAACAACGTAATCCTCTGAGCCGTGGAGGAACAAAAATGGCGGGCACTTGGAATTCACATAGGTAAGCGGATTTGCCAGCTTCACCATATCAGGAACGGATTTCGCCGGGCCTCCCAGGAGAACTGCCTCCATGGAATCCGCTTCACCGTACTCTTCGATCACTGTTTTGATTCCCCACGCCTGCTCTTCTACAGCAAAGAGCTGCTCCATCATTCCGATATCAACCGGGCAGTAGACCGCAATCACCGCCTGGACCTCATCAGATACATCCTGGTTTGGCCACTCCGGGTCTGTCAGCTCTCCAGCAGCAGATGAAGTTGCAGACAGGGCTGCATAGTGAGCACCGGCGGATTCGCCTAAGAGGGCGATCCTGGAGCCGTCCAGCTGGTACTCTGCCGCATGTTTGCGGATATAGCGGATAGAAGCCTTGACTTCCTGGATCTGAATCGGGAATTTCTGCTGATAGCTCAGCGAATAATTGATGCTGACGACTGCAAATCCCCGTCTCAGAAGCGCCAGGGCTGGCTCCAGCTTGTGGGAACTTTTCTGTCCGAAATACCACCCTCCGCCGAAGATATCTATGATGACCGGGTAGGGCCCCTCTCCTTCATTGGGGAGATAGATATCCAGCAGTCTTCTCTCTCCTCCCGGCGCATACGGGATATCAAGGAATTTCCGCTTGATAAATCCTGTCTCTGCCGGAATGTGCGTGCGCACTTGTTCAATAAATTTCATCTTTTTACCCCTCCTTTTTTAATTCCATCCCTACTTTTATAAAACGGCACATGCGGTCAGCAGCATCGAGGAACAGCTCCTCCGCCCTGGAAAACGCCTCCTGTGCAGTCATAATATTGTTTACGCTGGACATTGCAGAGCGCACTCCACAGTCATAAATCTGGGAAGCCCCATCTCCAATTCCTCCTACCAGCGCAACTACCGGAATGTTCTTTTTCTTGCATGCTTCTCCAATTCCATCCAGAACCTTTCCCTGGGAACTTTGTCCATCCAGCCTCCCTTCTCCGCTGATTACCAGGTCAACCCCCTCCAACAGGCGGTCAAAGTCCAAGATCTGCAGCACTGTCTCTATCCCGGAACAGAGGCTGCATTTGGCAAAAGCCAGAAGCGGAACCGCAAATCCTCCTGCTGCTCCGCTGCCCGGGATATCCCGGATTGGGAAGCCGCAGGTCTGCTCTACAATATCCGCAAAGTGTTCCATCCCCTTCTCGATCGATCCTTCCAGTTCTTCCGTAACTCCTTTTTGTTTTCCATATATATGAGTCGCTCCTGTAGGACCTAGAAGCGGATTGGAAACATCACACATGATTTTAATCTGGGCCTCCTTCAGCTCAGGCATGAGACCGGACACATCGATCTCTGCGATCTCCGAGAGCTCGGAAGCATCCGGCGGCACCATTTCCCCATTTTTCTTCAGGAACCGGATCCCCAGCGCCGTGGCAGCACCTACCCCTCCGTCGTTGGTAGCGCTCCCCCCAATCGTAAGATAAATATTTCTGTAACCTTTTTTCAGAACTTCTCTCAGCAGCTCCCCAGATCCGAAAGAGGTAGCATGTACCGGATCCAGCCTGCTGCTGTCAATCAGCGGAAGACCGGACGCCTGGGCAGTTTCCAGAACTACCGTATCGTCATCCAGAATTCCGTAAACTGCCGTCACCGGTTCTCCCAGAGGACCTGTAACCGTACAGGAGGCATAATTTCCCCCCTTAGCTGTGATTAGCGCTTTCATGGTTCCTTCGCCGCCGTCTCCAATGGGGATTCCCATAGCCTGACTTTCAGGAAAATGTGTTGTTACCGCCTGTTTCAGCAGTTCGATGGCACGCTCAGAAGAGATTGTGCCTTTGAATGAATCTGGAACTAACAAAATTTTCATTATTTGCGATCCTCCGTCAATTTCTTTATAAGAAATTTATTCTGTTTTTTTAATTAGGTTAAGTTTATGTGCATATGTCTATAATTATTTAATATTTCGCCCTTATTTTTAGTAAATATTAACACTTTTTTAACTTTCTATCAATGTCCGGCCTTACAAAAGAAGGGCTTTCCATTGTGCTATCAGCACAATGGAAAGCCCTATTCTTTTGATAACTCTGTCAGCTTTTCTTGGATTTCCAATATATGTAAAGGCAGTCAAAAAATATGCGCTCATTATAATTCTTAAACGGGTTCATCCCAAAAAGATCCCGCAGCTTATTCAGCCGGAATGCGACTGTATTTTTGTGCAGAAATAATTCTTTGCTGCTGGCCGACATGTTGTAATTATTCTCTCTCAATGAGCCGATCAGCTCCAGGTAGGCATCCTGCCCCTCCTGATCCACCGCCGAATCATATACATTGAATATCGCATAAAGATCAGCTAAAGGCAGCCGGCTGCAGATAAAATCCTCCAAGTAATCATAAAAATAAATTTCACGGCAGCCTGAGACAATATGGTCTTCCAGCCACCTGCTGCAGTCTAAGCCCTGACGGTAATGGTGCAGCTTTTTCTGCATCGTTCCGATAAAAACCTTTTCGTACGGCTGCACCTTTTGAATTTGCTCCAGCCAGCCGGCAATCTCAGGCCGGAAAGCTGCCAGCGCCTTCTGCGGATCCTCATTGATAGCCTTAAAGACTAAAATATGTGTTTCGTCATAGAGCCATGCCATGTCCTGGGGAGTAAAACCGTCATTGTGGGTGACAGCATGCAGCGCCTTCTCCAGATTGTATTTACTGCTGTCATAAAGGAAAAGCAAGGGGACCCGGATCCGTCCTTCCTCGTAATTCAGCTTCTCCGCATATTCTTTCAGCTTTTTGTGGCTCGGATTTTCCTCTTTTAAAAGGGAAAACAGAAACATCTCCTGGGTGCTCTTTTTCCGCATCGCCTCTTCCCGCTGAAACTCATAATGAATCATGGTTTCAACCGCCATCTTTATAATCAGAGCGATCTCATAAACCTCCTCCGGCTTACCAGTGACGCCGATCACGCCGATAGGATCATTGTTATACTGCAGCAGAAGATTGACCCCAGGCTGTACCCCTCCCCCGTAGCTGTCCTCCTCATCTGCAATTGCTACTTCCCGGCGGGAAGAAATAATCTCGTATGCCATCTCATGGAATGTCCCTACCCGCTCTTTGTTCCGGCTGG
The DNA here is from genome assembly GCA_944376125.1 of uncultured Lachnospiraceae bacterium. Classification (GTDB taxonomy): domain Bacteria; phylum Bacillota; class Clostridia; order Lachnospirales; family Lachnospiraceae; genus UMGS1370. Next base: position 24,355 of record CALWBQ010000034.1, read on the forward strand.
CTATGATAACGCCCTTGTCATTCATAATGTTAATATTATATTTTGTATAGGTCACAAGCTGATTCACAAAGCGTTCCGCTAGTTTTGGCTCTAACCGCACCTTTTTCACTCTCTCCACCTGCCTCTGTCTTCTGTCACCTGATTGCCTGCGGCGGGCCGCCATACCGCCCCACCACTTATTTTAGCGCAAAGATTTTTGATTGTGAAGCAGGGAATTTCATTTCCGCCCTATTTATCACCTTCCTTTTAAGTGATTCCAAAATTTTCTTATTTCTCTTTCCTGAACCACTCCCAAATAGTTTCCCCGAAGGAAGCTCTCGATGGCACCGGGAAAGTCTTTCCATGACTGCTCTTCATCTCCCGCCAGAATCGGATAAAAGGAAATCCCATTTTCCAGAGCTGCATCCAGATCTCCAGGTGCATCACCCACAAACAAGATACAGGATTGCCGGTAGCCAGCTCTTATCAAGTTGCGGATACATGCTTCTTTTGTTCCGGAATCCTGTGCAAAAAACACATCCACCAAATCATTTAGATGATTTTCTCTCCACTCTTCCAACACGGCCTGGCGGTTGGCCGAAGACACAACAGCAATGTCCACCCTATCGTGAACCCCCTCAAGCCCACGTAAAACACCCGGGAAAGCTCTTCTGTCTTCTGCTGGTATTTTATCAATGGCCGCATTTACTTTTTTGGACCAGGACAGTGCTTTTTGTAAACATATATTTTCAGACCATCTGCTGTCTTTCAAACGATCTGACAAAGCTGATTCTGACAGCCGGCTAGCACCTCTTATCCATAGGCTGTAACCCTCCAGACCACTGATCGGCACCTTATTCTGGTTAATTTCCTGCAAGATGACTGCCAAAGCCTTAAACCGGTTGATGCCTCTAAATTCCGAATACAAATTAATCTGATTCCAGCGGTCCAGTATTTCATCTTTCCAAGGTTCTAATCCCCATTCTTCAACCAAACATGGTCCAAAACATCTTCTATGTTTTATCTCCATTGTATCTATAGCACATCCATCTGAATCTACGCACAATAAAAATGTTTTCTCTTTTCTGCCCTCCTGCTGCATGTTGCATCCTAGCCCTTCTTTTCGTTCTGCCATTGTCTGCATGTTTCTTTCAGTCCCTCCAGTTCTTCCAGGAATCTGGCTTCATTGCCTTTTCTACAAGCAACAAAACCGCTGATCAAAATATGCCTTCCAGGTTCCAGTGCCTGAGTCAGCACTGGCATTCCAGCTAATGGAAACAAAAGATTCGTATTGGGAAATGTCTGGATCCAGTTTCCCTTTGCTCCAGTCAGGCTCACAGCCCCGGTAAATCCCCAGGGAAATCTTGCAAAGATCCCACCGGGCTCCTTCTCTTCCAAATCCGGTGCAATTTTTTCGCCCGAACCATTCTGAATCTCAATGGAATATCCTCCATCTGCCACATCAACAGCAAACTCTGCAGTTATGTCGTGAATCCTGAAATGCCAAGATTCTCCTGGAATGATCGTTGTCCTGACTATTACACCGGGAAGTATTTCGTATTTTTCCGTCAATCGTTCTGAAGATGCTCGATAAGAAATCGTTTTGCTTCTCATGGTATAGCGGTTCAGCCCTTTATAGGATATGGCCAGCGCATTGTCGAAGGCCCCGGATTCCAGGGTATCACCTCTGGAAATACTGAACCCAAACTGATTGGAATAGACAAACTTTCCATACTTTTCACGACAGCATCCAAATTCTCTCTTGGTATATCGGCCAGTTGGGAACATCTGAACATGACTCTCCCGGTCATGGGTGATTACCATATGCGGCTGAGGAAAATATTTTAACCCAGCGTAATTCGGCCTCTGAAAACCTGTCTTCCAAAAGATATGTTCTTTTGGCATCGCCAACACTAAAAATATTTTCAAACTCCAATACGGAGAACCATAGCTATTGTATACCTCACTCATAAAAAGATTTGGATAACCGTAGCCGACACTGAGAAAGCCGGAACGGTCAAATATAGGGCGCGCCAGCCAGGAGCTCAGATTGGCAGCCGCCAGATATTTCTGTATACCCATACATTCTTTACGAATTCCGGCCAATGCCGCTGCCGAAAAAAATGCTCCGTGAGCAAAACGATAGGCAAGACTTCTTCCGAAAGGTACTTCTGTTCCATTTTTTCCAAACCAGTAGCAATAATCATCAAAGAACTCTGCCGAACGTTTTTTTAACTGCTCTGACTGTCCTGGATCCAGACTCCCCATAAAATGGCTGTAAATCAATCCATAAAAATGGATCGCAAATGGGATATAATAATCAATCTGCCCCGGATTTCCGTCACAGTACCATCCGCCTCCAAGATAGCAGGCTTCCAGAACCTGAAAATCCTCTTTCACATGTTTGTCTGACCAAGGAAGATTTAGCAACCGAAATGCCATATTAGCCAAAATCCGAAAATATCTCCAATTATTGTTGTTAATCTCTCTCTCATTGATCTGCCAAAGCCATCTGTAAAACGCCTGCTGCTCCTTTCCTGAAAGCGGATCCCATAAAATTTTCGGGGCTAGACTCAAAGCGGCGGCCAGGGCAGCCATCTCTACCATCTTTTGGTCATAGTCTTCTAATACCCCCCAATATTCCTCATGGGCGGGATCCGTGCCATGTTTTATTCCCTCCAGATAGATAACCTGCCATTCTTTTGCTTCTTCCTGCAGATTTTCCGGTAAAGAAGAGATGGCCTGGGACCATAACGGTCCCAGACCCCAAAGGATTCTGGCAAAGCCTTCCATGCCTGCAGTTCTGCTTCCATAAGATACACCGCTCTTTCCTCCGGTAAGATAGGCTTTCCCGGGAGAATAAGATGACTTCAGCGGCCGAATAATCTCCAGAAGCGCCTGGGCCCACTGAGCGCGGCTAAACAGTCCTATGCTTTTCCATCTGTCCATTTCATTTCTGTCTCCTACCTTGCGTTGTAGCGCTCTAACGCTGTATTCTGGATCTCAATAGCTCTGTCGATTCCCAGCTTCCTCATATTTTCCAGATACTGGTCAAATGTATCCAGACTTTCCTGTCCCATAATGTATTTGATCGTCATCTCGTCCCGATAGGTTTCGACTTCATTCATAATGGTCGCGTATTCTTTGCTTTCTTCGCTATTTGGCGTGATCGGAGGCAGCAGGTATTTTCTCATATCGCTGTCAGGCCATACTTCATATCTCGCCTGGATCTGTTCTTCTAAGGTCATAGTCTGCTCCGGCAGTCTGGAATCCGTATAGTATGGACCTCCTGAACTGTTCATAGTATAAGAGGCAACTGCTGTCTTTAAGGACCAGCCATCCGGGTTATTTAAAATAATATCCGTCAATTTAGGATATCCATCTACCATCTCATAGCTTACGCCTTCAGTACCGAAATTGGTATACATATGTCCCTCTTCGCTGAATGCATAGTCCAGAAGTCTTGCCGCTCTCTCCACATCCTGACAGGAGGTAGTAATGGCTGCTGAGCTGATGCCGGAATACCTGTTTTCACAGTGGCCTCCGATCGGGCGGTCCCCTTCTTCAAGTGTAGGCCAGGGAACAGGAACCAATGTATAATCGGGATTTTCTTTCCTTCCGGCTGTAATCCAGGCACCCATGTGGCCTTCCGTCAGTCCCACGGAAGCTCCCGCCTGGCCGGAGGTCATCTTAGCCGAAACCTGATCTTTTTTCAAGCTGACCAGATCCACATCCACCAGACCTTCCTGATACCACTGAGAGAAAACTTCCAGATACTGCCGGTATCCATCTTCGATACTGCCGTAATGCACGGTTCCGTCATCTCCCAAATAGAAATTGACAGAAGGCAGATACGCCATAGCCACCGGGTTAGATGCAACAATTCTCTGATCCGAATAGATATATGACAGCGGCGCAATCGCCCCTTTTTCCTCCTTAAAAGCAGTTAAAACCGTATGCCACTCATCTATGGTGGTGGGTACTTCCAAATTTAATTCTTCCAGCCAGTCTCCTCTCATCATCGGCCCAAGAAGAACAGTTTCCGCTTCTTCCCGAATCATTGGAAATGCATAGTACTGGCCATCATCCGTCTTGATCATTTTGTCAATCTCTGGGTTTGCCTCCAGATAAGCCTTCAGATTTGGACAATACTGGTCAATAACATCATTCAGCGGCACAATCACCCCATCAGAAATTGCCTTTGACGGCCCTCCCGGATAATTTACCAGCCAATTATACTCCATAATATCCGGCAGATCCCCGTCTGCCATAATCAGGCCAAACTGCTCCTGCGCCTGACCTGCCGGCGGATGCTGGAATTCAATATCAATTCCCGTGCGCTCCATCAACCCCTGAGCAAACGGTGTATCTGTCATCGTAGTAAATTCCAGGGCCACATTGTTATTCAGTTCCTTCCACCAAGTCAGAGGTTCTCCTTCTTCCATCGGATAGCTGAATTCCTCTGAGCTGCCTTCCGATGCCTCTGTCCCCGCTGCTGATGAGGGTTCTGCCTGTGAGCTGCTCTCCGTCTGTCCCCCTCCGGAGCATCCGCCGACCAGCGCCGCTGCCAATACCGCTGACCAGACCATAGCGAATCTCTTTTTCATGTGTTTGATCTCCCTTCTCTCTGTGATTGTTTCAGGTGCCTTTATTATACAGACCTTTCCATGCAGATTGATATCGGAAAAACCTTAAAACCATAGGACTATTTGCGATTTTGCTTCTTTTGTCCCGGTGTCACGCCTTTTTTCTTTTTAAATACCCGTATCAGATAGGTACTGTCCCGGAAACCGGCTTTCTCTGCAACCTCTGTGACGGACATTCCTTCCCCCAACAAACGTTCCGCCTCGTCCAGTCTGGCCTGATTAATAAATTCCAGCAGGCTTCTACCGGTCTCTCTTTTATAAATTGCAGACAGATAAGAAGGTGTCATGCGAAAATGAAGTCCTGTCTGGGAGATATTAAGATCCGGATCCCGGAAATTTTCCAAAATATAGGACTGGACTTTTTGAACCAGCTCCTCATTCTTTTTGTTTCCCTGCTGCTGTTCACGAATTTTCCCGCACACCGTTTTCAGCAAGCCGTAAAAAATCTCTTTCATCTGATCCGGCGGCAGCTTTGCGGATAATTTTTCCATGACATCGTTCTCTTCTGCTGCATCGTGGTATCCGCCCGCATCTGCAGCTTTCAGAATCGTCCCGAGAATATCAAACATCATGCACCGGTAGGCGCTTAAGGATATGCTGCCCGGTGTGTACTGCTGCAAAATAATCCCTATTGTATCCTCTGCAATTTTCTGATTGCCCGCTTTGATTGCCTGGAATAATTTCTGATCCAGTTCTGCATTGTACTGGTAAGTCCGTTCTCTTCCCCGCACGTCCTGGCAGTCGATCAGATTTTCTCCCAGCAGCGGAATATAATCTTCCATCTCGCGGGTGTCATCATAGGATCTGAAAATTTCTGTGCGGCTGCCATAGCAGTCGCCCAAAAGAGCAGTAATCTCATGATGGAATTTTTCCTCAATCAGTTCCTGGGTCTGATAGATTAATTCCTGGATCTGGGCCATTCCCTGTTCTGTATCAAAATTGAGAATGGCCGCCATCCCCTCTCCGGCATGAATCATATAGATTTTAAAATTTCCGGTATTCTCAGCCAGCTCTTCAAAAATGTTCTTTAAAATAAATAAAAGCAGGGACTTTTCCTCCCCATTTTTTTCTCCATCTGTTATGATGAACTGGACCACCACAAATTGGCCATACGGAAAGCAAATACCGTTCTCTGACAATTTCTCATCTATGTCTTCTGTATATGAATTTTCCAGCAGGCGAAGCAGATAATAGTTTGTCAGTTCCCTCTTATCTCTCCGAATGACCCGCATTGCATTAATGCGTTCCTTAAAAAATAATGCAGCCTGCTCCTGCAGCCACTGGTACTCATCTTCTCCTTCCTGGATTTCCTGAGTTTCATTCTGAGATTTGAACTGGTTCACCAGATCCGACAGGATTTTGACCGGATGGTAATGTTTCTGCGACAAAGCACTGGCTATCACCACTCCAATCAAAATGCATCCAAACAGGGAAACAAAATAGAACTTCTGCATCTGGTTCGCATTCTCTTCGATCACGGTTCGCGGTGTGAGCATGATATAGTTCCACTTTGTAGCTGTAGACTCGATCGCCATTCCGGCATAGACATCTCCATCCCACCGGATTTCCTGGTATTCTTCTTCGCCCTTTTTCAGTTCTTCAAAGAGAGACGCCGAATCTAAAGTTTCAAAATTGTCTGTCTGACATACAACCTGGCCATCCCTGTCCTGAATGCAGACTGCAGTCTCCTCCATCCACCGGGCCGACGCCAGCAGTCTTTTTAGAGAATCCTCCTCAATCACCACCGCCGCTGCATACTGAGGTTCTCCAGATCCTGCGGCACTGGGGTCACTGATCATGCACAGAAGGTCCGTTCCTCCATTGAGATTCGGCAATTTTATACATTCTTTGTAATGGAACTGAAGAAAAACCTCTCTCAGCTTTTCCCCATCTACCGTCCCATCATAAAAAGCACTGGCATACAGATCTGGAGTCATAGTGCCTTGTCTCCCTGCGATCTGGTCTGCCCCGCTAAAATAGACAAAAATATCTTTGATTGTCTCATCAAAATAAAAGGTCTCCAGCTCTTTTCCCACCAGATACAGCTCGTACGCCATGTCCTCCGGCTCAAACAGTCCGGTATTCCGCACTCTATCTACAGATTCTAGTTGGGAAGCTACCATTGCCATCTGCCAGATCCTCTGCATATAAGAATCCGTCTGCTCCCTGATGCTGTCCAGGGACCGCTGTGTCAGATCTTCCGACTGCTCTGTGACCATTCCCTTATTGTAAACGTGCAGCATAGCCCCACAGATCAGCGGTATCACCAAAATCAGCAGATAGGAAAGCAGAATCATATAGTATTTCTTTTTTCTGCTCACATTCTGTCTTATTTTCAGTTTTATGACCCCCCTTTTTATCCATTGTTCTAACAATCAGTTTTACAGCAAATGTTCGCCCCCTGTCAATGGATTTTCCTTCAGGCATGATTTTTTACCGGCATCTCCCCTTCCGGCTCAATCTCACCAAATATAGTGCCGGCCGCCACTTCGATGTTCCGTATCGTAGTAGCAAATGTCACAATTACCGTCCCGGCCTCTTCCGGAATCGTCAGTTCATACGGCGTATTCGTCACAATAATGATGTTTTTGCCTGCCAGGGCTGCCAGCTCTTTCACCTTCTCAATGTTGCTTCTCCTCCCTCTGGTGAAGTAGCTGGTAATGATGATGGTATCATAACCCTGTATCTTATCCTCTATCCGCCTCAAATCCTCCTCATCGTAAGTATATGCGGTCTCCAGATAATCAAGATTCCGGCTGTACCGGCAGCAGTTCTGATACAGCATCCCCGGATAATACGCCAGATTCACAAAGCGGCTCATATCTGCCTGTTCCACGATGAGAATTTTCTCTTCTCTGGAAAGAGGGAGAATCTTCTCCCGATCTCTGGCAATCAGCACAGATTTCACTGCCGCTTCTTCTGAGAGAGCAAAAATACCCGGATCTCTCAAAATCCGTTCCGGTTCTTCAAAATCATCGGTTCTGGCATGGAACATGCCGTATTCATATTTCAGCGAAAGAATCCTGTATATTTTGTCATCCAGCTCCTCCCTGGTGATCCTGCCTTCCTCAATAGATTGGCGAATGGCTTCTATGGTCTCCTCCACCAAATTCCCCTGTGATTTCATCAGAACCAGGTCTGCCCCGGCTTCCAGCGCCATAGCACAGGCTCTGGCCACACCGTACCGGGTAGCAATCCCTCCCATAGTCATGCTGTCTGTGGTGACCACGCCCTGAAATCCCATTTTTTCTCTCAATAGCCCGGTAATGATCTTTCGCGATACTGTTGCGATGCAATCTGGATCCAGAGCGGGATAAATCGTATGGGCAATCATAATGCAGGGAAGCAGTTTCTTCTCAATCAGCCTTCGGTAGGGAAGCAGTTCGCGATTCCACAGAGTTTCTCTGTCAGCATTCACCACAGGAATCTCAAAGTGTGCGTCTACCGGCGAGTCGCCTCTTCCCGGAAAGTGTTTGGCTGTGGCGATAATTCCCGCATCTTTAAAGCCGCGGCAGGCCTGTTCAGCGTATTCGGCTACTTCCTCTGCAGAATCCGAGTAAGATCTGGTACAGATTTCCGGATTCCTTGCATCAACATTGACATCTACATTCGGCGAATGAAGACAGTGGAATCCAACCGCTCTGCACTGAAGTCCCACTGCCTTTGAGACCTCATATGCCATGCCGCTGTCCCCGGAAGCCCTGACTCCCATAGAGCGCGGGAAAAGCTGTACCTCTGAGAATCCGCAGTTGGCGCTCTCTCCACCTTCCTGGTCAGTTGAAAAATGGAGAGGGATCCCCAGGGGTCTTTTTCTGGCAGCCTGCTGAAACGATTGCAGCAGCTTTTTATACTCCCCTGCTGTACATTGAGGCGATGGCACCCCTTTTTTTATCCCATTATCATTTTTTATCGCCACCACAGTCCTTCCTGTCCGGGGATCTACGTAATTTGCAGAAGCTGACCGTCCATGCGGCGTCAGACGAAAGCCACCGCAGTGGTACTTTTCGATCATTTCAAACACCCTTTTAGTAGCAACTGTCCCGGAAAATCCCAAGGTCAGCATTGCCCCAATTTTCTGATCCAGGGTCATTTTTTCTATTATATGGACAATATTTTTATTTGACTTTTCCATTTTTCTCCTCCTGTCACTTATTGATCCAGACCTGTCCTCTCAAATTGGCACTCAGGCGCATGGTACCGATTCAGCAATTTTATCATTTTCTCTTTCAGATCCTTCTCCAGTTTCTCATCGCGTATGGGGGTGGTCTGTCCCGGATCCTCTTTGATGTCATAGATCAGATGGTAATCCGGCGCATGTTTGTGTCTGTGGGACTTTCTGGGAATCTTCATCTGCGGGACACCGTGGGTATTCTCCAGAAAGCAGCCAAATTCCGCCTCCGCCAGAATCTGTCTGTCTATAAATCCCTTCGTGCCTCTGGGCATCAGCGTATAGTGATATACGGTCGAACCATCTTTGGGCTGCCTGCAGTAACTATATCTGCCGTCAAACAGGTTGATGTCTTTTCCGAAATATCCGTACAGAACTCCTTCATGCAGAACTGTTTTTTCTCCCCGGATCAGCGGAAGAAGGGAAACGCCGTGCACACCTTCTGGGATCTTGGCACCATAAAGATCCATCAAGGTTGGCATCAGATCCATGGCCGCCGTCAGTTCCGAGATCCTTCTGTGGCAGAAGGCAGTGTCCGGTGTACAGATAATAAGCGGAAGGTGAACCAGCTCCTGATAATCAAACATGTAATTCTTTGCCCAATATCCGTGTTCGCCCAAAAGATGGCCATGATCGGTTGTAAATATCACGACCGTGTCCTTCCACAGATCCATCTCGTCCATTTTATCTAAAAATTTCCCCAGCCATACATCAGCCATTGTCAGGACCCCTGCGTAGCTTTTCCGAATGTGCTCTACCGCCTCCGGCCCCTCTTCTACCTCCCGGTAAGGCGGCCAATCAAAATGGTAGGGCCCAGTCCAGGTATCATTGTAAAGATCCCTATACTTTTTAGGGCACACAAAGGGCTCGTGGGGATCGAAAACCTCCAGGTGAAGATGCCAGTTGTCTTCCCGTCCATTATTTTCCAAAAAATCAATTGCCCTCTGAAAGCATCTGGGTGTGGGGTATTCCTCTTCATTTTCTGAGTTGAAAAATTGCCGGTTTACCCAGTAAGGGCGCCTGTTTTTTCCAATGAATTTCGGGATTTCCGGTTCTTTGACCAGCGGATGCCATTCATCCCCCTCCTGCCCCCGCTCCAGCTCCCAGGTATCAAAAAGAGTGTGATATGCCTCCCCGCCGCTCTCAAAATAGTGGTAATGGTCTGTAACTATGTGGCAATATGTACCTTTCTGCGTCCGAAGCTCCGCAGGAAGGCAATCGTCCCATGGCTCTACAGGTCCCCATGGCGCCTCCAAAAAGTTCAAGCGCCCTGTCATCAGCTCTCTCCGTGCAGGCATGCAGGGGAGAGAGCCTGCATAATGACAGTCAAATACAATACCTCTCTCCGCCAGCCGGTCGATATTAGGGGTTCTGACCCTATCTGCTCCATAAGCTGTCAGATAGTGGCGGTTCAGGGAATCCATCAGAATAAAAATAGTTTTCATGAACAATCCGCCTTTCTATTCTTTCACTGCGCCTACCATCGTTCCTTTGGCAAAATGTTTCTGAAGGAACGGGTACACACACAGGATCGGTACCGTCGCCACTACAATGGTAGCGTACCGGATGCTCTGAGAAATTGCATCCTGCGTCCCGGTATCTCCTCCGATCGCCATAGAGGACATATCATTCTGAAGCAGGATCTCCCTCAAAATCAGTTGGATAGGATATAGCTCTCTGTCCCTCAAAATAGCAGAAGCCCAGAACCAACTGTTCCATATGTGAACGCCATAGTAAAGAACAATTACCGCCAGCATCGCTTTTGACAGCGGCAGGACGATCTTAGTCAAAATCGTGATATGACCGGCGCCGTCTATCCGGGCAGCTTCAATCAGACTTTCCGGAACCGCAGAAAAAGCGGTTCGCAGAATAATCATATTTCTTGTCTGGATCATAAATGGAATAATCAGTCCCCAAAGGCTGTTTGTCAGATGGAGATCCTTCAGGTTTAAATAAAACGGAATAATGCCTCCCTCAAAGAACATGGTAAACACAATAAACAGCATAATCGGCTTCATAAAAAGCACGTTTTTTCTGGACAGGAAATAGGCTCCCAGGGAGGTCATAATCATATTTAAGGTCACACCCACCACCAGGATAAACAGGGTATTGGCATACCCTTTGATCAGCATCGGGTTTTCAAACACCTTCTTATACGCATTGACCGTAAAGTCCAGCGGCGCCAAAAGAAGGCCGGAGTGGCTCATCAGTGCATTGCTGTCGCTGAAAGAAGCCATCACTACATACCAGATTGGATAAATACAGATAACTATCAGAGCCGATAAAATAATATAATTACATACCTGGAAAATCCGCTCTCCCAGTGAACGTCTTACCTTCATTGTTGCTTTCTCCTTTACCACAGGCTGGTTTCCGTCAATCTCTTTGAAACCCTGTTGGCCAGTATAATCAGTACCAGGTTAATCAGCGAATTGAACAGACCAATAGCTGTTGAGTAGCTCCAGTCCTGCTCCAGCAGTCCGATCCTGTATACATAGGATGAAATAATATCTGCAGTTTCGTAAGTAGCAGAATTATAAAGCAGAATTGTTTTTTCGTGTCCCATGCTCATAGCCCGGCCGATCTGCATGATCAGCATAATTACAATTGTCGGCGTAATACCAGGAAGCGTCACATGGAGAAGCTGCTTCCATTTTCCCGCCCCGTCAATAGCCGCCGCCTCATACAGCTGGCTGTCTACACCGGACAAGGCCGACAGATAAATGATGGATCCCCATCCCACCTGCTGCCAGATAGAAGAAGCCACATAAATCGTCCTGTAAAGTTTCGGATTCTGTAAAAGAGGACTGGCCTCCCCTCCAAAAAAGACAATAATATCGTTGATCAGCCCTGTGGTCATGCAAAAGTTTGTAATCATACCGGCCACAACAATCATAGAGATAAAATGAGGCAGGTAGGTAATCGTCTGAGTCAGCCTTTTGAATTTTTCATTTTTCACCTCATTCAGAAGCAGAGCCAGGATAATCGGCGCCGGAAATCCGAACAGAATATTATAAAAGCTCAGCAGAACCGTGTTTCTCAGCAGACGCCAAAAGTATATTCCATCAAAAAAACGCACAAAATTGTCCAGCCCCACCCATGGACTGCCTGAAAAACCCAGTGCCGGACTGTAATCTTTAAAAGCGATCAGCGCTCCGTACATAGGCTTGTAATGAAACAGCAGATAAAAAATAATAACCGGAAGCACCAGCAGATACAGTGACCGGTTTCTAATCCAATCCTTTCTCACCTTTCGTCCAAACTGCCTTAACATTCTTCTCCCTCTCCTTTCACCGCTCCCAATGCGGCTTAATCTCTTGAGACTATTCTAAAAAACTTGTCGAAGTTTTTATATCGGAAAAAAATAAAAAAAGTCGGACTTTAAGAAAATAAAAAAGGAGCCGCTGCTCCATAGATGGTATTCATCTATTTTGCAGCGACTCCTGACACAAAATATCGTATTCTGTTTTCAGCACAGTCTCAGACCATATATCCGCCCTTCATCGGCGATACCGCATGCTCTGAATAGATCTTCAGAACTCCTCTGGTATATTTTGCAGGCTTGGGCTTCCAGGCAGCCTTCCTCTCCCGCAGGATCCTGTCGATCTCTTCCGGCGGCAGCTCTTTTCCATCTACGCCGACAATAGCCAGCAGCCGATTCTCCACGTCAATGCGGATCAAATCGCCTTCCTCCACTAAGGCGATAGGGCCGCCGGCCGCCGCCTCCGGGCTCACGTGGCCGATCACTGGTCCCCGGGAAGCCCCTGAAAAGCGGCCGTCTGTGATCAGCGCCACGCTGGCTGCCAGAACCGGATCCGAGCAGATGGCCTCTCCGGTATAGAACATTTCCGGCATGCCGCTTCCCTTTGGCCCCTCATAGCGGATAAAGACCGCATCTCCGGGCTTTACGCGACCCTTCAGCACCGCATCAATGCACTCTTCCTCGCTGTCAAATGGCTTGGCCTTCAGTGTGACATGGAACATCTCCTTTGGGCAGGCAGTATGCTTGATGACGCAGCCCTCAGGAGCCAGATTCCCTTTAAGGATGGCAATGCTGCCGTTGGTTCCCTTTGCATCATCAAAGGTGTGGATAATCTCTGTCCGACTGATCTGCCTTCCCAGCTGCCTGCTCTTTTCCCGAAGGATCTCATCACAGTGCTCATAAAAGCCATTTTTCTTCAATTCCTCCAGATTTTCTCCCAGAGTCTTGCCGGTGACGGTCAGCACGTCCAGGTGGAGCATGCTTTTGATCTCCTCCATGACTCTCGGAACTCCTCCGGCATAATAGAAATACTGAGCCGGCCAGTCTCCGGAGGGGCGGATGTTCAGCAGATAGTGGGCGCCGCGGTGCATCCGGTCAAAGGTATCTGCATCGATCTCAAATCCGAATTCATGGGCGATAGCCGGGATGTGCATAGTGGCGTTGGTGGAACCGCTGATTGCAGCATGCACCATGATGGCGTTTTCAAAACTCTCCATGGTGACAATGTCCTTTGCGCGGATCCCCTCTGCCACCAGTTTCATTAGCTGTCTTCCCGCATCGTAGGCTGCTTGCTTCAGCTCCGGGGCAGTGGCAGGCATCAGGGCAGTTCCCGGGAGCATCAGCCCCAGGGCCTCCGCCATAATCTGCATGGTGGAAGCCGTGCCCATGAAAGAGCAGGCTCCGCAGCTTGGACAGGCATGCTGCTTGTAATAGTCCAGCTGCTCAGCCGGAATCTCCCCTCTCTTCTCCTGGGCGTCAAATTTTCCGATCTGCTCCAAGGTCAGCAGTTCATTGATGGCGCACGCCGGATCATTCTCTACATACTTTGGAAGAATGTGATGGGCTTCCATAACGCCTCCTGTCACCACAATGGCGCTCATCTCTTTCAGCCTGCCAATCCCCATCAGGATCGCGGGGACAGACTTATCGCAGCTGGCAATAAAAATCCCCCCGTCAAAACCGGTGCAATTTCCGTGAACTTCCATCATGTGCGCCATCATATCCCGATGAGCCAAGGAATAGTTGATCCCATCGTGGCCTTGGCCGATGCCGTCACACATATCTGTAACAAAATAACGGGCACCCCGGCCCCCAGCTTCCGATACAGCCCTCATGCTTTCCTCTACAAACTGGTTCAAATGAGCGCTGCCTGGATGGCTGTCTCCAAATGTGCTCTCTACCAGGATCTGGGGCTTCTCCAGATCTTCTACAGTCCACCCCATTCCAATCTTCAGGGGATCATTCTCCGGCGCCAGTTTTCTCACCTGTTGGCTGTGCAGTTCCATATTTTCTCTTCCTTTCCGCCTCAAGACATCTGACTTTTTTGTTTTTAATGTACCATCCTAGCGTCACGATTGCAAGTCGTACAATATGCTTTCTACTTTCCTCCCAAGTTTCCGCCATTCTTGCCCGATCATTTATGCAATTCTTCCCTTTTTTTACATTTCCCTCCCTTCTATCTCTTCCTTCCGCCCAAAAAACATCAGATGTTTTTTCTCATTATATTCCGTATCATCTCTCTGTTATATGCCATATGCATTGTCATAGCCGCCCTGGCTCCGATGGAATCGCGGTCTCTGATCGAGTTCAGAATCGCCCGATGAGTCTGTACCGTCTCCTCCCTCAGCCGGGTATGCGTCACATTGACAAACATAAGGACAGCCGTATCGATAATGGGAAGCAGCTGTTCCACCACTTTATTTTTGGCACACTCCGCTATGCCTGCATGAAATGCAATATCCTCCTGGATATAGCTGTCTCCGTCCAGAATTTTTTTCTCTACCGCCTGACAGAGTTCCTCCAGTTTTTGAATATCCTTTTCATCTCTGTTGAGAGCCGCCAGCTCAGCAATCCCCGGTTCCAGAATCATCCGCACATCTGCAAGATCCAAAGCCAGGCCCATCTTATCTTTCATCCGGGACAGCCCCAGGGGATCTCTGTCTGCTGGGACTGTCCCGACCACGTAAGTTCCGGATCCGCGGCGCACCTCCAGCAGACCTTTAGAGACTAAAAGTTTCACCGCCTCCCGTATCGTGCTTCTCCCTACACCGAACTGGGCAGCCAGGTCATATTCATTAGGCATTTTGTCCCCAATCTGATAGTTCTGTTCTTTCATATATTGAAAGATCTGATCCTGAACCTGTTCTGCCAGCAGCTTCTGTTTCATATTGGAAAATTCGCTCATCCCTCAACCTCTCCGTCCACCCTGTCTAAGGTGTATTTCCTCTGTGCTGTTATTGTACAGCAGAATTCTCATCCTGTACAAGCCAAAAGAATAACGTTTTTTTACATTTTTTTCAAAAAAGATGTTCGTAAAATGCCTCTTTGCTTGTCACTGGATTGGCCGTATGATAAAATAAAATAAGCAGAAATTCCGGCCAGATTTCTGACAGTCGGCCGGTGATGGGGTTAGATTACAGAGGGGAGGAAACAGAAATATGTTTTCTGTTGAACAGGTTCAGTCGCTTAATGAGCTCGAACGGGAAGTCTATGAGTTCGTAATGAAAAACCAATCAAATGTCCAGTATATGCGGATCCGGGAGCTGGCCGCAGGGGCCCATGTCTCCACGTCCACCGTGCTCCGTTTTTGCAAAAAGGTCGGCTGCAATGGCTATGCTGAGTTTAAATTAAAGCTAAAAGAATATTTTCAGCAGTCCAATTCTATGCAAATTCCAGATGATGTGACCGAAGTTATCGACTTTTTAAAAAAGACAGCCACAGAGGAATTCGACGACAAGCTGGAAGTCCTGGTCGATATCATCGCCCATACCAGCAATATCTTTTTTGTCGGGAGCGGCATGTCGGGGATCGTAGCGAAATATGGGGCCCGATATTTTTCTAGCATCGGCAAATTCTGCCTTTACATGGATGAACCCCACTATCCTACAGAGAGCCGAATGTTGGAAAATGCCCTGGCAATCATCTTTTCTGTCTCCGGTGAGTCCAATGATACCATCGGCCATCTCCAGCGTTTTAAAGAACGCAACTGCACGATTATCAGCGTCACCAACAGTGAGAACTGCACCATAGCCAGGATGTCTGATTACAATATCGCCTACTACGTAACCTACCGAAGGCTAAAAACCTATGACATTACTACCCAAATTCCCGCTGTCAGTATCATTGAAAAACTAGGCAAAAAACTGTACCGGTACCTGTCCGAGGAGCATTTTGAGTAACAAGTTGTTACTATAAAAAAACCATTTTCAAACGCCGTTACCTGTTCCTTTCCCTCCCGTAAATAGTGACAAACCATTTATCGAGAAGTATAATCGGAACCATCAAATAAACAAAGAGAGGTGCTTGAAATGGCAAAAGATTATGCAGTTGTGTCAAAAGCAATTGTGGACAACATCGGCGGCATTGATAACATTGCCAGTGTCACTCATTGCATGACCAGATTGAGATTTGTCCTGAAGGACGAAACAAAAGCCAATGAAGCTGCTGTAAAAGCAATCGATGGCGTTATGGGCGTTGTTGTGCAGGGCGGTCAGTTCCAGGTTATTATCGGAAACCATGTTGGGACGGCTTACCAGGAAGTTATGAAATTAGGCAACTTTGGCGAGGAAAGCCAGATCGCACGCGGCGAGAAGAAAGAACCGCTGACGTTAAAAAAGATCGGCAACAATATCCTGGATGCCATTGTTGGCACCATGTCCCCCCTGATTCCTCCGATCATCGGCGCGTCCATGCTCAAGCTGGTAGTGATGCTGCTGCAGATGGCCGGCGTTCTCCCGGCAGAGAGTGATACCTACATTATCTTAAACAGCATAGGCGACGCTGCTTTCTATTTCCTTCCGATCATGGTTGCAGCTTCCGCTGCTAAAAAGTTTAAGACCAATGTATACTTAGCAATGGCAATCGCCGGCGTTCTGCTGTACCCCGATTTCCGCACTCTGATGGAGTCTGTAACCGTCGGCGACACAGCGGCCCATTTCCTTGGCATTCCGATCGCCTCTGTAAAATATACCCACACTGTAATCCCCGCATTCTGTATGACCTGGGTTCTCTCCTATATTGAGCGAGCCATCGATAAGATCACTCCGGCTGTCACCAAGAATTTCCTGAAGCCGATGCTGATCATCATCATTGCAGCTCCTATCGCAATTCTGATCATTGGGCCTCTGGGCATCAAGATCGGCGAGGGAATTTCCGCATTTATTTATTTCATTCAGTCCAAAATCGGTTTTCTGGCCGTTGGTATTATGGGCGCTATCTGGCCCCTTCTGGTTATCACCGGTATGCACCGGGTATTTACGCCTACCATCCTTCAGACCATTTCCGATACCGGTATGGAGGGAACCGTTATGCCTTCTGAGATCGGTGCAAACCTCTCCCTGGGCGGCGTATCCCTGGCTGTCGCTCTGAAAACAAAAAACAGTGAACTCCGCCAGGTTGCTCTGGCCGCTGCCTCCTCCGCTCTGATCGCAGGAACCACAGAGCCCGCCCTTTACGGTGTAGCTGTCCGGTTAAAACGCCCTCTGATCGCTTCCCTGATCACCGGCTTTGTCTGCGGCTGCCTCGCGGGAATCGCAGGGCTGGCCAGCCGTTCCATGGTCTCTCCCAGCGTGCTGACTGTCATCCAGTTTATCGATCCCGCTAACCCCGCAGTCAGCATTGCATGGATTATCGGCATTACGATTCTGTCCATCGTTCTGTCCTTTATCCTTACCCTGATCATCGGATTTGAAGATATTCCAGAAGAGGAGTCTGTTTAATTATGTTTGAGTTTCCCGAAAACTTTTTATGGGGAAGTGCCATCTCCGCCAATCAGGCGGAGGGCGCTTTTCAGGAAGGCGGCCGCGGTCTCAGCAATATTGACATGATCCCATATGGCCCAAGACGCATGGATGTTAAGCTAGGGAACGTCCCCCACCCTTCCCTCCAGCCTGATGAATACTATCCAAGCCATACCGGCATTGACTTTTATCACCACTATCGAGAGGATATCGCCATGATGGCCGAGATGGGCATCCGCGTATTCCGCACCTCCATCTCATGGTCCAGAATTTTCCCATCCGGCGACGAAGAAACGCCCAACTCTGATGGGATTGCTTTCTACCGGGATATGTTTCTGGAATGTAAAAAATTTGGAATCGAACCCCTGGTCACATTGAGCCATTTTGATATCCCCATGGGGCTGGTTGAGACATACGGCTCCTGGAGGAGCCGGAAAGTCATCGGCTTCTTTCTGAGATATGCTGAGACCTGTTTTAAAGAGTTCTCCGGCCTCGTCCACTACTGGCTGACTTTTAATGAGATCAATATTCTCCTGCACAGCCCGTTCTCCGGTGCCGGAATCGCCTTCCAAGAAGGTGAGAACCGAAATCAGGTCATCTATCAGGCCGCTCATCACGTCCTGCTGGCCAGTGCCCAGGCGGTCCGTCTCGCTCACCAGTACAGCGCGGATAATCAGGTGGGCTGTATGCTGGCAGGAGGCAGTTTCTATCCCTATTCCTGCAATCCTGCAGACGTATGGGAATCCGTCAAAAAGGAACAGGAAAATCTGTTTTTCATCGACGTGCAGGCTAGAGGCAGCTACCCCTCCTACGCTGAAAAGATGTTCCGTGAAAAGGGCGTTGAGCTCGTGATGGAGGATCAGGATCTGGAAATTTTAAAGACCTGCGTGGATTTCATCTCATTCAGCTACTACTCCAGCCGCTGTGTGGCTGCTGACCTGGAGGGAAAGGCCGTCAACGACGGGAATATCGTTCGCTCGGTTAAAAACCCGTATCTTCAGACCAGTCAATGGGGATGGGCCATCGACCCCCTGGGTCTGCGGATCACCATGAACCAGCTCTATGACCGGTATCAGAAACCCCTGTTCATCGTAGAAAATGGCCTGGGGGCCAAGGACGAGATCAATGATGACGGTTCCATCGATGATGACTACCGCATCGATTATCTGCGACAGCATATCCAGGCCATGAGGGATGCTATGGAGGACGGCGTCCCCCTGATAGGCTATATCACCTGGAGCGGCATCGATCTGGTTGCATCTTCCACAGGTCAGATGAGCAAGCGCTACGGCTTTATCTATGTAGACAAACAAAACGATGGGAGCGGTTCCCTGGAGCGCAGAAGGAAGAAATCTTTCTACTGGTACCAGAAAGTCATCTCCAGCAACGGCCGCTGCCTGGATTCATAACAAATTTTCGTGATAAAGAAAACAGAAGGCCGCGACAAGGATTTCTTGACGGTCTTCTGTTTTTTGCTATTCTCAGCTATTAGGCTTTTTCTTCTATATGAAAAATATGTGCCTGTTCTTTTCCGGCAAGTACCCGGGAGATTCCCAGTGCCAGCGCTTCCATTTCGTTTTCCCCTGGTACAATTATAACAGGGGCAATAAATTCCACTCTGGGTCTGATATAACCCGTCACATAGTCTGAGTTGGCGATGCTTCCGGTGATCACGATGGCATCCACATCTCCCGCCAGCGCCGCCGCCATCTCCCCGATGCACTTCGACACCTGATAGCACATGGCATCGTACACCAGCTTCGCCTCCTTATCTCCTGCCTGAATCCTCCGCTCCACTTCAAGGGCACTGTTTGTATTCAGCCAGGAAGTCAATCCGCCTCCCCCTCTCAGAATCCGGTCCATGGCGGCGATGTCCAGCCCACTGGCAGCGTAATATTTCAAAAATTCTGTGGAAGGCATGCGCCCGGCCCGCTCCGGGGCCATTGGCCCCTCTGAATCATTTAGAGCGTCAATCATTCTCCCCTTTTGGAAGGCCGCCAGAGTGATTCCGCCCCCTAGATGGACGCTGACCACATTGGCATTCCGAAAGTCCTTCTTCTGGGAAGCAAATTTGACGCTTATAAATTGGGGAAAGTAGTAGAAGAACTGAATTTCGAATGGTATGAGGCTCCCATCGCAGACGAGGATATCGAAGGGCTGAAATGGTTAAAATCCAAACTCACCGTCCCCATCAGCGCAGTCGAAAGCTACACCGGCGGAATCCGAGGATGGGTTCGCTGGCTGACGGAACATTCTGTGGACTCCATCCGCACCTTTGGCGATATCACCGGCGGCATTTCCGGCCTGAGGCGAATGGCAGTGATCAGCGAAGTATTCGACACAAGTTTTGATTCCCACAGCTATGGTCCCGTACATGTGCAGGCAGCACATCTCCATGTCATGCTTGCCAGCCATAACGTAAAATATTTGGAAATCCCGGTGCCTCTCGGCTATGAATTTGACAAAGGCATGAAAGATGTCATTCGCTGCGACCAGGACGGCTATGTCCATGCCCCCACCAAACCGGGACTGGGCTACGAACTGGACGAAGACGAAATCGACCGTCTGACGGTTCGCGAGCTGGGAACCTGTGACATGACAGGCATAACCACTTCTCTTATGAGATTCTAATCTTCGACTCTATATAAACCAAAAAGGAGACACCTTTGTAAACTTCAGATTTTTAAAATCCTCCGAAGTTTTGATGGTTTGTCTCCTTTGTATTTAGCGCAAAAAAAGAAAACCGGCATTACAAAACACCGGTTTTCTTAATCTCACATTTTTTACGACTTAGTCCTCAACCTTAACGATCTCTCTCTTATTGTAAGATCCGCAGGCCTTGCATACTCTATGAGGCATCATTAAAGCGCCGCACTTGCTGCACTTCACTAAGTTCGGAGCACTCATCTTCCAGTTTGCTCTACGGCTATCTCTTCTCGCTTTGGAAGATTTATTCTTTGGGCAGATAGACATGGTTTACACCTCCTTAAACTGTTTAAAAATATCCTGGATAACTGACATTCTGGGATCCAGCGGCTGTCGGTCACAGCCACAGTCACCCTTGTTGAGATTAGCGCCACATCTATTGCAGAGTCCTTTGCAGTCTTCACGGCAGAGAACCTTCATTGGCAGATTCAACACCAGTTCACTGCTGACCAGTTGGTCAACATCCAGATTGTAACCGCTTATATAGGGTTGTTCATCCAACGCTTCTACCCGCTCTTCGTCAGTTTTACTTAAATCTAATTCCTGATCGATCTCCAAATGGAACGGCATTTTCACCGGTTCCAGACATCTGGAACACGGCATGACCAGACTGAGGCTGGCCTCGCCTTTCACAAGGAAACGGCGGCTGCCTTCGTTTACAACTGTCAGTATGACCGGCTCCTTGTCCACAATCTCGCATACACCATCCGGTGCAGGAAACTGATCCATCTCAAGATGTAGGGTATAGGTTTTCTTCTTTCCTTGGCAGGAAAACAACTCCGATAAGTTAATCAGCATATTAATCTCCTAATACGCACCTATGATATTATACAGACAAAGGAATGATTTGTCAACAAAATTTTGCCGCCATCTTGTCTTTCTTTACTGAACCAGAGCTAATGTCTCCCTGGCGATTGCCAGCTCTTCGTTGGTGGGAATCAGCATTACCTTCACTTTGGAAGACGGGGTGGAGATCACTCTCATCTCGCCCCGAACGTTGTTGGCCTCATCATCAATTTCAACGCCCAGATATCCCAGATAAGAGCAGATGTCTTTTCTGGTGTTGATATCATTCTCGCCGACACCTGCTGTAAACGCGATGGCATCCACACCGTTCATAGCTGCTGTGTAAGCTCCGATGTACTTTGCTACACGATACTTAAACGCATCCAGGGCAACCTCTGCCAGGTGATTTCCCTCTGCAGCCGCTTTTCCAACATCTCTAAAGTCGCTGGAGATGCCGCCGCTCATGCCCAGGATACCGGACTTTTTGTTTAATATGTTCAGTACTTCATTGACATCTTTCCCCTCATGGTTGCAGATAAACTGAACAGCTGCAGGATCGATATCGCCGCTCCTAGTACCCATGATCAGACCTTCCAATGGGGTGAGGCCCATACTGGTGTCTACGCACTTTCCGCCGATGGATGCGGAGACGCTGGCGCCGTTGCCCAGATGGCAGACAATGACTCTTCCGTTCTTCGGATCCAGGTTGCCGAATTTCAGCGCTTCACCGGATACAAATTTGTGGCTGGTTCCATGGAAGCCGTATCTGCGGATGCCGTATTTCTCCAGATATTCATGGGGAATCGCATAGGTAAATGCCTTCTCAGGCATTGACATACCAAAAGCCGTGTCAAATACAGCTACGTTGGGCTTGCCAGGCAGAGCCGCCTCACATGCCTCAATGCCAATCAGGTTCGCCGGATTGTGCAGCGGGCCCAAGTCAAAGCAGTCACGGATCACTTTCTTTACATCGTCATTTACAATAATAGAATCACTGTAAACAGTACCGCCGTGCAGTACGCGGTGCCCGACAGCAGAGATCTCATCTGCGCTGGAGATTACGCCGTGCTCAGGATCCATCAAAGCATCCATAACCATCTGTACCGCTACCTTGTGGTCGGGCATCGGGCTCTCCACTACAAATTCAGCCTTTCCAGCAGGCTTGTGGGTCAATTTGGAACCCTCAATACTAATTCTCTCGCACAGACCTTTGGCCAATACGCCCTCATGTTCCATATCGATCAGCTGATACTTCAGGGAGGAGCTTCCGCAGTTGATTACTAAAATTTTCATGGTACTTTTTCTTCTCCTTTAAGATTGATTATTTATAACAGTTTAGGCGGGCATTGTCCTGCCCGCCATCTAAACCGCTGCGATTTATTTTACGATCTCGCCGTATACTTCCTTGCCGCAGCCTGCAGCATTGGATTCATCGGTATCGATATGCATAGCCAGGGCAAATTTGGGACTTACACGAACTACAACATCTCCGAAGATCAAACTTCTGTCTTCTGTGTCAATCTTAACGGATACAACATCTTTATCCTTAACTCCCAGAGCCTCAGCATCCTCAGGAGTTGCATGGATATGACGCTTTGCAACGATAACGCCCTCTTTCAGTTCTACTTCGCCGCAGGGGCCTACCAGCTTGCAGGCACCGCTTCCAGCGACATCCCCGGATTCTCTGATCGGTGCCGCAACACCGATGGAGCGGGCATCCGTCATGGACAATTCTACCTGATCAGCCTTTCTCACAGGCCCTAAAATAGATACTCTCTCTAAGGATTTCTTCGGCCCAACGACCGTCACTCTCTCTTCGCACGCAAACTGGCCAGGCTGGGAAAGATCCTTCTTGTGGGTGAGCTGATGTCCCTCCCCAAACAGAATCTTTAAAGTCTCCTCAGTCACATGTACATGACGGGCAGATGTTTCAACAATGAATTTCATGATACTTATTCTCTCCTCACTCAAAGTAATTTAATCAACAGCAATCCGCGTATGATTCTAATCATATTTTAGGCGTTTGCCAATAAATTTTCAAGTACCTTGCCGCCATACTTTGCATTTTTTACCAAACATAAATTAGATTTTTTCAAAGCGGTCCACATCTGTCACAAAGATAGTAGCCCCGCCGATCTCTACTGTCATGGGCATGGTTCCATAATTTACCATAGCTGCCCCAGACATATAGGGGACGTTGACGGTAATTTTCTGGCGCTGTCCACACTCTTTCTTGATAATATCGATCACCTGATCTACCTGATCATCTTCCGTACCGATCAGCAGAGTCGTATTTCCCTTCTTTAAGAATCCTCCGGTGGTGGAAAGTTTTGTGATGCCAAAGTGGTTTTTTGCCAGTTCTGCAATCACATCATCCTCATTATCCGTCCTGACAATCGCATATACCAATTTCATAAAAATCCCCTCCTTCTGATATTGAAAACCCCGCGGTTATTATACCATGCCCTCCGGGACATGGCTGCCTCCGGCGGATTTCTGCGCCCGGATTTCTGCGGTGAACGCAGAAGCCGGTATGCGCAGGTATAATAACCGCTCTGCGGTTATTATACCATACCCGTCCCAATTTTAGAAGTGGAAACGGGTGATTTTTGCCTGGCACCCAGCCTTTAGACGGTATGCCCATCTCATTTTATACACTCTTATATGGGCTGCCTCATGTCTCACACCATCTCCGTCAGTTCCTTCAGCAAAGCTGGGACATCAATCCCCTGAGGGCAGTGTCCAGTGCAGGCGCCGCAGGCAATGCAGTCGCCTGGCTTTCCTGCAGATTCCACTTTCTGCATCTGCTCGGCTGCGGCTCTGTGCCCGTCTACTTTTCCGGTGTTGTACACCTTCAGATATTCCGGTATGTTAATCTGGGCCGGACATCCCTCTGTACAATAGCGGCAGGAGGTGCAAGGAACCACAACCTGACTGCGGAATTTCCTGCAGACATCCATCAGCAGCTTTTCATCGGCATCGCTCAGTTCTTTGCTGTCATTGAAAGTAGCAATGTTGTCCCGGATCTGTTCCATATCGGACATTCCGCTCAGGATCACCTGCACATTTGGGAGTTTCCGCACCCAGCGCAGAGCCCATGAAGCAATGCTCCAATCCGGGTGAGCTGCTTTGAGCTCTGCCTCCGTCTCAGGAGTCAGGGATGCCAGCCTGCCGCCCCTCACCGGCTCCATCACCATGACAGGAATCTTCCTCTCTGTCAGGATTTGATATTCTTCCGCTGTGCGCCTAAAGGTCCAATCAAAGTAATTAATCTGAAGCTGTGCGAAATCCCAAGCGTGATGGTCTGCAAAGGCTGCCAGATTTTCCACGCTGGCGTGGGAAGAAAATCCCAGGAAGCGGATCCTCCCCCTCTCCTGCTGATCCAGGAAATACTCGATGCACCCGCTGTCCAGATACTGCCGGAAAGACTGGTCGGTCACACTGTGAATCAGATAAAAATCAACGTATTCCGTCTGCAGCCGGGAAAGCTGCTCTTCGAATACACCTTTATAATCCGGATTGGCTGATGCCATATATTTAGTAGCCAAACAGTAACTTCCTCGGGGATATTTTTTCATTACCTGCCCTAAAAACTTTTCCGATTCTCCGCCGTGGTACACGTAAGCAGTGTCGTAATAGTTGATTCCATGAGCCATAGCATAGTCAATAATCTCCTGGGCTTTCGGATCATCGATCTGCGATGCCGGCTCCTTCCCGGTCACAGGCAGGCGCATGGCCCCCATCCCCAGCCTGGATAAAGCAAGATCCTTGAATTTTTTCGTCTCCATAAGTCCCTCCCTCCATTTCTTTGTATGATTATAACATACCGTCTGTCTTCAAGTCAAAAAAACGTCCGGTAAAAAACCGCTTTACTCTCCCTTTCTTCTCTCCTATAATAGTCTTGTAAGAAACCCTGACCCGGAATCGCTGAGATGTTGGCCAGGAGCAAAAAAGGAGGCAGGACCATGAAGGTAACGGGAATCGTTGCAGAATATAATCCATTTCACACCGGACATTTATACCATCTGAATCAAGCCAGAAAACTGACCGGCGCTGATTTTATCGTGGTCGCCATGAGCGGGGACTTTGTGCAGAGAGGCGGCCCGGCCATTTTCGATAAATATACGCGGGCAGAGATGGCTCTTGCCTGCGGGGCTGACCTGGTTTTGGAACTCCCATCGCCTTTTGCTGTCAGCAGCGCAGAAGATTTTGCCTCCTGCGGGGTCGCTCTTTTAGACAGGCTGGGAACCATCGATTTTTTGTGCTTCGGCAGTGAATGCGGCGACTGTATTCCGCTTTTGTCTGCCGCTAAACTTCTGGTAGATGAGACAGACGAGTATGCTCAGATTCTCCAGGACGAACTGAAAAAGGGAGCCACTTTTCCAGCCGCCAGGCAGACTGCCCTGGAGCAGCTCTATGGAGAAAGCGGGGATTCCTCTCTGGCTGCTCTGGTATCATCCCCCAACAATATCCTTGGGCTGGAATACTGCAAGGCAATCATTCGCCAGGATTCCTCTATCCTCCCGGTCACTCTGAGGCGTCAGGGTGCCGGATACCATGATGATCTCAGCGTCCATGGCTCTCCGGAAGGCCAGCCGGCCCATGCATCGGCCTCCGGTATTCGAAATACTCTGCGGCAGCTTTCTCCCTCATCTTCCTTTGTTCAGCTCTTTGACAGCCGGGCTTACCACACTCTCCTCCAATATATTCCGGAGGAAGCAAGAGAACTTTTCTCTCAGTCAAAACCTTTGTGGCCAGATGACTTTTCTTCTATATTAAATAGTTTTCTTCTGTCGTCTCTGAAAAACGGGGATCCCGCAGCCGCAGCTCTCAGTCAGTATGGAGATATCTCTTCGGATATGGCTCTCCGCCTGGAACGCCTGCTCTTAGAGTTTGCCGGATGGGAGGGAAGGGCTGCCCAATTAAAGACCAAGCAGTACACATATACGCGGATCAACCGCGGGCTGACCCACCTCCTTTTAGGACTGAAGAAGAGCGAGATGGCTTTATGGAAAAAGAAGGGCTACGCTCTCTATGCCCGAATTCTGGGCTTTCAAAAGAGCGCATCCCCTCTCCTCTCTGTTCTGGAATATACCAGCCGTATTCCCCTGGTCTACAGCCCTGCGGCTGCTGTCAAGAGCCTGGAACCAGATGCCCTCTCCATGTTCCGCCAGGACCTCTATGCCAGCCACCTTTATCAGTGTGCTTACCAACAAAAGTATGGGGAATCCCCGAAAAATGAATTCACCCGAAAAATGCTGGCCCTATAATCCAGAGGCCGCAGGTTTCTCTTTTAAGGCTCCTGCTTTAAAATCTCTTCCATCATCTGTCTGGCTTTTTCCGGATCCGCCTTGCCCTTCATGGCCTTCATCACCTGTCCCATAAGGAAGCCGAGGACCTTGACCTTCCCTTCCCGGTACTGGGTGACTGCGTCCGGATTGCTGTCAACCACGCTCTGCACGGCTTCCATCAGGAGGCCGTCATTTTTTACCACCCTCAGCCCCTTTT
The DNA here is from genome assembly GCA_944376125.1 of uncultured Lachnospiraceae bacterium. Taxonomy (GTDB): domain Bacteria; phylum Bacillota; class Clostridia; order Lachnospirales; family Lachnospiraceae; genus UMGS1370. The sequence continues at coordinate 50,869 of CALWBQ010000034.1, forward strand.
CCTCGATATAAGCCGTTGGTTCCTGATCCCGGTCAAAAATCTGCTCAAAGACCTCTCTGGCCCCTTGGTTAGTCAGCTCGCCTTTTTCTGTTTCCTGGATCAGAGCGGCCAGATGGGCCGGAGTAAAGCGAATCTTTTCCGGCCTGACACCGCGGTCGTTGATCAGCCTCATCGTCTCCCCGGTCATCCAGTTGACAGACTTTTTGGGGTTCCCTGTCAGCTTGGCCGTCTCCTCAAAGATATCCGCCAAGTTCCGGTATTCCGTTACCATGACGGCCTCTTTCTCTGAAATTTTGTATTCCTCCTGATACCGCTTTACCCTCTCGTGAGCAAATTCTGGCTGGCGGGAACGGATGGCCTCCAGCCATTCCTCTGAGATCACCACCGGCGGCAGGTCTGGTTCAGGGAAATACCGGTAGTCTTTTGCATCCTCTTTGGAGCGCATAGCCCGGGAACTTTCTTTATTTTCATCCCAACGGCGGGTCTCCTGAATCACCGTTTTTCCTGCTTCCAGCAGTTCAATCTGACGTTCCCTTTCTCCATCAATGGCATGGGTGATTGCTTTGAAGGAGTTCAGGTTTTTCATCTCCGTCCGGGTTCCCAAAACACTGCTGCCCGCCTCTCTGACTGAGAGATTGACATCTGCTCTCATGGAGCCCTCCTGAAGCCTGCAGTCAGAAACGCCCAGATACTGGATGACAGAGCGGAGCTTCTCCAGATAAGCGATAACTTCCTGGGCATTTCTCATATCTGCTTCTGAGACAATCTCAATCAAAGGAACGCCGCTGCGATTAAAATCTACCAAGGAAGACTCTTCCCACTCATCATGAATCAGTTTTCCGGCATCCTCCTCCATGTGGATCTCGTGGATACCGATCTTTTTAGGGCCAGCCGGCGTATCAATCTCTACCCACCCATTCTGACAGATAGGAATATAAAACTGGGAAATCTGATAGTTTTGAGGATTATCCGGATAAAAGTAATTTTTCCTGTCAAAGCGGCTGAGCCGGTTGATATGACAGTTGCAGGCTATCCCTACTGCAGCGGCGTATTCTACTACCTGCCGGTTGAGCACAGGCAGTGCCCCGGGAAATCCGGCGCAAACCGGGCAGGTCTGGGTGTTGGGCGCACCGCCGAACCTGGTGGAACAGCCGCAGAATATCTTAGATTTGGTGGCAAGCTCTACATGGACTTCCAGACCGATTACCGTCTCATACTGTTTTGCCATGAACATGTCCCTCCTTTTCAAAAGCCATATGCCAGGGCTCTAATGCCTGTTCCAGGCTGCAGGCCGCCTGAAATATCTTCCCTTCCTGGAAGCATCCGCCGATGATCTGGACGCCTACAGGAAGGCCGTCCTCTGTCAGCCCAGCGGGAAGAGTCAATGCAGGAAGGCCCGCCAGATTAACAGAAACTGTGAAGATATCGCCCAGATACATCTGGATAGGATCCTTTAAGCTCTCTCCAATTCTGGTGGCAGCCGTAGGTGCTGCCGGCCCCAGAATCACATCATACTTGGAAAATGCCTGATCAAACTCTTCCTTGATCACCGCTTTGGCTCTCAATGCCTTCAGATAGTAGGCATCATAGTAGCCAGAGGAAAGTACGAAAGATCCCAGCATAATTCTTCGCTTCACCTCTGTCCCAAATCCCTGAGAGCGGCTTCTTTTATACATCTCATGGAGTCCCTCATACTCGCTTGCCCGGTAGCCATATTTCACGCCGTCAAACCGTGACAGATTGGAACTGGCCTCTGCTGATGCAATGATATAGTACGTTGGAATCGCATAGCGGGTATTCTTTAAAGAGCACTGCTCTACCGCAGCCCCGGCGGCCTCCAAAAGTGCTGCTGCCCGCTCTACAGCCTTCCGAACGTCCGGTTCCACGCCTTCCCCTACATACTCTTTTGGAATTCCCACCCGGAATCCCCTGACATCACCTGTCAGGTTCTCAGAAAAGCGGAGATCCTGCCGCTTCATAGAGGTACTGTCCATGGGATCCCAGGACGCCACGGCCTCCAAAACTAGAGCACAGTCCTTTACATTTTTCGCAATAGGGCCAATTTGATCCAGGGAGGAACCGTAGGCGATGAGGCCATTTCTGGACACTGTCCCGTAGGTTGGCTTCATCCCCGTAACACCGCACCAGGAACTGGGCTGGCGGATGGAGCCGCCTGTGTCAGACCCCAGGGCAAAAAATGCCTCCCCCGCGGCCACTGCAGCGCAGGAGCCGCCGGAAGAACCGCCTGGGACTCTTTCCCGGTCCCAGGGATTTCTAGTGATGCCAAAAGCAGAAGTCTCCGTGGTACTCCCCATGGCAAATTCATCCATATTCGTCTTGCCAATGATAATGGCCCCTGCCCGTTCCAGACACCTGACCGCTTCCGCTGAATAGGGCGGTACAAAACCTTCCAGCATTTTTGAGCTGCAGGTGGTGGGAATTCCCGCTGTACAGATATTGTCCTTTACCGCTGTCGGAACCCCTGCCAGAGGGCCGCGGTACTGTCCATCCCGTATTCCTTTCTCTACCTTCTGAGCCCGTTTATAAGCGTACTCTTCCGTCACGGTGACAAAAGAGTGGATCTCCGGTTCCATCTGTCTGATCTGATCCAGAGAAGCCTTTACCGCCTCCAGAACGCTGATCTCTTTTCTTCGGATTTTTTCCGACAGTTCTGCTGCCGTAAACTGAATCAATTCCATATGGTATTCCCCTTTCCGCTTCCCGCTTTCCTACTCGATGGTCTTCGGAACCTGATACTGCCCGTCCTTCTGTTTAGGAGCATTTTTCAGCATGGCCTCCCTGTCGTCCCCATTTACCGCCTCGTCATCCCTAAATACGTTCTGAATCGGAAAAATGTGGGGCATCGGCTCTGTCTGGCTGGTATCCAGCTCATTCAGCTGATCAATATAATCCAGCATCTTCTGCATATCTTCCATGGCCTGCTGCCTCTCGGTCTCTGTCAGTTCCAGTTTTGCCAGAATCGATACCTGGTCAATAATCTCACTGTCAATCTGCTGTGCCATTCTTCTGCTCTCCTTTCATTTACCCTACGGTGTCAGCCTGCTTAAATCTCTTGGGAAAAGACATGCCTCCCGGACATTGTCTTTCCCTGCCAGCTTTGCGGTAAAACGCTCCAGCCCTATTCCCAGGCCGCCATGGGGAGGCATCCCGCACCGGAAGGTTTCCAAATATTCCTCCATTCCCTCCTCGCTCATTCCTCTGGCTTTCAGCTTTTCCATCAGCATTTTATAATCATGGATTCTCTGGCCGCCTGTGGTGATCTCCATCCCGTCAAACAGCAAGTCAAAACTCAGTGTGTATCTGGGATCCTGGGGATCATCCATGGCGTAGAACGGCCTCTTTTTGGAAGGGTAATGGGTGACAAATACAAAATCCGCTCCATATGTCTCTTGAAAATACCGTCCGATCAACTGTTCTTCCTCCGGCTCCAGATCATAGGGGGAGCGGATCGGACGGCCATAGGTTTCAGACACCAGTTTTTTAGCCTCATCAAACCGGACAGCCGGAATCGTTTCTGCGTTAGGAATCTGAATTTCCAGGATCCGGCACTCTTCCTGATACTCATCCTTCAAGAGTTTGAAAACATACTGAATCATAGCGGTCTCCATCTCCATGATCTCTTCAAACCCTTCGATAAAGCCCATCTCAAAATCCATACTGGTGTATTCATTCAGATGGCGCTTGGTATTGTGCTTTTCGGCCCGGAACACTGGCCCCACTTCATAGACCTTGTCAAACACCCCGACCATCATCTGCTTATAAAACTGAGGGCTCTGGGCCAGCACTGCCGGGTGGTGAAAATAATCCAGGCGGAAAAGGTTGGAACCGCCCTCCGCTCCCTTTGCTCCGATCTTCGGGCTGTGAATCTCTGTAAAGCCCTGGCTGTGGAGGAAATCCCGGAACCCCTTTACGATCCCCTCCTGGATCTTAAAAACTGCCCGCTCTCTAATATTTCTTAAAGAGATCGGCCTCCGGTCCAGCCTCGCTTCCAGAGAAGCACTCATTTTCCATTTGCTTACCGGGAGGGGCAGGGGGCCCTCTGGAGCAGAAAGGATCTCAGCGGTCTTTAAGTGGAGCTCAATGCGGCGGGGAGCCCTCTCCTCTGGTTCCAAAGTTCCTGTCACTCTGATAAAGGCCCCTTCTCGCAGCAATTCCAGCGGGAATTCTGTCTCATCCTCCAGCCACACCATCTGCAGAAGCCCGCAGCGGCTTCTGAGGCCAATGAATGCCACCTTTCCCATATCCCGGATACTGTGGACAGCCCCCTCTGCTGTAACGGTCTTCCCCAGATACTCGGGGCTGGTCAATTCTTTTAGTGTCCGTACATCTTTCTTTTTTGGTCCTGTGATAAATTCCATAATCTCCTTGCCTCCTGTTCTGAGTTCCGGGACCTTGCTGGAAATAAAAGAAACCCGCCCCGGAACATTCGCGCTTACGAATCTTCCGGGACGGGAATCTATCCCGCGGTGCCACCCGCATTGCAGGAAACCTCCTGCCTCTTCTTTCTGATGTTTAACGCCCATCCTGCGGGCTGCCCTCAGGAAAAGGATCTCCCTTTTCTTCGAACAGCCGGCTCCAGAGTGTTGCCATCTCCGCTTTCCCTGGTGGCGTTCTCAGTCTCATCGCCATTTCCTGTCAGGTTCCGCGGGTGGGTCTCCTTCTCTGCCGTTTGGTAATTTATATTACATATTTTTAATTTTGTCAATCGCTTTCTGAGTATTTTCTTTTGTTCCAAAAGCTGTCAGACGAAAATACCCTTCTCCGCTGGGACCGAAACCGGACCCTGGAGTTCCTACGACCCCGGCCTCTTTTAGCAGCCTGTCAAAGAAGTCCCAGGAGGTGATTCCTCCTGGTGTCTTCATCCACACGTATGGGGAATCTACACCGCCGTACACCTCGTACCCGGCGGCCTTCAGGCCCTGATAAATCTCCGCGGCGTTTGCCATGTAGTAAGCAATTTGCTCCCGGATCTGTCTCTTCCCCTCATCTGTATAGACTGCCATTCCGGCTCTCTGAATAATATAGGGGACGCCGTTATACTTACTCCCCTGGCGCCGCAGCCACAGATCCTTTATGGCAACCCCGTCCCTTGTAAGATCCTTGGGAATGACCATAAAGCCCAGACGGACACCGGTAAATCCGGCCTTTTTGGAGAAACTCTTGATCTCAATCGCGCAGGTTTTCGCCCCTTGGCACTGATAAATCGAATGGGGGATCTGGGAATTAGAGATATACGCCTCATACGCGGCATCGTAGAGGATCACAGCCCCTGTCTGGTTAGCATAATCTACCCATCTCTGGAGAGCTTCAAGGGAGATTGCCTCCCCTGTAGGATTGTTGGGGAAACAAAGGTAAATCAGATCTGGCTGTTCTTTCGGCAGCTCAGGGACAAACCCATTTTCCCTGGTACATGGCATATAGATGACCTGGTCAAACATCCCAGTGCTCTCCTGGTATTTCCCTGTCCTCCCTGCCATAACATTAGAATCCAGGTATACCGGATAAACCGGGTCGCAGATAGCAATCCTGGCGTCTGGGGCAAACAGCTCCTGAACGTTGGCGCAGTCCCCCTTTGCGCCGTCAGACACAAAAATCTCATCTGCTGATATTTCACAGCCCAGAGGGCCGTAATCTTCACTGGCAATCTTCTCCCGGAGAAAATCATAGCCTTCATAGGGGGCATAGCCTTTAAACGTTTCCTGCCTCCCCATCTCCTCGGAAGCCTGTTTTAATGCCTCCACCACAGCCGGGGCCAGCGGAAGGGTCACATCCCCGATGCCCAGCCGGATAATCTCTCTGCCCGGGTGCTGCTTCTGCTCCTCGTCTACCCGTCTGGCAATCTCAGCAAAAAGGTAATTTCCTGGTAGTTTTAAAAAATTCTTGTTGATTGACACTGCCATCTCTGTCTTATTCTCCTTCTATCAGACACAGCACCATCTTAGCGGTCTCCACCATGGATCGTCCTGCATCCATACTAATTTTCTGCAAATAATAATGGGCGTCAGGCTCACTGATGTGATTCCGCTCCATCAGGAGTTCCTTCGCCTTGTCAATCACTGCCCGGTCTGAGGCAGACCGTTTCGATTTTGATCCTGTTTTGCGGGTCTTCCCGCCTTCTCCCCACAGAATCTGGACAGTATTGATCAGATCATAAACCTTGAGAGGCATTTCCACCGAGACGATGGATGCCTCACACTGGCTGATCGCTCTTGAAGAGCCGATCAGCAGCATTTTGAAATTTTCAGGAAGATATTCATTGAGCTCCGTGTAGTACATGTCTGCCAAACGGTATCCGCAGATAACGATTCCGCCTGTATAGCGGCTGAGATGCCCCAGTGCCTGGGCTCCTGTAGAGCAGGCTGTCGTCTCTTCATAGCCGTTCCTGTTTAAAACGGCCTGGATCTTCTTTGCATCTTCCAATTTTGAAAACACAATAATGATACCGTCCATACATCATCTTCCCCTGTCCCATCAAATCCGGTGCAGATACTCTTCCACCTCCCAGGGAGTCACCAGCCTTTCATAGGTGTCCCATTCCTGCATCTTCTTCTTCAGATATTTTGCTGTAAGCGGTTCACCCAGAATCTTCAGGGCAAATGGATCTTTCGCGAATGCTTCGATTGCCTGGCCCAAATTTGCCGGCAGACGCCCCCCTGTCTTAGGCGGATCCTGTTCCCGGCAGGTTTCCCCCTCTTCCATTCCTTCCAGTCCGGCTGACAGCAGCAGTGCAAAAATCAGATAGGGATTGGCTGCACAGTCAGGGCTGCACAATTCCACCTCCCTGCTTCCTCCATAGCCTACCCATGTCCGTATCACTGACTCCGAGTCTTTCGGCGGCCAGGAGAGCTCTGCACCGGCTCCCCAGCCCGGAGACAAACGTTTATAGGAATTGACAATCGGATTGGTAAACACTGCCATGCCCGCAGAATGTTTCAGGATCCCATTGATAAAGGCCATGCCTTCTCTGCTCAGCTTATCTGGAGCGTCTTTTTCCAGAAGAACATTCTTTCCGTCTTTCATCAGCCTCATCTGAATGTGCATTCCGGAACCGTCACAGCCATTTTTCGGTTTTGGCATAAAGGTAGCGTGAAGGCCGTGGCGCTTGGCGATGGACCGGACAGTCATCTTTAACGTCATAATCTGATCAGCAGCCTGAGTTGCCGGCAGATACCCGCAGTCAATCTCCTGCTGTCCGGCAGACCGCTCATGGTGGGAAGACTCTACTGGAAATCCCATCTCTTCTAAGGCCAGGACGATATCTCTCCTGACATTCTCTGCAAGATCCACCGGACTCAGATCCAGATAGCCAGCTTTCTCATGGGTCAGTGTAGTGGCAACCCCGTCATCGTCTGTGTGGAAAAGAAAGAACTCACATTCCGGCTTTACATAAAAAGTATACCCTTTTTCAGCAGCCTCATCAGAGACTTTTCTCAGAAGATAGCGTACACTCTCCTCGCAGGGCGTTCTGTCTGCCTTGTACAGATCACAGAGAAGTCTGGCCACCCTCCCAGTCTGAGGTCTCCACGGGAGAATCGCGAAGCTGGACAGATCCGGAATCAGATACAGTCTCTCTTCTTCACCCATGCCGCCTTTCTGGAAGGAACTGCCCTCAATAGGAAAAGGGGTCTCAAAAATCCGGGGAATTTGATCTGATGTGACCGCTATATTTTTCAAAGTTCCAAATGTATCTGTAAACTGAAGCCTGACAAATTCCACATCTTCTTCACGGATCACATCTAAAACGGATTGTAGGGTATGGCTCTTCATGGTGAAATCTTCCTTTCTTTGGCCTAAAAAGAATCCGGCTCTTTAGGATTCTCCCCTGCGGAACTTAAATTCATAGGGGGACACGTTTCCTATCAAACAAAAAAGGCGTACTCACCCGGTTTCCCGGATCAGGACGCCTTTGTCTTTTTCCATGGGCGTATTATAGCAACCTCTTTTCAAATTGTCAATCATTTTTTATGAAAGCCTGTCCGCACACCGCAGTTATTGTCCCCTGCCATTGACCATGTGACGGATTCGGCTAAAAGTCATCACAGGTTGGTATACCCCATCAGAGATTCGTCGATAGCCCTCGCCGCCTCCCGGCCTTCCCGGATAGCCCAGACCACAAGAGACTGTCCCCGCCTCATGTCGCCTGCTGTAAACACACCTGGAACATTAGTTTCATAGCTTCCATCCCGAAAAGCCGTATTTCCTCTGCCGTTTAATTTAACACCAAAGGCGTCGGCCACATAGGATTCGCTTCCCAGAAATCCGGCGGCAATCAATACCAGATCGACATCCACAGTCTTCTCTGACCCCTCGATGGGAACCATTGTGATCCTCCCAGTCTTTGGATCCTTCTCCGCCCTCAAGGACTGGAGAACCGCCTTGGATACTTCCCCCTTCTTTCCGGGGATGAATTCTTTCACCGTGGTCTGGTAAACCCTGGGGTCTTTGCCAAACACAGCGATGGCTTCCTCCTGGCCGTAGTCGGTCTTCAGAACCCTGGGCCACTCTGGCCAGGGATTGGAAAGATCCCGCTCCTTTGATGGCTTCGGCATCATCTCCAACTGAGTGACGCTGCGGCATCCCAGGCGGATTGAGGTTCCCACACAGTCATTCCCTGTGTCGCCTCCCCCTATGACCAAAACGCGTTTTCCCTTCACTGGCGGAAATGCCTGATCCCTCAGCTCTGAATCCAGAAGGCTCTTGGTCACTGCTGACAGAAAATCTACTGCAAAATAGATGCCCTTGGCCTCCCTTCCCGGAACCTTAATGTCCCTGGGGTTGGAAGCCCCGCAGGCCAGCAGAACTCTGTCATACTCTTTTTTCAATTTGTCTGCCGGAATTTCCCGGCCTACATCAGCATTGACCGCAAAGGTCACTCCTTCCTCCTCCATCATGCGGATCCGGCGGTCAATCACTTCCTTCTCCAGCTTCATGTTGGGAATGCCGTAGCGCAGAAGACCTCCAGCCCTGTCATGGCGCTCAAATACTGTCACCTGATGGCCTCTCTGGTTCAGCAGCTTGGCTGCCGCCAGAGCCGCAGGGCCGCTTCCCACAATAGCCACGGTTTTCCCCGTGCGGTTTTTAGGGGGCGTGGGCCTGACCCACCCCTCCTGAAAAGCCTTTTCTGTCACAGCGTATTCGTTAGATTTTGTCGCTACCGGGCCATTGTGGACACCGCAGGTGCATGCCGCCTCACACAGCGCTGGACATACCCGGGATGTAAATTCCGGAAAGCAGTTGGTCTTTTCCAGCCGTCTCCAGGCGGCCTCCCACTGGCCCATATCGATCAGATCGTTCATCTCCGGCACCAGATTGCGCAGAGGACACCCGGAAGCCATCCCCTCCATCATTACTCCAGCCTGACAGAACGGAACCCCGCAGGCCATGCAGCGGGATGCCTGGATCCGCTGATCTTCCTGGCTCAGCGGGTGGTAAAACTCTTTAAAATGGCGGATTCTGTCAAGAGGAGCTTCTGCTGACTTATCTTTCCTTTCAAATTCCAAAAATCCTGTTGGTCTTCCCATGGCTTCCTCCTATCTCCTGCTTTTGGTACTCTCATAAAATGCTTCGATCTGAGCCTGCTCTTCGTCCATGCCCTGCTCCCGGTATTTTGCACACAGCTGCAGGATCTTCCGGTAATCGTGGGGGACAATTCGTTTAAATTTCGGCAGATATTCTTCAAAATGATCCAGTATCTTCCGCCCCTTCTCCGATCCGGTGGCCGCCACATGAGCCTCGATCAGAGATTTCAGCTCCTGTTCCTCATAGGAACTCTCCACTTTCTCCATTGCTACCATGGACTTATTCAGGTACTTATAGAAATCATTGTCCTCATCCAGCACGTAAGCGATCCCGCCGCTCATGCCGGCTGCAAAGTTTTTCCCTACTTTGCCCAGGATGGCTACCATGCCTCCTGTCATATATTCGCAGCCGTGGTCTCCGATTCCTTCCACCACAGCTTTGGCCCCGGAGTTTCTTACCGCAAAGCGCTCCCCAGCAATGCCGTTGATGTAGGCTTCACCGCTGGTAGCGCCGTACAGAGCCACATTTCCTGCTACAATATTTTCGTCTGCCCGGTATCCGGCACCTTTAGGCGGATACACGGCCAGCTTTCCTCCGGAAAGCCCTTTTCCCATATAATCATTGCAGTCGCCGCAGAGAGTTAAGGTCAGGCCCTTAGGAATGAACGCTCCAAAGCTCTGGCCGCCGGCGCCTGTACAGTGCACCACAAAGGTATCATCTGGAAAGCCGGCCTTGCTGTTCCTGGTGATCTCAGATCCGAAAAGCGTTCCAAATGTCCGATCCGTATTTGTGACATGGAGCGAAATCTCCTTGCGGCCGCCCTTCTTTAAGGCTTCACCAAATTCATTAAACAAAACCCTTTTATCCAGAGTCTTTTCCAGCTTAAAATCATAGGCAAGCTCTGGGCAGAATGTCTCTTTCTCCCCGGTTTTCCGGTAAGGATTCTCCAGAATTCCGCTCAAATCCATCCGGGAGGCTCTGCTCCCCGGCGCCGTCTCTTTTACCCGGATCAGGTCGGTCCGGCCTACCAGCTCTTCCACTGTGGCCACGCCTAATTTTGCCATATACTCCCGCATTTCTCTGGCAATAAAGTACATGAAATTCTCCACATACTCAGCTTTTCCCATAAAACGCTTCCGCAGCTCCGGGTTCTGGGTCGCCACGCCCATAGGGCAGGTATCCAGATTGCAGACTCTCATCATCACACATCCAAGAGTAATCAGGGGAGCAGTAGCAAATCCGTATTCCTCCGCCCCCAGCATGGCAGCTATAATAACATCCCTGCCTGTCATCAGCTTTCCGTCCGTCTCCAGCACCACCTGATTTCTCAGGCCATTTTTCATCAGAGTCTGGTGGGTCTCCGCCACACCCAGCTCCCACGGAAGACCCGCATGGTGGATGGAGCTGACAGGCGCCGCTCCGGTGCCGCCGTCATAGCCTGATACCAGAATGACCTGAGCTCCTGCCTTGGCAACGCCAGCGGCTACAGTCCCGACGCCAGCCTCACTGACCAGCTTGACGGAGATCCTTGCCGCCTCATTGGCATTTTTCAGATCATAGATCAGCTGCGCCAAATCCTCAATGGAGTAAATATCATGGTGAGGCGGCGGAGAAATCAGGCTGACGCCCGGAGTTGAGTGGCGGGTCTTGGCAATCCAGGGATAAACCTTTCCTGCAGGAAGATGGCCGCCCTCCCCAGGCTTAGCGCCCTGAGCCATCTTGATCTGGATCTCCTTAGCACTTACCAGATAGCGGCTAGTGACGCCGAACCGGCCGGAAGCCACCTGCTTGATGGCTGAAGAGCGATCGTGGTCTGTCCCCATAGAGTCCAGACGCTCCTCACTCTCACCGCCCTCTCCGGTATTGGACTTTCCGTGAATATGGTTCATGGCAAGAGCCAGAGCCTCATGGGCCTCCTGGGAGATGGAGCCGTATGACATTGCTCCCGTCTTAAACCGGACCATGATAGACTCCTCGCTCTCTACCTGCTCCAGAGGAATCCCTTTCTTGGGATATGCAAATTCCAGCAGGCTTCTGACATTTCCGCAGTTTTCCTGATCTGCCATCTCCGTGTATTTTTTAAACAGGCTGTAATCCTTCTGCCAGGTGGATTTCTGGAGCAGATGAATGGTGTTGGGATTGTACCTGTGCTCTTCCCCGTCGCTTCTTGCCTTGTGGAAGCCTTCGCTGTCCAGGGTCAGATCTGTAGAGAGCCCCAGAGGATCAAAGGCCCTGGAATGAAGGTCATCTGCCGCCTTTGCAATATCTTCCAAGGTGATCCCGCCGATTCTGCTGGTTGTTCCGGTAAAGTACTGATCCACTACTTCCTCGGAGATGCCGATAGCCTCAAAAATCTGAGAGCCCTGATAGGACTGGACTGTGGAGATACCCATTTTAGAAGCAATCTTTACGATTCCGCTGAGGACAGCTTTATTATAGTCTTCCACTGCCGCATAGTAATCCTTGTCCAACATTCCGTCGTCTACCAGCTTGCGGATCGTCTCCTGAGCCAGGTAGGGATTGACACCGCAGGCTCCGTAGCCTAAAAGCGTCGCAAAATCGTGGACTGTCCTAGCTTCCCCGGTCTCCAGAATGATCGCCAGAGAAGTTTTCCTTCTAGTTCTGACCAGATACTGGTGAACCGCAGAGACTGCCAGCAGGGACGGAATCGCCACATGGTTCTCATCCACGCCCCGGTCAGACAGAATCAGGATATTGCACCCATCCCGGTACGCCTTATCCACTTCAACAAAAAGATTTTCGATAGCCCTCTTCAGCCGGGTGCTCTTGTAGTACAGAATCGGCACCGTCTCCGGGTGAAAACCAGGCTTATTCATATATTTGATCTTCAAAATATCTGTGCTGGTAAGGATCGGGTTGTTGATTTTCAGCACCTGGCAGTTCTCTGGCTTTTCTTCCAAGAGATTGCCGTCCCGCCCGGCATAGACCGTGGTGCTGGTGACTACCTCTTCACGGATGGCATCGATAGGAGGGTTGGTTACCTGGGCAAACATCTGGCAGAAATAATGAGACAGCGGATGGTACTGATCCGACAGAGCTGCCAGAGGGGTATCTGCCCCCATAGCGCCTGTAGCCTCAGAGCCGTGGAGCGCCATATTGTAGATCACATCCCTGGTATCCTCATAGGTATATCCAAATGCCTTTTGAAGCCGTGCCAGGCTCTCATCGCTGTAGCGCTCCACGCTTTTATTGGGGATCGGCAGATCCTTCAGTTTGACCAGACCTCCATCCAGCCACTCGCCGTAAGGCTTCCTGGTGCTGTAATACCGCTTCAGCTCTTCATCCCGGTACAATTTCCCCAGCCGGGTATCGACCAGCAGCATCTTTCCAGGATGCAGCCGTTCCTTTACAATGATCTTTTCCTCCGGGACGTCCAGAACCCCAACCTCAGAGGACAGGATCAGCATCCCATCGCTGGTAATGTAATATCTGGACGGGCGGAGGCCATTCCTGTCCAAAACTGCCCCCATCACATCGCCGTCAGAAAAAAGAATGGACGCAGGGCCGTCCCAGGGCTCCATCATAGTGGCATAATACTGGTAAAAATCTCTTTCCTCCTGGGGCATAGCCTTGTTGTTGTCCCAGGGTTCCGGGATCGCGATCATCACTGCCAGAGGCAGATCCATACCATTCATCATCAAAAATTCCAAGGTATTGTCCAGCATAGCAGAATCAGATCCGCCGCTGTGAATGACTGGGAGGACTCTGTGAAGATCCTCGCCAAGGCAAGAAGATTCCATCGTCTCCTCCCTGGCCAGCATCTTATCTGCATTTCCCTTGATGGTATTGATTTCTCCGTTGTGGACAATCAGACGGTTGGGATGTGCCCTCTCCCAGCTTGGGTTTGTGTTCGTGCTGAATCTGGAATGAACAATGGCAATGGCCGACTCATAATCCGGATCCATCAGATCTGCAAAAAAGGTTCTCAGCTGTCCGACCAAAAACATCCCTTTATAAACTACCGTGCGGCTGGACAGAGAAACCACATAGGTATTGTCATTGCTCTGTTCAAAAATACGTCTGGCAATGTAGAGCTTTCTGTCAAATTCCAGACCAGGCGCCACACCCTCTGGTTTTTTGATAAAAGCCTGCATGATATAGGGCATACATTCCCGCGCTTTGTGTCCCAAAACTTCCGGGCATACCGGAACTTTCCTCCAGCCCAGCAGTTCCATGCCTTCTTTCTCTACGATGATCTCGAACATTTTCCGGGCCTGGCCCCTCTTTAGCTCTTCCTGGGGGAAAAAGAACATTCCGACTCCGTATTCCCGCTCTCCGCCCAGGGCAATGCCCGCTTCTCGGCATACTTTGGAAAAGAATTTGTGAGAAATCTGCAGGAGGATGCCGACACCATCCCCAGTTTTCCCCTCCGCATCTTTTCCGGCCCTGTGCTCCAAATGTTCTACAATGTGCAGAGCCTGATCTACAGTGTCATGGCTTTTGATGCCTTTCATCTGGACCACGGCGCCGATGCCGCAGTTATCGTGCTCAAATTCTGGCCGATAGAGTCCGCTGTTCTTTCCATATTTCCCGGAAGGCTGGTTCTGGATTTTCATTTTCATATGGCTTCTCCCTTCTGTCTGTTTTTATACTCTTCCGCTGCCCTGACAAAGCCGGCAAAGAGCGGATGGGGACGGTTAGGTCTGGATTTAAATTCTGGATGGGCCTGAGTGGCAATAAAGAATGGGTGATCCTTCAGCTCCGCCATCTCCACGATCCGGCCGTCCGGCGACAAGCCTGACAGCACCATCCCGTGATCCTTCAAAACATTTCTATAATCGTTATTGACTTCATAGCGGTGTCTGTGACGTTCAAAAATTTCTTCTGTCCCGTACAATTCACGCGCTTTGCTTCCCTCTGCCAAAACACAGGGGTAGGCCCCCAGTCTGAGGGTTCCTCCGATATCTTCCAGCCCATTCTGCTCCGGCATCAGGGCAATTACTGGATGAAGAGTATCCGGCGCCAGTTCAATGCTGTGGGCATCTGCATAGCCCACTACATCCCGGGCAAATTCTACAATAGCAAGCTGCATTCCAAGGCAGAGCCCCAGATAGGGCACCTTGTGAACTCTTGCATACTCGATAGCAGCAATTTTTCCTTCCGTTCCTCTGGTTCCAAAACCTCCAGGTACCAGGATTCCATCTACATCCTTCAGGATTTCCCCGGCATTTTCCCTTGTCACAGTCTCGGAATCCACCCATTTCATGCGAACCGCGCAGCGGTTTGCGATTCCTCCATGTTTTAAGGCTTCCACCACGCTCAGGTAGGCATCGTGGAGCTGGATGTATTTTCCCACCAGGGCGATAGTCACTTCTGTCTCCGGCGTCTTCAGCGCTGCCACCATCTCTTCCCAATCCCGCAGATCTGGCTGGCGCTGCGGCAGCTTCAGACATTCCAGAACCACCTGGGCCAGATGTTCTTTTTCCATAGCCAGAGGAGCTTCATACAGATATTCTACATCCAAATTCTGGAGGACATGGCTGCTGGGAACATTGCAGAACAGGGCGATTTTGTCCTTGATCTCCTGCGTCAGCGGCTTTTCAGAGCGGCAGACCAAAATATCCGGCCAAATTCCCATACCCTGAAGCTCCTTTACACTGGCCTGGGTCGGCTTTGTCTTCATCTCCCCTGATGCCTTCAAATAAGGGATCAGCGTCACATGAATCAGAATAGCATTTTCATGGCCTACATCATGCTGAAACTGGCGGATGGCCTCTAAAAACGGCTGGCTCTCAATATCGCCTACCGTTCCCCCCACCTCAATGATAGCAATCCGGTCCTCATCCGGCGTCTTTCCCCGGTAAAACCGGCTTTTAATCTCATTGGTAATATGGGGAATCACCTGAACGGTTCCGCCATTGTAGTCTCCATGGCGTTCCTTTTGGAGGACACTCCAGTACACCTTCCCGGTGGTAACATTGGAATTCCGGTCCAGGCTCTCATCGATAAATCTCTCGTAATGGCCCAGATCCAGGTCTGTCTCCGTCCCGTCATCCGTCACAAAAACTTCCCCGTGCTGAATTGGATTCATCGTACCGGGATCTACGTTAATATAGGGGTCAAACTTCTGCATGGTAACACTGTATCCCCTTGCTTTTAAAAGTCTTCCCAGGGATGCCGCGGTAATTCCTTTTCCCAGACCGGACACCACGCCGCCTGTCACAAATACGTATTTCACTGCCATAACTTTTCCCTCCAAAATTGATCAATCAAGAAGCCTGCCCCGCAGGACTAGGCCGCACCAACGGCATTGGCCCGCCGCAGGGCGTTATCTGCGGAGCATTTTTTTCATAGGGAACGCTCTTTCCTATGAAAAAAAGCGTCAGCATGCTCTTTGAAAAGCATCTGACGCCATTGTCCGAATCATATTTTATAATTTGAAATTCAAGTCTAAACTATACTACGGTTTTTTTCATTTGTAAAGTGAAATTTTTCTGCAAAAAACTATTGACAAGAAAAAAGTTTGGTGTATAATACTGCCCATAAGCAAGGTCGCTTGGAACATGGAGTTCCTGCCCCTTGCTTTTTTTGTTTCGCAGGGAAGTGCTCCCTAACAACCTTTGGCTTTCCTGCCGAAGCAAATAACCCTCCGGGGAGGCTCTGCTGAGTCTCCCCGTCTCAAGATCAGCAACAGAAAGGAGTTTCCCCTATGAGCAAAAACATTCCTGAACTTTACGGAAGCCTGGTCTTTAACGATAAGATCATGCGTAATAAGCTGCCAAAAGACGTCTACAACGCCCTCCAGAAAACTATCCAGACGGGTACCCACCTGGAGCTTGACGTAGCAAACGCTGTGGCCGTTGCTATGAAAGAATGGGCTGTAGAAAATGGGGCTACCCATTTTACTCACTGGTTCCAGCCCATGACCGGCATTACAGCAGAAAAGCATGACAGTTTCATCACCCCCACCGGAGGCGGAGAGATTATTATGGACTTTTCCGGAAAAGAGCTGGTAAAGGGCGAACCAGACGCCTCCAGCTTCCCTTCCGGCGGTCTGCGGGCTACCTTCGAGGCCAGAGGCTACACAGCCTGGGATCCTACTTCTTACGCATTTATTAAGGACCAGACTCTGTATATTCCCACTGCTTTCTGCTCCTACACCGGGGAAGCTCTGGATAAAAAGACGCCGCTCCTCCGCTCTATGGAAGCACTCAATAAAGAAGCCACACGGCTGCTGCATATTTTGGGCCACGATGAGGTAAAAAGCGTCAATACAACCGTAGGGCCTGAGCAGGAATATTTCCTGATCGACAAAGCCCTGTACCGGGCAAGGAAAGATCTGGTATTCTGCGGCAGAACCCTGATCGGCGCCGCGCCGCCAAAGGGCCAGGAAATGGAAGATCACTATTTCGGCGTTCTGAAGCCCAGAGTATCTGCCTACATGCACGAGCTGGATGAAGAGCTGTGGAAGCTGGGTGTTCCCGCAAAAACTAAGCACAATGAGGTAGCTCCTGCCCAGCACGAACTGGCTCCGGTTTATGATACCACCAATGTAGCTGTTGACCACAATCAGCTTACCATGGAAATGATGAAAAAAGTAGCTGATAAGCATGATCTGGCCTGCCTGATCCATGAGAAGCCTTTTGAAGGCATCAATGGCAGCGGCAAACACAACAACTGGTCTATCAGTACGGACACGGGCCTAAACCTGTTAGATCCCGGCAAAAATCCAGGCAGCAACCTGGTATTTCTGGTATTCCTCACCGCTGTCATCAAAGCTGTAGATGAGTATGCTGACCTGATGCGCATCTCTGTTGCCAGTGCCGGAAACGATCACCGTCTGGGAGCCAATGAAGCTCCGCCGGCTATTGTGTCAATATTCCTTGGCGATGAGATCAACCGGGTCGTTGAATCTCTGGAACAAGATTCTGAATTCCACAACCATGCTCAAGTGCAGATGGAGACAGGCGCCCATGTCCTTCCTCACTTTATGAAGGATAATACAGACCGGAACCGCACTTCACCTTTTGCTTTTACCGGAAATAAGTTTGAGTTCCGTATGCCTGGTTCCTCTCTCTCTGTGGCTGGCCCCAACATTGTCCTGAATACCGCGGTCGCTGAGGAGGTTCGCCAGTTTGCTGATGCTCTGGAAGGAACGCCGTCTGAGGATATGGAGAAGGCTGTTCGCAAGCTGTTAAAGAAAGCCATCTCTGATCACAAACGGATTATCTTCAACGGCAACGGATATACCGATGAATGGGTTGAAGAGGCAAAACGCCGCGGGCTGTACAACCTGAAGGCTCTTCCTGATGCTATGCCCTATTTTATCGCTCCCAAAAATGTGGAGCTGTTTACGAAGCATCACATTTTTACAGAGGGTGAGATTCACGCCCGGTATGATATTTTGCTGGAAAACTACAGCAAAGCGATTCATGTGGAATCCAAAACCATGGTGGAAATGCTTCAGAAAGACCTGATGCCCCCGCTTCTGGCCTTTACCGGAGACACTGCCCAGGCTGCTGCCCAGAAGAAAGCCTTTGCACCTTCTATCTCTACGGCATCTGAAGAAAAACTGGTGGCTGAGCTCTCTTCTCTGTATGATACCCTTGCAGCGGGTGTTGAAAAGCTGGCGGCTGATACCGCTCAGGCAGAACATATCTCCGATCCGCTGGAGGCTGCAATCTATTACTGCCGCACTGTCCTGGAGCAGATGAATACTTTGCGGGTGTCAGCAGACAAGGCGGAATCTTTGATTCCAGATACTTATCTGCCTTATCCTACCTACGATGAACTGCTTTTCTCAGTATAATGGCGGCTGACAGAAAGGGATTTTGATCCATGATAGACCAATCTTTTGATAATGACCCTGCTTTTGCCGATGATAAGCCCAGGGAAGAATGCGGCGTCTTTGGCATCTACGATCTGGACGGCGGCGAAACCGCCGAAACTATCTGCTGCGGGCTCATGGCTCTCCAACATAGAGGCCAGGAGTCCTGCGGCATCGCCGTTTCCGACACTTCCGGCCCCCGCCGCAATACATGTTTTCATAAAGGTCTCGGACTGGTCTCTGAGGTCTTCAAGTCGGAAACTCTGTCAAAACTCCACGGGAACCTGGGCATCGGCCATGTCCGTTATGCCACCTCCGGTTCTACCACAGCGGAAAATGCACAGCCGCTGGTTCTGAACTATGTCAAAGGAACCATCACTCTGGCCCACAACGGAAATCTGGTCAATGCCGCTGCGCTCAGAAGAGAAATGGAATACACCGGCGCTATCTTCCACACAACCGTTGACTCGGAGGTGATCGCCTTCCAGATTGCCCGGGAACGGCTGTCTGCTCCCACTGCAGAGGAAGCTGTGCGCCGGGCGGCTTCCAAGCTCCACGGTGCCTACGCCCTGGTCATCACCAGTCCCAGGAAACTTATCGGAGTTCGGGATCCCTACGGCCTGAAGCCTCTGTGCCTGGGACGCCGCGGGCATGCCTGGATCCTGGCATCAGAGAGCTGTGCGCTCTCTTCCGTGGGGGCTGAATTCATCCGGGATATTCTTCCCGGTGAGATTGTCACAATTACAAAAGACGGTGTGTCTTCCTCCTTCATTTCCTCCTTAGGAGCCAGGGCACACTGTGCTTTTGAATATATCTACTTTGCCCGGCTGGACAGCACCATAGATGGGGTCAATGTCTACGAGGCCAGAACCCGTGCAGGAGCCTGTCTGGCAAAAGCCTGTCCAGCTGCGGCAGACCTTGTGGCCGGTGTCCCGGAATCCGGGATCCCGGCGGCTCAAGGTTATGCCAAGGCCCTCGGAATTCCGTTTGGAACAGTCTTTTATAAAAACAGCTATGTGGGCCGAACCTTTATCAAACCCAGTCAGGCTGAGAGGGAAAACAGTGTAAGGCTGAAGCTGAGTGTGCTGAAATCTGTGGCGGAAGGCAAACGCATCGTGCTGGTAGACGATTCCATTGTCCGTGGGACGACCATGGCAAATTTGATCTCAATGCTGAAACAGGCGGGTGCAAAATCCGTCCATGTACGAATCTCGTCCCCGCCTTTTTTATATCCATGCTATTTTGGAACCGATGTTCCTACTGGAGGCCAGCTGATCGCCTCGTCTCACTCCAGCGATGAAATCTGCCGGATGATCGGAGCCGATTCTCTGGGCTATCTCCCTCTGGAAAGCCTTTCGGAGATGGCAGGCGGCCTCCCTCTGTGCTGCGCCTGTTTTGATGGCCGCTATCCAATGGAAGTCCCCAGGCAAAATATCCGGAACATTCTGGAATGATTCCATAACAATCCAGATCCCCGCAGAATCTTTCCGCTCATCACTCCTGCTGTCCCAGCAGCCTGGCCAGGGAAGGCTGAATGTGGAGAAATTCCATGATCTCTTTCAGCTCTCTCTCATTGTGCTTTGGCCTGCCTTGATAGACAGCCCGGATCAGAAGGTTCTTAGGTGTGTGCTCCATATCAATAAATTCTAATATCTGGGTTCGGTAGCCCCTCTGTTCCAAAAGCTCTGCTCTCAGGGCATCAGTATAGAGGGCTGCCATCCGTTCTTTTATGATACCATATTGGAAGACCGGCTCAAGCAGCCGGTTTTTCATCTGTCTGTTTAATTCATGCTGGCAGCAGGGGACGGAAAGAATTACGCTGGCTCCCCAGCGCACCGCCTTGTCCAGCGCATAATCTGTAGCCGTATCACATGCGTGGAGGGTCACGACCATATCCACATGGTTCTCCCCCTCATATCCGGCAATATCGCCGCAGGCGAAATCCAGGCCATCCTCATAGCCATATTTGCGGCTCAGACGGCTGCAGTGCTCTATCACATCTCTCTTTAAATCCAGCCCTGTTATCCTGACTGGATACCCCATCTTCTCTTTCAGGTAATAATACATGGCAAAGGTCAGATAAGATTTCCCGCATCCGAAATCAATGATCCTGTTTTCCCGGCTTTTGTCCAGCTTTGGCAGTACATCTTCAATAAATTCCAGAAACCGGTTGATCTGGCGGAACTTATCGTACCGGGATCGCACAACTCTTCCCTCCGGCGTCATAACGCCCAAATCTACCAGGAAAGGAACTGGAATCCCCTCCTCCAGGATATAGCGTTTCTGGCGGTTATGGGCCAGATGCCCTAATTTTTCTCGGCTCTCTGATGGCTTCCATGCCGCTTCCAGAGATTCCCCCTTTACGCCTGCTTCCGCACCGCCTAAATCTGTCCCCGGCACCTGTTTTTTTACTTTCACAGTCATCTTTCCCTTTTTGCTGACCAAGGCATGGGCAGAGCCCAGGGAGGACGACAATTCCATCTGTTTAAACTGATCTCTCAACGCATTTTCAATATAAAGGGCAGCCTGATCCCGATCCATATTTTTGTGAAAGGCTTGCTTTTCTGTAAATTCCTCTGCCTGGAAATACAATTTTCCCTTTATCGCCACAGGGCGGAGCTGCACCTTGACCACCCCGCCTTTTTGTCTGGGATTGCTGAGGATTGCACCGTTCAGATTCTCATTTAAAAACCGCTCTAAAACAGCGGAAAGCTCTTCCTTCATCTCGTCTCCTCTGATTTCGCCTGACTCTAAATGAAATTTTCTTGCCTTTCTCTCAGACGGCTCTCTTCTTGCCGCAAAACGGCAAGAAGCATCGGATGAGCATCCGATGCTGCCGGACAGCACACAGGCAAGTCTCCAAATTCATTTGTTTCTTGCCTTCCTCTCAGACGGCTCTCTTCTTGCCGCAAAACGGCAAGAAGCATCGGATTGAGCATCCGATGCTGCCGGACAGCACACAGGCAAGTCTCCAAATTTATTTGTTTCTTGCCTGTGTGCTGTCCGGCTTCGCCGTCTGACTTTAGGCCTCAGTTTTTGAAGCTGTGGATGGGGGCTGGGATCCGCCCGCCGCGGGTTACGAAGTCTGCGCAGGAATATGGATTCACCGGCATAACAGGGGCATATCCCAACAGGCCGCCGAATTCTACGGTATCTCCCACTGTTTTTCCAATAACCGGGATAATCCGAACTGCAGTAGTCTTCTGATTAATCATGCCGATAGCCGCCTCATCCGCAATAATACCCGCAATGGTAGTATCGGGCGTATCTCCCGGGATCGCAATCATGTCCAGCCCCACTGAACATACGCAGGTCATCGCCTCCAGCTTCTCCAGAGTCAATGCCCCTGCTGCCACCGCATCAATCATCCCCTGATCCTCGCTGACCGGGATGAACGCTCCTGACAGGCCGCCTACATAGGAAGACGCCATGATTCCGCCTTTTTTAACCTGATCATTGAGCATAGCCAGAGCCGCTGTCGTTCCGGGGGCACCTACACGCTCCAGACCGATCTCCTCCAAAATCTCCGCCACACTGTCTCCAATAGCGGGAGTAGGGGCCAGAGAAAGGTCAATGATACCAAACGGAACCCCCAGCCTTCTGGACGCCTCCTGAGCTACCAGCTGACCTACCCTGGTGATCTTAAAAGCAATTTTCTTTATGGTCTCACAGAGAACCTCAAAATTTTCTCCTCTTGCCTGCTCCAAAGCCGTCTTGACTACGCCAGGGCCGCTGACACCCACATTGATGATGGCATCTGCCTCTGTAACACCATGGAAGGCTCCCGCCATAAAGGGATTGTCGTCCGGCGCATTGCAGAATACCACCAGCTTGGCACAGCCAAGAGAATCTTTCTCCTTGGTCGCCTCTGCCGTTTTCTTCACAATCTCGCCCATCAGCCGGATGGCATCCATATCCAGACCCGTTTTCGTGGACCCTACATTCACGGAGCTGCAGACCCGCTCTGTCTCCGCCAAAGCCTGGGGAATTGAGAGCATAAGATTCCGGTCTGCCGTTGTCATCCCTTTATTGACCAGCGCGGAATAGCCGCCGATAAAATTAACCCCGACTTCTTTTGCCGCCCGGTCCAGAGTTTTGGCGATCGTGACGAAATCCTCCGGTGTCCTGCAGGCAGCAGCGCCAACCAGGGCGATGGGGGTCACAGATATCCTTTTATTTACAATGGGAATTCCGTAATCTCTGGAGATCTCCTCGCCAGTCGCCACAAGATTTTTGGCCAGGGACGTAATCTTCCGGTATATTTTTTCATTGACCGCATCCAGGTTCCCGTCTGCACAGTCCAGAAGGCTGATGCCCAGCGTGATGGTCCGGACATCCAGGTTTTCCTGTTCGATCATCTTATTGGTCTCGTTTACTTCATATATATTTATCATGGAAAGCCCGCCTTTCTTTTAAATCCGGTGCATCTTTGTAAAAATTTCTTCTCTCTGGCACTTGATGGAAACGCCGATCTCCTGTCCAATCTCATCCAGGCCGCTGGCCACCGCCTCAAAAGATGCCGCAGCATTTTCCATATCCACAATCATCATCATATTAAAAAAGCCCTGAACAATGGTCTGGGAGATGTCCAGGATATTGACCTGATTCTCTGCCAGATATGTGCAGACCTTCCCGATGATACCCACTGTGTCTTTTCCTACTACCGTAATGATTACCTTATTCATATGCGTTCTCCTTTTCTCTCATTTCCATTCAGGCAGGCTAAACTGTAACAATCTGGGACATTCGCTCCCTTCCGGCCACGCTGATCGAAAAATCTTCTGCCTTGTAGGGGGTATCTCCCTCTGTGATCTCCAGACGGACCGTTTCGTAGGCCAGCTCCTCATAATTATTTTCCTTGCTCAGGTGGCCCAAAAAAATGTGCTTCAGACCATCGTGAAGGATCTGGCAGAGCAGTCTGCCCGCATTTTCATTGGAAAGGTGGCCGTGATCCCCCAAAATTCTCCTTTTCAGGTAATACGGGTAAGGACCGGTCTCCAACATTCGCACATCGTGGTTGGATTCCAGCAGGACCGCGTCCAGATTCTGAAGATGGTTGATAATATACTGGTCAAAATGGCCCATATCCGTCGCCACCGCGATGGACTTTCCCTTGCTCTTTACCCGGTAGGCCACGGGGTCTGCCGCATCATGGTCCACACGAAATGGCTGGATCACCATATCGCCGGCAGTAAACTCTACATCCGGCAGGATCGGCGTCAAAAGTTCCTTGTCAAAGGATCCCAGAGAAGTGTTTTTCTCAATCTCCTCCAGAGTCCCTGCCGTCCCGTAAATGGGAATCCCAAATTTTCGTGCCAGAACCCCCAACCCTTTGATGTGGTCGGAATGTTCGTGGGTAATCAAAATTCCATTGAGCTCTGTCCCTTTGATCCCAATCTCATTGAGGCCCTGCTCAATCCGTTTTCCGCTGATGCCGGCATCGATCAGCAAATGGCTCTCATCTGAGCCCACATAGATACAGTTTCCGCTGCTCCCGCTTGCAATACTTACAAATCTCATCCTGCCTGTTCCTTTACTCATTCCTATTGAAAAGCTGCCTAATCTGCGCTCTGGTCTCCTCCAGCGAGCCATTATTGTCGATTATCTGGCTGCATATTTCCCGAAACTCCGACTCGGAAGCCTGGCTTTTGATAATGCTGAGAGACTTTTCCCTGGTATATCCTCTGTCCCTCATAAGCCGTGCCACCCGTTCCTCTACTGAAGTATAAACATACCACATTTCACTGAAATTGTCACGCTGATCTTTTCCCATCAGGGCAGATTCCACTGCCACCAAATCTTCCGGCGCCTCCCGGGCCTCCCGGAAGACCTCCTCCCACACCATCGGATGGATAATGGAATTGACAGTCTCCCGGGCCTTCTCATCAGAAAAAATTCGGTCTGCCAGGCGTTTTCTGTCGATGGATCCATCTGGGGCTAAAATATCATTTCCCAGAGCATGTTTCACTTCCTGCCAGCCTCTCTCCCCTTTTTCCATCAGCTTGTGAGCTGCCTGGTCTGTCAAAATCACTCTGGCCCCAAAATCGTCCTTCAATATCTGCAGCACCCGGCTCTTGCCCGCGCCGACCCCTCCGGTGATCCCTATAATCCGCTTCATCTGATCCCCCTTTTCTGGTGTTAAACCGCTGAATTCTCTAAGCTGCATCTCTTACTTGCACAGAACAAAAATGGTTTAAAAATCATAGCTCATCGGGAGAACGCGTTATGACTTTTAAACCATTTGCGGCTCCTAGCGCTCGTCTGCTTTCACGAACTCTACGTTCTCTCCTACGTATTTCGTCGCCGGGCGCATAATCCTGCCGTCGTACAGCTTATTTTCAATATTATGGGCCAGCCAGCCTACCAGCCTGCTGGTGACAAAGAGAGGCGTATAAAGCTCTCTCGGAATCCGCAGCATATCGTAGGCAAAGCCGCTGTAATAGTCCACATTGGTAGGAATATTCCGGCCCTTATCCTCTTTGATAACTTCCTTTACACAGTCCTCAAATAATTTATAGAAAGCAAATTCCTTTGTCTTTCCCTGCTCCTTGGCCACGTTTTCACAGACATCCCGCAGAAGCTCAGCTCGCGGATCCGAGATGGTGTAGACAGCATGGCCAAAGCCGTATACCAGACCTGTGCGGTCATACAGTTCCTTGCCGGTAATCTTGCGGATGACTGCCTTCACTGCCTTCCGGTCCGCGGTATAGCCGACCTCGGAGATCACCTGATCCATCATCTCTGAAACCTTAATGTTGGCCCCGCCGTGGCGCGGCCCCTTTAAAGAGCCGATTGATCCGCAGATCGTAGAGTAGATGTCCGTTCCTGTGGAGGAGATCACCACATTGGTAAAGGTGGAATTATTTCCGCCGCCGTGATCTGCGTGGAGCATCAAAAGGACATCCAAAAGATTAGCCTCTTTTTCTGTAAACTTCCGGTCCTCCCTCAGCATATATAAAATATTTTCCGCAATGGAATACTCTTTTTTGGGATAATGGAGCACCAGGCTCTGGCGGTTAAAATAATGCATCTTGCTGACATACTCGTAGCAGATAATGGACGGCATCTTTGCAATCAGGTTGACGCCCTTGATCAGTGTCTTATATTCATCGATATCATCCGGCTCATCGTCATAATTATACAACGCCAGAACAGCCTGCTGGAGCTTATTCATCAAGTTTTTAGCCGGCGTGCGGAGAATATTGGTCTCCAAAAACTCATACGGAAGCTCATACATCTCCTTCAGAACGTCGCAAAAACGGGACAGCTCCTCTTTCTTCGGCAGATATCCGAAGAGAAGGAGAAAACAGATCTCCTCATAGCCATGTGTCGGCTGCTTGTTTGCGATCAGATCCCGGATGCTGTAGCCCCGATAATACAGGTCACCGGGAGCATCCTCCTTTTTTCCCTCTTTCTGGGTGTATCCCACTACATCAGATACTTTTGTCAGGCCGATTCTGACGCCGGTTCCGTCTTCATTCCGCAGCCCTTTCTTCACATTGTACTCTGCATAAAGCCGGTTAGGAATATCGGTATAATTCTGGGATTTTCCAAAAAATTGTGCAAGGTAATTGTTTTTCATGTTTATGATCCCCCTTAATCTCCAAGTATATTTCGTATTGTCTTTACCTTCCTGTAATTCCATGTGGAAATCTTGATTCCGCTCCTGCGGCTTGCTGCGTGGACGATCTGTCCATTTCCAATATACATCGCCACATGGTTAACCGTTCCGGAGCTGTTGGCGTAGAAAATCAGATCTCCCGGCCGCATTTCACTGGAGCTGATTGCCTTTCCCATCTGAGCCTGAGACCCAGAATAGTGAGGCAGGGAAATTCCGAAGTTTTTATATACCTGCATAGTAAAGCCGGAGCAGTCTACACCGTTGGTCAGGCTGGTGCCTCCCCATACGTAAGGATTGCCCACAAACTGAAGGGCGTAATTGACAATCTTTGCCCTGCGGGATGCGGATGCATTGGCTGCCTCCTCCAGGGGGGAGAACTTGATTGCCTCATTCAAGGCGTACCGGACCTCCACATTGTTGTCCCTGGTGGAAACGTAAGCTCTGTCCACCTCGCCGTCCTCGCTGTCCCCGGCATCCAGCTCAATCTCCACCCAGCCGTCAAGCTGGCTGAGAACAGGGTAACGCTCCTCTTTGGATATCTGGGTCCATATTTTGGCATCTGTTGACGGTTCTGTACGGACATTCAGCATATCTGTATTAACGATTGCCATCAGGGTGGCAGTCCCCATGGCGATATCCTTGGCCTCCTGGCCCGTAGCAGTATACTGCGGATCAGCCGTGATGTACCCGATAATATTGCCGGATTTAATATGGTACCAGCCCTCTGTAGAACTGTCCAGAATCTCACCTGCAGCTTTGCTGGTCATCTTTCCGATGATCTTTCCGTCTGTAGACGGTTCTTCTCTGACATTTAAGTATGTGTCTACCTTCGAGATGACCAGATTCGTATACTGATTGATCGCCATAGACTGGATGTCCAGCTTTCTGGCCTCGTTCAGCCCATACTCTACCTCAGCGTAATCGGCGGAAATGTAGCCGGCCGTTGTCAGGATCCACCCGTCTATCTCATCCTCCACCACGTACCTTTCATCCTGGACTGCATTTCCGATGACATTGGCCGGATCGATCACTGGTTCCTGACGAATATTGACGCTGTCTCCGGTAATAATGGCCATCTTCTTTACCAGCGTTCTGGCTTTTTCCTTGGCCTCATCCCCTGTCAGCACGTAATCTTTGTGAATATAGCCGGTCAATCCGCCGGAACTGATATGGTGCCAGTCCCCCTCCGTGTCTAGGATATCGCATGCGCTGTCCCCATCCAGCTTTCCAATCACTTTTCCGTCAGATGCCGGTGTCTCCCGAATATTCAAATATCCAGACACCTGGACAATTCCCAGATTTTGATAGGATCCCAGCACGCCATCGATGGCTGCTTCCAACTCCTGGGCCTCTATCTCCTCCTCCGAGAGGGTGGGAGCTTCCGTCACCTCCGCCTCCGCAGATGCCTCAGTCTCCTCCCCGTCTCGGGCCTGTCCCTGACCTGAGAGAGCCGGCCTCAGTCTTCGGGACAGAAAGACACCTCCCCCGATCAGCAGAGCCAGAACCAAGACCACTGCCAAACCGATCAGGAGATATGTTGGATCAAATCTGCGGTTTCGTCTTCTTCTGGCCTTGTTGAGCCGGCTGATATAATCTTTATTGTCCAGCATAAATCAAATCATTCCTTCTTGCTTTCTTCTATCTCTTTATCAACAAACTACCGCCTAGTATACCACAGGCAGCTGAAAATGAAAATAGTTTTTTCCCCGCTGCCAGAGCTTTACAGACGCCTAAAACTGCAGAACGCCTGCCTTCATTACGCAGGCAGGCGCACAGTAAATTCGGTTCCCTCATCCAGTTTCGACTTTACATCTATTGTTCCCTTATAGTAGGTAACGATATGTTTGACAATGGCAAGGCCAAGGCCCGTTCCCCCAGCCTTCTTGCTTCTTCCCTTCTCCACCCGGTAGAAACGCTCAAAAATCCTGGGGAGAGACTCCTCCGGAATCCCCATCCCATTGTCCCTCACCTGAATAACAACGGATGAGGCTTCTTTCTCATCTTTCACTACAACCCAAACCTGGCCTCCCTGCCGGTTGTATTTCACTGCATTGGAGACCAGATTGCTGATCAATTCCCGCATCTGCTTCTCATCCGCCCAGATCACTGCAGGGTCACACCTCTTATGGACATATATCTGATTTTTATCTGCCATAGGCTGCAGGGAATCCACCACCTCATCTACAATCCGCTTCAGATCCACATTGACATAGGACAGTCTGGCCTCCCGGGATTCCAGCCTAGAAATCATCAGGATATCGTTGATCAGGCTGGTCATGTTGGAAGCCTCCATCCGGATCCTGTGTATAAAATCCTGGCGCATGGCTTCATCCTGTATCAGGCCGCTCTCCAAAAGCTCTGCATAGCCCTGAATGGAAGTGATCGGCGTCTTCAGCTCATGGGAGGCATTGCTGAAAAATTCTTCCCTTATCTTGCCCTGCTGCTCAATCTGTTTTAAATACTCCCGAACCTTACTGCTCATGGCCACTGTGGTGCTTCCAATGATATTAATCTCCGGATACTGGCAGGGCTCAAAGTGAAACAGCTCTCCGTTGCCCTTCATCTTCTCCATCTCCCCCGCAATCTCCCTCAGAGGCCGGGTGACAGTTGAGACAAAATGCTCCGTTGTCATAAAGGAAGCCAGGAGAGCCACTGCAAAGCTGAGCCAGGCAGCTGGCAGAAACATGGGAAGATATTCGCTGAGGCCGAGGTAGGGAGCCGCCAGCCGAAGAATCAAGCCGCTCTTCTGGGAATAATAAGCCACATAAATCATGTCCCTTCCAAGAGTGGAAGAACGGCGGGTAGCCTCCCCTGTTCCCTTCTTGAGAGCTTCCTGGACCTCTTCCCGCTCCAGATGATTGTCCAGACCTTCTGACCCCTCCAGGCCGCTGTCCACCAGCACCTCCCCGTCAGAACGGATAATGGTAAACCGGTTTTGGTTTTCATCAGAGGCAGCTTCCAGCAGAGCAATCTGTTCCTCCAAATCGCCGGAGTAATCCAGCAGGCTGTCCAAAGCCCTCAATGTGTAAAGCATATCTTTTCTGGCTGTCTCCTGCATCGCACTGCTGCTTGCTATGTAAAAAATAACGCTGTTCAGCAGGAGGGCAACCAAAAGAACCTGTATAAATTTTTTCAGAATGGTTTTCTGCATTCAGCCTCACCTTATTTTTCTTCCGGCACAACCAGCCGGTAGCCAACACCCCGGATTGTCATAACATAGGAGGCCCCTTCCTCCCCCAGTTTCTGACGCAGAGTCCGGATATGCATATCCAGGGTTCTGGTTTCCCCGGCGTACTCGTATCCCCAGACGTGATCCAAAAGCTCTTCCCGGGTCACCACACGGTTCCGGTTCTGGGCCAGATACCACAGCAGTTCAAATTCCTTTAAGGTAAGCCGGACGGGATTTCCGCCAAAATAGACCTCCCGGACCGATTTCTCGATCTTCAGCCTGCCGACTTCCAGGGTGTCGCTGCTCTCCTGGCGCCCACTCCTCCTCAGGAGGCCGCGGATCCTGGCCCCCAATTCCAGTACGCCGAAGGGCTTGACCATATAGTCATCTGCACCGCAGTCCAGACCAGTCACCTTATCCATCTCCCGCTCTTTCGCTGTCAGGAGCATAATCGGGAGACGGCTTCCGGCCTCTGTCCTTCTCAGTTTCCGGATGGCAGTGACCCCATCCATTCCGGGCAGCATCCAGTCAAAGATCACCAGAGAGGGAGGATTCTCCTCAATCCGTTTCAGTCCCTCCTCAGCAGTTTCAAAACATTCCGCCTCATATCCAAAACTTTCCAGAGATACTTTCAAAAGGTTTTGGATATTCTCATCGTCTTCAATTACATAGATCCGCTCCATGCCGACTCCTCCTTGACATAACCAGCTATATTCACTGCATGGTCAGAAATTCTCTCCAGGTTGCTGACGGCGTCTAAAAAGATCACGCCGTTTTCCATTGTACATTCCATGTCAGCCAGCCGCTGCATATGGTTTTCTCTCAGATCCTCCTCCAGGCTGTCCACCTCTTCCTCCTTGCGGAATACCTGGCGCACCAGCGTCATATCGTGTTCCTTCCTGGCAGCCACAGCGCTGTCCACGGCCTCCTCGACAGATCGGATCATATTGTCCATCTCCTGGGATGCCTCACCGGAGAAGACGATACCGCTCTTTCTCTTTTCATCTGCCAGCTCTGCAAGGTTTTCACAGTGGTCACCCATCCGTTCCAGATCATTGATGGAATAAAACAAGTTCTTTACCAAAAGGTGCTGCTCATCATTCAGGGAATGATTATTGATCTGAACCAGGTATCCGGTAAGGATCTTCTGCATGTTATTGATGATTTTCTCATTTTTATAGACCTGTTCAGCGCTGGCTTCTGTGTTGTGCAGAAGGGCATCGGCGGCAAGCCTCAGATTATCCTTCACCGTCTCTCCCATAGCAATGATCTCATGCTGGATCTGCTCGATGGCCAGAGAGGGGGTTTCCAAAATACGTGCGTCCAGATGGCGGGACATTTCCTGATCCGGAGCATTTTCGTCCTCCTCGCCCTTTTTCTTCGGCACCAAAAAGCCTGACGCCTTCACCAGAAGATTGGCAAAGGGGAAGAGAATAATCGTGTTGATCGTATTAAAGGAAGTATGGAAAATGGAGATATCCACACTGGTAATCGTTGAATTGGCCAGGACAGGGTTCATAGCAAAGACAATCGCCATCGCGATTCCAAAAATAACCGTTCCCACTACGTTAAAGAGCAGGTGAACAACTGCCGCCCTTTTTGCTGTCCTGTTGGCACCGATACTAGACAGGATCGCCGTAATACAGGTGCCGATATTCTGTCCAAGAGTGATAAAGATAGCTGACTGCCAGTTTACAATTCCGTTGAAAGCAAGGGTCTGAAGAATACCCACAGATGCAGACGAGCTCTGGATGATGGCTGTCACCACGGTTCCTGCCAGAATTCCCAACAGCGGGTTCTTTCCCAGCACGGTAAAAATCTGTGAAAAGATTGGTGCATCCTTGTAAGGCTCAATGGATGAGGACATAAACGTCAGACCGACAAAGAGAAAGCCAAATCCCGTTATGATCTCGCCGATATCCTTCTTCTTCGAATCTTTTGCGAACATGATCACAGCGGCGCCGATTCCTACTAACAGGGGCGCAAAGAAATCAGGCTTTAAGATCTCTCCCCACTCACTCATAGAAACGATCCAGCTCGTCACCGTAGTACCGATATTGGCGCCCATGATGACCCCAACCGCCTGAGCTAAGTTCATAATCCCCGCATTTACAAATCCAACTACCATAACAGTCGTTGCAGAGCTGCTCTGGATGATGGCCGTAATCCCGGCTCCCAGGAGCACTCCCATCAGACGGTTTGAGGTCAATACCTCCAGCAGCCTCTGCATTCTGTGCCCCGCAGACTTCTGCAGGCCGTCTGCCATCTGATTCATTCCATACAGGAACATTCCCAGGCCGCCAATAAATTGGAACAATACGCCAAGTGCTTCAATCTTCATACTTTCCTCCATATTATTTTCCCATGATTTTGAGTAACCGTTCCGCCCTGCAGAATCATTTGACGGCCAATTCCTTTTATATTGGCAATTTTGCCGCATCCGTCCAAGTATGAATGGCACGGCGAAACCATTACGCTTTTGGCAGATGCCCTTTCGGGCAGAACCTTACCATTATATTTTCACTCTATCAGCACAATGTAAAGTCTTTCTATGGCGAATGTAAAATTTATGTAAAATTATGTCTATGACAGCAGTTCCCGGTACAGGTTCAGCACATTTCTGTAAAATACTGCCTCGATCTCTGACGTAGTAAAGCCGGCTTTCTCCATGGCCTGGGCCAGTTTGGGCAGAGCAGCCGCTGAGGACAGCTCCAAACGGCCTCCGATCCCATCAAAATCAGAGCCCAGGCCAATGCAGCCGATCCCTCCTACCTGTCTGATATGCTTAATGTGGCGAACCATATCTTCCACCAGGCTCACCTCATCCTCCTCCCTCTCCCAGTCTCTCAGAAAAGCGGCGCAGAAATTGATTCCCATCACGCCGCCCCGGTCTGCCAGCTTCCGAATCATCCCGTCTGTGAGGTTTCTCGGGTGGGATGCCGCAGCCCTGGCATTGGAATGGCTGGCCACAAAGGGCTTCTTTGTGTGGGCAAACACATCCTGAATGCCGCGGTCGTTTAAGTGGGAGATATCTATGATCATACCCAGGCGCTCCATCTCTTCCAGAAAAGCGATCCCGGTCTCTGTCAGCCCATGCTCCGTGTCCGGAACTGTTTTTCCGGCGTCCGGTCCATCCCACACGATGCGGTTTGGCCAGGCCAGTCGGTTTGGGTAGTTCCAGGTGAGCGTCATCATCCGCACTCCCAGGCGGTAGAAATCTCTCAGCAGCTCCAGCCTGCCTAGGCAGACATCCCCCTCCTCAATGGTCAGAAGGGCCGACATCCTCCCGGCGCCCCAGTTTTCTTCAATCTCGCCCCAGGTTGTGACTGGGCGGATCCGGTTCCGGTTTTGATCCATCTCCTGGTAAAAAAGGTCTGCCATCTCCATCGCCTGCTCAAATGGCCGCTCATTGTCCTTAAGGCAGATAAAAAGAGCGAAATTCTGCAGGCCGTAATCCCCGGCCTCCATCTTGTCAAGGGCCACATGCAGGCCGTTCTCTGCCAGAGAAGCCTCTATTCCCTCTTGTCTGAGCCGGTAAAGCTCGCCTATGGTATCGCAGTGCATGTCAGCTACTTTCATCTCTTCCTCCTCGTTTCAGCACTCAAAATTTCCAAAATCAAATGAAAATATCCCCGCCGGAATTTCTGTTCTTCTGCGCAGAATTTTCCAGCGGGGACAGCGCGCGCTACTCCATTCCCAATTTCTTTTTTAATTCTGCCAGGGCATCATCCACATCGGGAGCAGAATACTTCGCCTTCAAATCTTCCTCTGCCGCATCTTCCGCCCCTGTCAACTCCGCCATAGCCTCCTGAGCGGCCAAATCTGCATCGATTCTCTCAGCCATCTCATTGAATTTGCTCAGGCTTCCAGCTACATTCCTGGATTTCAGCTCATTGGCCTTCTGCTGGCTTCTGGCTGCCACGGCCTTGGATTTCAATTCTTCCTTTTTCATCTCCATCCCGCGGATCTGATCTGCAAAGGAATTGAGGGCAGCCTCCGCTTTTTCGGCCGCCTCTTCACATTTATCTACATCCTCCTGCTGGGCTTCGCTCTGACTCTTTGCCTCCATCATATTCTGCAGAGCTTTTCTGGCATCACCGTCGTTTCCGGCTTTTACTGCCTTCTCCGCGATCGACTGCCATTGGGCCTCCTCCCCTTTCAGCTCATCCAGCTTCTTCCTGGCCACAGTCAGGCTGCCTTTTACGGAAGCCGTCTCCTTCAGCATCACCGCATACTCTTCTTTTGCATCAACCAGGCATTGGTCAATGATCTTCTCCGGATCCTCAAAACGGGTCAGTAAATCGTTTACATTTGATTTTACAATCAAACTGATTCTCTCAAAAACAGTTGCCACAATCTACTCCTCCTTCTTCTCACTATATTTTTCTTTCAGCTCAGCATCTGCAAGATTTTCAATCGGTGTCTCCAAGATTTTTCGCTTCTCTTCCGCCGCTTTCGCATCTGCACGCTTTTTATTTACAATCACGCAGCCGCAGACTGCAATCACCGCAACGGCACCGACTGCAATCACAACCCCCATCAAAATATCTTTCGATGTCGTTGTCTTTCTCATAATCCGCTGGCCGGCCTTCTCAAATACCTCAGAAAAGTATTCATTGTCATCCAGGTCCGATGTATAATAGTAATCCGCGTAATCATAGATGATCTCCTGAGCCTCCTCGTCGATCACGGAAGACGCCTGATTCCCTATGTACAGGTACTCTTTGTACTGGCCCGCCGCATATTCCATGAACAGGAAAATCAGGTGCCCCTCATCCTGAAACAGCGAATCATAGGTTTCCTGCAGATAGCTCTCGGCCTCCCCGTCTGTAAGGTCTGCACCTTTCCCATTGACCTGGTCCGTAATAATCACATAGGGCTGCACCCCTGTGTCCTCGTAGAATTTTCTCAATCCCCGGATCATCTCTGACTTGTTTGTGATCCAGCCAGAATGATCTTCAAACCATTCCGTACTTTCCACACAGCTCCCGGACGGAAGAGGCTCCCGGTTTACCGTGCTGACGGTCACCTCCCCGTTGCTGCTGGTTTTCCAGCCGGATGGCCTTGCCATAAAAAACATACAGCAAATCACGATCAGGAAAATAACAGCGGCTGAGAGGAGCCCGGCCCCCACTCCTTCATACCTGGGCCTGCCGTAGACTCTTGGTCTTCCCCAGAAGATCCATTCTCTTCGGGGCGGTCTGGGCGGCCTCGGCGGTCTGGGTGCTCTGGGCTGTCTGAACGGCCCGGGTCCAAATGAAGGACCAGCTCCCCTAAGGGGTCTTCCGCCTCTGCCTGATGATGTACTTGATCTTGATCTCCCTGAAAAACTTCTGGAAGAGCTGGAATGGCTGGAACTGCTTCTCCCTGGCCTTCCGCCTCTTCCCCCTGATGCGCCTCCTCTGCCCATGGGTCACCTCCCAATCTCCATTTGTCTGACGCTATGATTTACTAGTATACCGTATTCTTCCCAAAAAAGATACTTCTTTTTAAAAATAAGACATGGGATGCCGGCTGCACGGTGCCCCATGTCTTATCTTTCTTTTTGCTTACTCACTCCTCAGAGCATCTATCGGATTGAGCCGGGCGGCCCTGTTTGCTGGCATATAGCCGAACAATAATCCGATGCCGACTGATACGCTGAAGGAGATCAGGATCGCTCCGAAGGTCGGATTGGCCGTGATTCCCATGAGAGAACCCACCAGCCTGGTCGCCACACTTCCTACCAGAATGCCGATAACACCTCCCATGGAGCTGGTCACTGCGGCCTCGATGACAAACTGCTGCATAATCACACGTTTCTTTGCCCCCAGAGATTTGCGGATGCCAATCTCCCGGGTTCTCTCCGTAACAGAAACCAGCATGATGTTCATAACGCCGACACCTGCTACCAGCAGGGAGATCCCGGCAATGCCTCCCAGCATGGCAGACATCATACCAATCTGCTCATTTAGAGAATCCAGCATCTCGCTGTTGGCAGTGACATTATACAGATCGTCGTCCTTAAAGATTCCCTGGAGAAATTCCTCCAGAAGGTCTTTGCATTCTTCTGTATCGTCCGTACTGTTGGTTGCAAAAATATAGTTTGTAATATCTGCATTCCTGGACATCTTTGTCGCAACGCTGTAGGGCATCCAGACGAAATCATCCGTCCCGCCTTCTTCCAGCTCATCCTCATCCTGGCGCTCTACCACACCTACAATCTTAAACGCATATCCGCCGATCTTTAGAGTCTGGTTTAAAGCGGCCTCTACGCCTCCGTACAGCTCATTGGCTACAAAATATCCTACCACACAGACTTTCTGCCGGCTCATAATGTCCGAATACTGAATATTCCGCCCTACGGCCAAATCATAGCCCATCATATCCAGATATTCCTCACTGTAACCTCCTACACTGGTAGCAGACAGATTGTCGTTTCCATGCTTGATAACCGTAGCAACCGAAACCTGCGGGGTCATTTGGGCAAAAAGATCCTTATGCTCTTCGTAAAATCCGTACATGTCATCATCACTGACTGACCTGGTCTCAATATTGGTCACCCGGACAGTCATCCGGTTGACGCCCATGCTGGCAAAACTTTCTACCACCGTGGACATATAGGCATTGACCACACTGACCAGGATGATAACAGAGGCAACGCCGATAATAATTCCCAGCATTGTCAGAAAAGACCGCATTTTGTTGCCTCTGATACTTCTCAGGGCCATTTTAAAGGATTGCAGCATACTCTTTTACATCTCCGTCAAAATTAATCTTCCCATCATGGATCCGGACAACCCTCTTGGCCTCCATAGCTATGGAACTGTCGTGGGTAATCATCACGATGGTATTCCCTTCTTCATTAAGCTGTTTCAAAAAATTCAGCACATCACGGCTCGTTCTGGAATCCAGAGCTCCTGTCGGCTCATCCGCCAAAATCAGGGAGGGATTTCCTGCCAGGGCCCTTGCAATAGAAACCCTCTGCTGTTGGCCGCCTGACAGCTGAGAAGGCATATTTTTGTATTTTTCTTTCAACCCTACTTTTTCCAAAGCTGCCATGGCTCTCTCTCTCCGCTCGGCAGCTCCCACCCCTGCATATAAAAGGGGCAGCTCTACATTCTCCAGAAGATTCAATTTGGGAAGAAGATTGTACTGCTGGAAGATAAAACCGATCATCTTGTTGCGGATCTCTGCCAGCTCGTCGTCCGTCATATCGCTGACATCCTCACCGCCCAAATGGTATTCTCCTTCTGTCGGCACATCCAGAGCACCGATAATATTCATCAGGGTAGACTTTCCGCTTCCCGATTTGCCGACAATGGCGACAAACTCCCCCTTGTAGATGGTCAGTGTGATCCCGTCATTGGCGCGAACCTCCTCATCCCCCATCTGGTAGATCTTATAAATGTCTTTCAGCTCAATCAGCGGCTCTCTGTTTTCCCTTTCTTCCATGGAATCCTCCCTCTTTGACAAATCCGGCCTGGCCGGCTGGATTTTTACATATCAATCATCTCTCTGCCGGAGGAACCTGCCGTCAAGGCCGGCCGCCTCCCGGGCCGCCTCCGCCGGGCATTCCGCCGCCTCCCGGGCCGCCCATCATCATGCCCATCATGCCGTTGCTGCTGGCTGAGGATTCATTGACGTAGACTTCATCTCCTTCTGACAGGCCATCCAGGATCTCAACATACTCATCATTGGTCAGCCCTACCGTCACTTCCACGGACCGGAAACCTGCCGGGACTCCGTCCACAGACTCTGTAACCGTATCATCCTTGACATACACCCGGTTTCCTCTCATCAGCGCATCCACCGGTATGGTCAGGGCATCCTCCGCCTCATCCAGAATAATGACGCCGTCCACATTCATTCCTGGGAGCAGATCCCCCGCATCATCCAGGGTCACAGTCACCGGGTAATTGGTAACCCCGTTGCTGTAGCTGCTTTGCAGGCTCACATTCGTCACAGTCCCCGTAAAGGTCTGCCCCTCAAAGGCATCTGCCGTCACCTCAACCTTCTGTCCCACCTCCACGCTCTGGATATCCAGCTCGTCAATAGACATCTCAAAAGTCAGGGCAGACAGATCATAAATCACTGCCAGGGTTGTGTCAGAGGAACTGGAACGGCTGATATTGTCCCCCGCCTTCACCGCTTTCTGTATCACTTCACCAGAGATCGGCGCTGTAATCGTATAATTTTCCAGATTGTTCTGGGTTGTCTCCAGATTATTCTGGGCATTTTCCAGGCTTTCCTCCGCCTGGTCTATAGCATCTTCATAGTTCTTCAGCAGATCGCTGGCAGATTTAGCCGTAATAGTAAAAATAGGCGTCCCCTCTGTAACATAATCGCCTTCGCTCACCAGAAGGGTCTCTATCTGTACGTTCGCATTGCCTGACATGTCAACGCTCATAGTCTTGTCTACCGATACTGTAAAGGTCCCCTCCGCGCTGCAGACAAAATCTCCCACCTGAGCCGTCGCCGCCATATCGGTCGTCATACCTCCGGGGTTGGCCACCGTGATGGTGACGTAGCGCACCAGCCGTCCTCCGCTCAGAGTCTCATCCATGCTGCTGACAGTTGTAACCATCCCCGGCAGCTGCTCTCCAGTAGCAGTCAGCGTTATGATGGCATTGCTGCCCACTGCAATCTGCTCTGCCTCTTCCCTCAGGAAAGGGACTCTCAATTTCATCATGGCATCGCTGTAGATATCTGCGATCTGGGAGCCGTTGCTGACCTTATCTCCAGCTTCAATATATAAGTTTTTAATGTAGCCGGTTTCCGTAGCTTTATATGTATTTCCGCTCCACTCTGATGCAGCCTCATTGTAGTCAGCCTGAGCCTCTGCGTAAGATTTCTGAGCTCTCTCCAGACTGTTGTTTGCAGATTCTAACTGGGAATCAATTGAAGAAGGATCGATCTCATAGAGGATCTGGCCTTCTGTCACCTGATCCCCTTCCTCGAAATCAGCAGAGAGCACTTCCCCTTCCACCAGGGATGTGATGGTATAGGTATCCTTTGCCTGAAGCGTTCCAGAAGAAGACAGCTCCGATGTGATGTTCTGCCGGGTCACGACAGCCGTTCGCTGGTTCTCAGCTTCCCCAGAGACGGGCCTTGCTCTCCTCATGGACATTGCCGCCACGATCGCCGCAGCGATGACCGCCAGTATGATGAGAATCACCACTGACTTTTTCACTTTTCTTTTTTTCTTTCTGCTTTTCTTTTCCATCTTTGCTCTCCTGCTCACATTATTCTTCCAGGAAATCCACTACCCGGTAACTCGGCTCGCCGTCGCTGTTGGTCGTCTTCTCACAGATCAGCACCACATCATCCCCCACCTGCACGGTTCCGTACATAGAAAAGGCATACTGCAGCTCGGAAGAAGACAGCACATACTCTGCCTGTGGGTCATCCTCGTCGTCGTTGTCCAGAAGAACAGCGCTGGGCACCATCACTTCTGCTGAATTATAGTAAATGTGAGTTACTTCTCCTCTGACTACGACACGGCCGGTATCCTCATCATCGCTGTCTGCCGAGTAGTACCAGACCGTCTTTGTAGAAGAATTCCAGTAAATAACTCCAAAACCATCGTTCTGGAGAGCACTCTTGATGGTCTCCAGCCGCGCAGAGCTTCCATTTAAGAAAAAGCTGGCCTCCGACACATCAAAGGGGATAATGCTGGTAAGGTTCTGGGTTCTGCGCACCAGCTTCGGGCCGGTCATACTGTTGTCCACCATATTCAGCGGATTGATCTCGCCATCGTCTGTCAGCTCGCAGTCCAGGATGCTTCCGTAAATAGTTGAGGACCCCTTGGGCTCCGTCCTCAGAAGGTTATAAAACAGGTTGATGCAGTCCGTCTTTGTCAGCACTTCATCGCTCTCCCGATCAATCCCTTCATTCAGCTCCAGAAATTCAAACTTAGCTGTCCTGCCGTTTACTTGATCCCCAGTGAAATCTTCATCTGTATACCCAAGGAGAGCCAGAATCGCTTTTCTGGCATCCTGCATGGTTATGTACTCATCCGGTTTAAACAATCCCCCCAGATACCCGCTCATCCATCCTTCCTGGGCGGCGATTCTGACGTAAGAAGCGTACTCGCTGTCCCTTGGAACATCAGAATACACAGAAACGCTGCTGACAGAACTGACTACACTCCTCTGCTCAGAAGCCTTCACCAGCATCTGTGCAAATTCTCCTCTTGTCACATTCTTTCCAGTTTCATAGGTATCCATGATCCCAGACAATTCGATTACCCGCTCTCTCATATCGTAGCTCATAGAAGCCTGAGCTTCCATGGGAGCCATCAAAGACATTGCCGCCGCGACGACGGCAACGGAAGCAAACACTTCTCCCGATCTCATAGCGCAAACTCCTCTCCTGTTCATTTATTCCTACAAGGAAAATCAAAATACCCTGCTGCTTCGGGACATTTTGATACCCCCTGCCGCAGAAACAGGGGGATTTTATTTTTTTACTTTACCAGAAGAATGTGTTTATTTTGTGTTTCGATCTTAATAAATTTGTAATTGTTTAAAAAAAATACAAAAAATGCCGGAGCCCCTCTCCTAAGCAGGAAAAAGCGCTCCGGCTGTAATATTCAATAATTAATCCTCTAATGCCTGACGGATATCCTCAATAATGTCCTCCGCATTTTCAATACCTACACTGAGGCGAATCATCGCCGGATCCACCCCTGCCTCTTTCAGCTGTTCATCGTTAAGCTGTCTGTGGGTGTGGCTGGCAGGATGGAGCACACTGGTTCTGGCATCTGCCACATGGGTGACAATAGCCGCCAGCTTCAGCTTGTCCATAAAGACCTCCGCTGCCTTTCTTCCTCCCTTCAGGCCAAAAGAGATGACGCCGCAGGTGCCTGACGGCATATATTTCTGAGCCAGCTCATAATACTTATCACCCTTCAGCCCTGGATAATTCACCCACGCTACATCCTCCCTCTTTTGAAGGAAAGAAGCCACTTTTAAGGCATTCTCACAGTGACGGGGCATCCTGAGATGGAGAGTCTCCAGACCTACATTGAGAAGAAATGCATTCTGAGGGGACTGGATGGAACCCAGATCTCTCATAATCTGAGCCGTAGCCTTGGTGATATACGCGGCTTTTCCAAACCGCTGCGTATAGATAATGCCGTGGTAAGACTCATCTGGTGTGGTCAGTCCCGGAAACTTATCTTTGTGGGCTTCCCAATCGAAGTTGCCGCTGTCCACGATGCATCCTCCTACGCACATTGCGTGGCCATCCATATATTTAGTAGTGGAATGGGTCACAATGTCTGCCCCCCACTCAAAGGGGCGGCAATTTATTGGAGTTGCAAAGGTATTGTCCACAATCAGCGGAACACCGTGCTTGTGGGCCAAGCGGGCAAATTTTTCAATATCCAGCACCACCAGGGCCGGGTTGGCAATGGTCTCGCCGAAAACAGCTTTTGTGTTAGGCCGGAACGCCTTCTCCAGCTCTTCCTCCGGTGCGTCCGGGTCTACCAGCGTTACGTCAATGCCCATCTTTTTCATGGTAACGGTAAACAGATTGGAAGTCCCTCCATAGATGGTCGCCGCACTGATCACATGGTCGCCGGCGGAGCAGATGTTGAAGACTGCGTAAAAATTGGCTGCCTGACCAGAAGAAGTCAGCATAGCCGCAGTTCCTCCCTCCAGCTCACAGATTTTTTTCGCCACAGCGTCATTGGTGGGATTTGCCAAACGGGTGTAGAAATAGCCATCCTCCTCCAGGTCAAACAGGCGTCCCATCTGTTCACTTGTTTCATATTTAAATGTAGTGCTCTGATAAATAGGGAGCACTCTGGGTTCTCCGTTTTTCGGCTCCCAGCCGCCCTGGATGCAGATCGTGTCCAGTGAACGTTTCTTATCCATGTCCTTGTCCTCCTGATTCTGTCATTTTTTAGGATAGTCTATCACAAAAATGAGAGATTGAAAATACCATTATCCATTTTAGGTCTTGAATTTTCCCTCTTTTCCCTGTATGATAGTAAAGACTATTTTTTCAGAAAGAGGTCTTTGATTTTATGACAGACGCACTCGTTCAATGGTTCACCGTCCATCTGTCCGGACTGGTGGCAAAGGAAGGAATTATTTTTATTATTTCTATGATTCCCATTCTGGAGCTGAGAGGAGGACTCCTGGCCGCGTCCCCTGCTCTGCTGAATGTGCCGATCCTCCGTGCTATCCCCATTTGCATTATCGGCAACATCCTGCCAATTCCGTTTATCCTGCTTTTGATCAACCGGATCCTGGACTGGATGGAGACGGTCAAAATCTTCCGCCCCGTGGCGCTGTGGCTGAAAAATAAGGCTATGAGCAAGCGTGATCAGGTGGAGCGGTATGAATTTTGGGGATTGGCCATTTTTGTCGGAATCCCCCTTCCGGGCACCGGCGCCTGGACCGGAGCTCTCATCGCTTCCCTGCTCCACATGAAATTCTGGAAGGCATTTCTCTCGATTCTCATTGGGATCGCCATGGCTACTATCATTATGTCTATTGTCTCCTACGGCGTGCTGGGAGTATTGTTTGGATGACCGCAATTTTTACAAAAGAAGGAGCGCTTCGCTGCCCATATAAGGCTGCCGAGCGCTCCTTCTTTGATTTAGTCTGATTGTGTTTTCTCATCTTCCAATACTGTCAGAGCTGGAATTCCCTCTGCTTCTTTCTGGCTGTCTTCCTCCTGATCTGGATGGAGCTTCCTGCCGCATCGGCTGCAGTAGACAGCCTCCTTTGCCGCCCGGCAGCCACATTCAGGGCAGATGGTCACGTCCTCCAGATCTTTCAGCTTCTCCTCCAGATCTCTGATTCTCTGCTCTCCCTCCCGGATCGCCTCAAAAACCCCCTGCTGAGGATGACCTTCTTCTTCCCAGTGCTCTTTATAATACAGATGCCCTAGAGCGGCGAAGGCTTCCTGGAGTTTTCTTCTTTCCGCATTGATCTGAGCCTTCACCTGAACAGCCTCTGTCAGATCCCTTGCCTTGGACGCAGCGGCTTTTCCCTTGTCTGCAATCGTCCTCCCCAGTTCGCCAAACAGTGCTTCCATATCCATAACCTGCTCCTCCTTCTTTGCTTTCCTCCATTTTAATAAACGTTCCGCACCTATGTCAAGAGGCCGGCGCTTACAGCGCCAGCCTCCCTTCGATTCCTTCATAGTCCACAGTAATCCTGCGTCCGTCTTTCAATTCTATCATAATAGGCCCGTAGCCCCCGCAGTTCTGGGGATCTGTAAAAGTGATCTTCCGGATCGGGAATAATTGATCGTCCGTCCAGTCTCTCCCGTCCTTTTTGGTGAGCATGGCCGAAATCATTACATAGGGGAGATACGAATAATACCGCTCTCTCCGGCTCGTCCCAACGATTATTTGGCTCTTTTTCTCTGCCGGGTTTACGCCTTCCCGGACTGTCACGGAGCAGGCGTCAAATCCTGCATAGAACACCATGGCCACCTGGCCGTATGCACCCTTGACTATTTTTGCCTTTGCCCCCGTTAACGGGCAGATCCGCTCCTCCTCCTCTGAGTCAGAGCCCTCGGGGATCGGAAGGCCGTAAGAACCCAGTGTCAGAGTGTAAGGTCTGTCCGGAATCCGGCTTTTATCTACCCGGATTAATCCCGATGCTACTGGAAAATCTGCCAAATCGATCGAAGCCTTATCCTGGAAGGTACAGGTAAAATCAAAATATTCCTTCCTGTAGAGAACACCGTCTCTGACACCTCCGTATAGGAGAATATTGGGAATCTGCGGCTTGGATGGCAGAGGATCTTTCCTGCCTGCTCCCCATTCATCGTAAGTCAAGCTGTACTGCATAGCCTCCTGTCCCCCGAAATCAAACGCCTCCCAGGGGAATTGGCTGTTAAAAGCCACTCTGGAATATCCATTTAAATTATTGTTATCTGATTGGAACAGAACCTTCGCCGTCCTAAATTCCGTAATTCCGGTTTCCAGGTGATTATCTAGAACAATGCCCGGGCCATCCAGCACAGTTGTCACGGTCCGGCATTCCCGTGTGCTGTCCGTCTCCTCATCATCCTCCCAGACCCCGTTCTTTTCCGTCTCAGCCCAGAAAGGATGATCCGGCGGAAGAATCAGGCACACAAAGGAATTCGCAATCCAAAACGGGCTTGCAGCGCAGCTGTAGCTCTGGAGGATCGGCTCAAATGGTCCGTAAAAGCCCAGCGCAGGAATCCCCTCATAAAAACAGTCCTCCCGGGTAACAAACTGGAGCAGAGCGCCGCTGGCAATCCGTCTGGCAAGTCCCGGATCTGCTTTAGGATTCTTCAAAAGGAAGTTAGCCGCCAGCGGTGCCGATGCAGCACTGCGGTAGATGCCGCTCCGCCCCCACATGGTCACATGGCCGTCCCGGTCAAACATGTTGGGGAAGGTCTCAACCAGGCGGTTGGAATACTCTTCAATCTTTGCGGCCAGCCAGGGTTCTTTTTCATACCCATACCATTGGTTCCACAGAGCGCCGTACACATGAAAAGCCCAGGGGCAATAATAATCAAAGCTGTGTCCATCCCGGTACCAGCCGTCTCCAGCATAGTAAGAGACAATAGCCTGAGCATGATCCCGCATCATATCGCGGTCAATCTCATAGCCTTCCCGATCTAAGAATCCCAAAATCAGCATGTTGAAAAGACGCCAGTTGTGGTGGCTGGTAAAAGAATGACCGAAATCTGACAGATATCCCGCAATCCGATCCTTCTCCTCTTTCGTGTACGTCTCCCATATCACCTCTCTGCACATAGAAAGGCCGATAACCAGGGAAGCGCACTCGCAGGTGTGCTGAAAAGCCTTTTCACCTGGAAGTGCCTCTGGGAAAATCTCCTTAACGCTCAGCAGGTAGTTGGGGGTTCCCGGAGTCACCGAAAGCAAAATCTGATCTTTATAGTATTCTCTCATAGAATAGCCGCAAACTTTTGCATCCGGCTCATTGTGAAGCAAAGGGGCCGCAATCAGAAAGCTCCTGGCCAGTCCCTCAAACCGCTCTGACGCCTTTCTCCATTTTGGTCCTCCCGGCTGAGGATAACTAACCTTCGTCTCATGGCGGGGTGCCAGAATCGGATCGTGGATATCTTTCACATGACGAAAGATCCCTGACAGGAAGAAATGGCTGACTTCCAGCCAGTCTTCCCTTGTCATTCCCGTATAAGGGCTCTTTTTCCAATCAGGTTCTTTTATGGTAAATTTCATACTGCTCTCCTTTTATATTCCCCGGAACAGGAAGGGATCTCCCAGCTGATCCAGATACTCTCTCAGCCTCTTCCGGAAGCCCAGGATGATTTCGTCCTTACAGTCCGGGCTGATCTCTCTGGGACTCATCTCATAATAGTCCTCTTTGCAGTCATACAGCCACTCATGGGGTTCCTCGCCGGGCTCATATCCATTG
Source organism: uncultured Lachnospiraceae bacterium (assembly GCA_944376125.1). Classification (GTDB taxonomy): domain Bacteria; phylum Bacillota; class Clostridia; order Lachnospirales; family Lachnospiraceae; genus UMGS1370. The sequence goes on from CALWBQ010000034.1 coordinate 95,364, forward strand.
TAGCACACATAAGTGTACCTCTCCGTCTTGATCCCTCTCCACCCATAGGCTTTGTGGGTCATTCCCCTCTTTGCGTAGGCCGCCACCATGTCGGCCCCTCCCGGGTACGAGCAGATAAACATATCCTTCGGCGCCTTCTCGTCTTTCCCTGTCAGAATCCCCTCTGCATGGCTGTACCCCTCACAGGTGTCCGGCACCGGAAGCCCCAGCAGTTCCAACACGGTGGGCATATGGTCCGGGCTGGCAAACAGATCCTTCTCCTCTCCCGGCGTCAGACGCCCCTTCTGCCTCATCATCAGCGGGATATGCAGGGATTCCTCATACCACACGTTCTTGCTCATCCGGGAATGGGACCCCATCATCTCCCCGTGGTCAGCAGACAGCACCACCAGCGTGTTTTCCTCCAGGCCATTGTCCTTTAAATACTGGTAAATCCGGCCAAACTGGACGTCCAGCCCGTGGACCGCCGCAAAATACTGGCGGGCTTTGGTCTCCATCTCCGGCGTCCTCATGGATTCCGGCACGTTGGGCCTCCAGCAGACATCCTTGTCCTTGTACAGCTCATAGTACTCATCCGGCACCAGCTCATAGGGAAGGTGGGGCGGATTCCAGGAGACAAACAGCGCAAAGGGCTTCTCCCCGTCCTTGTGAGCTTCTATGTACTCCAGCGCCTTGTCTGTCTCAAACTCGGCAGACCATTTCCCAGGCTTGATCTGCCTGGGCGTGTCTTCCCAGTAGTGGGGATCCAGGTGATTATCGCAGGCCCCATAGGAGAGCCAGTAATCAAAGCCCTGTCTCCTCTCTCCCGGCGGGGTAAAGGCATCCCACTCTTCGGCCCCGGATTCCGGGTGGGAAGTAAAGTTCAGCTCTGAGGAATCCAGATGCCACTTTCCAATGTAGCCCGTATCGTACCCATTGTCCTTCAGCACATTGGCAATGCAGGTTTCCTGGGGCTTCAGCATAATCTTCTCCTCCAGCCCGATCTTGCAGTTGGTCCACAGCCCGATGGAGAAAGGGTATTTTCCGGTCATCAGGGACCCTCTGTGGGGTGTGCACAGAGGAAATGTACTATAGGCGTGGGAGCAGCAAACGCTCTCCCTGCAGAACTGATCCATCCAGGGGGTCTCCACCGGATCTTCCCCCATATAGCCTACAGCGTGAGCCCGCCACTGGTCAGCAAAAATATACAAAAGGTTTGGTCGTTTGTCTGCCATGATTCGTTCTCCTTCATTTTATTATAATGTCTGCAGCAGCTTACATTTGCCCGCAGGTTTAGACTCCAAAAGGCGGATTACCGCCTTAATAGGGGCATTCCGCCTTTTGGAGAAATTTGCCATGCTTTACCAGTAAGGATTCCAGTCTTTCATCCTTCTGGTCAGCGCTTCCATATAAAAATAGTCTCCCCAGGTATTGCATTCATCCACGCCGCGGTTTTTGCAGGTATTCTCCTTTGAATCTCTCGCATAGGTGCCGTGGAGAAGCAAACCGTTGGATACAGATGTGTCGGTATTGGCGCAGCGGTCGATCAGCGCTTTCAGCATTTTGTCAGCCGCCTCCAGATACTTATCTGCCTTTTCCTTGGGAAGGTACTTGCACATCTCCAGGATCCCGCATACAGCGATGGCGGATGCAGAAGAATCTCTCGGCTCCGTGCTTCCTGTATCGAAGTCAAAATCCCAATAGGGAACAAGATCATCCGGCAAGTGCTCCACAAAGTAATCCGTTACCCGGCAAAATAGATCAATGTATTCCGGATTTTTCAAATACCGATAGCTTAAAGCCACACCGTAAACGCCCCATGCCTGTCCTCTGGCCCACGCGGAGCCATTCCGGTTTCCCTGATGAGTCACACCGTAGGTAGGTTCCCCGGTGTTGACATCAAAGAAATGGGTGTGGTAGGTTGAATTATCGGGCCTCACCAGACATTTCATAGCAGTCTGGATATGCCTCTTTGCCTTGTCTGCATAGGAAGGATCCCCAGTAACCTCGGAGGCCCAGTACAAAATTGGCAGATTCAGCAGGCAGTCGATGATTAGCCGATACTCTTTAGGCTCTCCTGGGTCACCCCACGCCTGAAGGAACTGGCCCTTTTCCCGGAACCTCTCAGCTAAATGATCGGCAGCCAGAATAGCCGCCTTCTTAGCATGTTCATTTCCAGTCAGCTTATAGGCTGCAACACAGGAAAGGCTGAATAAGAATCCCATATCATGGTGGTTCACATCGTTTTTTTTCTCAATCCGCTCTAAAAAGCTCTCAACCTGGATCGATGCAGCCTTCTTAAAGGCTTCGTCTCCAGTAAACTCATATGCCAGCCAAATCACGCCGGTCCAAAAGCCCGTCGTCCACTCTACATTGTCCGTCGGCTCATAGAACCCATTAACAGAATTAGAGGATTCAAATTTATCTGTAAATTCCGGCAGATTGCTGCGAACCACAGCAACTGCACCTTCCATTGCCTTGCGGATCTCTTCATTGGAAGCTCCGGGATAAGTCTTGATCGTATCGAATGTCTGAGCCATATTTCCTCCTTTTAGCCCTTAATACCGCTGGCAGCCACGCCTTCTACGAAGAATCTCTGGCAGCTCAGGAATATAATGACAACCGGAATCAGGGAGCATACAGATGCAGCCATGATGTATGCATAGTCAGCACCGTACTGGGAAATAAAGGTACGGATACCAAGCTGAACCGTCTTCTTCTCCTGGGTCTTTAAGTAGATCAACGGACCCATAAAGTCGTTCCACACATTGGTGAATGTAAAGATTGTCAGAGTAGCCATAGCCGGCTTTCCTAATGGGAATACAACCTTCCGGAAAATACCGTACTCATTCAGGCCGTCGATCCGGGCTGCCTCGCACAGCTCATTGGGGATGCTGAGGTAGAACTGACGGATCAGGAATACGCCGAATGCAGAGAATGACTGCATCAGGATCAGTCCCAGATGAGTGTCGTTTAATCCTATCTTAGAAATTAAAACGAACTGAGGAATCATATATACCTGCCACGGCACTGCGATGGTGGTAACGTACATTAAGAAAATTGTGTCTCTTCCTTTAAATCTGCATTTTGTGAAACCGTAAGCTGCGAAACAGCTGGTGCACAGCTGAATGATCGTGGTGATGATGGTCAACTTTGCAGTGTTCTTAAAATACGTTAACAGCGGAATCTTTTCCCAAATTCTCTGGTAGTTTTCCCAGTGCATAACCTGGGGCCACCACTGCATAGGAACGGAAAATACGTCTTTGTTCTCTTTCAGAGAAGAAATTACCATCCAATAGAAGGGAACCAGCATGAACACAGTAAGGGCGATCAGCAGTACGTATAAAAAGATTTTTGTTGCTTTCTGTTTCTTTTCCATCTCTCTTCCTCCCTCTTACATGTCTCTGGACCATTTCTTTTCGCCGCGGAACTGAATCAGGGTGATTACCAGCACTACAGCAAACAGAACGATAGCACCTGCGCTGGCCGGACCCAGCTCCCAGCTTGTAAAGGCTTTCTCATAGATATAGTTAACCAGAGTCTTGGTGGAGTTGCCAGGACCGCCGCCGGTCATAACGTATACCAGGTCGAATACCTTGAAGCACTGAATGGTCAGCATGATTAAAACGAAGAATGTGGTAGGCGTCAGCATAGGAATTGTGATATATCTCAGCTTCTGCCAGCTGTTTGCGCCGTCCAGGCTGGCTGCCTCATACAGCTCGCCGCTGATGCCCTGCAGAGCTGCCAGATAAACAATCATATAGTATCCCATGTACTTCCATATACTTACAATCGATATGGCCACCATAGCCCAGTCTGTACTGACGACCCATCTGGGAGGATTATCGATTCCGATAAATTTCAGGAATTGGTTGATCGGGCCGAAATCTGGCTGGAACAGCATGTTCCACACAGCACCTACTGCCACGATAGAAGCAATGTAGGGGAAATAGAACGCGGTACGGAAGATCGCCACACCTTTTAATTTGTTGTTCAGGAGCACTGCCAGAAGCAGAGCCAGGATCAAAGTCGGGATAACGGTCATCAATGCATACTGGATTGTGTGAACAAAAGAGCTTCTGAAGACTCTATCCCCAAAAATGTCAGCGAAATTTGCCAGGCCGACAAATTTCATGGGTGCCTGAGATGCATCCCACTCCATAACGCTCAAGACAAAGGAAAAGCATACCGGAAGGAATACAAAGAGGGAATATCCCACCAAGTTAGGGATAATAAAAGAATATCCTACCAGATTGGTCCGAATCGCACGTTTCTGATGGGAAGTCAAGCCACCGGCTTTTTTCTCGCTCATAATTTACCTCCTTCTTTACATAACCTGCATAAAAAGAGAGCGCACCTTCAGGATGCTTTCTAAGGGAGCGCTCTCTTGTTGGTTGCTATTTTATGCGGCTGCGTTTTACCATCCCTTGATTTCAGCTACTCTGGTAGTCAGCTCTTCGATACCTTCATCAACGGTGTACTCACCGATCATAATCATATCGTGAACTTCGTTCAGCACTGTACGAATCTCTTCGATCTGAGGATCCAGAGGACGGTCAAATACATAGTGAGTATAGTTCAGAGCTTCCTTGTTGCTGTCACCCTCCGGGAAGAACTCGTTGGAAGCGATCGTATTGATGGACTCCTCTGTCTGGATACCGGTAAATACGCCTACGCCTGCCAGGATGTTTGCAGCTTCCTCAGAAGAAGCAAATTTTACGAAATCCCAAGCCAGATCAGGCTGGTCAGTAAATGCGCTGATAGATACAGGTGTGATAGCACCTACAGTGTATCCGCTCTCGCCTTCAGAGTGAGGAATGTTGGCAACGCCCCAGTTGAAGTTGGTCTCGCCTTCCTGATTGGACTGTTCCATAGTAGCGATGAACCAGGTTCCCATCGGCATCATAGCGCACTGCTGATTCTTAAATACAGAAGCGTACTGGATGTTGGAGGTCTTTAAGGTAGCGTAGTCCTGAATGTAGCCATTGTTCTGAAGCATTAATGCATCCTCATACCAGGGCTTTAAGAAGCTGTAGTCCTTCTCAACTACGGTGTGCTCGCCATCCTGTACAGCCCAGTTGGTTACCAGTGCCTGCCAGGTGTGGTTGTGGCTGCCGTATACTTTGGAGCTGCCCTCGCCGGAAGTCATCTTTGCTGCCAGGTCATAGTACTCTTGCCAAGTCATATCGTTGGAAGGATACTCAACGCCTGCTGCATCGAACAGGTCTTTGTTGTAATACAGAACATACCAGTCATTTCTGTAAGGCATGCCGTATGTAGCGCCATTGTAAAGGAGCTGCTCAAAAGCGCCGTTGTAAACAGATGTGTCAACGCTGTCCTGAGCGATGAAGTCATCCAGAGGCATAAGCTGGTTCTTATCTGCCATCTGAAGCATGGAACCCATATCCTTTACGAAGATAACATCCGGGTCTGCTGCCGCTGCAGATAAGCTGATGCCCAGAGAGTTATTGTACTCATCTGCGGATGTGTCGATAACTTTGATCTTAACGTTGGGGTTCTTAGCCTCATAAGCCTCTACGACTGCAGAGAACTGAGGTGAAGTCTCATAGTCCCAAGTGGTAATAGAAAGTTCAACCTGCTCGCCGCTGGCTGCGGTCTCCCCTTCTGCTGCTGTAGTGTCGGCTGCAGCATCCCCTGCTGCTGTGGTAGTTGCTTCAGCTGCTGCTGTGGTAGCGGTATCGCCGCTTCCGCCGCATGCTGCCAGGCTAAGTACCATAGTGGAAGCCATTGTTGCTGCAACAATCTTTTTAAGTCTCATAGCAAATTCCTCCCTTGTTTTGATGGTTTTACTTTACCAGAAAAATACATAAAAATCCATTTTTAAAATTCAGAATTCTATTACTTTTTACTATTTTTCATATATTATTTTCATATTCATATACTTTTTTCATCTTTTCTACCCATTTTTTACTTTTTTCATATATAATAGAAGCACCGGCCAATGCCTCAGAAGGAGAATCGGAGCATATGAAAACACAAGCCTATATTCCTAAGACATTTCAGCGGAAAATCATTTTATACAATCTTATAATTGTCATCGCCATCGCCTCTGTCATCAGCTACTATAACTTTACCTCCTATAAAAATGATACTATAGAGATTGAGACGCGAAATTCCCAAAACACAATCCAGCTGCTGGCCGAGCGGCTGGATCTGGCTTACCAGGAAATGATCAACCTTTTGCTGAACTGTTCCGAGCGCCAGTCCCAATTTTTTTCCAGCTACAGCATTTCTGACAGTTCCTACATGGAATTAAATGCCTCGAAAGTCCTGAAAGATTACTGTGCCATTTCCGGCTACAGCGAGTATATCTTCCGGCTGTCGCTATATGACAAGGATCGCTTTTTTCTCCAGGCCGGGAGCCTGGCCGGCTCCTCCACAGACTTGGAATACATTATGTCCTCGCCATGGTTCCAGGAAAGGCTGTACCTAAATACTAACCAATATACCCTTACCTTGGTGGACAATCCCTTTCCCATCGGAAAAGGCTCAACACCCCAAATTTTTTCCCTTGTCCGTCCCTTAAACTACCGGTACGGGCAGGCTCCGGAAGACTCCTGGGTATTCCTGGCGATCTCCCCCAGGCTATATACAGACGCCCTCCAGAGCCTTGGCGGAAACCATCTGCTCTACGCCGCCTGCGCTGACAATGCCGTCATCACAGCACCGGACGGAGACCCCTTTGACGGTGAGGCAGTGGCTTCCTATCTCAATGATCTGGGAAAATCGGATGGTTCTGTTCGCCTTACCCTAAACCAGGAGCCGGTTATCGTCTCATACCACAAACACAGCGTCAGCGGAATTCTGCTCTTCGAAATCCTGCCGATCTCTTCTATTGTCATAGACCAGCAGGTAGTGGTACGGACCATCGCTATTATTTTCTTTTTCTGCCTGGTGATCGGCCTCGGCCTGTCATACCTGATCTCCAGACAGCTAGGCCGCCCGATCCTCCGTCTGATCAACCGGCTGGATCTGATTGCAAAAGGGGATTTTTCACCAGATCCAGCCATTGAAAGCAACGATGAGATCGGCATCATCGGCCGCCACATCAATCAGATGTCTGGCCAGATCAACGCTCTGATTGACACCCGCATCCAGGGAGAAAAAGAAAAAAAGGATCTGGAGCTGAAGATGCTTCAAGCCCAGATCAATCCCCATTTTCTGTACAATACCCTGGATTCTATCAAGTGGATCGCCACTATCCAGAAAAACAGCGGCATTGTTCAGACTGTGACTTCTCTCTCGTCTCTCCTAAAAAACATGGCGAAGGGGTTCAATGAGAAAGTCACCCTGCAGCAAGAGTTAGATTTTCTCAATGATTACGTTATTATTGAAAAAGTCCGGTATGTGGAAATGTTCGATATTGACATCCAGGTTGATTCCCCGGAATTATACCAGGCTCAGATCATCAAGCTGACTCTTCAGCCCTTGGTAGAAAATGCCATATTTAATGGGATTGAGCCGTCCGGCCGCATGGGCATCATCCAGATCCACGCCTGGGCAGAAAACAGTGTTCTCAAGGTCAGCGTCCGGGACAACGGAATTGGAATGTCCGAAGAACAGTGCAGAAAGATTTTGACCGATACTGCCCGCGTAACGAGAAGCACCATGAGCGGCATTGGCCTCCCCAATGTAGACCGAAGGATCAAGCTGGTATATGGAGATCAATACGGTCTGACCATCACCAGCGAGCTAGATCAATATACCCAGATAACGATTTCTATTCCTCTGGAAATTATACAATAGTATACAGGAGCGTAAATCTATGTATCGAGTAATTTTAATTGATGATGAACCATTAATTTTAGCTGGAATTGCATCCCTGATCAACTGGGAAGAAAATGACTGTGTGATTGTAGGAAAGTCCACGATTGCCACTCAGGCAAAAGAAATGATCCTGGAACTGAACCCAGATATCGTCATCACTGACATCCGGATGCCAGTGATGAATGGCCTGGAGCTCATTGAATCCTGCAAGCGGGAGGGCTGTCAATTTGAATTTATTGTTCTCACAAATCTGGAAGAGTTCAATCTCGCCCGTAAAGCGCTGACCCTGGGAGCCGTAGATTATCTAGTCAAGCTCAACCTCTCCCCGGAAGATTTATGCTCAACCTTGGAGCGCGCAAAAAAACGCTGCCAGCTTAGCCACAAAGACTTCAGCCCTGCCCAGGGCGGCCGCCAGTCCGGCCTGGAGTCTGTCCGGCTCTATCTAAGACAGGTGATCCATGCCAGGCTTGCCTCTGATATCCTGCTTCCGGATGCCGCAGCCAGCAGCCTTTTTCCATACCCCTTTGTAGTGCTGTTCTCCCTCTGTCCCAATCACGTGTACTTTCACTCTGAGGAGGATCCCTATGATTTCTGTTCCATCTCCAATCAGATAGAAGACATTGTTGTAAAAATATCGGATCGTTTCTTTTCCTCGTCTATCCTGATGGAATACGATGGAAAAAATACGTATCTTCTGACAGCCTCCCTGCCGGAAAATGGGGATATGAAAACTCTTCTGTCAGAATTTGTGAACCGAACCACGACAGCTCTCACGACCTATTTTGAACTGGGAGCGGTGTACGGCGCCAGCCAGCCCAAGACCTCCCTGGCTGAGATCCCTGTGGCTCTGTCGGAGGCCAGAACCGCCCTGGAATATTATTACTACAATTCCTCCAGTCCTCTGGTCATCTTTGACCATCAAAGCTACCACGTAAGCCAGGCAAAAAATTTTAATATCAACTTTTTTAAAAAAGATCTGGCGGCCTCTGTCCAGCAGAACGACAGCGCCCGGCTCAGAGCAATTTTTCAGCAGATTATTGATCTCTTTTCATCCTGTATGCCGCGAAAAGAGCAGGCTATCAGTGCCTGCATCAACATTTATACCTATCTTTACTCCTTCTTTGAAGGGGACAAGGAAGATTACCAGGAAATCTTCCCCTATACCATCAATATTGCCGATCAGCTTGGCCATTTCAACTGTCTGGCAGATATTTTAAAGTGGCTGGAGAGTTTCTGCGATAAACTCTGCACCCTTCTGTCGGAGCGCAAAGAAACCCGCTCTGACACGCTGGTAGAGCAGGCCAAGGCTTTCATCAACAGCCACTACTCGGAAAAGCTCGCTCTGGCCGATGTCTCTGAATATTTAAATATTAGTTCCGGCCACCTGAGCAATACCTTCAAAAAGTTTACTGGTGTAACCATCTCCGACTATATCGCCTCCGTAAAAATCGACCATGCGAAAGAGCTGATCGACACCCATAAATATCTGATGTATGAGATTTCTGACCTCTTGGGCTTTGAAAATCCATATTATTTCAGCAAAGTTTTTAAAAAGGTAACGGGTATCGCCCCCAGAGAGTATGAAAACCGAAGCAGCCATAGAACCAGTGAATTCTAAAGGAGCGGCGGAAGAAAAATGGGAGACGCGCATCATTGCGCTGCCTCCCATTTCTTTTGAATTGCCCTCATTCCCTATGAAAGCAATCACCGCATCTGGTTTTCCAACTCCGCCTTCAGCGCCTGGACAACAAAGTCCGGCTCTTCCCCCACCGGGAATCTGGCTGTCACATTGGACTGGCTGCCATTCTCATTCCGGATCGTGATGTAGATAACCGGCGTTTCTATTTCTGCAAGCCAGTTCATATTAAGATAATCTTCCAGGACAGCGTTGGCAAGAATTTCCTTTATCTCCTCCTGATTCCGGTAGCTTACCTGATAGAAAATATAGCGCTCTGAGGATGCCATGAAATCTTCACTGCTCTCCTGAGCCATCGCGCTGGAATCTTCTATTATAATTTCCTCAGCCTGCACATGATCCCAGACAGTCTCCGGCTCCATGCCCGCCTGCCTCATCAATTCCAGTGTCCTGACAAAAGAGGGGTAGACCGGATAATAACCGCCGTCCTGAGCCCAGCTGTCATAGCTGTCTTCTTCTGTCTTAACGTCTGCATATTCCGCCTCTGTCTCATCTAAAAACCGGAGCTGCGCTATGGGATTTTCGCTTTTCATAGTGTCAATATCAAGACCTCTCAGCTCCTCTTTGTATACCCGCAGAAGTTCTTGAACCTGCTCGCCGGAAGAAAGCTCCGCTGTCTGCAGAACCGTGCCTCCGCTGCTGACCCGGTACTCTGCGCGCACTACCTCCGTCTCACTTTTAGACAGAATCGGATATTTTCCATACTGATACTGCGGATCCTCCCACAGTTCCTCCACAGCGTCCATGACTTCGGATAACGGCATACGGTAATACCTTCTCCTCACTTTCCTGCCGTTTTTCAATGTGTACTGGATATTTACAGTTGTCCAGTACTCTCCCCCATCTGAATTCTCCTGATCTTCCGCCAAACCGTATTCTATTCCTTTCGCTGCAATCTCCAGAACCGGCTGCAGGTTGGTGATCTTCATATGTTCAAACTGATAATCCAGATCATTTTTGTAATTCCGCACGGCACTGCCGTCCTCTTTCCTGACAATCTCGTCATAGGTGATCCAGTAATCCTGCCCCAGATCCACAGCAGCCTCCGCCACCTGATCGACCTCCGGCAGGTAAGTATCGTACCCCAGCCAGTCATTTTTAAAGCAAAACAGGACTGCAAGCCCCGCCGCAGTGCAGACTGCAAGCTGCAGTTTGTGGGCAAAAAGTTTTCGGAAATCAAAGTGATAGATAATTTCAACAATACAGTGGCACAGCACAGCGCCTGCTACAACCCCAAATACGGCCCATCCGCTGGTAGAATGGAGGCCCCAGAAGAAAAGCCCGCCTGACAAGGAGAACAGCAGAACCAGGGCAATCCGTACTGCCGGTTTGCTGACAGAGAAGGCCATAGCCTTTCCTGCAGCTTCTGAAGGACGTTTCTGATAGAGAATGGCTGCCAGAGCCGTTACCGCTGCCGCCGCGATCACGCTGACTGCGATCAGAGATGCGGCGCCCTCCCCTGGCTGAAGGCTGTTATAGGCCAGCAGGTAAAGAGAGCAGGGCGATATTCTTTCCAGAATATCCATAATCGTCCTCTCCCCATACGTGGGAAGATAGGTCCGGAAGAAAGTTGAAAAATACGCTGAGATTACGCTTCCCAGAGCTGGGAAATACAAGTAAAATACAGTGGTTCCCAGCAATCCCACCACCAGATTTCCTGTCATCATCATCGCCAGCACTGCAACACTGTACAAAAGCCAGAAGTAAAGCATGTGAAATGCCCATCCCACTGCTGCCGATGAGGCCACAGTTCCCAGGGAAACTCCGTACCCTGCTGCCACTCCCAGAGCCAAAACCAAGTTCAGCGCGTAGGCAGCCGCTGGAATCAGGAGTCCTGTGAGAAACGCTGCGGCAAAAAGTGTCGCCCTCTTCACCGGAATGCTGTGATAGAAGTCTACCTTCTTCTTATTGTGAAGGTAAGAAAAGCTGGCAGCCCCGCAGACCACCGCAGCGGCGATCATCAGAACTATCATCATCCCATTTTTGGAAGCTGACACATAGTTCAAAACTGTCTGGGTCAGAGTTTCTGTCCTGGACACCAGTATGATCTGCCCGCTTTTTACCATCGTATCGTACCGCTCCGCCGCGTTGCTCAGGCCCAACGCCAAGCCTACCGGCATTGCAAAGAAAAATACCAGGAAAGCCAGGGCAGCCAGCCACAATTTTCTCTTCCACTCTTCTTTCTCCAATTTAAAGAATAAGTTTTTTGATGTCATAACCTGCCACCTCCGTTTCACTGATAAAGATTTCTTCTAATGACAAGGGAATCAGCTCAAAGAAAATCGGCTCAAACCCGGCCATTTTCTCCTCCACCTCTTCCCGGCTGCCCCTGACTGTCAGGGTAGACAGACTTCCCCTCTTCTCGATCTTAACAATCTCCAGCCCCTTCAGCTCCTCCGGCTCCATTCCCGGCTTTAAAACGCACTGAAGTTTGTGGATATTCAGCTTCATCTCGTCTAAATCCTTCGACAGAAGGATTCCACCCTTGTGGAGAAGACCTACATGGTCACAGATGTCCTCCAGCTCCCTGAGGTTGTGGGATGCGATAATAGGGGTCAGATTTCTCTCCTCCATATCGTTGGCGAAAATACTTTTTACCGTCTGGCGCATCACCGGATCCAGCCCATCAAACGTTTCATCGCAGAACAGGTAATCCGTATTGGAGCAGACGCCGCAGATCACAGAAACCTGCTTTTTCATTCCTTTGGAGAATGTATTGATCTTACGCCTCTCGTCCAGTCCAAAATTCTTCATCAGTTTATGAAATCTCTCCCTGTCAAATTTCGGGTATACGATGGCATAGTACTCCATCATCTCCCTGGGAGTGGCATTGCTGAAAAAATACTGCTCATCTGAAATATAGAAAAATCTGGCCTTTGCCTTCGTATTTTCAAAAATCGCTTCTCCGTCAATGGTAATCCTGCCTTCATCCGGCCTCAGGACACCGCTTGCCAATCTGAGGAATGTGCTCTTTCCAGCTCCATTGGTCCCGATCAGCCCGAAAACGCTCCCGTCCCGGATCACAGCATTGATATGGTCTACTGCCACAATATCGTCAAAGCGTTTGGTCACGCCTGCTGCTTCAATCATTCTCATTCCCTCCTGTCTTTTTTCCTGCCGAATCCGCTCCGGCCTCTGCTTCCCTGAGGATCCGCTCCCGCGGAACTCCCAGGGCAGCCGCCTCCCTGGAAGCCTCCCTGAGTCTCCCGCAGGCTTCCTCCTGCCTCAGTTTTCGCAGTCTGGTGCTGTCTGCCACAAAACTGCCTTTGCCTTTGACAGAATAGATATATCCCCTGCGCTCCAGCTCTGTGTAAGCCCTCTGGATCGTATTGGGGTTGATAGACAGCGCCACTGCCATATTTCTGACAGACGGAAGCTGGCTGTCTTCCTGCAGGACACCCACCAGGATCATCCCCTCCAGCTTCTCTGTCACCTGCTCGTAAATAGGCCGCCGGTCTTTATAATCCAGTTCTATCAGCATTGCTGCCTCCTTTCCGATTGTTGCTCCCTACTGTACCAACTGTATTATTTGTATTAATACACTAACATATCTTCCACTTTCTGTAAAGGAAAGTTTTCTTACAAATTTATGAATCTAATAAATTGCGTGCAGTTTTTTCTAAATTGTGGTATGATGGACAAAAGAACATCTGAAGGGAGAAAAAAGACTATGTATGCAGAATTTGACGACTCCTTAGTAACTGGAAATGATCTGATTGATTCCCAGCACAGAGAGCTGATCCAAAAAATCAATGATCTTCTTGTAAAATGTGAAAATAAAACCGACAAAGCAGGTGCAATCCGGATGTTGGACTATCTGTCTGACTATACGGAATTCCATTTTGGCGCAGAGGAAAAGCTGCAGGAAGAAATCGGTTATCCAGGAATCAAAGAACACAAGGCAAAACACGAAGAGCTTCGCCGGGCTGTATCAGAACTCCACGAAATGCTGGAGGATCAGGAAGGCCCTACGGATGAATTTGTTGAGCAGGTTCAAAAGCAGGTAGTTGAGTGGCTCTATTACCACATCAAAACTTTCGACCGTTCTGTAGCTGAATACAAATATATGAGCGGAAATCCTGACAGAATTTAACAGCCTGGAAACGGCTTTGAAAAAAGGATGGGGCTTGCTGCCCCATCCTTTTTGCCATCTTCCCTATATACTGCTAGGCGATGATCTCAAAAATATGATCCGGCCGTTTCTCCATCTCATCCAGAATCCGCAGATCTGTATCTGCAATTTTTCCCACGTAATTTCTCTGGCCGTCATTCTCAATCTCTGTAAGGACAATCTCTACTTCGCCTCTATAGTGGCTCAGGTTATCATTGACCACCAAAACATCGCCTCTTACGAACTTCTTTTTTTCACAGCTTCTCACCGGAATCGGCGTATTCTTAAAATCCAGTCTCGGAAAACTGGAGCGAATGTAATACTCGCTCGCATCGTTCCTCCCGGCATGTTTGTGGTCATAGACAGCAGACCGCTCCGCCTCAGACAGCCCCGGCGCTGCTTCCATCCGGATGGTAGTGTTTGCCCGGTTGACGGACGCCATCTGCCTCAGTTCTTCTTCAGATGCGTAGGCGTTTCCGATAAGGATATCATCTACTGCACCGCAGGCTACCATGTGGCGGGTCTGGGCATCGATAGGCAGAGTTCTGTCTTCCTCCAGAGTCGGCAGCCCCTGATACACAGGCCATGGCCCAAAGGTCTCCGGCTGACGGCTGGTAACAAAAGCAGCCAGCGTCAGGCCCAGGGATTTCCAGTTCTCATTGAACCGGTCGAAGGTCTTCTGACTCAGCCCGGAATATCTCTCAGGATAGAAATTGTGGCAGATCGTCATATTTCTCCGGTCAGCCCCATGCTCAATCAGGCGTCCCACATTGGTGTCAGAGCTTCCATTAAACTCGATCTTGATCCCATAAGGATTCCGGGTCAGCAAAGCATCCTGGAAATCGTCGAAATGGCCATCCAGGCGGATGATGTCAACTCCCAGTTCATGGAACACAGCCAGATCCGAGGGGGATGCCCCAAGAGCATCAAAGACCTCCGGGTTTGTGTCCACAGCCACTTCAAAGCCCAGCTCATGGGCCTTTTTCAGAAATGCCCCAAATTCTTTTCTCACAACTTCAATGTCACGGCTGGCTGATAAAAGGCAGGTAAAAATCCTGCTGAATCCCAGCTTTGCAGCCAGCTCCATATATGCAAAATCCTTTTCCTGAGTAGAGTGTTCCGGATAAATTGAGATTCCTAATTTTCCCATTTGACTTCTCCTTTTTCTTATCTGCCGGCCATTAATCCAGCGGCTTCTGATAAAATCCGCCGTAGAAAGTCTCTGTCGGCAGCACATTGATAATGACATGGGGATCCTGCTTCTGCATCAGGGCCACAATATCGTGGACCTCGTAGGAGGACACCACCGTGTGGAGCAGGCTCATCTTCTGATTGCTGTATCCGCCGTAGCCTTCCAAAACGGAAAGTCCATGGCGGTAATTAGCCACGTAGGCACTGATAACCGGCTCCGGTTTATGAGTAGTAATCTGAAGAGTCACCCTCTTGTAGCGATGATAGAATGATTCAATCGTCCTGGTAGACAAAAACTGGAATAAAATAGAATACCCAGCGTACAGCCATCCGAACATAAATCCGAAAATGCACAGCATACTGCAGTTAAACACAAAAACATACTGCCAGATAGACTTTCCCTTTTTGTTGGACACGTAAAGAGCGATAAAATCTGTTCCCGCCGTGGAAGCATTTCCTTTCAGCGCAATCACGATTGCCATGCCATAGCTGAATCCTCCAAAGCAGACATTCAAAAGAACATCGTCAAACAGCGGCTGGAAGGTGCACACTTTTAAGAAAAAGCTGGCTAAAAATACCTGCAGCAGTGAAAAGATTACAAATTTCTTTCCAATATGCTTATAGCAGAAAATGGCCACTGGTACATTCAGTGCGATCATGCCCAGGGAAGTAGAAAAGCTCACCCCGTACAGCGAAGTGATCTTGTCAATCAGCACCGCAACTCCTGTAAATCCGCTGGACAAAATCTGGGCTGGTGTCAGAAACGTCTGCATGGCGAACGCCTGGAGAAGGCCGGAGCAGATCACGGCCGCCGTCGTTATTCCATACCGTTTTAAATCGTGTATCTCCCATTTCATAATTTCAGTTCAACCATCTTTCTCACCAATTCTCTGCTGACGCAGTCGTAGTCATCCTCGTGGGGAGACGGTCCGAAGCTGTAGCCTACCTTCTCTCCCCTGGTCGTGGGATCCGTTTCCCAGCCCCGGCAGGAGGAATGAACCTGGCTGACACCGGTCTTTTCCATCAATTCCCTGGCATTGGAGGCATTGACGCCGCTGCCTGCCAAAATCTGGATCTGGCTTCCAAAGCGCTCCACCAGCTTTTTCAGCACCGGGATCCCGTCCCAGGCTTTCTCTTCCAGCCCGCTGGTGAGGATCCGGTCAACCTTCAGCCCGATCAGCTTTTCCGCCGTCTCATAAGGTTCTTTTACACAGTCAAATGCCCGGTGAAACACAGCCGTCTTTCCAAAGCTGTGGATCAGCTCCACCATTTTCTCCGTGTTTGCTTCGTCCACCTGGCCATCCGGCGTCAGAAAGCCAAATGCCAGGCCGTCGCTGCCGTGTTCCAGAAGCTCTCTTGCCTCCGCAAACATCTGGCGCACTTGATGCTCTGTGTAGCAGAAGCCCGCCCCTCTTGGCCTCACCATGCAGATAACCTCCAGGTCCGTCTCCGACTTTACCAGATCCAGGCAGGCTGCCGTGGGAGTCAGCCCTCCCAAAAAGAGGGCTGAATTCAGTTCAATTCTCCTGGCTCCGCCTTCATAGGCGTTCCAGGCATCTTCAAAACTTCCGCAGCAAATTTCCAGCATACTCTCTCCCCCTTCCCCTAAGCCTTGCCTGCCAAATGGTACAGGCTCAGGGCATATATCTTTGCATTGGCAATAATATCGTCTTCTTTCATCCATTCATCAGGCTGATGGCCGATCCCCTTCTGTCCTGGAAATGACGGGCCAAAGGGGACGATTCCCGGCATCAGCTTGGCATAGGTGCCTCCAGTGGTTGTCACCGGAGTCCCATCCATACCAGTCACCTTTTCATACGTATACTTCAGGGTATCGACCAAAAAGCAGTCTTTCTCAAACCGAACCGGATCATAATTGCTGACCAGGCGCACCTTTCTGTCCCCCTGGCTCTCCTGTATCCGCTCCAGCAGCCATTCTGCTGTACACCCAGCCGGATAGCTGACAGAAAACTGCACTCCAAAACCGTGCTCTGTTTCCAGAACTTTGTAATTGCGAACCTCCAGAACCCCAAACTCCGGATCCTGGCAGGCGATCCCAAAACGCTCCCCATTATTTCTGGCATTAAGGATGTACTCATTTAAGAGGGCCATCAGATCCTCCGCAGACTTAGCACTGACCTCAACTACGGCCCGCCCTCTCTCCGCGTACACTACCGGATATTTGCAGTCTGGTGTGAAGCCCATGACCGGCGGTTTTTCTCTCTCCAGATAGTATTTCAGATCTTCAAACCCTGTCTCCTCATCACAGCCAAAGATAATGCGGATCTCCTTTTCTGGCTGAAATCCCAGCTCTTTTAAGGCATAAAGGGCATAGAGACAAGTCAGGATCGGTCCCTTATTGTCCAAAACCCCGCGGCTGTAAATCACACCGTTTTCCCGGTACCCGCTGAAAGGAGGCTGACGCCAGCCGGTTCCTGCCGGAACCACATCCACATGGCCTATGGCACAGATGTAGTCCTCCCCGCTTCCGTATCTGGCATATCCAATGTGATGATCCATATTGACAGTCTCAAACCCTAAATTGTTAGCAATCTCCAGAGCTTTGTCCAAGGCTGCTGCCACACCTTTGCCGAAAGGGGCGCCTTCTTCAGGCTGCCCCTCCGTGCTGTCGATTTGAACTAGTTCTATAATGCTGTCAATTAATTGAGGACCTAACTCCTCTACCTTTTTTAAAATTGCTTCTTCCATGGTGAACCTCCTGAAAGGATTGTCTATTTTTCCTCCAATGGAGCCATGCGGGTACGCATGTAGTCATCCAGCCACTCCTGAGAAGCCGGCTCATGGACACATTTACCATCCACATGCCTGGTCAGGTATACAATCGGTTCCTGGTTCTCTGTTGCCACAGCAAAAGAAAATCCTTCGATATTCGTGGCGACGCCCCATTCCCCCTTGTTATTCATAGCGATCAGAGACATATCTCCTGCCTGTCCCCGGCGCTCTTTTAATTCCTGGTCAAACATGGCCACAGCCTTCTCGCAGGCTTCCTGGGGATGCAGACCATCTCTCATCAGACGGACGATCTCATAGGAAACACACCCCTTCATCACGTCTTCTCCAAGACCGGTTGCGCTGGCTCCTCCTATTTTGCTGTCCACATAAAATCCCGAACCAGCTATAGGAGAATCCCCCACTCTGCCTTTTTTCTTCATAAACAGGCCGCTGGTAGAGGTGGCAGTGGTCATTTTGCCCTTCGTATCCAGGCAGACCATCCCTACGGTGTCATGGCCGGAATAAGGCTTGATCTCCTGGGCCGTCAGCTCCTTCACCCGGTTGCGGTAGTGAATCTTAGCCCGGTCTGTCAGCATATTCTTGCGCTCAAATCCCTCTTTGTGGGCAAATTTCTCCGCTCCCTCGCCTACCAAAAGATTGTTGACCTTCTCTTTGGAAAGGCGTCTTGCAATGGAAACAGGGTTGGCAAAATCCCGGATAGCAGCCACAGCGCCAATGTCCAGAGTATCTCCGTCCATGTAGGCTGCATCCAGCTCTACCTCCATCTCCTCATTGGGAAGGCCGCCGTAGCCTACAGATTTGTAATAAGGAAAATCCTCCACTTCTCTGACGGCTGTTTCAATCGCGTCTCCTGCATCACCGCCATTTTTCAAAATATCAGCGGCCTTTCCGACGCCCTCCGCAGCCATTCTCCATGTCGCAATAATTCCCCACATGAAAACTGTCCCTCACTTTCTTTTAAAAACAGTATTTCGCAGCAGCTTCGTCCTCTCCCTGCTTATCTACCATAGCTTTTGCCAGGATACACATGCCTTCAAGAGCTTCATTCAGACCGATCCCGCCTTTCTTCGGCGTCTTTACAATGTGGATCTGGTCTTTGTATTTTGCGATCGTTTCCTCATTCTCCTGAGACATGGCAGCAAGCGCCGGGACTCCAGTGGTATCTATGATATTTTTCGTCACTTCAGCCGCCATGCGCCCATATCCCAGATAATTAAAAGCGGGGCCGCACATTACCACATCGGGCTGCAGCTTCTTTACCATAGCGCAGAGCTTGCGGCTCACTTCCTGAGGATCCGCCGCATAAAACCCATCTCCGCAGTATAGGCAGGCAATGACTCTCCCATCTGCTGCTTTCAAATAAGGCTCCATCATAATCGCAGGACCAACCGCTTCCTTTTTGGCTCCCAGCGGAACCATATGGTCGTCCTTGATCCCGGCGCCAGCCTGAATCTGGTCATAGATCATAATTACCTTCATTCTTTTTCCTCCCACTGATTATAAATCATCAAAGGACAGATCGTCCAGAGAGATATCGTCTTCCTCCTGCTGTTCCTGAGCCTTGGCCTCATCGATCAGATACTGCTTGTCCATAATCTTAATAAACGGCATATAAACGAATACGCCCAGGATCAAGAGCAGCGCCTGAAGCAGACCTCCCACCCAGTTGGTAGCCAGAAAACCGGAAATTACCAGCGGGCAGGTCCATGGGATATTTACGCCAGAGCAGATCGGCACAAATCCCAGAGCCATAGCGAAATAAGAAATTACAATATTCAGAGTCGGCACCAGCATAAACGGGATCAGCATAGTGGGATTCAGAACGATAGGGAGACCGAAAATAATCGGCTCATTAATATTGAAAATACCTGCTGCCAGGGACAGCTTGCCCAGATTCTTAATCCGCTTGGATTTGCAGAACAGAACCATAGCAATAACCAGGGACAGGGTAGATCCGGCGCCGCCGAAGGTAGCAAACAGATCCTGGAACTGCTGGCAGATAATGTTTCCTTCCCCCACACCGGTCCGGAAAAATTCCAGGTTTTCCAGAGACAGGGTCTGAAGAATCGGATTAAACACAGCGCCAACTACAGAACCGCCGTTTACGCCAAAGAACCAGAAGAAATGGAGGAAGATATAGGCTACCACCATTGCTCCCAGAGTATCTCCCAGGTTCAGAAGCGGAGTCTGTAAAAATTCAAAGATAATATCAAATACGTTGGTTCCAAATGCACCGAAGATCAGGTTGATCAGGAAAAACACGCCCATAACAAAAACTGCAGGGATCAGCGCTGCAAAGGACTCCACTACCGTCGGAGGTACCCCCGCAGGCATCTTGATAACCCAGCCTTTTTTCTCAACCCAGGTGTAAATATGGACGGAGACAAAGGCGCAGATAATACCTACGAAAATTCCCTTGGCACCTAACCATCCCAGAGAAATGCCAGACAGGCTCACAGCCACAGCCGCACCGTTGACATCAACGCTGCCGGCTACTGTGTACGGCATTACCAGGAACCAGGACATCAAGGCAACTGCTGCCCCGAACAGAGGGTTGGTCCCCAGCTGCTTGGCGAATGAGTAGGCAATGCCCATTACTGCAAATATCGCCATGATAGTGAAGGTTGCATCAGATGGCTTTGCCAAAAACGTTGCCAATGTCTCCCCTGTCTCCTGATTGATAACCGTGGCTGCCAGCCAGTCCATCCAGGCCTGGATGGGGAAATTGGCGATAATCAGGAACACGGAGCCTGCGATCAAGAGCGGCGTTGATACCAGGAAGCCATCTCTGATCGACATCAAATATTTATTTCGCCCGATGGCCTCTGCCAGAGGCATCAGAACTTTTTCTAATTGCTTTAACATATTGTTTTCCCCTAACCTCGTATTATTTATTCCCCTTAATCAGCTTGATAGCTGTTTTCAGTACTTTCTCGCCGTTCATCATCCCATAATCTCCGGCATCGATAACAGCGATCGGAATATTTTCGTGGCCAAATTTCTGTACCGTCTCGTCATACATGTACTTAACCTGCGGCCCTAAGAGGATGCAGTCAGGGCGGTCTGCGGCAATGATATCCCCTAATTTATTGTGGGAGAAGGCTGCCACCTTCACCGGCACATTGTGCTCATTGGCCACCTCCTGCATTTTGTTCGCCAGCATGCTGGTAGACATCCCAGCACTGCAGAATAAATAAATCTTTTTCATTTCACATACACCCCTTTCTTATTTTTCCAGTTCCTGAATCCGTTTGCTCAGCTTGATGTTCTCTTCGGCCATCAGCCTTACCAGCTCAGCAGACATCATCTGGTCCTCCGCATGGATCAGCAGCAGACCCGGGCTCAGATACTCTCCGGCTGCTTCCTTCTGCACAAGATCCACATGGATATCATGCCCTTTCGCATAGTACTCATCTCCTTCTTTCATCTTTGCCTCAGCCTCCTCGAACTTTCCGGCTGAAGCTGCCCGCATGGCTTCCACAAAACTGGACTTTGCCATGCCTACGGATGAGATGATGCCAAATACGATCTGCTCCATTTCGCCCATATCCATTTCTCCTTTTCTTTTTTATTTATCCTCAAGCTGCCCCAGATATATCACCTTAGTGCCGCCAAGATAGTCGTGAATTGCCCGGTGTCCCTTCAGCAGAACCATAACGGCTGACGCCAGACTGACCGCGATTCCCGCATACATCAGGGGGGTCACAAGGTTGATTCCCGTGGCCATACTCGCCATCTGATGCCAGATCGTGCTGGCAGACACCAGTGAACCCTCCAGCAGGACAATGCCTAAAAGCTGTCTGCGGGCCAGCATCCCGCAGGACACCTCCCCGCCGTCTGCCGCCGTGATCTTTAAATGCAGCCACCGCTTTCCTAATGTCTGTCCTTTCCACACCGCCGCTGGGACTGCCCAATAATAAAGAACTGCGCACAGAAGACCTGCGGCGCCTGCCGCCATCCCCATAGGTGCCTCAAATTCCATAATCTGCTGATTTTTCACAGTCCCATACAGCTTCATGGCTACCATAGAGATCGGGAGGGCCGTAGCCAGAGCCCCCACATACCAGTCAATGAGATATGCGAGGAATCTGCGAGTCACGCCCGCATCCCTTCTCGTTTCTCCCATATATTTTTCTTGTTTTCCTGTCATACGCTTTCTTCTCCTGTGTGTCAGCTCCCGGCCTGTCTCTCCGCCTCACGGAGCAGCTCCAGAAAGGCGCTGTAGCTTTTTTCTGAAATAAGCCTCTTGATAGCTTCCTCATTCATCATCAGCCCCAGGGCCGTCTTATAAAAATGCTCCATATCCTCCTTGCCTTTGGAAATCGACAGAAGGAATACCACCTGAACCTGATTCATGTGCCAATATACAGGCTTTTTCAGCACCGCCACCGCCACAAACGTCTCCTCCGTCATAGGAAGACAGGGGTGCGGCATGGCCACCATGGGAATCAGATCCGTCTGCATCATCTCTTCCCGCTTAAACACCTGTTCCTTAAAATCTGCCGGCAGTTCTCTCCTCTGCTCCACCAGGGTGCAGAGATATTCCAACACTTCTTTTCTGGAGGTCCCGTCCAGATCTGCAAAAAACAGATCTTCAGGAAAATACCTGGTGACATCGCCATCCTCCCTCACATCCCCCAGAATATTTTTCACCTGCGAAATATGGGCTGTGTCTAAAAAGTATTGAATCTGATATACCGGCACTGGAACGCGCGTAGCAATCGGAACAGTGGAAAAAACGCAGTCAATATCTCTGAAATCTATTTTCTCCAGCTCCATGCTGCTGCATACCGTGACCTGATTCAGATAATCCCCAAAACATTCCCGAAACCGGTACTCAAACAGCTTTGCGCTCCCTCCTCCGGTAGCGCACACGAGAACAATATTTCTCTGGTACCGAGTCTTCTTTCTCCGCTCCATCGCCAGTGCAAAACACAGAGCCAGGTAGCCAATCTCTGCCTCCGGAACCATAGTCCGGAAGTGGGAGGACAGCACCATCGCTGCCTGAGCTGCCACCCCATAGGAAAAGCTGTAAATCTCCCGTATCTCTTTCAGCATGGAATTTTTCAGAGTAAGATGGTACTTTAACCTTACTCTCAGGGACACCATATGCTTCCTCAGGGCAGTCTGAAGGTCAAAATCTCTGCTGAAATCCAGCTTAAATATCTTGTAGATATAGTCCAGCATCTCGTTGACCAGCCGGTTGATCTCCACATCTACTACAAGATTTTCATCACTGGCAGCATAGAGCCCCCGCTTTCCTGAAAATTGTACCGCTAAATACTTAATCTCTCCGACCGGGAGCGCTGTCTTATAAAATTTTTCCAGCATTCCGGCACACTTCTCTGCAGTCCGGATATCCTTCTCCTGAAGGTAATCCTGACTGTCAAATTCCTCCAAGGTCACTTCAAATCCTCTGCTATATCGAAACACACCGATTCTTAGCTGAAGAATCAGCTCTGAAAATTCATCATCATAAATTTCATAGCTTCCTGCATTCAGTCCCTCCGCCAGGACGTTCACTGCCTCGGTCTCAGGGAGGAACTCCCTGCTTACATCATCATAGAGATGACGGCCAGATCTTCTCAGAAGGAATGCCAGGCACTGCCGGCAGCCAAACTCGCCCCCTGAGATTTTCATTCCATACCTGGGCTTCCTCTCCAGGCCCAGATTAAACATAGATAATATCCGCTCCGCCTGCTTTAAGTCAGCAGAAATTGTCTTTCTGGATACGTAGTACCGGCTGCACAGTTCCTCTACTTTTATGTAATCTCCGCTCAAAATCAGTTCTGCCGCCAAATACTGAGAACGCCTTTCGGGGGTATCCGGGATATAACGCCTGTGCTGCTGTTCCAGAAAATGTCCAAAGAGCTCCTGATCGGTGACTGCAAGCCGATAGCCCTCACCGTACTTTCTCTCTATCAAAGCTCCCTGGCCGTTCATCATCTCCTCCAGGCGCTTCAGCAGACTGCGAACCGTCTTCTCACTGACCTGCAGCCGGGCTGTAAGATCACTAATTTTCAGGAAGTCCTCTCCGTACAGCTCTTCAAGCAGCCTTTTCACCTGTGGGTTCATCTGCACGTCTTATTCCCCCAATCTTCTGTTTATAATTATAACATTGGACAAGTATGGACTCTATATCTGATTTTTCCAATCAAAAACGGTAAATTTTTCTCCGATTTCCAAAAGTGGAAATTATTTCCGTTTTTTCTGTTTGCAGGGCAAAAATAGAGGAGCTCCTCAGTGAAGCTCCTCTATATTATGAACCATTATGTTCAGATTTTATTTATTTCCATAGAGAGTAACCAGTTTCTGCAGATACTCATATCTCTCTCTGGACTCGCCTTCATTCTTCTCGAACAGATTCTCAGCTCTGGACGGATTCTTCAGGCTCAGGGACAGGTAACGCACCTCGCCCTTCAGGAAGTCCTGATAGCCTTCCATCTTCGGTGCCTTGCTGTCTAAGGTGAACTTATTCTCAGCAGCCGGGTTGAACCGGAACAGATGCCAGTAACCGCACTCAACAGCCAGCTTCTCCTCAGTCTGAGCCTTGCTCATGCCCTTCTTGATACCATGGTTGATACAAGGAGCGTAAGCGATGATCAGGGACGGACCCGGATATGCCTCTGCCTCAGCGATAGCCTTGACAGTCTGATTGTAGTCAGCACCCATTGCAATCTGTGCTACGTATACATAGCCGTAGCTCATAGCGATGGAAGCCATATCTTTCTTCTTAACATCCTTGCCGCCTGCTGCGAACTGTGCAACAGCACCGGTAGGTGTGGACTTGGAGGACTGGCCGCCGGTATTGGAATAAACCTCGGTATCGAATACCATAACATTGATATCCTTGCCGGAAGCTAATACATGGTCAACACCGCCGAAACCGATATCGTATGCCCATCCGTCGCCGCCGAATACCCACTGGGATTTCTTAGCCAGGAAGTCTTTGTTCTTAACGATCTCTTTGCAGGTCGGGCAGTCGCAGCCTTCCAGGGCAGCAACCAGCTTGTCTGTTGCAGCACCGTTGGTAGCACCTACATTAAAGGTATCCAGGTATTCCTGGCATGCAGCCTTCACTTCATCGGAAGCGGCATCGCTTGCCATAACCTCTTCCACCTTTGCCTTTAAGCCATCTCTCATAGCCTTCTGAGCCAGCAGCATACCGTAGCCAAACTCAGCATTGTCCTCGAACAGAGAGTTGGACCATGCCGGGCCCTGTCCCTTAGCGTTTACAGTGTAAGGCGTGGACGGTGAGGAGTTGCCCCAGATGGAGGAACATCCTGTTGCGTTGGCAATGTACATTCTGTCACCGAACAGCTGGGTGATCAGTTTTGCGTAAGGAGTCTCACCGCAGCCTGCACATGCGCCGGAGAACTCAAGCAGCGGCTTCTTGAACTGGCTTCCCTTAACGGTGGTCTCTTTGAATTTCGCAAGAACTTCAGCCTTCTCCGGAATGGTCTGGCCGTAGTCAAATACCTTCTGCTGCGGCAAGTTTGCTTCCATGGGTTCCATGGTCAGAGCCTTGTTGCCCTTCATGCCCGGGCATACGTTCGCACAGGAGCCGCATCCGGTACAGTCAAGAGTAGAAATAGTCATAGCAAACTTCATGCCGGGCATACCGGTCATATCTTTCATCTTCATGTCGGCCGGTGCAGCTGCAGCTTCCTCAGCAGTCATAGCAACCGGGCGGATAACTGCGTGCGGGCAGACATAAGAGCAGAAATTACACTGAATACAGTTGTCCGGATTCCACACCGGCACATTCACTGCGATACCGCGCTTCTCATATGCAGCGGATCCAGAGGGGGTGCTGCCGTCTACATAATCTACGAATGCAGATACAGGCAGGGAATTTCCTTCCTGAGCGGAAACTTTGGACTGAATGTTGTTTACGAAATCAACAACGTCTTTTCTGTCTCCTGCTGCTGTGGTGAAGTCGAGGCCCTCATCCTCACAGTTCTTCCAGCTCTCCGGAACCTCTACCTTAACAACGCCCTTGGCGCCTGCATCGATAGCAGCCCAGTTCTTCTTAACAACGTCCTCACCCTTGCGGCCGTAGGTCTTCTGTGCAGCGTCCTTCATCAGCTGGTTAGCCTTCTCAGACGGGATGATGCCGGTCAGCTCAAAGAATGCAGACTGAAGAATCGTATTGATACGAGTCGGGCCCATGCCGGTCTCGATACCGATCTTAACACCATCGATGGTGTAGAAGTTGATGTTGTGGTCAGCAATGAATTTCTTCACCTGGCCAGGAAGATGCTTCTCCAGACCTTCCATATCCCACGGGCAGTTCAGCAGGAAGGTACCGCCGTCAACCAGCTCCTGAACCATGTTGTACTTCCGAACGTATGCCGGATTATGGCATGCTACGAAGTTTGCCTTGTGGATCAGGTAAGTAGACTTGATCGGCTTATGTCCAAAACGCAGATGGGACATGGTAACGCCGCCGGATTTCTTGGAGTCATAATCAAAGTATGCCTGTGCATACATATCGGTATTATCGCCGATGATCTTGATAGAGTTCTTGTTTGCACCTACAGTACCGTCTGCGCCCAGACCCCAGAACTTACAGTTGGTGGTTCCCTCAGGAGTGGTAACCAGAGGAGCGCCTACCTCCAGAGACAGGTTGGTCACATCGTCAACGATGCCGATGGTGAATTTCTTCTTTGCAGTATTGTCATACACAGCAACAATCTGAGCAGGGGTAGTATCCTTGGAACCCAGACCATAACGGCCGCTGTAAATCGGAACCGCGTCAAACTTGGTTTCCTTCAGGGCAGCAACTACATCCAGGTACAGAGGCTCGCCCTGAGCGCCCGGCTCTTTTGTTCTGTCTAATACAGTGATCTGCTTTACAGTATCAGGAATCGCATCGATCAAAGCCTTTGCGCTGAACGGTCTGTACAGACGTACTTTTACAACGCCGACTTTTCTTCCCTGAGCCATCAGGTAATCGATGGTTTCCTCGATGGTGTCATTCACAGAACCCATAGCGATGATAACATGCTCTGCATCCTCAGCGCCATAGTAGTTAAACAGCTTATAGTTGGTTCCGATCTTAGCATTTACCTTGTCCATGTATTCCTGTACAATTGCAGGAAGAGCATCGTAGTAGGGATTGCATGCCTCTCTTGCCTGGAAGAAGATATCCGGGTTCTGAGCGGAACCTCTCTCGCAGGGGTGATTCGGGTTCAGGGCATGCTTGCGGAATGCGTCAATCGCATCCATATCAGCCATTTCTTTTAAATCTTCGTAATCCCAGGTCTCGATCTTCTGGATCTCATGGGAGGTACGGAAACCATCAAAGAAGTTGATAAACGGAACTTTGCCTTTAATAGCAGATAAGTGTGCAACCGGAGTCAGATCCATAACTTCCTGTACACTGGACTCGCACAGCATTGCACAGCCGGTCTGACGACAGGCATAAACATCAGAATGATCTCCAAAGATAGACAGCGCATGGCTTGCTACGGCACGCGCAGATACGTTGAATACGCCCGGAAGCTGCTCGCCTGCGATCTTATACAGGTTGGGGATCATCAGAAGCAGACCCTGGGAAGCAGTGTAGGTGGTGGTCAGCGCACCTGCTGCCAGAGAACCGTGTACAGCGCCAGCTGCACCTGCTTCAGACTGCATCTCGGTAACTTGTACTGTATGACCGAAAATGTTCAGCCTTCCGTCAGTCGCCCATTCATCCGTATGTTCTGCCATGACAGATGAAGGTGTGATCGGATAGATAGCGGCTACATCAGTAAACGCATAGGAAGCGTGGGATGCGGCCTGATTACCATCCATGGTTTTCATTTTTCTTGCCATTTTACTTTCCTCCTACAAATGTGAGTGATGTTAGTTTATCCCTTTTTAGAGGGTACTGACCTACCTATCATTATACCAATTTTTAAATAAATTGCAAATGCTTATTGTATATGTATAAAAAAAAGTCCACCTTTTTCGCCGCAGTTCGTTATAAAAATCGCCCGATTCGGCGTGGAGCCTGATATGTGCCCAGAATCCTGGGCACACTGCTTTATAAATTAGGCACAGCACATGGATGCTTCCCTGTATTTTACAGGAGGCATCCATTCTGTTTTTGCCTGGAATGTTTCCATGATGCCGTTATCACAGCAATTCCGTGCAACCACGGTTCACAAGTTTCCCCCCTCTGATTCAGTAAGAGGTGTTGGGTTCTCTTTCTTTTTTATCTTGGGGTTTTTACATGGACGGCCTTTTGTATGAATAACGCACAAAAATACCCTCCTTACCGGATGTCCAGTAAAGAGGGTACATATCACCGCAAACCTGGCGTTTTTCTCTTTATAAATAGGCTGTCATACACCTGGTCCATTGGTGCTGGTCACTGGGCTTGGCGCCACGGAACCCGGGCCTTCTGGGCTGCTCACCCCAGGCCCTGCAGCGGTGGTCTCCGTTCCCGGAGCAGCCGGCGCTGTCTGTGCCGGAGCGGTCGGAATCACCGCACCCGGCCCCTCAGGAGATGCCCCAGTCTGGCCTGCTCCCGGCTCAGATGCGGCGGTAGTCTCAGCCGAGGAACTCTCAGCATTTGACGATTCTGATGGAAGGGAGCCATCGGAAGACGCAATTCCTGGAACTGTCTGGCCATCTGGGAGAGTCTGACCATCCGGGAGAGTCTGACCATCCGGGAGAGTCTGGCCCGGAAGCGGCACCCACACTCCGGAAGTATTTCTCTTGACAACTGGAGCATGTCCCTTATACGTGGAAGTGTGATCAATGTCATCGCTCACAGTCTCACCATCCTTGGTGATCACCAGCCGCACTTCCCACTGGCTCCCGCTGCTCCCGGCGCTGTCCACTACCTCTGTCCCCGGCTGTACCGACTGATCCTCTACATAAGTAGGAGCCGGCGGATCAATGTCCTTTACCTTGGTTGATTTCAAATCATATTTTACGCCATCTTCCAAAATCGGGATCGCATAGATGGAAACCGTGCAGGTCTGATTGCTGTAGCTTGCACGAATTCCGATCCCTGCAGATGAATTGTTGACAAATTCATAATCCGGGCCTCCCCAGCTCACCGTGGCGTCCATACCGGGCGTCACATAGGAAGGCTCAAAAGTGTGGGAACGCCGGACTGTCGTCTTCAGCCCTGCCCGGACAACCGCATTGTACAGCGTCGTTGAAACCTGGCAGACTCCTCCGCCGATCTCCTGCACCACTTCCCCGTTGCTGTAGGCTGCTGCAGACTGATACCCTTTCGCCTCTGTTCTCTCACCTACCCGGTCGTTGAAAGAAAAGGACTCCCCAGGCTGAAGGACAATGCCGTCGATGGCCTCACAGGCCAGGCGAACATTGGTATTTCTCTTGCTGTTAGCTGTTGTCTTTGTTGTGTACGTGCTGACAGTCTTATATTTTTCCCGCGCTTCCGCCTCTGTGATCTCCGGCTCCACTGTCTCCACCTCTGCCTCAATCACAGCATCAAAATCTTTGGAGTCCAGAGCGCTCTGAATGTCCTTCGCCAGCTTTTCCTGGTTCACAGCCTGCCCATTTTCGGCGCCGGCAAAGACAAATTTGCCTGCAGACGCGTCAAAACTGCTGATAGAACCGTTTTTAGCAGCCTTATCCCACTGAGCGGCAACAGCGGTAACCTCGGCAGCCACCGCCTCTTCCAGACCTGATGTGTCCAGTGTGTAAGATTCCTTTGGCTCTCCCTGATAAATCTCCGCCAAAAGTTCGTCTACCTTAGTCTCCATTAAATTTGTGAGAGCGATCGTCTCCCCATTCCAGGAAACTGTCATATCCCAATGGTACTGCTCTAATATTTTTTCCCTGGCAGCCTCCCTCGAAAGGCCAGTAATCGTTATATTGTCAACTTTTACTTCCTTCTGGAGCTCCGTCTCAGCTGCGCTGGTAATCTCCTGGGTTTCCTCCGCCTCAGAAGAACGGTTTCTGAATGCGAAGACTGCTATCGCAATAGCGATAATCAAGACCACCCCTACGATGGCAATCCACAAATAATTAGGCGTCGGCTTTCTTCTGCGGTTTCCACCTCGGCCTGAAGAAGAGCTGCGCCTGCTGTAACTGCCGGAAGAGTAAGAAGAGCTGCTTCTGGAGCTCCCCCTGTAGGCCGTCCCGCTTCCCTTTCCAGAAGAAGTCCCTCTGGCGCGGCTTCCGGAAGAGCTTGTACTCCTGCGGCTGGTGCCCTGAGAAGTCCTGTTTCCGCCCGACAAGGTCCTGGAAAACTCCGAAGAACTTCTCACTGCCCTTTGCTGTGAGCCGGCGGCCCGGCTTCTGCGACTTAATTCATCCATATACGATTCACCTATCTCTATAACATTATCATGTAGTATTCAGATTGTAGTATACCATATTCTGTGTAAAATGGAATGACGAAAATATTAAATTTTTCCGCTAAATCTTTATTTTTTCGTCAGAATTTACTTATTAATAAAAACATGTTACTATTGTGTTACTAATGTATTGCAAGGAGGTTTTTTCTATGTCACTGATTGATCTTCATGTCCATTCCAACGCGTCAGACGGCACCCTCTCCCCGACAGAGGTTGTTCGCCTGGCCTTCTCTTCCGGCCTCAGCGCCATCGCCCTCACAGATCACGATACTACAGGCGGAATTCCGGAAGCTCTGTCGGCAGCCGAGGCTGTCGGAATTGAAGTGGTTCCCGGCATAGAGCTTTCCTGCGTTTACGAAAAAACTGAAATTCACATTCTCGGGCTGTTCATAGATTGGCAAGCGCCCGATTTTCAGGAAGAGCTTTGCAGGCTGCTGGCTGTCCGGGAACAGAGAAATAAAGAAATGCTCAGACGATTTCAGGCTGACGGTTTTCCTCTCACATACAGCGACCTGACAGGCGGCTGCCCGCACACTGTCGTCACCCGCGCCCATTTTGCCCGCGCCCTGACAGAGAAGGGATTCGCCTCCTCCATCAGCCAAGCCTTTCAAACATATCTTCAGTACGGAGGCAGATACTGCCTCCGCAAAGAGCTGATTACGCCGGAGCATGCCATGGAGATTCTGACCGCCAACAAGGCAGTCCCTGTCCTGGCCCACCCATGCCAATATCAATTAGGCTGGGATGAGACGGAAGCTCTGATTGCCTCCCTGTCTTCGCTGGGAATGCAGGGATTGGAAGTCTACCACTCCTCCCACAATCCGGATCAATGTCAAACACTGCTGTCCATCGCCAAAAAATACCGTCTGCTTCCCACAGGCGGGTCCGATTTCCACGGGACCAACAAGCCAGACATCTCCATCGGAACTGGCAGGGGAACCCTCCATCTCCCTGGAACTATGCTGGAAGATCTCCGGAAGGCCAAACGCGTGTAATCTCTCAGTGGGACTTCTCTTGATCTGCAGTTCCCTGCTTTTTCTTCAGCCTGTCATTGACCAAATCCCGGAACAAGGCGTAGAGCACAGAACACAGGGGGATAAACAGCAGCATTCCCTTGACTCCCATAGCGCTGCCGCCTAAAGAGACAGCCACCAGCACCCATATCGACGGCAGCCCTACAGAGCCCCCCACTACATGGGGGTAGATCAGGTTTCCTTCTATCTGCTGGAGGATCAGGAAAACCGCCACAAAAATCAGCGCCTGGAGAGGGCTTACCATCAGCATCAGAAATGTCCCAACCGCGCAGCCTATAAACGCCCCAAAAATAGGAATCAGCGCCGTAAATGCGATGAGGACGCCGATCAGCAGGGCATACGGGAGACGGAGCAGAAGCAGGGCAATAAAAAACATACTTCCCAGAATCACTGCCTCCAGGCATTGGCCCGTCAGAAAATTGCTGAAAGTCTTCTCGGTCAGTGCTGCTACACGTATCACCTGATTCTTTGCGTTCTCAGAGAGAAATGCCGCCAGCACCTTTCTGCACTGGCGTCCCAGAGTCTCTTTCTGCAAAAGAATATATATCGCAAAGACTCCCCCGATAAAGAAGGAAGTCACCCCGCTGAAAATGGACGCTGCCGCAGAGAATGTAGTAGAAAGAACTGAGCTGGCCCCGTCTGACAAAAAGCCCATGACTTCCTGGGCAATCTGTTTCCAATCAAATTCCACCGTCTCAATCCAAGCCACCAGATTGGGATTGTCTGCAAAGAGATGCTCCAGCTCTGTCTGGATCTCCGAAAAGAAAACTGGGATGCTTTCCTGCAAGATCGCCAGAGTGCGGAACAGCTCCGGAACCACCACGACTGTAACCATCAATAAAATCGCAATCACCGATAGGATCGACAAAATCAGGGCCGCAGGCCGTCTGAACCGGCTGTCCTTTTTCAAGGGGAGAATTCTCTCAATATTTCTCATAGGAACATTGAGCACAAATGCGATGGCACCTCCTAAAAGAAACGGCCCCGCCATATTGAACAGAACCCCTATCAGCTCAAAGAGCTTTTCATAGTTGCTGCCGATCACAGCTACGACCACAGTAAATACCACCAGCCCCTGGAGCTTTCTTATGGTATCACGGTTTAAATTCATACACTATTCCTCCCAAAATGCGGCTTCCACCGCCTCTTTCGGCGCCCTGAATGTTCCCTGGGCCAGTCTGGGGCTTCCGCCTCCCCTGCCCTCCAGCCGTCCGTTTAAATCCTTAGAGAGCGCACGCATATCATCCTCTGCGCTCCCCAGAGCATACTGGAATGTCCCATCTTTTTCTGAACAGACCAGGACAATCCTCCCTTTTTTCTCCTGACAAAGAATCGTGCAGAACTCTCTTAGCTGGTTGGGAGCCAAATCATTTTTCCAGACCAGCAGACGTTGGCTGCTCTCTGGATATTCCTTCGCCCATGCAGCAAACAATTCCCGGTACAATCCAGCTATCTTGAAAGCCTTCGCGCCATTCTCTTCCTTCAATTTTTCTACCGCCGCACCGATCTCAAAAATTTTTGCAGAAAGCAGATTAGAAATTTTGACCGCTTCCTGCTGTTTACGGCGATAGTCCTCCAGAGCCCGGTATCCGCAAACCATCGTCATCCGGACACCTCCCTTGTAGTGGATGAAGCTGGTTACCTTGATACACCCGATCTCGCCGGTCTGCTCAACGTGGGTGCCGCAGCAGGCACAGACATCAGCCCCCGGAACTTCCACAATCCGGACCGCTCCGGTCAGTTCCTTTTTGCTGCGGTATGTAAGGCTTTTCAGCTCGTCCTCGTCAGGATAAAACACACGGACAGGCAGATTTTCATAAATCTTGCTGTTCGCCTCCGTCTCCATCTCCTGCACTTCTTCCGGAGTCAGAACGCCGTCAAAATCGATGGTCACTTCCTCATCGCCCAAATGGAATCCAACATTATTATAGCCAAAATGGCTGTGGATCAAACCAGACAGAATATGCTCCCCGGTATGCTGCTGCATATGATCGAATCTCCGGTGCCAATCAATCAGTCCTTCCACAACGCTTCCAACTGTCAGCGGCCCATCGGTATAGTGGATGATTCTGCCATCCTTCTCATGGACATCCAGAACCCGGACATCCCCCAGTGTCCCCGTATCTGCCGGCTGACCGCCGCCCTCCGGATAGAAGGCCGTCTGGTTCAGCACAACCTCATACCCTTTTTTCCCAGTCTCACAGGAGACTACTGTACACATAAATGATTTTAGATACGGATTTTCATAATATAATCGTTCCATCGCATTTCCCTCGCAACTGTACACATGATGATAGCGCCATTTTACCATGATTCCCTATGAGAGTAAACATAAGAACCTGTAATTTTTTTAGAAACAGGAAACAGTGACAGGCAGGGGAACATATGATGAAGTGTAATCAAAATTGTTGGAGGAATCAACTATGAGCGATGTTGCGGCAACAAACTGCGGATGTGGATGTGAATGCGGAAATGCAGGCGGCAATGGATGCAACCTGATCTTCCTGATCCTGATCCTTTGCTGCTGCTGCGGAGGCGGCAACAGCTGCGGCAGCAACTGCGGATGCGGATGCGGCGGAGGCGGCTTTGGCAATGACTGCCTGTGGATCATTATCCTTCTCTGCTGCTGCGGAGGATGGGGCGGAAACAACAATAACTGCTTCTGCTGCTGACAGCCCATCTGTACATTTCATCTTTCGGCAGTTCTAAATGCCAGAGGAGGAGCCGGGATATCGGAACCCCGGCTCCTCCTCTGGCCATTTCCAGCCCTCTATGACACGGATGCAGATCCTTTTCCTGGCCTCTGCCTTCCCTGGCACCTGCCTTCCTTGTGGCCCTGACCTCTCTTTTGAGTCCCAGCCTGCTTTTGTCTGGCACACTCGTCATCTATCTCATAAACGGCATTTCCCTCGATAATCAACCGATTATATATGATCATTTCTTTCAACCTCCTGTTCACCTTATACTATATGCACCAGGTATGATTTCTTTTCCTGCTGCATAAATTTAAGCAAGAACAATAAAGGATATGGACAATGGCCGACTTTTCGGATGTAAAATTCACGGAATTCGATTACTGGAGCAGTGATCCCCATCTCCAGATGCTGAAAGCCGCTCTCCCTTTCATGGAACTTTCCCAGCAGCGCTTCCTGTCAATGGTCGTCAGAATCCAGGAGCTGCGCCACACCATGGATTTGTATGGCCAGGCACAGGATCCAGAGCTCGAGATCTGCGCTCTGGAGAAGGCGCCCGCATCCCCCATCGACATGCTGGCGGCCGTCAAACCCTTTGCTCCTGCCCGGGAGCAGGATTTTATCGATGTGATTATGAATTTTATCCAGGGATTTCAAATCCGCAGGAACTACCAGGAAATGCAGGACTCTGTCTCTGCTCAGCCGGAAGGAGGTCCCGGCTCTTCCCCGGGCACTGCATTCCCATTTGAACAGCTCAAGGCATTTCTCTCGCCGCAGCAGCAAAATCAGTTAGAAAATATTCAGCTTGTCCTGCAGGCCATGCAGCTCATCTGACCCGCCTGTCCGGACAAAACTGCACCAGGAAAGGAGTGCGACATATGGAATACTCTTGGAAAAACGATCCCAGATTAAAAGATATGGATCCCAAAAAGCTGGAATATCTGACTGCTTTTTCAGAAAAAGTCAAAAAAACTCCCAAGAACCAGCTCCTGTCTATCTTTTTAACCTTAAACACAGAGGCTTCGCAAAAGGGAATCCATTTTTCTGACCAGGAGACAGAACTTTTGGTTTCCATTCTCACTGCCGATTTTTCCCCGGCCGAAAAGAAACGCCTGGACACCTTAAAACTCTTGTCAAAAAAGCTGTCCCGACAGAATTTTTCTGGAAAAGGCCGGGTACACCGCCCATAATAGATAGATGGTTTCTGCGCACGATTTCATCTCCATTGCCATCAAAATTTCCCATGTAAAAAAAGAACGCTCTCGGCCATGTGCTGCCGGGAGCATTCTTTTTGTGTCATATTCTTCGGATTCTCATTAAAGCAGGGTTCTGCGGATCTCCTCCCCGCTCATATTGATCAGGTAGGCTGGTGCCACATCGAATACTGTCCTGCATCCCTTCTGTCCTTCCTGGGCCATTCGGAATGCCGCCCTCGCGTAGGCCACCAGCACAGAGGACGTAAATTCTGGATTGGAATCCAGTTTCAAGCTATACTCAATAATATGGCTGTTCTCCTGATTCCATCCGGTTTTTCCGCTGCGGAACACAAATCCGCCGTGAGGGATCCCCGCATGGTCTCTCTGCAGTTCTTCCTCACTGATAAAGTGGACCGTTGTATCATAATCTTCAAAATAATTGGGCATGGTTTTGATCTCTGTCTCGATCCTTTGCAGGTCGGCACCCTCATCCGCCACTACAAAACATTCCCTGGTATGTTTCTGCCTTGTGGTCAGCTGAGGATTCTCACCCTTTCTCACCGCTTCCAGAGCACTGTCAACGGGAATCGTATACTGTCTGGCATCCTTGACCCCCTTAATCCGGCGGATTGCATCAGAATGTCCCTGGCTGACGCCCTTTCCCCAAAATGTATAATCATTGCCATCCGGAAGAATAGCGTTGGCATACAGGCGGTTCAGAGAAAACAGTCCCGGATCCCAGCCTACCGAGATAATCGCCACATTGCCGCCAGCCTTGGCCGCCTCATCTGTCTGGGCGAAATGCTCCGGAATTTTGGCGTGCGTATCAAAGCTGTCAATCACGTGGAACATCCTGGCAAGCTCTGGCGTCTGTCTCGGGAGATCTGTAGCGCTTCCCCCGCACAGAATCATAACATCAATTTTCCCCTGCCAGTCCTTCGCCTCTCCAATGGGGCAGACCTTGGCCCCTTTTGTCAGGATCGAGACAGATGCCGGATCTCTCCTGGTAAATACCGCCGCCAGCTCCATGTCCGGATTCTGTTTAATGGCACATTCCACGCCTCTTCCCAGATTTCCATAACCGACAATTCCAATTCTGACTGCCATCAGACAGCTCCTCCCTTCATTACAATATTAATAATCTTTCCGGGAACGTAAATCTCCTTAACAATATTTCCTGTCAGCTTGTCTGCAATCACAGCCTTTCCTGCCTTCAGGGCTTCCTCCCTGTCCAGATCGGCCGGGATGCTGACAACTCCTCTGGTTTTTCCATTAATCTGAACAGCGATCTCGACCTCATCATCCTTCATCGCCTCTTCATCACACTCTGGCCACTGGCTGTGGAATACGCTGTCAGTTCCTCCCAGCTGCTGCCACAGTTCCTCTGCAATATGCGGAGCAAAAGGAGATAAAAGTACTGTGAAGGTACGCAGGGTCTCCTTATCGATCCCGCCTTCTTTCTTTGACAGCTCAATCAGTTTGTTATTATATTCCATAAAGCCGGAGACAACTGTATTCAAGCTGAACTGAGAAAATCTCTGCTCAATGTCAAATACCAGCTTGTGGCGGAGCTTTACCATCTCCTTAGTCTCTTTTATATCTTTATCTTTATTGTCCATGACTAAGTTCCAGTAACGGTTCAGGAATCGTGCCACACCCTCGATGCCTCTGTCATCCCACTCAGCGTCCAGCTCTGGCGGTCCCACAAACAGCTCATAGAGTCTCAGGGCATCACAGCCGTAGTCCCGCACCAGATCATCGGGGGAAACTACATTTCCTTTGGATTTGCTCATCTTGATCCCGTTCTTTCCGTTGATCATGCCCTGATTGAACAGCTTTGTAAACGGTTCATCGAAATCTACGACACCGATATCATACAAAAATTTAGTATAGAATCTGGAATACAGAAGGTGAAGTACCGCATGTTCTACGCCGCCGATGTACATATCTACCGGAAGATATTTGTGTGCTTTCTCCTTGGATACCAGCTCTTTGTCATTTTTGTTGTCCACATACCGGAGGAAGTACCAGGAGGAACCTGCCCACTGAGGCATGGTGTTGGTTTCTCTCTTCGCGGGACCTCCGCAGCAGGGACAGGTAGTATTAACCCAATCATCAATAGCAGCCAAAGGAGACTCACCGGTTCCAGTAGGCTGATAGCTCTCCACCTCCGGCAGCTTCAGAGGAAGCTGATCCTCCGGCACCGGCACGTTGCCGCATTTGGGGCAGTGGACGATGGGGATTGGCTCGCCCCAGTAGCGCTGACGGGAGAATACCCAGTCTCTCAGCTTGTAGTTGACAGTCTTTCTGCCGATTCCCATTTTTTCGATTATCATGGGAGCCTCTTTCTTTAACACGGCAGATTCCATGCCATTCCAATCTCCAGAGTTGATCATGGTTCCGGAAGCCTCCGTATACGCCTCCGTCATGTTTTCGATCTCCTTGCCATCCTTGGCGATAACCTGGATGATCGGAATATTAAACTTTTTAGCAAACTCAAAGTCCCTGTCATCGTGGGCCGGAACACACATAATGGCACCGGTTCCGTAGTCAGCCAGAACATAATCTGACAGCCAGATCGGGATCTTCTTTCCATTTAACGGGTTAACCGCATAGGATCCGGTAAAGACGCCTGTCTTTTCCTTTGCCTGCATTCTATCTACATTAGACTTCATGGAAGCGTCAAAAATATATTTCTCAACGGCCTCTCTGGTTTCATCATTGGCAAGGCTCTTTGCCAGCTTATGCTCTGGTGAAAGAACCATAAAAGTAGCTCCGTGGAGGGTATCCGGCCGAGTTGTATAGACCGTAATCTTCTCATCCCTTCCATCTACCGGGAAGTCAACCTCCGCGCCGTAGGACTTGCCGATCCAGTCTGTCTGCATCTTCTTTACCTTCTCCGGCCAGTCCAGCTTGTCCAGATCATTGAGGAGCCTGTCGGCATACGCGGTGATCTTTAACATCCACTGGCGGAGATTCTTTTTCGTTACAGGGGAACCGCAGCGCTCACAGCAGCCATTTACGACCTCTTCATTTGCCAGGCCGGTTTTGCAGGAGGGACACCAGTTAATGGGGAACTCCTTCTCATAAGCCAGACCCTTCTTAAACATCTGGACAAAAATCCACTGCGTCCACTTATAGAAAGACGGGTCTGTAGTGTTGATCTCCATATCCCAGTCGTAAATCGCAGCGATCTCCTTTAACTGCTTCTTAATGTTTGCCACATTCTCCGCAGTAGATTTGGCTGGGTGAACCCCCATCTTGATCGCATAATTTTCCGCCGGGAGACCGAAGGCATCCCATCCCATAGGATGGATTACATAATGGCCCTTTAAAAGCTGATAGCGGCTCCAGGCGTCAGAAATTACATAGCCTCTCCAGTGTCCTACATGGAGCCCGCTTCCGGAGGGATAAGGGAACATGTCCAGGCAGTAATATTTCGGCTTTTTGCCGTCATTGACATTGATAGGATTTTTCTCCCAGTTTTCGCGCCACTTTTTTTCAATAGCGGTATGGTTGTACTGTGCCATTTTTTACACTCCTTTAATCTTTATGGTACCTTCCCTGAATGTTTTTCAGAAGGGGAATGCCCTTTCGCCGCCAGAAGCAGGCTTCCGATAATACAAAAAAGCCTTGCATCTCCGGCTCTCGCCATAGAGACGCAAGGACTTCCTCACGCGGTACCACTCTATTTCATACATGTGTATGCTCTCTGCTGGACTCTGCAGAGTCCAACTGCCGGTAACGGGGCAGCTCCGGCAGCGCCTATTCAATCTGATACTTGTTTCGAAAACAGACAAATCAGACTTTCAGCTCTGCTACTCAGGGGCCAGTTCGGAACCTGCCTGCCTCCGCCTTGCACCGACCGGCGGCTCTCTGCCCGCTGCACTGCTCCTACTATTCCCCGTCACAGTATTTACACTGGTTTTAAATTTAGCATAATTAGCAAAATGTGTCAACCCAGTTTTTACTTCACTGTGACCTGGCAGGCTTTCATCGCCCTCAGCGCCGCCTCGTGGCTCTCAGGTGTGACGCCTGCGCAGCAGGAGGAGTCCACACTGATCTCTGCCTCCGGCAGGTAAGCCTGCAGCAAAAATGCATTGGCAATCACGCAGATATCGGTGCACAGCCCAACCAGCTCAATCTCTCCGTACCCTTTAGAGGCAGCATAAGCTCCCAGATCTGTGCTCCCGAATGTATTTTTCTCAAAATATCGGCCCTTTACATCGCCCAGTTCTTCACACAATTCCCACCCGTCTGTCTCTGCAATGCAGTGGGGCACAGGGAGGCGTTTCCCCTCCCGCGTACTCAAGTAATTTTCGCCGTGCGTGTCCAGGGTAAAGGCCACATCCCATCCATCCGCTTGTCTGGAAAGAATCTTAGCTTTGACTGCAGGCACAATCGCTCTGGCTTCCTCTGTTCCCAAGCTCCCATCGATAAAGTCTTTCTGCATATCTACTACTACCAGCAATTTTTTCATATCCGCCTCCGTCTGCCGCTTTCTGCGGCTGCTTTCTACATTCTAATGGCCCATTTCATAATGCCTTCTTTTTTATCCTCAAAGATTTGGTATGCTTCCAGGATATGTTCAAAGGATGTCCGGTGAGTGATCAGGCAGGTGGCATCCAGCTTTCCCTCCTGAATCAGCCGCATAATCTCCGGACAGTCGCAGGCATCCACGCCTCCAGTTTTAAAGATCAGGTTCTTGCCGTACATCTGAGGGAGCGGCAGGGTCTGATCCTCCTCATACATTGCCACCAGGCAGACTACGCCGTTGGGCCTGGCCGTCTCCCAGGCCATCTGAAAGGTATTCTTTCCGCCGGCAGCTTCGATAACCACATCTGCGCCGCGGCCTTCCGTATTCTTCAGGATTTCGCTGCGAACATCCGATTTCCCAGGAGTCAGAATCACATCCGCCAGTCCCTGTTCCTGCGCCAACTGCAGCCGATTCTCCAGCACATCTACGGCAATGATTCTGGATGGCTGGTACAGCCTGGCCGCCATCATGCAGCAGAGCCCCGTCGGGCCGGCCCCCAGCACCGCTACTGTATCTCCTTCTTTGATCTCACCGATCTTGGCCGCCCAATATCCTGTGGAAAGCAAATCCCCTGTAAACAGCGCCTGCTCGTCCGTCACATTGTCTGGAATCCGGGTGAGGCCATTATCGCCATAGGGGATACGGACGTATTCCGCTTGGCCGCCGTCAATCCGACAGCCCAGAGACCACCCTCCTGCCGGGTCTGTGCAATTATTGACAAACCCTCTCTTGCAGTAGAAGCACCGGCCGCAGAAAGTCTCCACATTGACTGACACCCTATCACCCGGACGGACAGTCCTGACCGCTGAGCCAGTCTGGACCACCTGCCCCACAAACTCATGGCCTAAAATCGTGCCGGGAACCGCCCTGGGCACCGCCCCATGCTTAATGTGGATATCGCTGGAACAGATAGTGGCCATTGTGACCTTCAGAATCACATCACTGTCCTCCTGAATCTCCGGCACCGGCCGCTCTTCCACACCGATTCTGCCGTTTCCCTGATATACTAATGCCTTCATCCATCTTCCTCCTTAGCCCTAAAGCGCCGGATTTCCTCCAGCCTGTCAGCCGCCCTGGACTCCTGCCCCTCTCTGGCGGGCCTGTAGTATGTCCTGCCTGCTAAAGCATCCGGGAGACACTGCATATGCGCAATCTTTTCTTCTGTGTCGTGAGCGTAAATATACCCTTCGCCGTAGTGCAGCTCTTTCATAAGTCCTGTTGGGGCGTTGCGGATCACCAGGGGAACCGGCTCCGACAACATGGTCAGAGCATCCTGTTTGGCCTCCTCATAAGCCCGATAGACAGAGTTCGATCTAGGGGCCAGGGACAGATAAATCACTGTCTGGGCAAGATTTAGATTACACTCCGGCATTCCCAGAAAATGGCTGGCCTGATATGCTGCCACAGCCAGAGGAAGCGCCTGGGGATCGGCCATTCCAACATCCTCGCTGGCAAATCGGATCAGCCTCCGGGCGATATAAAGAGGATCCTCCCCAGCCTCCAGCATCCGGGCCAGCCAGTACACGGCTGCATCTGGATCGCTGTTCCGCATGGACTTATGGAGTGCCGAGATTAGATTGTAATGCTCCTCTCCTTTTTTATCATACAAGAGAGATTTTTTGCTGATGCACTGTTCCAAAATTTCTTTTGTCACCACTGTCTTATCTGGCCTGATTTCCCCGTTAATAACCGCCATCTCCAGCGTATTCAGAGCAGTTCTGGCATCCCCGTCAGCAAATTCGGCGATCATCCAGAGAAGCTCCTCTGAAATCTCAATATTCAGATACCCCAGCCCCTTGGGACTAGATATCGCCCTCTTTAAAAGTTTTACCATGTCGTCTGCAGTCAGAGCTTTCAGAACAAACACCTTGCACCTGGACAGCAGTGCGGCGTTAATCTCAAAGGAAGGATTCTCTGTGGTAGCCCCGATGAGAATAATGCTGCCCTTCTCCACAAATGGGAGAAAAGCATCCTGCTGTGCCTTGTTGAACCTGTGAATCTCATCCACAAAAACTAAGGTTCGAAGACCAGATCTGCGGCCTTCCTCCGCCCTGGCCATAACTTCTTTGATCTCTTTGATGCCGCTGGTCACAGCGCTGAAATTAACAAAAGATGCTCTTGTCTTGGCCGCAATGATGCTGGCCAGTGTCGTTTTTCCCACCCCGGGAGGTCCCCAAAATATCATAGAAGGAATCTTGTCCTGATCAATCAGCTGTCTCAGGATTTTTCCTTTTCCTACCAGGTGCTCCTGCCCCACAAATTCATCCAGATCAGCGGGTCTTACGCGGCTGGCCAGAGGGCTTTCATGTTCCTGATAGTCAAACAGAGACATCTGTTCCAATTTTCCACCCCCTTATCGGTTCAGATATTCATGGCAAATCGAAGGAGACACAGTACAAAAAATAGAATCATCCCAGGATTTCCCATAACTGTCCGAATTCTCCCAGATACAGAAATGCGGGGGGAAGACCACTCATATGGCGTCTGGTACAGCCTCTTCTTTTTCCAAAAGCAGCACAGAAGAATGATTCCGCTGATGGCTGATCCCAGCTGAATGCTGCCATAGAGGGTCATCAGTCCTATCCCCATGATACCCATGAGGCCGGGCATTGATTCCAGATTTCCGATCAGCAGGACCACTTCACTCCCCATAAAATTGATTGCCATATGAAGCGCGATGGTTCCCATCACGTTGCCCGTGCGCACATATGCGTAGGCTAAAATCAGCCCGACGCCGAAAGCATAAAAAAATTGATACAGGTTGCCGTGCATCAGACCAAACAGCAGCGCAGACACCACGATCGCCGTCTTCTCCCCGTACACTAAAATCCTGTCCATCAGGAACTTTCTAGTCAGCAGCTCTTCCACCACAGGAGCCGCAATGACTGTCAGAATAAAATTAAGAAGCGGATTTGATCTTAAAATAAGAGTTTCCACCACATTCGTGCCGGCCAGCGGGCCCAAGATAGAGGTCAAAACCACAGAAATCAGATTTCCAGCCACAGCAACTCCTGTGCATATGAGGTACAATCCAATCCAGGACCACAGCTCCCATTTTTCGGTTCTCCTCGCCGGATCCGGGCAGGATATGCTCCGGAAAATCATCCAGGCAGCCGGAAAGCCTACGGCATACATACCGATGGCATTGACCAAAAGCTGCAGGTCTGTGCTGACAGATCCGCGGCTGATGACAGCCAATCCCGCATAAATGACCAGCGCAGCGATAGTGGAAATTATCAAAAAAGCCGAAAGGGCCAGCCCTGTCTTGGAAAAAATACGGCTCCAACTTTTTTCGTTCATCTGTTATCCTCCTTGCCTGACCATGATGTTCTTCTGCCTAGTATATCACATCAGTCTGTTCCCGTAAACTCTCGGATTTGACCTTCCGGCACTTCTTTTTGCCGGAATCCGCAGACGAAAACGAGGCGAAAACGTTCTCTCCGTTTCGCCTCGCCTCTCCTGCCATTCTGCAGGTTTCACTTATTCTTCAGGAACAAAAACTTCTTTTCCCATTCCGCATACCGGGCATACCCAGTCATCCGGAAGATCCTCAAAAGCGGTTCCCGGCTGGATCCCGTTGTCAGGATCGCCTACTTCCGGATCATAAACATATCCGCAAGGTTCACATACATATTTCTTCATAATGATTGACCTCCTAAATCTAGCTCTTGTTTTATGATTCATCCTTCTGAGCAGCTCTGGCTTCCACTTCTTTCTTCTGAATATCGCCAGGTGCCTGCTCATAACGGCTGAACTCGTATTCAAATACACCTATTCCGCCGGTAATTGACCTCAGATCCGTGTTGTAGCCGTACAGCTCAGACATCGGAATATCGGCCTCAATAATCTGTTTCCCGTGGTGATCCGGGTTCATTCCCAGAACACGGCCGCGGCGGCGGTTCAGATCGCCCATAACGTCTCCGGTAAACTTATCCGGAACCGTTACTTTCAGAGAAGCGATAGGTTCCAGCAGAACAGGATTTGCCTCCATAAAGCCTTTCTTAAATGCAAGAATAGTTGCCATCTTAAAGGCCATTTCTGAGGAATCGACCGGATGGTAAGAACCATCCACCAAAGTTGCCTTCAAGCCAACTACCGGATATCCGGCCAGCGGGCCCTTCTGAACACATTCCTGCAGTCCTTTCTCAACTGCCGGGAAGTAGTTCTTCGGCACGGATCCGCCAAAAATCTTCTCTTCGAAGATATATGGAGTCTCCAGATCGCCTGACGGCTCAAATTCCATCCACACATCCCCGTACTGGCCGTGGCCGCCGGACTGTTTCTTGTGGCGCCCCTGAACTTTCACTTTCTTTCTCAGAGTTTCACGGAAAGCAAATTTCGGCTTCTCTAAAACAATTTCAACTTTGTAGCGGTTCAGCAGCTTGCTGGCAACCACCTCCAGCTGCTGTTCCCCGATGCCGTACAGAAGAGACTGGCGGTTTTCACTGTCATTGACCGTTTTCAGAGTCAAATCCTCTTCCATCATCTTAGACAGAGCGGAGGAAACCTTGTCATCCTCTCCCTTGTTGGCAGCTCTGTAAGCCATATAGGTATAAGGAGTGGAGATCTCCGGTTTATGGTACACAATAGGAGCACTCCTGAGTGCAATGGTATCACCAGTCTGCGTGACAGACAGCTTTGCCACTGCCCCGATATCTCCGGCTTTCAGCTCCGGAACTTCTATCTGTTCCTTGCCTCTCAGGACATAGAGCTTGCCCACCTTCTCTTCTGTCTCTTTATTTACATTATAGATCGTACTGTCAGGTTTTAACGTTCCCGTGCAGATTTTCATCAGGGAATATTTTCCAATAAAGGGATCTACGATAGTCTTAAATACTCTGGCTGACAGCGAAACATCGTCATTGTATTTTGCGGTGAAACGCTCACCAGTGGAAACGTCTACACCGATACATTCATATTTGTCTGGTGACGGGAAATATTTGTCGATCGCCTGGAGCAGTCCAGAAAATCCCTGGCAGTTGATACCGGATCCCAGAAGGATCGGCACAATGTTGCCCTCGATTACGTGGCTTCTCAGAGCACCGGAAATCTCCTCCTGAGTAAACTCTTCACCAGAGAAATAGCGCTCCATGTATTCTTCGCTGGTCTCTGCCACAGCCTCCATTAAAGCCTCTCTGGCAATTCCCAGGTTTTTCTGAACATATTCCGGAATCTCACACTCCTCATAATTGCTGAGAGTTGTAAATCTTCGTCCGGCCATCTTAACTACATTGACAAACCCAACAA
Organism: uncultured Lachnospiraceae bacterium; assembly: GCA_944376125.1. Classification (GTDB taxonomy): domain Bacteria; phylum Bacillota; class Clostridia; order Lachnospirales; family Lachnospiraceae; genus UMGS1370. Next base: position 139,916 of record CALWBQ010000034.1, read on the forward strand.
ATTTTTCATTTTCTCTGATGGGAAGCTGGAAAGGAGCAATCTTCCGGCCGAAGCGGGTCTCCAGTTTCAGCACCAGTTCCCTGTAGCTGGCGTGGTCATCATCCATGTTGGTCACAAAGAACAGTCTGGGCAGTCTGTACTTCTCACACATCTCCCACGCCTTCTCCGTACCTACCTCAATTCCTGCTTTGCAGTTTACCACGATAATGGCGGCATCGGCAACACTGATTGCCTCTTCCACTTCCCCTACAAAATCGAAGTATCCTGGAGTATCCAGCAAATTGATCTTGATAGGACCATTTTCTCCATTATATTCCAAAGGGATCAGAGAGGTGGAGATTGAAAACTGTCTCTTGATCTCCTCTTTGTCGTAATCACTGATGGTATTGCCGTCAGCAATCTTCCCCATTCTCTTTGTAACCCCAGTAACTAATGCCAACGCCTCTGCTACTGTAGTCTTTCCGGCGCCGCCATGCCCCAAAAGCACAACATTGCGTATCTGGCTGGTTCCATAAACGTTCATAAGAAATCCCTCCTGTACCTCAATAATTAGTCCATGAATGTATTTTACCAAAAAATTCAGAAATTCACAAGTAAAACATGCAATTTATACAAAAACTTTTCAATTTTCACGGCTAAAATTCTGAACCCAATACAGAGTACCATTATGAGAGTAACAGCCCACGCCGATTTTTGTATAAGTGCTTCTCAAAATGTTGGCCCGGTGTCCGGAGGAATTCATCCAGCCATTCATCACCTGCTTCGGTGAGGAATATCCCATGGCAATGTTTTCACCCCGGTAGGTATCTTCTCCTCCTAATTCTTCATAGAGGGTGGACCAGTGGCTTCCATCCGGTCTGTTGTGACTGAACGTTTCCGTAAGTTCCTCCGCCCTCAGGGCCGCGCACTGTGCCAGAGTATCGTCCCATTCCAGGGGACTCAGGCCCTCTGCCTCCCGCTCCTGGTTGACGAGATCAAAAACCTGCTGTGCATACGCATCCGTATCCACGCTTTCACTCTCAGACGCCCTGTCTTCATTCCGTGTAATGGTATATCCGCTCTGTCCGGAGGAAGCATCCTCCCTGTCATCGTCCTCCTGCTCCTCATACCAGTCATAAAGATCCGTCATGTCGGTGATTGTTCCGTCCTTCTGAACGGTATAGCGAACATCGTCCAAGGTAAAGGACTTGGTCTGAAGCGTGCCGTCCTCATTAAAATAATAGTCTTCCCCGCCGATCGTGTAGAAGTCAATAACCATAGTGCCATTTTCATCAAAATAGTACTTGTCTCCGCCAATCCGCTTCCACTCGTTCTTTAAGGGTTTTCCGCCCTCATAGTAGCTCCAGGTGCCATTGGCCTCTTTTTTCCATCCCTCTGCCGTCTGAACCTGCTGAGTCTGGATCTTGCCGTCCACGATCCATGCCCCGCTCGCATCTACCGTATACCCGTCAGGTGTTGCCGTATTCATCAGACAATAGCCATTTTCATTGAAATAGTAACATTCGGCAGTCCCATCCTGGTTGCCGTCCAGCCATAGCCAGGTATTGACAGGGTAAGACATATCGTCATTCTGCCACCACCAACCTCCTGCGTCCTGCTTCCACTGCGCACCAAACGCTGTAAATGACATCCCACATACCATCAATACACACCCTGCAGCCGCTGCAGCAAATTTTTTCATAATTTCTCCCTCCCTTGGAATGCAGCGATTCCGCCATAAAATCTGCATTTATCATACCATTTTTCTCCATTTATTACAATTCTTTTTTGTGCATTTTTGATTTAAAGTTTTACAGTTTAAATTAATAAAGCGTTGACATTTCATGCCTTATGCCTTACAATGGACAATGTTTCAAACTTTCTGCATTCTGCGTCTCAGGAGGTTTTTATCATGGCAGAACAAACAATCGGCTTTATCGGGCTGGGCCTGATCGGCGGCTCAATCGCCAAAGGGTTGAAGCGGGCCAGGCCGGACATTTCCATCATGGCTTATATGAGGAGCCGTTCAAGGCTTGAACAGGCAAAAAGGGACGGTATCGTGGATATCATACTGGACGGTGTCGGCCAGGAGCTGGCTGCATGCGATATGGTATTTCTCTGCACGCCGGTAGAGTACAACGCCGGATATTTAAAGTCCATCCGGCCCTATTTGAAACCCGGTGCCATCATAACTGATGTCGGCAGCACCAAAACCAGCATCCATGAAGAGGTGCTTCGCCTAGGCATGGAGCATGTCTTTGTAGGCGGTCACCCTATGGCCGGTTCTGAGAAAACCGGATATGAGCACTCCACCGATCATCTCCTGGAAAATGCCTATTATATTATCACCCCGGCCGAGGGATCCACCAGCGAACAGGTTGAGCGGGTGAAACAGGTAGCCAAGCTGCTGGGTGCCATTCCCATGGTCCTGGATTATCGGGAGCACGACCGGGCCGTAGCTGCCGTCAGCCACCTTCCTCATCTGGCCGCCTCCTGTCTGGTCAATCTGGTCAAGGAAGCCGATGGCCCTGATGAAACCATGAAGCGCATTGCCGCCGGAGGCTTCAAAGATATCACCCGGATCGCCTCCTCATCCCCAGAAATGTGGGAACAGATCTGTATGGCCAACTGCGGTCCCATTTCAGATATTTTAGAACAATATATCGCATCCCTCTCCCAGGTTCTCCAAGAGATCCGGAACAGGCAGGAGCGCTCCATCTACCGGCTTCTGGAGGAATCCAGAGATTACCGCAACTCCATAACCGACCGCGCCAAAGGCGCCTTGGAGCCGGATTATTCTTTCTCTGTGGATATTGTTGATGAAGCTGGAGCCATCTCCACTCTGTCCGTCATCCTGGCTGCAAAGGGCATTAATATTAAAAATATCGGAATCAACAATAACAGAGAGCGCGGCGAAGGTGCTCTCCGAATCACCTTTTACGATGAAGCATCTCTGGAAGCTGCCTGGGCGCAGCTTGCCAAATACCATTATGAATTATTCCGACAATAGGAGGACTCTATGTTATTTCATTCTGTATCCCGCTTAAAGGGGGAAGTCTCCGTCCCCGGCGACAAATCCATCTCTCACAGGAGTGTTATGCTGGGCTCCATAGCGAAAGGCACCACTGAAATTACCAACTATCTCCAGGGTGCTGACTGCCTTTCCACCATCGCATGTTTTCGAAGGATGGGAATTTCGATTGAGAACAACGGCAGCACTGTGCTGGTTCACGGAAATGGCCTGAGGGGGCTGAAAGCTCCTGGCAGCGCACCTTTAGACTGCGGCAACTCTGGCACTACCACCAGGTTAATCTCCGGAATTCTGGCTCCTCAAAATTTTTCTGTAACTCTGACCGGCGATGCCTCTATCCAGAAGAGGCCCATGAAACGGGTCATCGAGCCTCTCAGCCAGATGGGGGCTGACATCACCAGTGTCAAAGGCAACGGCTGCGCCCCTCTCGCCATACACGGGAAACCGCTTCACGGAATCCACTACATTTCCCCTGTAGCCTCTGCTCAGGTAAAATCTGCCATCCTTCTGGCTGGCCTCTACGCAGAGGGCGAGACCCGAGTGACGGAGCCCTCCATCTCCCGAAACCATACCGAGCTGATGCTGAAAGGTTTCGGGGCAGATGTTCGCACAGAGGGAAAAGATGCCATTGTCTCACAAGCCAGAGAACTCCACTCAGCAAAGCTGGATGTCCCTGGAGATATCTCCTCTGCCGCTTTTTTCCTGGCCGCCGGCCTCATGGTCCCAGGCTCTGAGATTCTATTAAAAAATGTCGGAATCAATCCCACCCGGGACGGAATTCTCCAAGTATGCCGCCAAATGGGAGGAGATGTCACGATCCTGCGCCAGTGGGAGGAAGGCGGAGAACCTGCCGCGGATATCCTTGTCCGTCACAGCGCTCTCTCCGGTACCGTTATCCAGGGCGAGATCATCCCCACTCTGATTGATGAGCTTCCGGTCATCGCCGCCATGGCATGCCTGGCGAAAGGCGAAACTGTCATCCGGGATGCTGCAGAGCTGAAAGTCAAAGAATCGAACCGCATCGAAGTCATGGTCAAAAATCTTTCCGCTATGGGTGCCGATGTAACTGGAACGGAAGACGGCATGGTCATCCGGGGCGGCCGCCCTCTCCACGGTGCTGTCATTGACAGTTTTCTGGATCATCGGATTGCCATGACCTTTGCTGTGGCTGCCCTGTGCGCGGAAGGCACAACAGAAATTCGCGGCGCCGAGTGCGTCAATATCTCCTACCCCGATTTTTATAAAGATCTGGCCCGCTTGTCGGGACAAATTTCTCTATAAAAAGAGGGAGGCGGGACTAAAGCCCTGCTTCCCTCTCTAATAATTCCCATATCTGATCCCTCCCCTGCTTGGTCTCCGCCGAGAAGGGGATGAGGATATCGTCTTTGGAAAGTCCCAGCCCTGCCTGGATCTGCCTCACTTGCTTTGCCACCTGGCTCCTTTTCAGTTTGTCCAGTTTGGTGGCAATAATGACCGGCTGATAACCGTTGTGGACGATCCAGTCATACATCATCTTGTCATTTTCTGACGGCTCATGGCGAATATCCACCAGCAAAAAGACTTTTTTCAGCGCCGCTGATTTGTGGAGATAATTTTCAATCATCTTCCCCCACTTTGCCTTTTCCTCCAGAGAAACCTTCGCGTAGCCGTAACCGGGCAGATCCACAAAATACATATCGTCATTGATCCGGTAGAAATTGATGGTCTGGGTCTTCCCCGGCTGCCCCGAAGTCCTGGCATAGGCTTTCCGGTTCATCAGGGCATTGATCAAAGATGACTTTCCCACATTGGACTTTCCCGCAAACGCAAACTCCGGGAGAGTATTCTCCGGAAGTTTGCTTGTAATTCCGCACACGGTTTCCAAATTTACGGTCTTAATAATCATACCAGAGCCTCCTTCAGCACATCCTCCATGGTGCTTACAAAGACAATTTCCAGTCCCTTGGTGATCTCTTTGGACAGCTCTCCGATCTCCGGCTTGTTTTTATCCGGCACCAGCACCTTTTCGATATGGGCCATTTTGGCTGCCAAAATCTTTTCCTTCAGACCGCCAATGGGAAGAACGCGGCCCCGCAGAGTGATTTCCCCTGTCATTGCCACCTTCGCCTTTACTGGCCTTCCGATGACAGCCGAAATCATAGCGGTAGCCATAGTGATGCCTGCTGAAGGACCGTCTTTCGGCACTGCTCCTTCCGGAATATGGATATGGATATCGTGCTTTTCGAAATAATCGTCGGGAATCTGGTACACCGGGCATATTGACCGAACATAGGTCAGTGCTGTCTGTGCAGACTCCTTCATTACATCCCCCAGCTGGCCTGTAAGCTGAAGATTCCCTTTGCCCGGCATCACATTGACTTCGATCTGGAGGGTATCGCCCCCTACGCTGGTCCAAGCCAAGCCCCGGACAATTCCGACCTCATCCTTTTCATTGGCATCTGTAAATGTAATCCGTTCTCTTCCCAGATATTTTTCCAGATTTCCCTCTGTAATCCGGACACTTTCTTTCTTATTTTCCAAAAACTCCCGGGCCGCCTTCCGGCAGAGATCGCCGATCCGGCGTTCCAGATTCCGAACGCCCGCTTCCCTGGTATAGTTGTGAATAATCTTCTCCAGCGCGTGATCCGAGATCGTCACCTGCCCCTCCTTCAGGCCGTTGCGCTCCATCTGCTTTTTGACCAGAAATTCCCGGGCAATGTGAAATTTTTCATTTTCTGTATAGCTGGTGATCTCAATAACCTCCATACGGTCCAGAAGAGGGGTTGGGATGGTCTGAGTAGTGTTAGCCGTAGCAATAAACATCACCTGTGAGAGATCAATGGGAAGCTCCACATAGTGATCCCGGAACTTTACATTCTGCTCCCCGTCCAGAACCTCCAGCAAAGCTGAAGAAGTATCTCCTTTATAGTCACTGCTGACCTTGTCAATCTCGTCCAAAAGCATCAGAGGATTGCTGACACCGGCCTGACGCAGGCCGTCCACCAGACGCCCCGGCATTGCTCCTACATATGTCCTTCTGTGGCCTCTGATCTCGGCCTCATCCCGGACGCCTCCCAGGCTGATTCTCACGTATTTTTTATTGAGAGCCCGCGCCACCGATCTGGCAATGGAGGTCTTCCCTGTTCCAGGCGGGCCTACCAGGCACAGAATCGGGCTGACGCCCTTGTCTGTCAAAGTCCTGACCGCCAAATATTCCAGAATTCTCTCTTTCACTTTATCCAGGCCGTAGTGATCCTCATTGAGAATCTTCTCCGCATGGCGAATATCATTGTTGTCTCTGGAAACTTTTTTCCAGGGTAGATCCAGGAGGGTTTCAATGTACGTCCTGCTGACATTGCTCTCCTGGCTCCCGCTGGGCATTGTCTTCAGACGGTCAATCTCTTTTTCGATCTTCGCCTTCACCTCTTTGTCAGCTTTCAGACCATTCAGTTTCTTTTTATATTCCTCTGCATCTGAAAGAGGATTATCCTCCCCCAGCTCTTCCCGGATAATTTTCAGCTGTTCTCTCAGAATGTACTCTCTCTGGTTTTTATCGACAGCCGCCTTTACCTTGCTCTGGAATTCTTTCTTAATTCTGAGGATCTCTAATTCAGAGATCAGATTGCTGACAACCTTTTCGTAACGCTCCAGCACATCCATGGTTTCCAAAATTTCCTGGCGAACCGTATACTCCCAGGGCATCTGGACAGCTACCTGATCCAACAGCTCCCCGATCGTGTCAATCATCAAAAGATTCGGCAGAAGCTCTTTGGCCAGTCTGGGATTTTCCCGGCCAAATTCCTCCAGCTTTTCCTTCACAATTCTCAGCATGGCTTCCCCGGCTGCGTAATCCGTAAATTCCGGCTCCTCTATCACTTCCACTTCTGCCATGAGAGCAGGCTGATCTGTCTCCAGATCTACGAGGACAGCTCTCCTGAGTCCCTCCACCATCACTCTGACAATCCCATCCGGCAGCTTCACCAACTGTTTGATCTCCGCTATGCAGCCTACATGGAACAGATCTTCTATGGATGGATCCGGCATGTCGCTTTGCCGCTGTGTGACCAAAAATACTTTTTGATCTGCCACCATGGATCGTTCTGCCGCTGCCTTGGATTTCGGCCTGGTAATGTCAAAATGAATCATCATTTTGGGCATCACTGTCAGCCCCCTCAGGGCTATGGCAGGCATTTTCATGGTTCTGTCTTCCATTTGTTTCCTCCTAACGTACCTTTCCTCTTGTATGGAAAGGGGCCATTGCTATGCAACAGCCCGCTTGTTACAATTATTTATGCGATTTCACCTGATCTGTCTTTTTTCACCTTAGAGGCTATCTTTCTGGGAACCGCTGTGTCCCGGTAAACAATCTCCGGCTGACCAGTTCCCTCGATCACCTCCCGGGTGATGGTACAGATGCCGATGGTGTCATCCGACGGAATCTCATACATAATGTCCGTCATTACCTTCTCTATAATGGCTCTCAGGCCTCTGGCGCCTGTCTTTCTCTCCACCGCCTGCTCTGCAATTGCCTCCAGAGCGTCATCCGTAAATTCCAGCTTTACATCATCCAGCTCAAACAGTTTCTCGTACTGCTTCGTGAGAGCATTCTTGGGCTCCGTCAAAATTCTGATCAAAGCTACTTTGTCCAGAAGCTGAAGAGATACTGTAACCGGCACACGCCCGATAAATTCCGGAATCAGTCCGTATTTTACCAGATCCTGAGGCATCACCTGTCTCAGGAGATCATCGATATCCCGCTCATTCTTATCTATAATCTCCGCATTGAATCCAATGGATCCAGCGCTGAGGCGGCTCTCCACAATTTTCTCCAGCCCATCGAAGGCTCCCCCGCAGATAAACAGAATGTTGGTTGTATCGATCTGCAGCAGCTCCTGATGGGGATGCTTCCGGCCGCCCTGGGGCGGAACGCTGGCCACAGTCCCCTCAAGGATCTTCAGCAGTGCCTGCTGAACCCCCTCACCAGAGACATCCCTGGTGATAGATACATTCTCAGACTTCTTGGTAATCTTATCAATCTCATCGATATAAATAATTCCGTACTCAGCCTTTGCGATATCGTAATCCGCCGCCTGGATCAGCTTCAGGAGAATGTTCTCCACATCCTCGCCAACATATCCGGCTTCTGTCAGAGCTGTGGCATCAGCAATGGCAAAGGGAACCCCCAAAATTCTGGCCATCGTCTGGGCCAGGTAAGTTTTTCCGGAGCCAGTGGGCCCCAACATCAAGATATTGCTCTTCTGTACCTCCACATCCAGCTTCTTTCTGGATGTGATTCTCTTATAATGATTATAGACAGCTACAGAAAGCACCTTTTTCGCTTCATCCTGGCCGATAACATATTCATCCAGGAAAGCCTTCATTTCTTTGGGCTTATACAGGTTGATATCCCCAAAATCCATAGCCTCATCGCTCTGGTCGGCCAGCTCTTCCTCCAGGATCTCACCGCACAGTTCAATACATTCATCACAGATATACACATTGTTTGATCCGGCGATCAGTTTTCTAACCTGATCCTGGCTCTTCCCGCAGAAAGAGCAGCGAATCTTATCCTCTGGTCTGATCGGCATATTTCCACCTCATTTCGCTGAGCCAATTAGTGGTTGACAATTACTGCGTCCACCAGGCCGTACTCCTTTGCCTCCTGGGCTGTCATATAATTGTCTCTCTCCGTATCCCTCTCGATCACTTCAAGGGGCTGGCCGGTATTGGCTGCTAATATCTCATTTAACTTTTTCTTAGTCTTTAAAATCTGATCTGCTACAATCTTAATATCTGTCGCCTGGCCCTGAGCTCCGCCGGAAGGCTGATGGATCATCACCTCGGCATTGGGCAGAGCGTATCTCTTGCCCTTGGCGCCGCTGGACAGAAGGAATGCTCCCATGCTGGCAGCCATTCCGATACATACGGTCGAGACATCACATTTGATATAATTCATTGTATCATAGATCGCCATGCCCGCTGTCACAGAACCGCCTGGGCTGTTGATATACATATTGATATCTTTCCCGGGATCCTCAGATTCCAAGAACAGAAGCTGAGCGACCACCAGGCTTGCAGTCACATCATTGACTTCCTCCCCCAGGAATACAATTCTCTCCTTTAACAGGCGGGAGTAGATATCATAAGAGCGCTCTCCGCGGCTCGTTGATTCGATGACATAAGGTACTAAACTCATAAATCCTGCTCCTTTCTCTGCATGCTTCGTAATGACAGAAGTTGCAGACAGCGGTTCTGTCCTGCACAGCCCTCTCTCTGCAACTTCGCACCCTTTCCAGATTTATAAACGGCCGGAGGTCTATACCAGCTTAGCTTCTGATACCAGAAGATCAACAGCTTCCTGTACCGCCAGGTCCTTCTTCATCTGTTCTTTTTCAAACTCACCCATGTATTCTTTCAGCTTCTCCACTTCCATCTTGTAGGAATCAGCCATCTTCTTCAGTTCTTCATCCACTTTTTCATCGGAAATGGTAATATTCTCGGCTGCTGCAACTGCCTCCAGAACCAGTCTGGTCTGAATCCGTCTGATAGCCTGCGGCTTCATCTGCTCTTTCATCGCATCTACGGTCTGACCGGTATATTTCAGGTACTGATCCAGAGATAAGCCCTGGCTCTGCATCCGGCGGGCAGTATCCTGAAGCATATTCATAACTTCATTGTCCACCATCGGATCCGGAATATCCATCTGGGCATTCTCAACAACTTTCTCTACAACGCGGTTCTCATTTTCTGTGGCAGCCGCTCTCTGCTTTCTCTCAGCGAGCTTTGTGCGGATATCATTTTTGTACTCTTCAAGAGTCTCAAACTCAGAGACTTCGCTTGCAAACTCATCGTTCAGCTCCGGAAGCTCTTTCTTTTTGATCTCCTTAACAGTTACCTTGAATGTAGCCGGCTTGTTTACCAGCTCCTTTGCATGGTACTCGCTGGGGAAGGTGACATTGACTTCACACTCTTCGCCAATATTCTTACCGATCAGCTGCTCCTCAAATGTGTCAATAAAAGAATGGGAACCGATGGTAAGCGGGTAATCTGTACCCTTGCCTCCGTCGAAGGGTTTTCCGTCAACAAAGCCCTCGAAATCAATGATTGTCTGATCTCCGTCCTCGACAGGTCTGTCCTCAATGGAAATCAGTCTGGCATTCTGTTCCTGAACTCTCTTCAGCTCTGCTTCAACGTCGCTGTCAGTTACTGCATCGTCTGCCTTCTGAACTTCAACACCCTTGTACTGTCCCAAAGTCACCTCTGGTCTGACAGCGACAGTAGCCGTATAGATAAAGTCTTTTCCCTTTTCAATCTGGGTAATATCAATCTCAGGTCTGGAAACAATCTCCAGGCCGCTCTCTTTCATAGCATCTCCATAGCTGGAGTCAATGGCCTCATTCGCCGCATCCTCATAGAAAACGCCTGGGCCGTACATCTTCTCGATCATGGCCTGCGGAGCTTTTCCCTTACGGAAGCCGGGAATATTGAATCTGTTTTTATTCTTGTTATAAGCGGCCTTAATAGCCTCATCGAACTGTTCAGCCGGTACTTCCACAGTCAGCTTCGCCATGTTCTTCTCTAACTTTTCTACTTGTAAACTCATGTATGGGTTCCTCCTTGCATAATATGTGAACCGCCATCTCTCCACAGGGCGTTACACTTCAAGGTACGATTATATCACAAGTGTTTTATAAAAGCCAGCATTATTTTTGAGATTTTGTGCAGCAATTAAGCCATGCAGAGCCATACAGCAAAATGCTGTATGGCAGCCTGCTCCTGAAGCAGCCTTTCGCCAAATGCCTCCATCCGGCGAATGTCAAAATGCTGCCCTTGAAATTCAGCCGGGCCTATTCCTGAATCACAAAGGTCACCTGAATATTTGCTTCGATATCCAGTTCCCCAGCCTCCACGTCCATCGCTGTGCCACTGAAGGCTCCGGCTGCGGCTGCCTCAGCCGTCAGAGCATAATTTGTTGTATAGCGCGCTGACTGGTCCTCACTATATTCCTCTATGGACGCAACCTCCAGAACCTGAAAGCCTCCGGCATCTCCCATAGCTTCAGCTTTTTCCCTGGCACTTTCTACAGCCTTTTTCAGTGCCTCCTGGTAGGCGGCATCGTAGGTGCTGCACAGATACCTCACATAGTCCACAGAATTTGCTCCTGCATTGACCGCCCCCGTCAGAATTTCTCCGGTTTGCTCCATAGGAATCCCAGACACCGTAATCTGAGTCGCCATCTCATAGCCAGTTAAAACCTGGCCCTCTGCCTCCGTCCAATTATACTGTGGATTTAACGAGTAACCAGAGGTCTGAATCGAGCTGTCCTCCAGCCCCTGCCCTTTTAAATATTCCAGAACGCTCTCCAAGGCTGCCTGATTCTCTTGCTGACAAGCATCTGCTTCGGTTCCTTCTGTCCGAACCGTAAACATGATCTCGGCAATATCCGGCACTGCCGTCACAGTCTCTGTACACTCCACAGTTACTGTGTGCTCCTCCTGCCTCTGACTGACCTCAATCGTACTGGGAAGAGAAACCGGTGCCGACGCCGTACATCCTCCCATCAGGGCTGCCGCCCCTGCCAGCCCTGCCGCTAAACATATCTTCCTCATAACAGTCCTCCTTTTCGATTTTATGAGCTTCCGCTCAATCTCATATCTATTATAGGACCCATCCGGCTTTTTTGCTTTTCTTTTCTCTTAATAAAAGTTTACAATTCCACATGGTGCCTGTACATCTATATAAAAAAACCTGCAGCCAGGCGTCTTCGCCGCAGCTGCAGATTTTCCAAAGTGGACCTGAGGGGAATCGAACCCCTGTCCGAAAATCAATTCCCTGTTCTTCTACTATCATAGTCTGCTATTTAACATTCCCTCTGCCATCCGAAAACAGACATCCTGATGGGTTCAGTAGCTTCATAATTACGCCCGCAGGTTCAAAGCTTTGCCTGTGTCGTTTCCCGCATAGTCGATGCCAGATTCTCTATGTGCGGGTGCACAGAGGCTGACAGTCGCTGCAATTAAGCAGCGTATGCTAAATTATCTTCAGCGTTTATATTTAGGTTTGCCATTTGACCCATTGCATGGGGATAGCTTCACCAGCTGCATGATCCCCGTCGAAACCAGTACAAGCCCTTACTGGCCCTCCTTCGAGGCACCATTATCGTAGCACAGGGGGGTGATCCTTGTCAAGCTCTAATGCTGTTATTCCCTGCCCCGGCCAATCTCTGCCCAAAACCGCCCCAGAATGTCACATTCCAGGGCGGTTTGCGCCGTCACAACAATTTTTTTAATTTCAGGTAATCCTTAATCAGGAGGGCCATCTCATCAAAGCTGATGCGGCTGGCATTGATCGGCAGATCGTAATTGTTCATATCCATCCAATCTTTCCCAGTGTAATACCGGTAGTAATCTTTTCTCTCCTTATCAATCCGCTTGATCCGGCGCACAGCCTCTTTCTCGTCGATCCGGTCTACCTCCATAGCCCGCTGTACACGTGTCGGAAAGTCAGCATAGACAAAAATGCGAACCAGACAATCCAGCCCTGCCTCCTCCAGCACGTAATCTGCACACCTGCCTGCAAAAATACAGGACTCTGCAGCAGCCAGCCTGCGGATCACAGATGCCTGAAAACGGAACAAATTGTCAGGAGACGTCAGATTGTCGCCTGTGGACGGTTCCCCCAGTTCCGGCTTCCGATCACTAACAATCCGATACAAAAGATTGTTGCCCGCCTTTTCATCTGCCAGACGGAAATACTTCTCTCCAATGGCGCTCTCCTCCGACGTCATCTTCAGGATCTCCTCATCATAAAAATGAACTCCCAGCTCCTCCGCCAGCTTTTTGCCCACTAACCGGCCTCCGCTGCCGTACTGCCTTCCTATCGTAATAACAAAATGTTTCTTTTCTTCCATAAGTCTGCCCCTCCTCTCCTATTCATCCTTCTATGAACAGCATCGCTGAATTCCGCTTCGATTCATGCCGCCCGCTGGATTTCTCCTTCTCTTTTGGCGCACTGCCTCCGGCGGAATTCAGCGCCCGGATTTCTGCGGTGAACGCAGAAACCGGTATGCGCAGGTATAATAACCGCTTTGCGGTTATTATACCATGTCCCTTCGGGCCATGGCAGCCTCCGGCGGATTTCAGCGCCCGGATTTCTGCGGTGAACGCAGAAACCGGTATGCGCAAGTATAATAACCGCTTTGCGGTTATTATACCATATTTTTCTAGAATTAAAAAGAGGTTTTCCACTTTATCGCCCCTTCGCATCATCCATTTATGGATAATATGCAAAATCTTTTCCTCACTGTTTAATTAAAGATAGAGGTGATGACAATGGTAACATATGACAAGCTCTGGGAGACGATGAAGAAGAAAAACATCACCCAGTATCGTTTAATCAAATACTACGGCATCAGTGCAGGCCAGATCGGCCGGCTGAAAAAGAACATGTATGTCTCAACCCATACTCTTGACGTTCTGTGCAACATCCTCCGCTGCCCCGTCGAAGATATCATGGAAATACGGCTGGATGAACCTGTAGATTTTGAACAAAAAGATGAATCGTAACCATTTACAGGCCAGCTGTCTGGGCCAAAAGCACTGCCGCAGCGGCTCCAAGCGCAACTGTCAGCAGCCCTTTATTCCAATAGGCCAATGCCAGCGCTGCTGCACATCCGGCCGCTGCGCTGGCTACGGAACCGGTCGAATATAAAATCGCCGGAAATGTCATCGCAGAGAGCACTGAATAAGGCACATAGCTTAAAAAGGAACGGACGAAACGGTTCGTTATTTTTTTGCGAAAAACCGCCATAGGAATCACCCTGATCAGATAGGTCATCCCCGCCATGATTCCGATCCCGGTCAGCAGATACCGCCAATCTGTTATCATGGTTCCATACCCTCCTTCTTTTTTTCTGAATCTCCTTTTGTCTCCTCCGGAACTGGGAAAAGAAAAGCAGCCGCTCCGCTGGCGATCACCGTTATCACAATAATACTCCATCCCCCTGACAGGAATGTCAGAGCCGGGGTATAGTAGCACACCACACTGAGGATCACAGCCAGAACTGCTGTAAACAAAACCGGTCTGGCTTGTTTTGCCGCCGGAACCACCACAGCGATAAACATTCCGTACAGGGCAATGCCAAATGCGTTGGAGATGCTGGCCGGCAGCAGGCTGGTCAGAGCACCGCCCAAAAAGGTACCGCCTACCCATCCCACAACTGGCACACAGATCAGCCCTGCCATGTATGCGGCAGAAAGAGCCCTGGGATGCTTCATCGCCACTGCAAAAATCTCATCTGTAATTCCAAATGCTACTGCCAGCCTCTGGCCTGACGTCATCTTCTCCTCCACCTTCTGAGACATAGAAAGCGACATCAAAAAATAACGGATATTGATGACCAGCATTGTGATCGCCAACTCCAGCCAGGTTCCTCCCGCCAAAATCAGATTCGTCTCGGCAAACTGCCCGGCGCTGGTCAGATTGGTAAGAGAAATCATAACAGCCGCCGGGAGGGGCAGCCCTGACAGCACCGCAGTCATGCCGTAGGCCATGGAAACTGAAAAATATCCCAGACAGATGGGAATTCCGTCCCGCACCCCTTCCCTTAATTCACTGGCGCCTGTCTTCATTTATCTGGCCATCTCCAGCTGGGGGCCTGTGGATTTGTGAGCCTGGATGATTGTCTCGATCTCCTCTAAATTAGAGGATGGAAGATCTCCCGGGATCGTATTTTTCACTGCGCTTGTGGCGTTGCCGTATTCCACTGCCTTGGCGCAGTCTCCGCCGCTGGACAGCAGCCCATAAAGGGCTCCGGAGATATACGCATCACCGCTTCCGATCCGGTCTACCACCTCGATATCTCTGTACGGCTCCTCCTCATAGTATTCATCTCTGGCCGCATCGTACATAACAGACCCAAACGTATGGCGCTTCGGGCTGTGGACAATCCTCTGGGTCGCCGCCACGATAGAAATCGGGTACTCTTCAGCAAAACTCTTCATCATCTCTTTAGCGGTTCCTGTCTTTAAAAATGTCAGGCGGGCCGTGTCCTCTGAACAGAAAAAGATATCAACATAGGGAAGAATCCGCTCAATGCACTCTTTCGCCTCAGCACCTGTCCACAGATTCCCCCGGAAATTTACATCAAACGATACCAATGTCCCTGCCGCTTTAAAGCGTTTGATCATCTCAATGGCAGTCTCCCGCACTTGCGGATTGAGAGCCAGCGTAATCCCGCTGGTGTGGAAGCATTTGGTGGCAGAATAAACGCTCTCCGGAACCTCATCAATCTTCAGAGAGTAAAAAGAACTGTTGGCCCGGTCATAAATCACCTTCGGCTTTCTCGGGTAGGCGCCATTCTCATAATAGTAAATGCCGACCCTGGCTGACGGAGAATGGTCGTAAATAAAATAGTCATCGCTGACCCCATATGAACGGATTTTTCCTTTCATAAAACTGCCTACGTCGTGGGACGGCAATTTGGAGATAATGCCGGTATGAAGCCCTAGGAGGGAGACACCTACTGCCACATTCAGCTCTGCTCCGCCTACCTGCTTTTCAAAAATATCGCAGCGCATCAGCCGCTCATTGTTTGGAGGCGACAGTCTGAGAAGAAGCTGTCCCAATGTTATCAGATCAAACGTCCTGCTGTTATTCTCACTCATGGTCAATTTTCTCCTTATTATTTTTTAACCCTTGCAGAGCATATCTCATAGCAAAAAAATTTTCTATGAGAAAAAGCGGCCCGGCCCAAAAAGGACCGGCCGCTTTTGGTCACATACCTTCTGCACGAAACAGAAAGAAGGAATTCATTATCTCTGTACACGGCCAGAACCGTCGCCGCCTGCCAGATTGTCAACATCTGCACGGGTAACCAGGTTGAAGTCGCCAGGAATTGTGTGCTTTAATGCAGAAGCTGCAACAGCGAACTCAAGAGCTGCCTTCATATCCTTGCCGTCCAGCAGCCCGCAGATCAGACCTGCTGCGAAAGAATCACCGCCGCCTACACGGTCAACAATCGGGGTGATGGAGTATTTTCTGGAGTGATAGAACTCGCGGGTATTTCCATCCATAATGCAGGCAGACCAGCCATTGTTGGATGCAGAGTAGCTTTCGCGGAGAGAGCTGATAATGTACTTAAATCCGAACTTGTCAGCCATCTGATTGAAAATGTCTACATAGCCGGCCAGCTCCAGCTCACCGGAAGTTACATCCGTTTTGCCAGGCTTAAAGCCCAGAACCTTCTCAGCATCTTCCTCGTTTCCGATGCAGACATCCACATACTGCATTAAATTGGTCATAACCTTCTGAGCCTTCTCTGAGGACCATAATTTCTTGCGGAAATTTAAGTCAACAGATACCGTAACGCCATGCTTCTTAGCAGCCTGAAGAGCCTTCTCGGTCAGCTCTGCAGCAGAATCGCTGACTGCCGGGGTGATGCCGGTAAAATGGAACCAATCCGCATCTTTAAAGATCTCATCAAAATCAAACTCATCTGCAGTTGCAGTAGAGATAGAAGAATGTGCTCTGTCGTAAACAACATTGGAAGCTCTCATTGCAGAGCCGGTTTCCAGATAGTAAATGCCCAGTCTCTCGCCGCTTCTGGAAATAAACTTGGTTCCTACATTGTACTTTCTCAGTGCTGCAACTGCACACTCACCGATGGGGTTCGCCGGAACTGCGGTTACAAACTCAGTCTCGTGGCCGTAATTTGCCAGAGAAACTGCTACGTTAGCCTCACCGCCGCCATAGTTAATGTCAAACTCGTCTGCCTGGATGAATTTTTCATTGTTGGGGGTAGATAATCTTAACATGATCTCGCCCATGGTTACAACTTTTGCCATTTTTCTTATTCTCCTTTTATCCTGGGAATTTTCCCGTCCTAAATATTTATTTGCGTGCTGCTGCTACAGCTGCAACAAACTCCTGAGCCTTCTTGGTTACTGCCTCGAAGTCGCCGGTCTTTGCGCCCTTTGTCAGGCTGCTTCCGGTTCCAACTGCATATGCGCCTGCATGAATCCATTTATCGACATTGTCAACATCCACACCGCCGGAGGGCATGAACTCACCCTGGGGCAGGGGGCCTTTAAAGGAGCTGATTGCTGCCGGGCCAACGATATTGCCGGGGAAGATCTTGATGACATCGCAGCCTGCTTCCATAGCGGTAACTGCCTCAGTTGGGGTCATAACACCCGGAAGCATCGGTACTCTGTAGCGGTTGCAGAGTTTAATAGTCTCAACATTCAGGCTGGGGCTTACAACATAGTTTGCGCCTGCCAGAATAACCTGTCTTGCAGTCTCCGGATCCAGAACTGTACCTGCACCGATTACGACCTTATCATTGTCTTTGTACTTTTCAGCCATCATCTTAATGAACTCTACAGGATTGCCCTCATCCATAGTCATGGTGATTTCAATGAAATTGATACCGCCTGCAATGATTGCATCCACAACTTTTTCGCCCTGCTCTAAGTTCTTTGCACGAACAACGGCTACCAGGCAATCTTCTTTCAGTCTCGCCAATACCTGCTCTTTTTTCATTTCGAATCTCCTTCTTTCTTTTAATTCGCATATACGATTTTGTTACGTAAATGCGATTTACTATAAGATATTTTAATCGCTTCCATAGAATTTGTCAACAGCAAAAGCCCTAGATTTTACCTAAAAATCCTAACATTTTTGACACTTCCTTGGCCTTCTCCCGGACAACTCGCCCCAGGGTCTCATAATCCTCCGAAGGCTTATACAGACTGGACACGCTGATAGCCCCCAGAACGGCTCCGTCCCTGCCAAATACAGGGGCACCTGCACATTCCATATGATCCTCTATCTCCCGCGCATCCAATGCGTACCCTTTTTTCTGAACCTGCTCCAGTTCCTTTCTCAAAGCGGCCTTAGTGGTAATGGTCTGCTCCGTTTTCTTTGTCAGCGTAATCCTCTCAATCAGCTCCTCCCGAATCTTTTCATCCGTAAAAGCTAGGATCGCCTTTCCCAGAGAAGTGCAGTAGATCGGATTTTTCGTTCCGACCGTGGCTGTGGTTATAATTGGATTCTCTGGCTCGAATTTGCACAGATAAACAATTTCATCGTCAGAACGCACACCAAAAAACACCGTTTTTCCTACACTGCGGGAAAACTCTTTCAGCACTGGCTCTACTGTCCGTACGACATCCAGGTTGTTGGTATAGCTGACTCCGATCCGATAAGCCGCAAGGCCGATGGTATAATGCTGCTTTTGCCCACGGGTAATGTTGACCATTCCGGTTTCCGCCAAGGTCGTCACTATGTCGTAAGCGCTGGTTTTGGGAAGTTCCAGCTCTTCGCAGATTTCATCAAGGGTAATTCCGTCCGGCCTTTTTGATACCAGTTTCAGAATCTGTATTGTCCTAAGTGTCGTCCGGTTGAGTTTCATCGTGTACGCCCTCCCATGCTGCATATCCGCTTATGCGAATCATATTCGTATATTCGATATTATAACTAAGAACGCCCGGAAATTCAACTGGTTTTTGGTTTAAAGAGTTACGCCCTGCTTAAAGATTGCCATGTCATGAAATCCGGCTTCCTCTGCTTTTACCTTTCTTCCGGAAGCAACCTCCAGCACATATTCAAACAGCTTCTGAGCCAGTTCTTCTTTCGTCATATCCTCCACCATGCGGCCGGCATTAAAATCAATCCAGTTATCCTTATGCCCGGCCAGCTTAGAATTACTGGAAATCTTCACTGTCGGCACCGGCGATGCAAAGGGCGTCCCTCTGCCTGTGGTAAAGAGGACAATCTGAGCTCCGGACATTGCCAGGGCTGTCGCAGCCACCAGGTCATTTCCGGGTGCTGAGAGAAGATTCAGCCCCTTAGTTTTTACCGGCTCCCCGTAAGCCAAAACCCCCTTTACAGGGGCACTTCCAGACTTCTGGGTGCATCCTAAAGACTTATCTTCCAAGGTGGAAATTCCGCCTTTTTTATTTCCCGGTGATGGATTCTCATAAATGGTCTGGTTATGACTGGTAAAATAATTTTTAAAATCGTTGATCAAGTGAACCGTCTTATCAAAGAGCTCCGGTGTCTCGCAACGATTCATAAGAAGGGTTTCCGCGCCGAACATCTCCGGAACCTCCGTCAAGATCGTGGTGCCTCCCTTAGAAATCAGGATATCGGAAAAAGCGCCTACTGTCGGATTGGCAGTAATGCCGGACAACCCGTCCGAACCGCCGCACTTCATGCCGATGATCAGCTCGCTGGCATCAATCTTTTCTCTGGAGAAAGCGCCGGCATAGGCCGCCAGCTCTTCCAGCAGAGCCATTGCTGCCTCCTGCTCGTCCTCCACGTCCTGGCACTGCAGGAATTTCACCCTCTGCTCGTCATACTCTCCAATATAGTCCATCAGCACCGGAATATTGCTGTTCTCACAGCCAAGCCCCAGAACCAGAACCCCGCCGGCATTAGGATGGTGGATCATATCTGCCAGAATTTTTCTGGTATTCTCCTGATCGTCACCCATCTGGGAACACCCGTAGGGATGCGGGAATGCAATGACATCCTCCACATTTCCTCCTACAAATTTTTGAGCCTTTTTCTCCAGCGCTTTTGCAATGGAATTAACACAGCCCACTGTCGGAACAATCCAGATCTCATTCCGTACGCCCACTTTTCCGTCTGTTCGACGGTATCCCTCAAAATATGCATGCTCCGTCTCTTTTAAATCTGATTTTACAGGCTCATAAGTATATGAAAGCAGGTCACCCAGGGCAGTTTTCAAGTTGTGCACATGTACCCACTGCCCCTTCTCGATATTTTCCTTTGCATGGCCGATGCGGAATCCGTATTTGACAACGTCCTCACCTGCCTGTATAGGTTTCAGGGCAAACTTATGTCCCTGAGGAATCTCCTCCAGGGTCGTCACTTCGGTATCGCCCACCTGAAGAGTCTCGCCCTTGGCGATCGGACGCAAAGCCACCGCAACATTGTCATTCTGATTAATTTTGACAAAATCCTGCATATCCCTTTTCTCCTCTTTAAATATTAAATTCAAACGCAGAAAAATGCTGTGCTGCGTTATTGTAAGTGCTTACAATTATTCTACAAAAAATCAGTGAAAAAGTCAATAATAATTTAAAACCTATTGCAATCTTTGTGAATTATAGGTATAATGAGTACAGGTTGTAAGCACTTACAGCCGCAGACCTGGGAGGTGCAAGCATGAATATATATGACGTATCAAAAAAGGCAGAAGTTTCAATTGCCACCGTCTCCCGCGTTTTAAACGGAAATCCCAATGTCAGCGAGAAAACGCGAAACCGTGTCCTGGAGGTTATGGATGAGCTGGGCTACACCCCTAATATTTTTGCCAGAGGGCTGGGACTGAACACTATGAAAACCATCGGAATCATGTGTTCCGACTCTTCTGACCTCTATCTCGCCAATGCCATTTATTTTCTGGAAAGGGAACTGCGGAACAACGGATATGATTCTATCCTCTGCTGTACAGGGACAGCTTTGGAGACAAAGCAAAAATATTTTGACCTTCTCCGCTCCAAGCGGGTGGACGCGATTATCCTGGCCGGTTCAAAATTCATCGAGATGAAAGCAAAAGATAATTCCTATCTCCTCGATGCCGCCAAGGAACTTCCTCTGATGCTGGTAAACGGTTATCTGGACGGGCCGAACATCTACTCTACTTTATGTGATGACCATGCAGCCACTTACGATGCCGCTTCCAGGCTGATCAAGTCTGGAAGAGAAAAAATTCTCTATCTCTATACCAGTTACTCTTACAGCGGAATCAATAAAATGCAGGGATATCGGGATGCCCTGACTGATCACGGCATTTCGGTCTCTGAGGACTATATCCGCCAGTGTCCCAAGGATATTTCCAAAGCCCAGGAGCTGTGTTCCAGTCTCCGCGAACAGGGGCTGATTTTTGATGCTGTTCTGGCATCTGATGACTCCCTGGCGATCGGTGCAGTCAAATTTGCCTATGCATACCACATATCCATACCGGAGCAGCTTTCCATCATCGGTTATAACAATTCGATCCTGGCATCATGCTCCTATCCAGAGCTCACCAGCATTGACAGCAAGGTGGAATCGCTCTGCATTACCACAGTCAACACACTTATGGGTGTTTTCAGCGGAATCAATGTCCCCAGCCGGACTACGATCTCAGCTGATCTCATAAAACGAGGAACAACGAATTTTTAAAATGAGGAGGAGCAACAACAATGAAACAATTTTTGGACAAAGACTTCCTGCTGTCCACCGACATGGCAAAGACTCTGTACCACAACTATGCAGAGACCATGCCGATCGTGGACTACCACTGCCACATCAATCCCCAAGAAATCTATGAGGACCGGAAGTTTGACAACATTACCCAGGTGTGGCTTGGAGGCGATCATTATAAATGGCGCCAGATGCGCTCCAACGGCGTAGATGAAAAATATATCACCGGGGACGCCTCTGACCGTGAAAAATTTCAGAAGTGGGCGGAGACTCTGCCCAAGCTGATCGGCAATCCGCTGTACCACTGGAGTCACCTGGAGCTCCGCAGATATTTCGGATATGAAGGATATTTAAATGGCGATACCGCTGAAGAGGTGTGGAACCTGTGCAATGATAAGCTGCAGAATGATCCTTCTATGCGGGTTCGCGGGCTGATCCGCCATTATAATGTGAAACTGATCTGCACCACCGACGATCCGGTAGATTCTCTGGAATGGCACGAAAAGATCGCCGCAGATGAGACCTGCAGAGATATCAAAGTCCTGCCTGCCTGGCGTCCCGACAAGGCTATGAATGTGGAAAAACCCACTTACGCAGAATATATTGCTTCCCTCTCAAAAGCAAGCGGCGTCGAGATCAAAAATTTTGCCTCCCTGAAGGAAGCATTAAAAGTGAGAATGGCTTATTTTGCAGAAAGAGGCTGCTGTGTTTCCGACCATGCGCTGGAATATGTCATGTATGTTCCCGCAGACGATGCCAAGATTGATGCTATCATAGCAAAGAGCTTAAAAGGTGAGGCCATTTCCAAAGAAGAGGAATTGATGTACAAAACCGCCTTCATGCTGTTTGTAGCCAAAGAATACAACCGCCTGGGATGGGTGATGCAGCTCCACTACGGATGCAAGCGTGACAACAATGCCCTGATGTTTAATCAGATCGGCCCGGACACTGGCTATGACTGCATCAACAACTATGCGCCCAGCGCACAGATGGCTGACTTCTTAAATGCCTTAAGCGCTACCGGAGAAGTTCCCAAGACTATCATCTATTCCTTAAACCCCAACGATAATGCTGCTATCGGCACCATCATCGGATGCTTCCAGAGCGCTCCCGCAGGGCGGATTCAGCAGGGTTCCGCCTGGTGGTTCAACGACCACAAGACGGGCATGACAGAGCAGATGACCAGCCTGGCAAACCTGGGCTGCCTGGGCAATTTCATCGGTATGCTCACCGATTCCAGAAGTTTCCTGTCCTACACCAGACACGAATACTTCCGAAGAATTATGTGCGATTTGATCGGCGGATGGGTTGAAAACGGAGAATATCCAGATGATCAGAAATCTCTGGAAGAGATTGTGAAGGGAATTTCCTTCAATAATGCCGTGAACTATTTTGGATTTGATATCTAAATACTGAAAGGATTTAACGGCGCGGGCTGAAACCCGCGCCGTTTTTCTATTCATTTTATTTACAGCATGGCCCCGTCTGCCCCAAACTGGTAGACGGTTCCTTCAATTGTGAGGCTGGTATCAGCCGCCATGATTCCTCCGTCAGCCGGATCCAGATAGTACCAGGAGTCTCCTGCCTGAGCCCAGCCCAGAACCTTCTGGTAGTTCTGGAAGTAGTACCAGGAACCGTCAATCAATTTCCATCCGTCAGCCGGGATCACTTGGCTGTAGTCGGTAAATGCCAGTTCCAGGCAAACTGCCCCATCAATCCCCTTAACCGTCCCGCTGTCTGTACACTGCCAGACCGTCCGGTTGGGATAACTGTTGACTGTTCCATAGCGGGCATACCAAATATCATACGGAATCTGCTCAGTGTCCATTTTATTTACCAGCCAGTCATTGTAGCTGAATACAATCGGGTGAAATCCTGCATCCTGTACGGTCTTGCAGAAGGCGTTTACAATATCGGTAAGCTGCTGCTTGGTAAGCCCGGCATCTGTAACAACCTTGGACTCCACATCCATGGCAATCGGATAGGAAATCTTATAGTCCTTGGCAGTCCGAACTGCGAACTGCGCTTCTCTCACTGCATCCTCCACCGTCAGAGCTTGGGAATACAGGTACGTACCCACCTGAAGACCTGCCGCTGCCGCCCCTTTCATATTGGCATCAAAATAAGGATCCAGGTCATCGACGTAGCCCATGCGGATAAAAGCAAAGCTCACATCATCGGCAGCCACGGCATTCCAGTCGATATCCTGCTGGTATTTCGAAACGCTGATTCCCCGGGCGAGTGCTCCCTGAATCACATTGCCCTCTGAATCCACATACTGGCCGTTTACCTTAGTGTAAGGCCCCTGAGCAGCCGCTGTGTACTCCTGGCTCAGGCCATCTGCCAGCGGCATCCCCACGCCTGGGCCAATTTCTGCAGTATCTGCCAATGCTGTCAGGGTTGCAGCAGAGCACATAAGCCCTACCGCTGCGATCAAAGCTGCCAATCTGTTTCTTGTGTTCCTCCTCGTATTATCTGTCATATCCTAAATGTCTCCTCCTTACTGCCGGGGCGGTTTGACACAGCCAGAAACGCCCTCGGTGGTTTCCCCTATCATACTCCAGACCATTTTCTAGTTCAAGAACTGGGAAAAAATTGTAATCATTTGTAATATTTCCGTAAGTATTGAACGGCCGTCAAGGCATCCCGATTCCACATAAAAAAACTCCTCCTTTACACCATTTCCGTGTCCAAGAAGAAGTTTTTTCACATCTGCCGCATAAGTTTGAATTTAAGCTGTTATAAAAATAGTTTATTCATCCCAGTTATGGTACACCGCCTGAACATCATCATCCTCATCTAAGAGATCCAGGGTGCGGGTCAATTTCTTAATGTCTTCATCGCTGGTCAGCTCTACCCAGGTCTGCGGGATCATGGTCACATCAGCCTGCGCCATCGGGATTCCTGCAGCCTCCAAAGCCTCTCTCACCTGGCTGAATTCGTCCGGTCCGGTCAGGACTTCGTAGCTGTCTTCCTCCTCCGAAAAGTCTTCGGCACCGGCATCCAGGGCCAGCATCATCAGCTCATCGGCATCCATCTCACAGTCTTCTTTTGCGATAATAATCTGGCCTTTCTTGTCGAAGAGGTAGGAGACACAGCCCGGTGTGCCTACATTCCCGCCGCCCTTGGTAAAGGCGCTTCTGACATTGGCCGCTGTGCGGTTTTTATTATCCGTAAGGGCATCCACAATGATAGCGACGCCGCTGGGACCGTAGCCCTCATAGGTGATTACCTCGTAATTTACAGCATTGGCATCGCCTGCCGCCTTTTTAATTCCTCTGTCAATAGTATCATTCGGCATATTGTTGGCCTTTGCCTTTGCAATAACATCGCGCAGCTTGCTGTTATTGGCCGGATCCGGTCCGCCTTCCTTCACGGCAACAGCGATCTCACGGCCGATTACGGTGAAGATCTTGCCCTTTGCTGCATCATTCTTTTCTTTCTTATGTTTGATATTTGCGAACTTTGAATGTCCTGACATACAATAACAACTCCTTCTTCTCTATCTTCAGTGTCAACATCTGTTCTATATTATCACTATTTACTGGCTTTCGCAAGTGGGAACCGAGAAAGAATCCAGAATCTCTTGTAGGTTTACAATACATGTGTTACAACTGAATAATTAAAAAGACGGAAATACATTTTCTGTGTTATAGTTTTAGCGACCAAACAAAAACAAAACAAGAAAGGATGTATTTCCGCATGGCTAGTA
>CALWBQ010000035.1 GCA_944376125.1 uncultured Lachnospiraceae bacterium
ATTTGACCCTTGATTACTTCTTCGTTAAGCTGTACAATCTTCTCGGACATGGTTTGCTGTCTCCTTTCAGAATGGTGTGTCGCAACTTCATTCTACCAGAGTTCTGCAAACCATGTCTCTTTTTATCCTTTTTCTCTTTTTGCGAAAAATATTATACCTTATCCACTGTACCGGCAGGAACAGGAGTGGGAGACGGTAGGGGTTGAAGCTGAGTCGGCAGGTGATGTCCCACTGGTTGCTGCGTGCGACGGAAGATTGGCTTGCACCCATCTACCAGGAGCTGCATGGAGAACTGTTGAAACGAGGGATTCTCCACGGGGATGAAGCCACGCTGCAGGTGCTGAAGGTGACAGAAAAATCTGTCCAAAGCAAACGTGTTTCACTTTGATAAACCCGGCCATCGGTGCGGCCTTGCGGAAAGCCGGAAGAGAGTCAAAAGGAGAATGTGGTTTCAGGAGAGGACTCAACCAATAGTCGGTTGTTTTGTCGTGCGTTTTCTGCTATTGTAAAGGTGAATTCTGAAAGGAGGATGTTGTATGAATTTAACACAGACGGGGCGTTTTATTACGCAGCTGAGAACAGCCATGGGATTGACACAAGCTCAGCTAGCACAGCGTCTGGATGTCACAGACAAAGCGGTATCAAAGTGGGAACGGGGTAAAAGCCTGCCGGACATTACGCTTCTTAATCGATTGGCGGCAGAACTTCGGGTAAGCGTGGTTGAGATTCTTAGCGGCAAACCTCTCAAAGTGGAACGTAGCAGCAATTTGGACGATGTATCTTCTTGGGAGAAGGGGATCGATCAGGCCGAATCTCTGACTTTAAAACCTGCGGAACCTACGGATTTACTGGTCTCGCCGTATCTGTTCGGCAGCAATTTAGAGCATACTCGTTCCTGTCTTGCTGCAGGTCTGTCTGCTCAAATGCTTCGTAACCGGAAGTTTGCAGGAAAACCCACAGCATGTGAAGGATGTGCTATGGAGTGGTATCCCATCGGTGAAAAGGGGATCTTCACGTTTGATGAGCCCTATACACGGCATGGGGATGGTTATCACATGAAACGCACCATTGAGTGTAATTCTTTGAATGTATTTAATCCAATCGCTGGTGAGAAAGTGGGTTTAGGCCAACATGGGATCGCGATCTTTGAAAATCGGGACTATTTGTTTGGTATTGTAGCAAGATCCGAAACAGGTGCGAAGCTTTCTGTTTCCCTTACAGACCGCTGGGGTAAAGTGGAATATGACTGTCGTACCATACAGATAGAGACCGAGAATTGGACACGTTATGAAGTAGAGCTGCGTCCGGATAAATCGGATCCAGATTCGGATTTGCGTATTACCTGGGAAGGAATGGGAAATGTCTGCTTTGGTGCGATTTCTCTTTTGCCAAGGGATAATTTTAGAGGCATGCGTCGGGATGTCATAGAAAAAATGCGGGAGCTGGGAATCAAAATTTTGCGGTGGCCAGGGGGAAACTTTGCCGGTGAGTTCAACTGGATGGACGGCCTCCTTCCGGTTGATATGCGGGCGCCATTTCAGTCCTATCTGGGGTTGGAGACTCAGCCGCATACCATGGGTTTTGATTTCAGTGAGATCAATACGGATGATTTTATCGCGTTATGCCGGGAAATCGGTGCTGAGCCTTTCATCACGATCAATCCCTGCTGGAATACTCCGGAGGAGAATGCCGCATGGGTAGAGTATTGTAATGGAAGCAGTTCTACCAAATATGGGCGGATCAGAAAGGAACGCGGATGGGAAGAGCCGTACAATGTTCAGTTCTGGTCTTTAGGAAATGAATTTGGCTATGGTCATATGGAGGGAGATAACACGCCTGGGGGTTACTGCCGGGTAGCACTGGAGAATGGCAAAAAAATGCTCGAGGTATCGCCTAATCTCAGTCTGTGTTCTTCCGGGCCGTATCCCAGCAGAGAATGGTCAGAACTGTCTGCTCGTCCCTTATTAGAAATTGCACAAACGATTTCACAGCACTATTATGGGTATGCTCCCCATTACGCAGGTCCAGAGACTGTAGAGAAAGAATATAATCAGTGCCTGGCGTCTATTTCCCGCATGCGTACTTTAATCCGTCAATCTCGTCAGTGGCTGGAACCCAGCGTCCGTATTTCACTGGATGAATGGAATGTCTGGTATGCATGGTACCGGCCTTCCAGTGTAACAGACGGTATTTACGCTGCGCTGGTCATGCACCTCTTGATGGAAGAAGCTGAGAAAAGCGGTGTCACGATTGCCTGCCATTTTCAGGCAATCAATGAGGGAATGATCCGCGTAAGGCCAGATGGGGCATATATGACAGCGCAGGGACAGGTCTTTTCTCTGATGAAACGCCACATGGGCAATCGTTTGTGTTTGGCTTCACTGGAAACTGTTGTCACTATGGATAAGGACGGAAAAGTGGTAGTCACTGTAGTGAATTCCTCTTTTCAAAACCATAAAACAGTAGATTTTAAACAGTATGGTCCCTGCTGTCAGGCGGTGCTTTACTCCAGTGATACGGTATTGCCTCCCTCCGTTTTTATGGAAGCAGAGGTGTTGGATCAAATTTGTGCAGGAACATTAGATATGCCGCCGCACAGTGTGTTGTTCCTGTGCTTTTGAAGCGGGAAACAAAGTGAGGCGAAGAAGCAGGTTCCCAGGCTATTAAGGCAGGCACACAATAGATGGTAAAGATGCAGCCGTGTTTCCTTGTCTTGAAGGGAACACGGCTGTCTGGTTCGATTTGTGAATGATAAAGGGAATTCTTATTCGAAAACAGGTACGCGTTTTACCACGCCGCCGTCCATGGCGGATTGGTGAGCACAGATTCCTACACCGGTCCAGTAGGCACCGTCGATGTCGCTGGGAACCGGAGTTCGATCTTCCAGAATGCTTCGGATAAACTCGTGGACCAGATGAGGATGAGAACCACCGTGGCCACCACCTTGCAGGAAAGAAAGATGAGGATTGCTGTCATCGTACACCGTTTGCCGGGTAAAGCGCCCAATCTCTACCGGTAAACGATCTGCGTAATCGGGAATTTGAACGCGCTCTTCTATCACGAGACCGCCTCGACCGTAATCGTTCATAACATGTTCAGCGTTGGTGTTAAACGCCATGGAGAAGAGTACCGGACGTTCTGATTCCAGCTGTTGCCATTCAAAACTCTTTCGTTCACCATATATGTTGAAACTTTCGGTGTAGCCTCGGGCTACGTGATAGAGAAACCGGGCCATTTCAATGCTTACGTCGCTGTCTTTCAGGGAGATCAGGGCAGACTCAAAGGCGAATGGACAGCCATAGGGAGCTTCCACTTCTTTACGTACTTTGCCGGATCCCTTACAATATACGGCTTCCGGACGCTTGCCCAGCAACATCAGGCAAGGCGCTACCGCGTGAGTGGGATGCATCAGCGGAGGGAAGCCCAACCAGTAATCCGGCCATCCTTCCATGTCCTGATAGTGTGCGCAACGCATGAACTGTATTCTGCCCAGTTCTCCTTTTTCGTAAAGATCCTTCACGTACAGAAACTCCCGGCCATAGACGGAGGTCTCCATAAACATATAGTGTTTTCCGCTTCTTTTTCGAGCAGCAATGAC
Organism: uncultured Lachnospiraceae bacterium; assembly: GCA_944376125.1. Classification (GTDB taxonomy): domain Bacteria; phylum Bacillota; class Clostridia; order Lachnospirales; family Lachnospiraceae; genus UMGS1370. Next base: position 3,599 of record CALWBQ010000035.1, read on the forward strand.
CTGGTACAGTTCCTCGATGCTCATTCCCATGGGTATGGTACAAGCACAGTGCTTGCCTGCGTTCATCACCTGTATAGACATGGGAGCATGGGTGGCTGGAGGTGTTACAAGATGGACAGCGTCGATGGTTTCGTCTTCCAGCATGGCGCTAAAGTCTGTCAGACGTTCCTCCAGTAGAAATTTATTACCGATTGTGTCCAGCAATTCTCGGTTCGTATCCACTAGCACCAGAGAATCTACGTCCGGGTGTTTCAGATAGATAGGTACAAATTCTGCACCGAAGGAGACGCCTACAAGCGCTACTCTTAATTTGCCGTTTTTCATGGTGTATCCCTCCTTGGATTCTTTGAAATCATCATACAGTGCACATGAAAAAAAGTCTATGGAGGGAAGAAAAGATGTATGGAATAAATGAAAATTTCTATCGAATTATCGGCCTGACTTCTTCCAGGCAGGCCGATCATAAGATTAATTTACTGGAAAGGCAGATGCGCAGCCATGGATACTAGACAAACTGATCTCTACTGGTTTCGGTTAGACGAGGAGATCCATGTGGAAGATGTAGATAAATTTAGCGGCAGAAATATACATCCGGACAGAGTGATGACACAGTGGGTGCTGGTGTTGATGACCAGCGGAGAACGCTCTTTCCGCATATACGGAGAGGATCATGTGGCTCATGGCGGAGATTTTTTTCTGCTGCCTCCTTATGTGCGGCATTGTGGAATTCAATGTGATAACCATGCAGCTTTTTTTGCTCATTTTCAGGCAACCGGTGTTCAGGTTCCGCCGCCTGTAAAGCTGGATACCGATCATATTTTGCTTCCGCTATACGGTCGGGTTCCCTTGGAGTTGCCCTGCTTTGATATGATGGAGTACGCGATTCGACACCGAACGCCGCCTTTCTTCAGCAAAAAATTTTTATCATCTCAAATTCAGGCAATTCTGTACCAGATCAGTTTGGCAGTGCAAAAAAGAGAGCTTTGGTACAACCGGGAAAGCAGAATAGCCTGCCGAATCTTACAATATATTGACGAAAACAAAGACCAACATTTGAGGAATCAGGATTATGAGGCTGCCTTTGGGAAAACATACAATCGGCTGAATACTATATTCCACACAGCGTATGGTATGACGATCAAACAAATGCAGGTGATCCTACGTGTCAATCAGGCAAAGCGTATGCTCAGGCTTGGTCATACGATTTCAGAAACCAGTATAGCTTGCGGGTTTGAGGATTATTTCTACTTTTTGAAAGTGTTTAAAAGTAAAACGGGGATGACGCCCTCTGAATACAGGAATTCCTGATCGAATCGGGCGTAACTATGATCCTACTGTGAATTGCCTTATCGGCTGTCTCTGCCAGAGGATGCTTTTTATATGGAATGACTTCACACTTGATCGTTTTCATATGCGCAGGAATGGTCCAGATTGAAGACAGATCGGGTAGCGGATCAAATGAGTATTAAAGATGTTCATAGATCTGTTTACAGGCAGCAGGAAAATATCAAGGTATATAAAAGAACGCTCCTTTAGGGATCGGCCATGAGTCAGCGATGCAATTGACCGACTCATTCCAGACCCCTTTGGGAGTGCTGTTCGCATCATGTTCTTCCGGGGACTGGCTGGCTTTACGGCACTTGAGTAAAATTCGATACAGGAACCGTCGGGCCAGAGCCCTGGCTTTACTCTGCGTCGGCATGCTTCCCGCGTTCCGCAGAGGGGGTTATGCCGATTACCTTTTTGTAGACCTGAGAAAAATAGGAGTAATTTTCAAAACCGACCCGGGCAGCGACTACAGCAACAGGCAGACTGGTGGAGCGCAGGATGGCCTGCGCGGTTTTCATCTTTTCCCGTAAAATATACTCCTTTAGGGACATGCCTGTTTCTTTTCGAAACAAACGGGATAGATAGTCGGAATTCAGATAGACGGCGTCGGCAATATCGGAACGCCGAATCTCATCGCAGAGATGATTTTGAATTGTATAGCGGCAGAAGGAATGGGCTTGTTAGGATCAAACGGTGCAGGGTTCTACAAGGTTTGTAAAACACTCTGGATTCTGAATGAACAGTCCCAGATTGTACGGACAGTATAAAAAAGCCCATGGTAGTAAATATTGAGTTTTGAGGGATAGGCGTCGCGTTAGCGGCGCCTATCCAGTCTTTGTCTGGATAACCTGGTTGTAAAAGTGGATATAGCGGTCAACAGTCTTGTTGTCCTCAGAGAAAGTGGCTGGCTTATTTCGGTAAATACACTCTGTTTAAGGATGGAGAAGAATTTTTTGGCAAAGCTGAAAAAAGCTGTCAAGAACAACCCCTACAACATCTCCTATGAGGAAGTGTGTGCGGAGGTCATGGGGCCAAAGCAGAAAGAGCAGCTTCGGCGTATGATCGGGTTCCGATTCAAGCGCCACGAAAGCCTCAACCTGCCGGAAGAACATTTGCAGGCCATTGAGAAGCATTTGGAGGGCCGGGTGCGCAAGCTGCTGGCAATCCCCACTCGCCGTCTGAAACAGGAGAAGGCTCGGATAAATTACTGACGGTAAATTTCCAACAGCTGCCGGATCTGAAGATTCAGATTTTCCAGCAGCTGTTTTTCTGTCTTCGGAGCAAACTTCAGCCACAGATGAAGGCTGTGATATCTGGATAGGTTTCTTTTCCTGGAAGAGGCTGGGCTTTGGGCTGCTTTTATTTTTACAAGAACCCTCCGCTGTTCAAAAAGAGGGATCACAATATAGTAAAACCGGTCATCGGAAAAAGACAGATATCCCAGTTCCTGCCTGGCGCGGTTTTTCAGATACAGCCGATGGTCTTTCAGTCTGGAAGGAAAAAGAGATTCTTCCTCCTTAAGCTTTGAAAAGCCGCCGGTGACCTCCAGCATGGCAGGAAGGTAATAGATCCCATTTTCTTCCTCCCCGGGGGAGATTTTTTTTGCCAGCTTTTTAAGGAGCGCGGTGCTGTCCATAAACTGCTGAGCCAGGAGATAAGTAAGCTGGGGCTGGATTTTTCGACGGAGAGAAGATATTTCCTTTCTCTGAAGGGACCCGTCAATTTCGTCAAGCAGTTCCTGTCCGCAGCGGTAAATGCTCAGGAGAAACAGGGGAAAATCCTCTTCTGTAGTCCAGAGATATTTTC
>CALWBQ010000036.1 GCA_944376125.1 uncultured Lachnospiraceae bacterium
GGATCATAGACATCCACGCCCACATCCTGCCGGGAGTGGACGATGGGTCCCGGGACCTGAAAGAATCCCTGGAGATGATTCGGATGGCAGCGGCCCAGGGGGTGACGGGGATCATCGCGACGCCCCACTATTCTCGGAGAAAGGGGCCGAAAGAACAAAAGCTGTGTTCGCTGGCAGAGGAGCTGAAGAAGGAAGTAAAAAGAATGTACCCGTGGTTTCGTGTGAGCCTGGGCCAGGAGACCTATTATCACGATGAGCTGACTGAGCATTTAAAGGAAGGGAGAGCGTTAACTCTGGCTGGGGGCCGGTATGTATTGACGGAATTTGATTCTGGGATCAGCTATGGGACACTGCTGGGAGGACTGAGGAGACTGTCTCATGCCGGGTATCAGCCGGTGCTGGCCCATATGGAGCGGTATCAGTGTCTGAGGGAAGACAAGAACCTGGCCGATCTGAGCGGCTGTGGGTACTGGCTGCAGATGAACTACGGGAGTCTGGAAGGCCCATGGTACAAAATGGATGTACGGTGGTGCCGGAGGCAGGTGGAAGAGGGGAGAATCCAGGTATTGGGAAGCGACATGCATCGAAGGGACTGGAGGCCGCCCAGGATCGAGGGTGCCCTGAGCTGGCTGGAGAATCACATCAGTCAAAAGCAACTGGACATGCTTATTTGGGAAAATCCGTTAAAAATATTGGTAAATGAGTAGAAGGAAACAAAAAGAAAGATTGGAAATGACAGACAATGGATAAGAAGAATGTATATGAGAACGAGGAAGTAGAGATTGACCTGTTAGAACTGCTATCGGCATTGAAGAAGAGACTATGGCTGATCCTGCTGGCGGCTGTTATCGGGGGAGGGATCGCAGGGGCATTCAGCAAGTTTGTGCTGACACCTCAATACACCTCCACGGCGATGATGTACATCCTGTCTAAGGAGACGACCCTGACATCCTTGGCGGATCTGCAGATCGGAAGCCAGCTGACCAAGGACTATGAGGTTATCGTTAAGAGCCGTCCAATCTTGGAGAATGTGATCCAGAGCCTGGGCCTGAACCTGACTCAGGAGGAGCTGGAGAAAAAGATTACATTGGAAAATCCGGCAGATACCCGGATCCTGTCCATCAGTGTAGAAGATCCAGACCCAGTGATGGCAAAGACGATTGTGGACGAGGTAGCAAATGCTTCCTCCGAGTACATTGGTGACATCATGGAGATGATTCCGCCGAAGATGATTGAGGACGGGGAGGTGCCCCAGGACAAATCCAGCCCGAGCAACAGCCGGAATGCTATGCTGGGATCTCTTTTGGGAGTCCTTCTGGTCTGCGGATCTATTGCTCTGCAGGTAATCCTGAATGATACCGTGCAGACAGAGGAGGATGTGGCCAGATATCTGGAACTGACCGTTTTGGCGTCCATACCGGAGCGTGCCGGGGAGACGGAGGAAGATAAAGAAGTAATGGCCGGAAATGTTTCCGGAGAACACGGAAGGTCCCGTAAACGTAAGAAAGTGAGGAAACATTGATGAACAGTCAGACAGTGGAACTGAAGAGAATCATGAAGGATGACTATAACTATAAAGAAGCCATCAAGACATTGAGGACAAATATCCAGTTTTGTGGAAACAGTATCCATGTGGTGATGTTCACCAGTGCGATGCCAGACGAAGGGAAAAGTGATGTGAGCTTTGCTCTGGCGGAATCGCTGTCCCAGATCGGGAAAAAGACACTGATGGTAGACGCCGACATCCGAAAGAGCGTGTTGGTGTCAAGATATCAACTGAATCACGAGGTCAATGGGCTGAGCCAGTATCTCAGCGGGCAGAAGAGCCTGGAGGAAAGTATATACCAGACTAATGTAGAAAATCTGAATGTGATGTTTGCAGGACCCTATTCGCCCAACCCGGCAGAACTGCTGGAAGAAGAACTGTGCGGAAAGATGTTCAGGGAGCTGAGGGAAAAATACGATTACATTATCGTGGACACGCCTCCTATGGCGAATCTGATCGATGGAGCCATTGTGGCGCGCCACTGTGACGGAGCGGTGATGGTCATCGAGAGCGGGGCTATCAGCTACCATCTGGAACAGAAGGTAAAAAGCCAGTTGGAAAAGACTGGATGCAGGATTTTGGGAGCCGTATTGAACAAGGTAGATGTACACGGCGAGAAATATTACGGAAAATATGGGAAATACGGCCGCTATGGAAAATATAAAAAATATGATTCATATTGAGTGCTTTTGATAACGGCCTCAGAAGCAGAAAGGACTTGAAATAAAGATGAATTGGTTCAAGACCCACAAAAAAGGAATGAAGAGGGCTGTGGTGGGAATCTTGATTTTGGCTGCCGCAGCTTTTGTGGCGGCAACGGCAGTTCTGCTGAGAAGGAGAAAAACTATCGAGGCAGAGATAGCAGAGAGGCAGTACGCACAGACAGAAAACGGCAGTCTTTTCCGGTCTGATACCATCCAGTATCAGGGAAAAACCTACAGAAGAAGCAGCTATGTGAAAGCAATCCTGTGCCTGGGGGTGGATCGGGACGGGCCTATGACAGAAGAGACGACGCCGGGATTCGGCGGCCAGGCCGACGGGATCTTCCTGGTGGCTCAGGACACAGCCAGAAATAGTTTAAAGATTTTGATGATTCCCCGGGACACTATGACCGAGATCACCATGACCGATCTCAGCGGAAATGTGCTGGGGAAGGACGTCCATCATCTGACTCTGGCCTACACCTACGGGAATGGCAGAGAGACCAGCTGTGAATATATGAGGGAGGCGGTCTCCGATCTGTTGGGCGGCCTGGAGATTGATTTCTACATGGCAGCCAACACGGAGGTGATTGCCATTCTGAATGATACCGTAGGGGGCGTCACCGTGACGATCCCCACAGAGGGGATGGAGAAGAGCGATCCGGAATTCATCAAAGGAACGGACGTTACCCTGACAGGGGAGCAGGCGGAGAAGTTTGTGAGGTACCGGGACACGGGAAAGGACCATTCTGCTCTCTATCGGATGGACCAGGAGGAGGAGTATATCCTGGGGTTCTTCCAGGCGGTGAAGGAGCGCTCGAGAACGGACAGCAATATCGTGCCCGTCCTTTTCGAAAAGATAGAAGACTATATGGTGACGGACATGGGAAAGGAGCAATACCTGAAGTTGGCCATGGATGCGCTGGAGACCGGTGGCCTGGGGGAGAAGAACTTCTATACCGTGCCGGGAAGCGGAGTCACCACTGCCAGGTACGATGAATTCTATGCGGATGAAGAGGAACTGCTGCCTTTGATCCTGGAGATGTTTTATCAGGAGACAGAGCGGTAAAGAAATATCAAAGTTAGAGATTTATCCGTGAAAACAGCCAATAACCAGCCAGGGGGCTGTTTATTGAATAAAAAATCCCGAGAGGGAAGGAAGGTGGAAGCTATGAAGAAAAAGAGCTTAACAGCGCTGATTCTGGTAGCGGCTCTGGCAGCGACGCCGGCAACGGCATTAGCAGCGGGCAGCGCAGAATACAGCGACGGCGGAAGCGGTTCATCTTACAGCTCCGGGAGCAGCCGGGACTATGCGACGACCGTAACCGTATCATCCACAGGGGTGAAGACCACAGGAGCTACGACCAGCAACAACGGAGGGAGCAGCATCGGCGTGGCGGTTGACACAGTGACCAGCACAGGTCAGAAGGTAACGGTCAACTCCAAAGGGGAGGCAGTTATTGGCGACACGGCAGTTGGATTTGCAACGGGTGTAGCCGCGACCGCAGGACTGCCCAACGCAGTGGTATCCTCTATCAATGCGATCAACGCCGGACAGGATCTGGCAGCTGTGACCACAGATGTGGATCTGACAGGTTACAGCGCCCTGACGGGAACCCACGCCATCATCACCAAGGATGCCAGCACCGCGGCAGTGAAGACTGGGGATGTAGAAGTTTCCCTGTATGTGCCCAACCTGTTGGACAGCCTGCAGGGCGTATCGGTCCTGTTCTATGACAACGCCACAGGCAGATGGGTGCTGCTGCAGCCAGTAACAGTGGACCCGGTCAGCAAGACTGTGACCGTCAACATCAGCGGCTCCGGAACCTTATCCGTTGTGTATAAGCGGTAAAACCGGAAATGTGGAGGCCGGAGAAAAACATCAGTTTTTCCTGGCTTCCGCTGCCTTTGAAAAAAGCAAGAAGAGAATGCCGGGACATTCTCAAGGATTTTTTGGAACACGAGGATGGAATGAGTATGGAGCGGAATGGAAGAAATGGAAATGGGAAGAGTGAGGGGATCTCAGGCTGGACCGGGAAGATCCGGAACCGGTGGCGCCTGGAGCACTGGAAGGTGATTGCCTG
>CALWBQ010000037.1 GCA_944376125.1 uncultured Lachnospiraceae bacterium
TATACTAGCCATGCGGAAATACATCCTTTCTTGTTTTGTTTTTGTTTGGTCGCTAAAACTATAACACAGAAAATGTATTTCCGTCTTTTTAATTATTCAGTTGTAACACATGTATTGTAAACCTACATTATTTTCATTTTTTTTGAAATTTTTCAAATTTTTCCAATCATCTTATCTTCGCCCTGAGCGCCGCCTGCCCAACAGCAGCAAACCGTCTTTCCACAGGCCAATTAAGCGGCGCAGAGCTTTCCTTCACCATTCCCGCTCAATATACTTCAAGTCAAAATGGGCACGGCCCTTCTGATCCAGTTCCATCACCATGTAGGAGGGTCTGCGGCCTTCCTGGCGCGGATAAGACAGGCTGCCGGGATTGACAGCAATGATATCGTCCTGGACTTCATAGCAGGGCCGGTGCGTATGTCCAAACATGACAATGTCCATATTCCTCGCCGCCGCTTCTTTTTTGATTGTCTCTGTTCCAAGAGATACATTGTAATAATGACCGTGCGTAAGGAGAACCCGATAACGGCCGATTTTAATTTCGCGCTCCCGATCCAGGGCAGAGAAAAAATCATTGTTTCCCCTTACCATCTGAATCTCACACTCCGGGTTCAGCCACTCTGGGATATATGCCTCACTTCCCTCCGCATCGCCCAGATGGATAAACATATCCAGCGGTTTTAATTCTTCAATAACCTTTTTTAGATTGTCATCTTTGCGGTGAGTATCGCTGACAATTAAAATCTTCATTTTTCTTCTCCTTTGAATAACCTCTGCAGCTCCTTTTTCATTGCCTCCAGTGCCTTTCCCCTATGGCTGATCTCGTTTTTCTGCTCCAGCGTCAGCTCCGCGCTGGTTTTTCCAAATTCGGGGAGATACAAAATCGGATCGTAGCCAAAGCCTTCGTTTCCCGCCGGCGCCTCCGCAATCAGGCCCTCCATCGTCTGCTCTGTGTGGAGAACCTGTCCATCCGGCAGAACCGCAGCAATATTGCAGACAAACCTCGCTGCGCGTTCCTGGCCTTTTGCACCCCTGACCCGGTCTATCAGATTTTGATTCTTTATTTCATAGGAGGTGTCCTCCCCCATATAGCGGGCCGAATAGATTCCCGGTTCACCATTTAAATAGTCGATGACCAGGCCGGAATCATCCGCCAGCACAATTCCCCCGGTACATTCCCAGACCGCTCTGGCCTTAATCTCCGCATTTTCTCCGAAGGTTTTCCCATTCTCATTGATCTCTGGAGCGGCTCCCGCCTCCTTCATAGACAGGATCTCCATCCCCAAATCATCCAATATCATGCGCACTTCCCGCATTTTTCCTTCATTTCCCGTCGCAAAAACAATCTTATGCTTCATAATATACTCCTTGTATAGGCTTTCAGGCAGATATTGCACTCCATCGTCGTCTCTGCCCTCTGCCAGCGAATTCCATCGCTGCTCAGATATCCCCATCCATCCTGGATATCTGCAGTCCCCTTAGCCCCTTCCGTCTGGTATTCAATCGCAACCGGCTGGGTCACGCCCGGGGTCGTGATCTTGATCACAACAGCAAAATTCTGTCCTTTCTCTAATGTCACAGGCCCAGAAAAATCAATGGTATAATAGCCTGCATTCTCCAGGTTTCCAGATGCCAGGGGCACTGGATTCTGAAACACCTCTGCCTCCGAGGACAGGTTCAGCTCCGTGACCGCATAGATCTCATAGCTGGTGTCAGGCCCCGTGGCATAAAAGCCGACTGCAGCCAGACTTTCCTTTTCCTGGGCCTGATAAACATTGGCTGCCCACGCAGTCTCCGCGCCGTATCCAGCCTGGCCGGACCAGCCGCATAGGTCGCTCTGATAAATCCTGTCATAATTGTCGGGGCCTTCAATCCGCGTATAGGACAGATTGGTGCGTCCTATGTTGGCATCATAATAGGAAACATAAAAGTATCCTCCATCCCCGAAGGCTTCCCCCCAACTGTTCATGCACAGGAACGCCCCATCCCCCGGCGGCTCTATCGTAAAAGCCTCCTTTGGAAAATTGTCGTCCCATCCTACAATCACAGAATCGTGATTGGGAGGTTCTGTTCCATTATAATAATAAGCTGCCTGCTCTTTCTGATAGTAAACAGACTCGCTGGATGCATCCTTCAGCGAAGTGTACAGAGAACTCTGCACTCCGCCTACCGCAAGTACGGCTCTCTTGATGGCCTCTATATCCCGTTCCGGCAGAAATTGAACCTCCTGAAGGTGTTTGACCGCCTCCAGCCCCTCCGGTGAATCCCCGTCATTGTAGGGATCCTCCTCTTCCGTCACAGGTCCCTGCCAGGCCAAAAGATACGCCAGCGACATTGTATAATCGCCCCCAGCATTCTGCCCCATACGGAAACTATTCTGGATTGACATGTGATCCTCCGAAAAATCCCAGGACTCTTCTGGAAGAAGAGAGGATTCCACGGCTGACAAAGCAGCAAACGCCCAGCAGGTACCCAGGTTTTCCTGGTTTTCCACTTTAGGCGCGCGCCCTTCACGCCGATAATCATAGACCGCAGGCAGGGTGATCTCTGTCTCCTGATTCTCCTCACCCGTATCCGGCCAGGCAGCCCCCAGCAGAGAACCTGTATTGGGGCCCGGCTCTTTTTGAGGTGTTTCCAGATGCCCGGGGCTCCCCAGCCGCCAAATCAAGCTGCAAAAAATGGCCAAGAGCAGAACCGCCTTCCAGCCCCGGCCTGCCGCTCTCCGCAGCCGTCTGCGCCTCCTTGTTGTTCTTCGATCCATATAAGGCTCACCTCGGACGTCTGGCCGGCTTCGGCCCCAGAAATTGGTAAAAATATGTTTTCATCATGCCATTATAGATCTTGCGGTTTTTATCAGCTTTCCGCCCTATGGCCTTCTCCGCATCGGCGTAGGCTGTGATCAGGTACATAGACCAGGAATCCAGAGCAGCAAACCGCTCCCCAATCTCCCGGTACAGAGCTGGGAGGTTTTTCTTATCCTCCAGACGCTCCCCGTAGGGCGGATTGGAGATAATAAAACCATATTTCTTCGGATGGCTCAGGGCGCTGACCGGTCTCTGCTGAAAATGAATCATATGGTCCACTCCCGCAGCCTGCGCGTTGGCCCTGGCCGATTTGATAATATCCCCGTCAATATCATACCCCTGGATATCCGTCTCCGCCGTCTTGTCTACCAGGTCCATGGCTTCCTCCGACGCCTCATACCAGAGCTTTCTGGGAATCCATTCTTTCCAGCCCTCCGCCAAAAATGAACGGTCCATCCCAGGCGCAATATTGGCGGCCATCATAGCGGCCTCAATCGGGAACGTGCCGCTCCCACAGAAGGGGTCCACCAAAATGCGGTCTTTCTTCCACGGCGTCAGGAGCAAAAGGGCCGCAGCCAGAGTCTCTGTAATCGGCGCCTTGCTGGTCAAAGTCCGATATCCCCTCTTATGCAGAGATTCCCCGCTGGTATCAATGCCCACTGTTACAAGATCTTTAAAGAGAAAAACCCTCAGAGGGAAGCTGGCCCCGGTCTCTGGAAACCAGGAAATCCCCCAGTGTTCCTTCATCCGTTCCACCATTGCTTTCTTCATAATCGACTGAATGTCAGATGGGCTAAACAGTTTACTTTTAATGGAAGAAGCCTTGGCAACCCAGAATTTTCCGTCTTTCGGCAAATATTCTTCCCAGGGAATCGCCTTAGTCCCCTGGAACAGCTCTTCAAACGTCTCTGCCGTGAAACTCCCGACCTTCACCAGGACTCTCTCCGCTGTCCTCAGGAAGATATTAGCCCGGCAAATGGCTTCCTCATCCCCCAGAAACGTGACGCGGCCGTCCTCTACCTGGGAAATCTCGTAGCCCAGATCGTATATCTCTTTTTTCAGCACCGCCTCCAGTCCGAAATGGCAGGGGGCGATCAGTTCAAATTTTCTCAATTCATCGTCCTCTCAAGTTCTATCTCTTTTACCACATTCCCATCCAGAGAACAGATCGCAAAGAGACTGCCATCCAAGATAGCATAGGTATTCGGATTGCCGCCTTTAGGGATCGAAACGGAACCTGGGTTCAGCACCGTGATGTCTCCTGCTTTTTCTGCTTTCAGCAGATGGGTGTGGCCATGGATCAAAATATCCCCTGGCTGCATTGGCGGAAGGTGGTCCTGGTTGTACACATGGCCATGGGTGGCATAAAATGTGAGGCCGTTAAAGCACAGAAGAGCATAATCAGCCATAATTGGGAATTCCAAAACCATCTGATCCACCTCTGTGTCGCAGTTTCCCCGAATCGCATAGATTTCATTTTTATGCTGGTTGAGCATTTCAATAACCTTCTTTGGTGCATACTCCTTCGGCAAATCGTTTCTGGGCCCATGATAGAGGATATCTCCCAAAAGGATCAGCCGCTCCGCCCCTGATGCCTCATAAAGCTCCAGAAGCCTTTTGCAGTAATATGCAGAACCATGGATGTCGGATGCAAATAGTATTTTCATATATGTTCTCCTTATGACAGCGCCTTGCGGCGTGACTTAATTTAGGTTTTTAGCTGGTTTTATTTTAAAGCCAAGGCCATATCTTGTCAATTAATTCCGCACCATATGGCGGCCTCTGTAATAAATGATTCCATTGGCAACAGAATATGCTGGAATTCCCCGCTCTGCCGCCATCCGGGCAGCCTGGAGACTGTTGCCGCCTCTGGTGCAGTAAAAAACCGTTATCTCCCCGCCGGCCTCAAGCTGCCCGATCTTCCCCCGGATCTCATCGAAGGGAATATTGACAGCGCCTTCCAAATGGCCAGTTCTGTATTCCTCCGGGGTCCTGAGATCAACCAGGCGCATAGGGCTTTTGCTGTCCAGCCTGTATTCCAATTCTCTCAGCGGCATCATGCCCACTTTCATCCAGCCCATCTCCTTCTCTCCCTGTTACTGCCATTATATTCCGTGGCTCCTGATTTTGTCCATGCATATCCAAAGAAGGGACTGCCGCATACTGCAACAGTCCCTTCTTCCTTTTCCTATGCGTACCGAACAGATTCTCTGATTTATTCGGCCTTGTTTTTATTATTGTTTTTGCTGCTGTTTCTGCTGCTGTTTTCAGCTCTGTCTTTCTGACTGTTCTGGCTGGAATTGTCAGCGCGGTCACGGCAGTCCTTAGAAGAATTGTCTTCCATATCCCGGTAATTGTAATTGTTTTTCATTGTCATACCTCCTAACTTGTTTTGGTTACAAGGTCAGTATGGCTCGTTTCTATTTTTTTATTCACAGAGAGCGGCGGATGTGATGATTTTAATCGCATCCGCCGCTCATCCTTAATCCTTTTTTCAAAATTTGTAAATTAGCCTAACACATTAACAATCTTTACCGGGGTCCGGTAATTCCACGGGGACAGCTTCACACCGGTAGAATATGTAGATGCGTGAATAATCTGTCCGTTCCCTATATACATCCCAACATGGTTGATGGAATTGACACTGCCGCCATAGAAAAGCAGATCCCCTGGCTGCATCTGATCTGCACTGACCGCCACACCTGCATTGGCCTGGGTTCTGGAAGACCTGGGCAGAGTCAGCCCTGCGCCTGTCTTCATCACATAATATGTAAATCCAGAACAGTCAAAACCTGTCGCCGGACTTGCCCCGGCATCGCGGTATCTGCTTCCCAAGAACTGCATTGCATACTGGACCAGCGCCTGCCTGCGGCTGGAAGCAGCTGCGGCAGCCTCCTGTTCCGCGGCTTTCTGTCTTTCCTGGCTCAGGCTCTCCCCAGCCGCAGCAGCCGCGGCCTCAAGTTCCTCTTCTTCTGCCTCCTCCAGGCTGGCGCTGCTCTCGTCCAACAAATAGCCCTCTTCGTTCCCTATCTGTACTTTCAGCCAGCCATTCTCATCTGACTTTTCCAGAAGCGGAAACTCATCATCCTTATCTGCCTTTAACAAAAAGTTCTCGCCATCCGCATCCGTGCTGATCACTGCCGAGTCTGCTGTGACCTTAACCAGATACTGAGCAGTCTCCGTTCCAGGTCCGTGCTGCAGGAGAGAAGCATTATTGATCGTAGCTGCCGAGGCGGAGAACGGTGTCGCCGCCATGACTGTACAGACCGCAAACAGGCCCGCTATCTGTTTCCATCTATCCATATATACGCTCCTAATCGTTACAAATTCACCTTAAATATTACATAATTGTTACATTTGTTACGAGCGTATTGTAACTCTTTTTACTTTTTATGTCAAGTCCTTTTTCTGATACAGCCCGAAGACAGCCACTGTTCGTTTAATTGTTGTCTTCGCTTTAAGAATTCTTCATTATCCCTGCTGGGATGAACCCGGTTTGTGAGAAGGACAAATCCCTCCTCCGCCTCCATATCTATCAATACAGAAGTTCCAGTAAACCCAGTGTGGTACAGGGTGCCAGGTCCATAGTCCTTCGCCCATCCGTAAGTTCTCCCAAAATGCTCTGTCTTTTCCACGGCTTCAAACAGCTTCCGGCTCAGCAGTCTTTCGTCCCGCACCAGCCAGGCGCTTACATACCGCAGCATATCATCTAACGAGGAAAACAATCCGGCACTCCCGCTCTCTCCCATAAGGTATGCCTTCGAATCATGCACCTCCCCGCAGATCCATCCCCTGCTCTCAGAATACTCTTCCGGAACAAATCTGCTGATCTCCCCTCTGGGGTGAAAGGAAGTATTTCTCATTCCCAAAGGCTCAAAAATATGCCGGCAAAAACTTTCCTCCAAACTAGCTCCGTCTATTTCCTCTACTATCAGTCCCAAAAGCATGAAGCCGGGGTCAGAGTAACAATACCTCTCCCCCGGCTCCGCCTCCGGAAATATCTCATAAAGACGGTCCCGTATATGATCTGCCGTCAGCGAATATTTGTCCGGCATCTCCGCCGGAAGCCCACTGTCATGGAGGAGCAGATTTCCCACAGTCACTTTGCTGTCAGAAAAACGCTCCAGCACAGACCTCACTGGGGTCGCAAAATCCAGCGTGCCCTCCTGAATCATCTGCAGAATTCTGGGGGATGTACCTGTCACCTTTGTCACAGAAGCCAAATCATAAAGCATTCCCGGTTCCAGTTTTCTGGAAGCCCATGGTTCTACCGCCCCCTGGAAGCCCTGATAAAATGGGAACAGCTCCCCATCCTTTACAAAGCCATAAGAAGCCCCGGAAACTACCTTATCTTGAATCAGCTCTTTTACCTGCCTATGAATCTTTTCCCAACTCCTCATTTTCACAGCCCCGCTCTCTGCCCTTCCGGATCAGCATCTTTTTCTCGTCTCTTTCTATATCATTTAGCCAGCTCAATGGCCTCTCGCACTTTGCCATCCGCCTTGATCAAAGCCTCTTCCGCCTGATCTAGGCTGCATCCGGCAGATATCATCACAATAGCCTCCGGCACCGCCATACCAGACTCTTTGAGAGCCCTGGAAGCCTCTTCCCGCTCTGCTCCGGTAATCTGAGAAATCATCCGTTCTGCCCTGACCACCAGCTTTTCATTCGTCGGCTGCACATGAACCATATAATTCTGATAGACCATTCCCAGACGCACCATAACGCCGGTAGAAATCATGTTTAGCACCATTTTCTGGGCTGTCCCTGATTTCATCCTCGTAGATCCGCTGATTACCTCCGGCCCAACTACCGGCGCAATAGAAATCTGCGCTTCCTCAGCCATTGCGCTGTCGCCGTTGCATGTGACAGAGACACTCAGCGCTCCTATTTCGTTGGCATATTTCAACGCCGCCAGCGTATACGGCGTTCTGCCGCTGGCTGCCACGCCAATAACGCAGTCGTCGGATGTCAGGGCAACCCGCTTCAAGTCTTCGACCGCCAGCTCCTCAGAATCCTCCGCTCCCTCTATTGCCTGGTACATAGCTCTCTCTCCGCCGGCCAGCAGGCCAAAAGCACGCTCAGGCGGGACACTGTAAGTTGGAGTCAGCTCCACAGCATCTAACGTACCCATTCTCCCAGAAGTCCCAGCTCCGCAGTAGATCATCCGGCCGCCCCTTTTAAAGCGTTCCGCCACTGCATCCACAGCCCTGGCCACATTGGGAAGCTCCTTTTCGATCGCCTGCGCCACCTTTTTATCCTCCTGATTAATTAAGGTGACAATTCCCAGAGCATCTAGCTGGTCAATATTCTTTGTAGCCTCGTTTACTGTCTCCGTAGTCAGTCCGTCTATATTCACCATGTTTTATACCTCACTCTATCTTCTCTTTCAAACCCTCCACCAACTTTCTAGTCTTCACCAGTTCTATCTCTATCCGTTTAAAGTCCTCACGAATCACACCCAGATAGATCAGCCACCCCATAGCCAGAGATGTCTGCAGCGACTCAAACGCCCCAACTCTTCGAACGTCCTCTAAATCCGGAACACAAAGGGAGATATCTGCCAAATTTCTCAAAGGGGACTCCCCTCTTCTGGTGACTGCAATCACCTTCGCCTTTTTCTCCAAGGCTTTTCTGCAGCTATAGAGGATCTCTTTTGACTGGCCGCTGTAGGAAAATGCCAAAACTACATCCCTGCAATCCAGGTAGTTAAAAAATTCTGTCACCATATTGAGATCCTGATAACAATTGGCATTTAATCCAGCTCGGCTCAGCTTATGGAACAGGTCGTATGCCGGCACATAAGAGGATCCGAGTCCCATAAGATAGATTTTTCTCGCTTTTTTTACCGCTTCCACTGCTTCGCTCAGTTTTTCCCGGTCAAGCTGGTAAAAAAAATCGCGGAACGCATTGTCTGTCCTGGTCTGAACTTTCGAGCAGATGGTGTCCATATTATCTTCATCTGAAAGGATGGGATCCGACATCCTCCACTCCCCTCTGCTCTCCGGCAAGTCGCGCACAGAAGCCAGCTCCAGTTTAAAGCCGTCCAGACCATCTGCGCCCATTTTTTTTACATACCGGATCACAGAAGCGGAGGAGACTCCGCTTGCTTCTGCTATATCCGCTGCCGTCATCCCCAAAAGCCGGTCATAGTTTTCCAATACAAAATCGGAAATTCTCTTATCGCCCTTGCTCATTTGGCTGTAACGCTCCCGAATCTTCAGCATGATATGATCCACGTAATCTCCTCCTAATTGCTTTTACTGCAGGTAATTCAAAATCGACTGATCCGACTCATTGGGAATCATCTGTGCGGTCACCGGATGCCCCGTATCAATCATCTCACGAATATCTGCAATATCCTGCTCTGTAAGATTTACAGACTTTTTAATGTTCCGCGAGCCCTCTCTCTTGGCTACATTTCCCACATTGACCTTCTCAATCTTCACCCCCAGGCGGATCAGCTCCGCCATATCACCAATATTTTTTGTAATGACGAAAATCCGGTCCCCGGCATAAGCATTTTCCTTCAGCCTCTTTGCGGCCCGATTCACCGTCATAATGGACAGCTTCACTCCGGCCGGCTTTGCCATCTTCAATCCCGATAGGGCCATATCATCTTTTAAAACCTCATTATTCGCAACCACAATACGCGTGGCTCCTACCGTATTTGTCCAGACCATAGCCACCTGACCGTGAATCAGACGCTCATCCACTCTGGCATGGACGATTTTCCCTTCCGGGCCATCCTGCACTGCCTGGCGGGGAACCGGTTTCCTGGCCGGCTTCACAGCTTCCGCAGCCGCCTTCTCCTCATCCGTAAGGAAACGGATTACCTGGCTTTTTGCTGTCTGGGCCACTGTCCCCGCAAGTTCTTTCGCGGTCGCCGCCATCTCCCGGCCCAATCCGGCCTCAATAATCGCCGCCAAATTGGTTCCCGCCATCACTTCCATTGTATCCATCCGTTCCATACGCAGCTTAGATGCCACATTGTATGGAGAGCCGCCTGCCAAATCAGCCAATACCAGGATACTGTCACAAGCCTCCAGCCTGGATACAGCTCCTTTCATCTTTTCCGTCAGCATTTCAATGGACTCCTCTGGGAGGAAATCCACTGCTTCGTAGTTGGGGGCATCTCCTGCAATCAGCCGAAAGCTGCTGGTAATACCCGTGGCAAAATTACCGTGTCCGGTCACAATTAATCCTATCATACCACACCTCCGAACTTAAAGCAATCCAGCCGCAAAGGTCAGCATGCCCTGCAGATTTCCAAGAACCATTCCCAGCACAATCAGGATAACAATCAGCTTTGTAGAATTCATATTTTTCTTTCCCAGCAGCCAGTAAGACAGCATGACAATGCCCAGCGGCAGCATGCAGGGAAGAATTTTATCCAGCATTTCCTGTACCGAGAAGGTCACTTCCCCCATTGCGAATGTCAAATCTGTTTTATAAGAAATGACAGATGGAATCAGAGCCCCGACTACCAAAAGCCCTAAAATACTGGCTGCTTCCGTGATCGGCGCCAACTTATCTGCAAAACTGGTAGCCAGCTTCCGGCCTGAATTGTAGCCAATGTAGGTAAATTTATATCTCACCCAAAGAACCGCCGCACAGGTAAGCAAAGGAATAATCAGTCCCACCGGATTGCCCTGCATGGCTATGTACGCTGCGATAGAAAATACGATTGCCCGGTAGATCGCAATAAACAGCGTATCGCCAACACCTGCCAGCGGTCCCATCAAACCAGTTTTGACCGCCATTACCGTCTCTTCTGCCTCTAACCCCAATTCTTCCTCCAGCGCCATATCTGCTCCGGAAATCAGATGAGCCATAGCAGGGGTAGTATTGAAATAGGAAAGCTGCATTTTCAAAGCCCTTTTCATTTTCTCCGGGTCATCTTTGTACAGTCTTTTTAATGCGGGCATAATCACGTAGGTGTAGCCAAGACCCTGCATTTTTTCGTAATTCCATCCGAACTGAAATGCAAACAGATTTCTCAGATAAACTTTTTTAATATCCTGTTTCGTGAGTTTTTTACTCCCTGTCTGGTTAGCCATCAATTTCAACCTCCTCGTCATCGATTCTTACCATTCCATTCTCCGACGCAGCCGCGGCAGCTCCCCGGTCTTTTCCTCTGGAATAGTGGATAGCTGCAAGCGCCAGCCCCAGCAGAGCCGCTGCCATTACGCTGAACATCGATCCGGCATAAGCCAGCATCACAAAACCGATAATAAAATAGGCATAATATTTTTTCAGCGGCAGATACCTCATCAGAATCGCCATACCCATGGCTGGGAGGATCGCACCAGCCGTCTTCAATCCAGTCATAAACCAGGCCGGGATAAATTCATTAATACTGTTGACCACAGCTTCACCGAAAATCAGGCCTACCATTACAGGAATGACTCTGGACAGCGCCCAGGGAAGAAATCCCAGCAGGTTCGCCCTCTCTACGCCTTTGTAATCACCGTTCTCCGCGCAGCGGTCTGCGTAGTGCTGAAAAAAGGAATTGCACATTCTTCCTAAAATATCCATCTGCGTCAGCAGAAGACCAATGGGAATCGCCAAAGCAATTCCATATTCTGCTCCCTGGCCTGAAATGATTGCATACGTAGTTCCCATAATAGCGCCGGACAGATAATCCGGAACTGTGGCTCCGCCATAGGTAGCAACTCCCAGCGTCATCAGCTGGAGAGTCGCACCGATAATCAGACCGGTCTGCAAATCTCCTAAGAGAAGCCCCACAAAGGCCGCCGCAAACAGAGGGGTATAAATCCCGCACTGAATTGAAATTTGGTCTGCCACTGCAACTACAGTGTACAGTACCACCAAAATGACAAATAACACAGAAATCTCCTGCATACTCGCCCTCCTTAAAGACATTTTCTTGATTTTCTATTGTCTTACGCCTCATCAAGATGTCATTTTACCTATTTTTTTTGTTTTATAAGCGCTTATGTTGGTATATTATCACATATGTAATAAAATTACAATAATATTTTTATTTTTTATTTTTATGTAATATAATTACATAATGAAGACCTGCCAGAACCTGCTGTGTGCTGTACAGAAAAAAAGAAGGCAGGGGTTCTAACCCTGCCCTCTATGTCCTGCGAAATGGAGGGGATGCCTTGACATCCCCTCCATCTGTTTTCATTACGCCTCTTTTTGATTCAAAATCTGCATAAATTCTTCGCCGGTGATAGTCTCCTTCTCCAGCAGATAAGCTGCCAGCTCATGGAGTTTGGAAAGATTCTCCTCCAAAATTTTCTTCGCCTTCGCGTACTGCTGCTTTACCATCTCGACCACCTCATCGTCGATCTCCTTGGCAGTCTCCGGTGAGCAGGCCAGGGAAGCATCTCCTCCCAGATACTGGTTTGACACCGTTTCTAACGCAACCATACCAAAGTGGCTGCTCATTCCATACCGGGTCACCATAGATCTGGCCAGCTTTGTAGCCTGCTCGATGTCATTGCTGGCCCCTGTGGTGATCGAGTGGAAGATCACTTCCTCAGCGGCACGGCCGCCGGTCAGAGTAGCGATCTTGTTCAGAGCCTCCTCCTGACTCATCAGGAACCGCTCACCTTCCTCCACCTGCATAGTGTAGCCCAAAGCCCCTGAAGTCCGGGGGATAATTGTGATTTTGTGAACCGGAGCCGAATGGCTCTGCTTTGCCGCTACCAGA
This sequence comes from uncultured Lachnospiraceae bacterium, assembly GCA_944376125.1. Classification (GTDB taxonomy): domain Bacteria; phylum Bacillota; class Clostridia; order Lachnospirales; family Lachnospiraceae; genus UMGS1370. The sequence continues at coordinate 12,493 of CALWBQ010000037.1, forward strand.
GCATGGCCGATCTCATGGTAAGCCACGATTTTTCTCTCATTCTCAGATACGGCCGCATCTTTCCGCTGATATCCGGCAATGACAACCTCCACGCTCTCTTCCAGATCCTCCTGAAGAACTACACTTCTTCCCATCCGGACAGCCCTCAGGGCAGCTTCATTGATGATATTGGCGAGATCCGCACCGCTGGCGCCTGCAGTTGCCCTGGCAATGGAATTAAAGTCCACATTATCTGACAGTTTTACGCTGGCTGCGTGAACTTTCAGGATCGCTTCACGGCCTTTCAAATCCGGCAGTTCTACCGGAATGCGGCGGTCAAACCGGCCTGGCCTCAAAAGCGCCGGATCCAGGGATTCCGGCCGGTTGGTGGCCGCCAGGATCACCACGCCTTTCCTCCCGTCAAAACCGTCCATCTCCGTCAGAAGCTGGTTCAGAGTCTGCTCCCTCTCATCATTTCCTCCCAGGGCGCCTGCGTCACGCTTCTTTCCGATGGTATCAATCTCGTCGATAAACACGATGCAGGGAGCTTTCTCATTGGCCTGCTTAAACAAGTCTCTCACTTTGGCAGCACCCATGCCGACAAACATTTCTACGAATTCTGAACCAGAGATAGAGAAGAAAGGCACATGGGCCTCCCCTGCCACTGCTCTCGCCAGAAGGGTCTTACCGGTTCCTGGAGGGCCTACCAGCAGAGCACCCTTGGGGAGGGTTGCTCCGATGTCGGCATATTTTTTCGGATTGTGAAGGAAGTCAACGATCTCTTTTAAGGCTTCCTTCGCCTCTTCCTCGCCGGCTACATCAGCGAACGTCTTTCCCGTCTCATTCTCCGCATAAATCTTGGCGTTGGACTTGCCGAAAGTCATGGCATTGCCGCCCATCCTTTTTGCCAGCGATCTGGACAGGACTTGTCCAATTACAATAAACAGCACAAGGGGCAGCACCCAGGAGAGAAGGGCATTCATAATCGGATTTGGCTCTGTCGGGATCTCCGCCGCCCGGACTACGTTATGCTCCTCCAGCTTGGAATCCAGTTCCTCGTCCGGCCAGGTCCAAATTCCTGTTGTATAAATGGCGTCTCTCCCCTGCTCATCTTTAGCTATGAACACCAGGCTGTTGTCATCCTTTGAAATCATGCTGACATTTCCTTCGTCCACCTGACGGAGCAGCTCGTTGTAGGGAACCTCTTGAACCTCTCTTCTAAAAAGTGAGGAAAATCCCAGGGCATTGATTATCATCAGCACTACCAGCACAATCAGATAGTAGTATAGAAATGGCTTCATTGGATTCTTGTCCGACCCCTGGTGAGCCGTTTTTTTGTCTTTCATATCCATAAGTTGTATTCTCCTTTTTATAGTTATCCCTCAACATTCGATAAAGGAATATTCTCCGCCATGCAGCAGGGATTATACTAAAAATAATCTTATTTTTGCTATTTGTCAATACGAAATAGTAAATATTTATTTACTTTTTATTTTTATTGACTTTATGCCCGGTTTGTGATACAACAAAGACACATTTTTACGTTGATAAGGAGGTTCCCCTCTATGAATTCAGAATATGCAGCAGAATGTTTTGTTGAATTTTCTATACAGTTCGCTTTGATGATCCGCAGCCAATTTGGCAAAATAGCTCCTGTCAAGACAGATTCCACGACTTTCCGCATTCTGGCGGCTCTGCAGAAATCCACAGATCAGCTCCTGACAATGTCAGAACTGGCCAGAGAAGTGTCCATTGCCAAACAGCAGCTTACTCAGCGCGTCAACTCCTTAGAAGAAGCCGGGCTGGTGCAGCGCTCACACAGCAGCGAAAACCGCCGTCAGGTCTATATCAGCCTCACGCCAAGAGGACGCCAGCTCCTGGCTGAAACCAAGCAGCAAATGGCGCAGGATGTCCTTTCTTTTCTATCTTGCTACAGCGAATCGGAACAGGAAGAAATCGTCCATTGTCTGACACGCCTGACAGAACTTTTTGCCGTAAAGGAACCTCTCGGTTAAAAAGCAAAGCCTCTATGCAAATGGCGTCACAGCCGCCTGCATAGAGGTTTTATCAGCTCAGCCTATGAATAAACAGCCCACTCCTCAGTTTTGGCTCAAACCAAGTGGATTTTGGAGGCATCAGCTCCCCTGCATCTGCCACCTGCAGAAGTTCCTCCATAGATGTGGGGTACATAGAAAACCCAATGCCCGCACCTGCACCGGCCCGGCGCTCCAACTCTTTCAGTCCCCGGATTCCCCCGATAAAGTCAATCCGCTTGTCTGTCTTGGGATCTCCGATCCCCAAAACAGGGCCCAGAAGATAATCCTGAAGGATAGAGACATCCAGCCCGGCAACCGGATCCTCATTCTGAATCTCTGGTTTGGCCGTCAGGCGGTACCAGCAGCCGCCCAGGAACACGCCGAATTCCCCCTTTTTCTCCGGCGATACCGCCTCTTTCCCCGCCTTTGAAATATCGAAGCACTTCTCAACCGCTTTTAGAAATTCTGCCTCCGAAAGGCCGTTCCGGTCTCTGACCACCCGGTTGTAAGGCAGTATGTTCAACTGATCTGCCGGAAACAGAACCGCCAAAAAATAGTTAAACGGCTCCTCTCCTGTATAATCGGGGTGTTCTGCCCTGCGCTTCAACCCTACCTTGACAGCCGACGCTGCTCTGTGGTGGCCGTCTGCAATATACAGAGCCGGGACTTTTTCAAACGCTGCCTCTACAGCTGCCATGCGTTCCGGCTCCTCTACTTCCCAGACTCTGTGGCCAATCCCATCCTCTGAAATAAAGTCATAGAGAGGAATCCCCTCTTTCACCTGATCCGTCAGGCAGTTCAGCTCCTGGTCCGGACGGTAAGCCAGAAAAATGGGGCCTGTATTGGCATCTGTCACATCCACATGGCGAATTCGGTCCAGTTCCTTCTCTTTCCTAGTGTTCTCATGTTTTTTGATCACACCGCTGACATAGTCATCGATGGCGCAGCAGGCTGTAATGCCTGTCTGACTCCTTCCGTCCATGGTCAGTTCATAGATAAAATACTTTTCATTTTTATCTTCTGTAAACGTCCCATCTTTGATCCTGGCCTCCAGAAGGCGCCTGGCCGTCTGATATGCCTCTTCGCCGTACATATCCGCATTTTCCGGAAGCTGCGTCTCCGGCCGGTCAATATTCAAAAAGGACAGCGGATTTTTCTCCGCTGCCTTCCTCGCCTCTTCCCGGCTGTACACATCGTAAGGCAGAGCCGCTACCTGCTCCGCCAGGCCCTCAGCCGGGCGGATGCAGCAAAATGGTTTCACGATTGCCATAAGCGTCCCTTTCTTGAACCTCAGCCTTTCACCAGGCGCACTCTCAGAATGCCGTCCACAGCCCTCAATCTGTCAAGGGCCTCGGCTCCGGGAACGCTCTCCAGATCCAGGAGCGTGTATGCTACTTTATCGCGGCTCTTGTTGGTCATATCAGAAATATTTACATTTTCAGCCGCCAATATACTGGTGATCTGTCCCAGCATATTGGGAATATTTTTGTGGAGGACAGCCACTCTGGCTGCAGCGCTGCAGACCCCCATATCGCAGGCCGGATAGTTGACAGAATTCTGAATATTCCCATTCTCCAGATAATCCATCATCTCCATCACCGCCATGGTAGCGCAGTTATCCTCAGCTTCCTCTGTGGAAGCTCCAAGATGCGGGATCACGATGGCATTTTCCATATTTACCACCTTGGTATCGGGGAAATCGGTAACATATTTTCTCACCTTCCCAGAAGCCAGGCCCTCTGCCATAGCATCCTCATCCACCAGCGCGTCTCTGGAGAAGTTCAGGAATACAACGCCCTCTTTCATCTTATCAATGGCGTCCTTATCAATCATCCCCTTGGTGCTGCTGGTGGCAGGCACATGGATAGTGATGTAATCACATTCTTTATAGATCGTGTCCACAGAGCTTACCGGCCGCACTTCTCTGGACAGCTGCCATGCAGCTTTTACAGAGATAAAGGGGTCGTAGCCCAGCACTTCCATCCCCAGGGCGGAGGCTGCATTGGCGATCTCTGCGCCGATGGCTCCAAGGCCGATAACGCCCAGCTTCTTGCCTTTGATCTCTGTTCCGGCAAACTTCTTTTTGTTTTTCTCTGTTGATTTGGCAATGGATTCATCATTTTTGTTATCGCGGCACCACTCAATGCCTCCCAGAATATCTCTGGCTGCCAGCATCATAGCGCCGATTACCAGCTCTTTTACCGCATTGGCATTGGCCCCCGGAGTGTTAAACACTACAATCCCCTTCTCGGCACATTTGTCTAAGGGGATATTGTTGACGCCAGCACCTGCCCTGGCAATGGCCAGAAGGCCCTCTGGAAATTCCATATCATGCATAGCAGCACTCCGGACCAGGATTCCATTGGCCTCCTCCAGATTGTCTGTCAGCTGGTAGCCATCCGTCAAAAGTGCTGTCCCATGCGCAGAAATTGCGTTCAGACAATAAATCTTATTCATAATGAATCCTCCCTCTCCTATTTCTGATGCTTTTTCTCAAAGTCTTCCATAAAGGTCACCAGTTTCTCCACACCGGCCATGGGCATTGCATTGTAAATGCTGGCCCTCATGCCGCCTACAGTTCTGTGGCCTTTCAGATTCTCCAGCCCGGCCGCCTTAGCTTCCTTCACAAACAAAGCGTCCAAATCGGCATCTCCGGTGACAAAGGGAACATTCATCAGAGAACGGTCCTTTTTCTCCACGGTTCCGGTAAACAGCTTGCTCTGATCCAGGAAATCGTACAGAAGTTTTGCTTTCTTTTCATTGTATTCTTTCATTGCGCTTAAACCGCCGCGGTTTTTGATCCACTTAAATACCTTCCCGCAGATATAGATGCCGTATGCCGGCGGCGTATTGTAGAGAGAACCTGCATCTGCGTGAGTCTTGTAGCGCAGCATGGTAGGCGTTCCAGGCAAAACGTCTTCCGTAATCATATCCTCGCGGATCACTGCGATGACAACACCTGCCGGCCCCACGTTCTTCTGGGCGCCGCCGTAGAGCATCGCATATTTTTCTACATCTACAGGTTCTGACAGGAAACAGGAGGAGACATCCGCCACAAGGGGTTTGCCCTTTGTATTCGGCAGTGTCTTAAATTTGGTACCGTAAATGGTATTGTTTTCACAGATATATACGTAATCGGCGTCCTCTGATATAGGCAGATCAGAACAATCCGGTATGTAAGAGAATGTTTTATCCGCACTTGATGCCACAGCATTGGCAGTTCCGAACAATTTTGCCTCATTCCATGCCTTTTTTGCCCACTGTCCGGTGATGATGTAATCCGCAACTTTATTCTTCATAAAGTTCATGGGAACCATGGCAAACTGGAGGCTGGCTCCGCCCTGCATAAAGAGAACCTTGTAATGATCCGGAATGCCCATCAGATCCCTCAAATCTGCCTCGGCAGTCTGGATAATCTCTTCAAACATTTTAGAGCGATGGCTCATCTCCATCACGGACATGCCGCATCCTCTGTAATCCAGCATTTCCTCCGCTGCCTCTTTCAAGACTTCCTCCGGCAGGACCGCCGGACCGGCTGAAAAATTGTATACCCTGCTCATAACCATTTCCTCCTCTTTTTCATTTCCTTATTTTATGGTCAAACTGGCCGCCCTCTTCAGGATGGCCAGTTCAATCTCTTAAATCTTCAGATCCACATCGTCAAATGCATCTGAGATCGGTGCTCCCGGGGAAACCATCGGGTAAACCTTGTCATCACATGCGATCTGGCAGTCGATGAGAACCGGGATGTTCAGCTCCACAGCCTCTTTCAAGACCGGCTCAAAATCAGCCATTTTGTCCACCCGGTAACCTTTGGCTCCCATGGCCTCCGCCAGCTTCACAAAATCTACCTGGTCATTAAGGACTGTATGTGAATATCTCTTCCCATAGAACAGATCCTGCCACTGGCGCACCATCCCCAGAACGTGGTTGTTCATAATCACCTCGATAACCGGAATATTGTAGCGGGTAGCTGTGGCCAGCTCATTCATGTTCATCCGGAAGCAGCCGTCCCCTGCGATGTTGATAACAGTCTTGTCTTTCCGCCCCAGCTTTGCCCCTATGGCTGCCCCAAGGCCGTAGCCCATGGTTCCCAGACCGCCGGAGCTGATAAAAGTTCTGGGCGATTTGTATTTGTAATACTGGGCTGCCCACATCTGGTTCTGACCTACCTCTGTAACTATAATAGCGTCTCCCCCGGTCAGTTCATAGATCTTCTCCATAATAAACGGACCTGTCAGCTGGTTCTTATTGTACCGCAGCGGATACATATCCTTCAGCCGCTCAATATGCATGATCCACTCATCGTGGTTCATAGGATCCAGCCTTGCATTGAGTTTTCTCAGGATCACCTTTGCATCTCCAATAATGCTGGCAAAACTGCGGATATTTTTGTTGATCTCTGCCGGATCTACATCAATGTGAAGGATCTTTGCGTTGGATGCGAATTTCGAAGCATTTCCCGTAACACGGTCACTGAATCTGGCGCCTATGGCAATCAGAAGGTCGCACTCTGTAATACCGAAATTGGATGCTTTGGTACCGTGCATTCCCGCCATTCCGGTATACAGCTCGTCAGTCCCGTCAAAAGCGCCTTTTCCCATCAGGGTATCGGCCACCGGAGCCTGGATCTTCTTAGCAAAGGCTCTCAGCTCCTCAGACGCACCGGAAATGACAGCGCCGCCGCCCACCAGGATAAAGGGCTTCTGGGCCTTTCTGATCAGCTTCTCTGCCTGATCAATATCTGCCTCCCGGATCGTATCGGTCTGCGGAAGAACTTCCTGCGGCTTCTGATACTCGTACTCCCACTCAGCCGCTGTGACATCCTTAGTAATGTCCACCAGCACCGGGCCGGGCCGGCCGCTCTTGGCTATTGTGAAGGCCCTTCTCATAACAGGGGCCAGGCGTTTCACGTCCTTGACAATAAAATTGTATTTTGTGATCGGCATCGTTACGCCGGCAATATCGACTTCCTGGAAGCTGTCTTTCCCCAGAAGGCTGACACCTACGTTGCAGGTGATCGCCACCACGGGAATCGAGTCCATGTAGGCCGTCGCAATCCCGGTAACCAGGTTGGTCGCACCCGGCCCAGAAGTGGCCAGACATACCCCGACTTTTCCCGTGGCTCTGGCATAGCCGTCTGCCGCATGGGATGCTCCCTGCTCGTGGGAGGTCAGGATGTGGGTGATCTCATCCTGATGTTTATACAATGCATCATATATATTTAAGATGGCACCGCCCGGATAGCCGAATACGGTGTCCACGCCCTGCTCTTTTAAACATTCTATTACAATCTCTGCGCCTGTCAATTTACTCATTGGCTTGCTGCTCCCCTCCTAATTTATTTTGATTTCAACACGGCTCCTTTATCTGCTGAAGTGACCAGACTGGCGTAGCGCGCCAGATATCCGGTTGTCACCTGAGGAGTCCTGGGCTGCCATTTGGATTTTCTGGCTGCCAGCTCTTCATCGGAAACCAACAGATTCACCTGATGATTATCAATATCGATGGAGATTATATCCCCCTCTTCTACAAGGGCGATAGGCCCGCCCACTGCAGCCTCAGGAGAAACGTGACCGATGGAGGCTCCCCTGGAGGCCCCTGAGAAGCGGCCATCCGTAATCAAGGCAACCGCAGAGCCCAGCCCCATTCCCGCAATAGCGGATGTAGGATTCAGCATCTCCCTCATCCCAGGGCCGCCTTTGGGACCCTCATAGCGGATCACGACAACATCCCCCGCTACAATCTTCCCGCCTTTTATAGCTGCAATGGCATCCTCCTCACAGTCAAACACTCTGGCCGGGCCTTCGTGCTTCAGCATCTCAGGCGCAACGGCTGAACGCTTTACCACACAGGAATCTGGAGCCAGGTTTCCTCTCAGGATGGCAATGCCGCCTGTCTTGCTGTAGGGATTCTCCGCCGGTCGGATAACCTCCGGATTTAAGTTGACGCACCCTTTGATATTTTCTCCTACTGTCTTTCCAGTAACCGTCATACAGTCCAGGTTCAGCAGCCCCAGCTTGCTGATTTCATTCATAACGGCATAAATGCCGCCGGCTTCATTCAAATCCTCTATATAAGTGGGGCCAGCAGGGGCCAAGTGGCACAAATTGGGGGTCTTAGCGCTGATCTCATTGGCAATATCGACATTTAATTCCACTCCCGCCTCATGGGCAATAGCCGGAAGGTGAAGCATACTGTTAGTGGAACATCCCAGAGCCATGTCCATGGTCAGAGCGTTGCGGAAAGCCGCCTCCGTCATAATGTCTCTCGGGCGGATATTCTTTCTGTACATTTCCATAACCGCCATGCCAGCATGCTTCGCCAGCTTGATCCGCTCCGAATAAACTGCAGGGATCGTTCCATTTCCTCTCAGCCCCATTCCCAGAACCTCGGTCAGGCAGTTCATACTGTTGGCTGTGTACATGCCGGAGCAGGAACCGCAGGTGGGGCAGACCTTTTCCTCAAATTCCCGCACATCTTCCTCCGTCATCGTTCCGGCAGTGTAGGCTCCCACGGCCTCGAACATGCTGGAGAGGCTGCGCTTCTGCCCCTTTACATGGCCGGCCAGCATCGGGCCTCCGCTGACAAATACAGTAGGAACATTGATCCTGGCAGCCGCCATGAGAAGGCCGGGCACATTTTTATCACAGTTGGGAACCATGACAAGGGCATCGAACTGATGTGCCATAGCCATACATTCCGTGGAATCTGCAATCAGATCCCTGGTGACCAGAGAATATTTCATGCCGATATGTCCCATAGCAATACCGTCGCAGACAGCAATGGCAGGAAATACGATCGGTGTGCCGCCTGCCATTGCGACACCCATTTTTACGGCTTCAACGATTTTATCCAGATTCATATGTCCTGGGACAATCTCATTATAAGAGCTGACGATGCCTACCAGCGGCCTCTCCATCTCCTCTTTCGTCATTCCCAGAGCGTTAAACAGAGAACGGTGGGGTGCCTGCTGCATCCCCGTTTTCACTGCGTCACTTCTCATTTTCCTACCTCCTCATCTATATTCTGGCGGCGATCAGATCGCCCATCTCAGTTGTCCCTACTTTTGTACATCCCTCTGCCATAATATCGGCTGTGCGCCAGCCTTCCGTCAGTACCTTCTGCACTGCCGCTTCAACGGCCGCGGCCTCTTGATCCAGATCAAAGGAGTAGCGCAGCATCATAGCCGCCGAAAGGACCGTAGCGATGGGGTTCGCAATATCTTTCCCGGCGATATCTGGAGCAGAGCCGTGGCTCGGCTCATACATGCCAAATTTCGTCTCATTCAGACTCGCTGATGACAGCATCCCGATGGACCCGGTAATCATACTGGCCTCGTCAGACAAAATATCCCCAAACATATTCTCAGTCAATACGACATCAAACTGTCCTGGATTCATTACGAGCTGCATCGCACAATTGTCCACCAGCATGTGGTTCAGTGTGACCTCCGGATAATCCTTAGCCACTTCCTCTACCACTTTTCTCCAAAGCCTGGAGGAATCCAGCACGTTTGCCTTGTCAACGCTGGTCACCTTTTTCCGTCTCTTCATGGCGATATCAAAAGCCTTGACGGCGATCCTGCGGATCTCGTTCTCGTTGTATGTAAGGGTATCCACGGCCGTCATCAGCCCGTCAATCTCTTTGGTATACCTCTCCCCAAAATACAGGCCGCCGGTCAGTTCCCGCATAATTACCATATCAAAGCCGTTGCCGATGATCTCTTTCTTTAAAGGGCAGGCGTCTGCCAGCTCCTTATAAAGATAGGCCGGGCGCATATTGGCAAAAAGATTCAGGCCCTTTCGGATTGCCAAAAGCCCTGCCTCCGGCCTGAGGTTCGGAGCGACCTGGTACCAGCGGGAATTTCCCACATCTCCGCCGACGGCCCCCAGCAGCACTGCGTCATTCGCCTTGGCCGTCTCAAGCGCTTCATCTGTCAGCGGAACCCCATAAGCGTCAATGGAACAGCCACCCATAAGAACTTCTGTATAATGAAAGGTGTGGCCGTAGGTCTGGCCAACCTTGTCCAGCACTTTTTTCGCTTCCCGGATGATCTCCGGTCCGATCCCATCCCCGGGAATCACTGCAACTTTACATTCCATAATCGCTCTCCTCCATATTGTCTGTCATATTTTCAGGCCGTATGTTATTTTTCTGTCAATATCCTCGGCTTATGTTTCTTTTCATAATACCTCATTTGCGCTCTAGTTTCAACTGTTCAACTGGGAATTTAGCGATTTTTCCATATAAAAAAAAGGAATTCTTCTCATAATTTGCAGTTATAGGGCTATTTCTCGCATATTTTAAAAGAAAAAATCGCCACCTGCAGTTGATATGTACCCTCTTGCTGGACATCCAGTAAGAAGGGTATATATCAAGTCAAGTGACGCTTTACCTTTTGATACCTTGCTGTTTTCACAACCAGCGCGGTCTACCAGATCAGAAACTCCTTGCCCATCAGCCGCAGCACTGCCTCTGCCAGGAAATAATCGGCATAGATCAGATCCGTCTGCCTGTCCCCGGTGCTGTGGTAGTCCACTTTACAATTCTGAACAATGGAATCTCTTCCCGGATCCCAGTCGCAGCATGTCTCTGCGATTGCTTTTACTATCCGCTCTGCATGTTCCCGGTAGAGGCGTTTTTCTTCCGCCCCCACATGGTCTGCAATTTCTAAAAGGCCGCAGGCGGTGCACAGTCCGGCTGATGCATCCAGGTATGCCGGCTCCGCGGGCTGCCTGTAATCGCAAAGCGGCACGTAATCAGTCAGAGCCGCATTGGCGATAACGTAATGTGCCGTCTTTTTTGCTGTATTCAGATAGACGGGATCCCCAGTATACCGGTAACTCAGGGCAAATCCATACAGAATCCAGGACTGCCCCCTGGACCAGGATGAGGTTTCTGAGTACCCCTGACCTGCCAGAATCTTCTCCAGTTCTCCCGTGTCCGGGTTCAGGCAGGCGATATGGCCGCAGGAGCCATCCTCCCGCACTAAAGTCCGTCTGACTGTGTTAGCGTGGTTCTTCGCTATGTAATAGAATCTTGGATCCTCCACCTCTTTTGAAGCCCAATAAAGAAGCGGGATATTCATCATAGAATCCACAATAATCCATCCAGTGCAGTCCTGCCCCTCCTCCACGCAGTCCGGATTCCAGGCCCGGATAAAGCGGCCTGCTGGGTTATATCTGCCAGCCAGTATGCTGGCCGCCAGCAGCCCTCTGTTTCGGGATTCTGTGCTCCCTGTCAGCCGATAATTAGCCACAGCCGAGTGGAGCCACATAAATCCCACATCGTGGTGCAGCCCTGTAAATCCCCACAGGGCCTTGTCCAGTTTCCGCTCCACCCCCTCCGCCGCTTGCCGGTAGCGCTCCTTGCCTGTGGCGTGGTACATCTGCCACAGAATCCCCGGCCAGAAGCCATTGGTCCACCAATTCATATTTTTCTCAGCATAGTCCGTTTTATACTCCCCGTCTTCTGTCCAGTACGGGATTTTGTCCCCTATTCTGCTGCATTCCGCATCGAATTTTCTTTCTAGTTTCTGAAACAGTTTCTCCAGCCATATTTCCACTTCTGAGTTTCCTCCTTAATCAATGACTATAGTTTCGGACAAATTCAGGGAAATCTGGCTCCCTGACAGAGAGATAGTCCTGAATTTCTCTCATGTGGCCCCGCAGAAGGCCGTCCAGTTCCGCAGCGATTCCCCAGTATTTTTCTCTGTCTGAAAGCTCTTGAGTGAACAGCAGGTTCTCCGTCTCCTGCCTGTCTGCTGCCAGGTCATATAGTTCATAAAAGCACTCATCTTTAAAGATATCCACAATGTATTTATAGCCTTTCCACACTGCACACCTCTGGATATTTCCGCGGGAGGCATTTCCATCGTACTGAATATAGACGGGATGCTCCTGCCAGCTTCCGCGGCCTGTGATGAGAGGCATCAGAGAGCCTCCATTTACTTTTTCAGACACCGGCAGGCCATAAATCTCACAGAGGGTCGGAAATACATCGATGTGGCTGACCAGTTCTTCCCTCACAGTTCCCTTTCCCAGTCCCCCCGGCAGATGGATGCTGAGAGGGGTCTTGACAGATTCCTCATACATACACATTTTCTGGAACAGGCGGTGGGAACCCAGCATTTCCCCGTGATCGGAAAGGAAAAGAATGACCGAGTCATCATACAGTCCCTTTTCCTTCAGCTTGCCGACTATCTTCCCAACGCAATCATCCAGCAGTGATACCAGTCCCAGGTAGGTTCGCCACGACTCTCCCCACTCTTCCATGCTGTACGGATTTCCGATATAGCCGGTCAGGTTATACTTCTGAAGAGGAGACTGATGGGGATACCATCTCCCCACATTCTCCGGCAGCTTTACCTCCTCCGGGCTGACTCTGGAATACCACGGTTCCGGCACATCAAAAGGCGGGTGGGGTGCCAGGTACATCATGCTGAGAAACAGCGGCTTCTCCCCCTGATACTCATCCAGGGCTTTCAGAGCCTCATTAGTAAAATACCCATCAAAATAATAGTCGCAGCCTTCCTCGTAGCAGCCAGTACGGGGGTTGGAAAAGCTGCTTACCATAGTGTGGACGCCGTCTGCCAACTGGGGAACACACGTCCGGAACTCAGGGCCTCCGGGCATGCGCTTTCCCTGCTGTTTCAAAAAAGTCCGGTACGTCTGCTCCGTAGTCAGCCACTTTGTCTTTGTCTCCGGCCGCTCTTCCAGAGGAGTTCCTTCTACAAACAGGTGCTGCTTGCCGCTGTGAATACATTCCATGTCCAGGCGCTCCATGGCATCATAAAGATTGTCAAATCCCGGCTTTACCTTCGAATACGGCTTTTCCTCAGGTACCCAGCCATTGATCAGGCTCCCATTGACTCCCGGCCAGGTTCCTGTAAACAGGGCCCCTCTGGCAGGGACGCAGAGGGGGCTGGCGCAGTAGGCGTTGGAAAAGCATACGCTGTCTCTCATCAGTTCGTCTATATTGGGCGTGAAGCCCAGCCCCAGCACATCGTACCGAAGCTGATCTGCCGCCAGAAAAATGCAGTTTGGTTTGTTTCGATGCATAGTTCCTCCCATTTCAGCTTTTCTCTGAAAAATTATTCTTTTTATACTGGTAAGGTGTGATTCCGTAAACCTCTTTAAAGATCTTAATAAAGTACTGCGAAGAACTGTAGCCCAGCTTTTCCGCAATTTCCTTTATGCTGTAATCATCTTTCATCAAAGCGATCGCCCGGTTCAGCTTTTGTTTCTTTACATATTCTGTATAGCCCTCGCCCATAACCTGCTTAAACACCCGGCTCAAGGCATCCGGCCGCATGGACAATTTGTCACACAGAAGATCCAGAGAAATGTCATTCTCCAGATTTTCTTCAATCAGAGCTGTCAGTCTGCTTTTGAATTCGCCGTCTGTATCGATCATAGCGCGCTTCTGCCGAATGTTTTTCAGCAGAATTTCACAAACTCCGTTCATCCATTCCCGGAAACTCTCAATGTCTCTAATCTGCTTGTAATATTCCCGGATATCGTATCCATACATGACCCACATATCCAGGCCCCTGTGCTGAATAATCCGGCAAATCATAGTCACCAGATCCCGCAGAGTCGAATAGCAGTAATTCATTGTATATGAGCCACTCTGGAACGACACTACCAGCATCTCCAGATGGAGTTTAAATTCCAAAAGATTTTCAGTATTGATGTCCTTTTCTATCGCTTCAAATAATTTCAGATGACTTCCTTTATCCCGCAGCTTCCCCGGCTGGATATCAGCATCATACAGTACATACTTACCAGGATAAATAAACCAGTATCTCGCAATTTCACAAGCAGAACGGTAAGCCTTTTTTATTTCTTCCTTTTCTGCCAAGCAAAGCGTTCCGACAGCCACACGGCACTCGCCAAAATAAGTCGGAAGAATTTCTATTAGGCGCGGCAGCACTGTATTCTCCTGTTCTTTGGGGAAATTTGCCAAGCCCACAACCTCACCTCTTTCCATTGTTGTCAGAAGAATGTGACATTCTGTCTCTCTTCCCCATAAGTCCATCTGATTCTGAATCTGCTCCAGAGAAATTTTTTCCACTTCCGATCGCTGGATCATCAGCACTCTGCAGAACTGATAATTCAGATACTCTCTCAAAACTGTGTATGTCTCATCTGATCTTCTATTTAAGATCAGCGCCCGCACTGCGCTCTGAAAGCGAAGTGCTTTCGAGGAATTGGCCGTGTCAGAAAGGCTTTGAATCTCTTTACGGAGATGCTGCAGGGAGCTGTCAAAGCTCTTATATTCCGCTCCTATCGCCATCCCCGCTTCTTCTGACAAGCTGACCAGCCGTTCACGATAAATGCGGCCGCTGTAGCGCGATATTGCTAAAAGCAGCGCAATATTAAACAGAATCGACAAAATGAAATTAAACAGAAATACTCTGTTCGTAGTATTCACATCTGCATACAGAACCGAATCCGCGATTGCGTACTCGTAAGAAAGACTGGTCGTAGATGATTCGTAAGTAAGCACTGTCTTATTTTCAGCCGCTTCGTCCTCATGGCCTGAAGATTGATAGAGAATCCTCCTGTCCGGTGCCTGTATTTTCAGGCAGCCCACGCTCTCATCAATATAATCAGAAAATACCGAGGCGGAAATATGGAGGGCCACCACGACCCCACTGCCTTCCCACCTTGGAAAAGCAATTCTTCGGACATATGTTAAGACCGGCTCATGTGCGGGGTATACATCCGTGGACTCCTCCATAAAATACAAGTCATTGTCCTGCTGTGCAAACTCTTGATACCAGGGAAGAAATTTCTCCAGTTCCTCTATACTCCCCGGAAAATGCACATTGGAAAATCCCGTCACCACTGTCCTCGTATTCTCATAGTAGAGATCCATACTCTCTATGATGGGGTAAGAAACCTGAATCAGCCTAAGGCCGCTGATCAGATTCGTGATCTCTGCCGCCCGACCCTCCAATTTTTCCTCCTGGGGTTTCAAAAAAGCATCATTCTGTTTTGTATCTGAAAAATATAGCTGTGGAATATTATAGATGACCTGCATGATCTGCTGGTCAATATTGCGGAAAGCGAGATCTGTCACCTTCTGATTGTAATTTAGGAAACTCTCACGGTACGTCTTCTGGCTGCTGCTGAGAAATACAAAATAGTTAAACATAGAGAGCGCAAGGATACTGAAAAAGTTTACCAGCAGCACCAGGTAAAAAACTGAATACTCAGATAATTTTTTTATTTTCTTTCGCATCTTGCTCTCTCCTCATTAAAAATGTCCTTTTCTATCCTTTTACTGAACCTACAATCATTCCTTTTACAAAGTATTTCTGCAGGAATGGGTATGTACAGACAATCGGCAGCAGGGCCAAAATCAGCGCCGCCATCTTCATCGTCTCTGTGTGTACAATAACCTCACTGACCGCTTCCATATCGGCAGTCTGCCCATTGCTTAATATCGTCTGAAGAACATACTGAAGGACATAGAGGCTGTTCTTTGTAACATAAAGCATGTTATCCATCCAGGAATTCCAGTGCTGTACACAATACCACAGGGCAATCGTTGCCACAACCGGCGTAGACAACGGCAGGTAAATCTTGAACAGTACCGTCAGATTGGAAGCTCCGTCAATTTTGGCAGACTCTTCCAGCGCCGGTGGGAGGCCCATAAAAAAGTTTCTCGTAATGATCAGCGCAAACCCTGTGATCAGACACGGCAGTATATATACCAGAAAATTATTGGTCAGGCCCAGCTGCTTGATTAAAAGGTATTTAGGAATCATTCCGCCGGAAAAATACATGGTAAATACTACAAACATCATCAGGCCTTTTCTGTAAGGCAGATTGGTTCTGGCCAGCGGATAGGCTGTAAGCATTGTCACAATGACACCTGCAGCGGTTCCGACAATCGTTCTGGCTATTGTGACCAGATAGCTGTGCCAGAAATTTTCATCGCTGGCTATCTCTACATATCCGGAAAAATCGAATTCTGTCGGGATCAGATGGAATCCATTGGCATTTACCACAGACGCCGGACTCATGGAAATCGTAATAACCTGCATAAACGGCAGGCAGATAGAAATCATCAGTATCAATACAAGTCCATAAGACAGACCGTCTACCAGCCAATCCTCCGCTGATCTCTTTTTATTTCTTTTTACTTTCATTTCTTTCATAATTGAAGGATTCTCCTTTACCACAAAGCATAATCATTGGTCTTTCTGGCCACATAATTAGTCAGCATAACCAGTGCAAATGAGATAATATTCTTAAAGAGATCCACTGCTGTTGTGAAACTGTACTGCATTTTCTGGATACCCATGCGGTATACGAATGTCGAAATAACATCTCCAACTGAATACGTAGTGGGTGTCAGGAAGTTATACACCTGCTCAAAGCTGTCATTAAGTATTTTTCCGGACTGCATAATCAACATAACCGTGATAATTGGCAGTAATGCCGGCAAGGTGACATGGATGATCTTCTGGATTCTTCCTGCGCCATCCATCTCTGCCGCTTCGTAGAGTGCTGGGTCAACCGCCGTCACTGCTGCCAAGTATACAATAGACCCCCATCCGATGGTTTTCCACAGATCAGATAAAACCAGAACTCCCCGAAAATACCGGCTGTCTGCCACAAAGAAAATAGGTTCCAGCCCCAGATTCTGCAAAAGGATGTTGATCGGTCCTCTTGACGGCGACAAAAATTCGATGATAATTCCTGATACAACGACCCAGGACACGAAATGAGGCAGATAGGAAATCGACTGCGCCACTTTTTTGAATTTCATGCTTTTAATCTCATTCAGGGCCAGGCACAGTATAATGGGAGCTGGGAAACAAATCAACAGTTTGTATAAGCTGATGATAATTGTATTTTTTAAAACAGATAAAAAGAATGGATTAGAAAATAAGTCTGCAAAATGCTGAAAACCTACCCACTTGCTGCCGCTGATTCCTTTTAAAGGATAATACTCTTGAAATGCAATCACCAGTCCATACATAGGACCGTAGCAAAATATCAGGAAAAACAAAAGTCCTGGGATCAGCATAATGTAATATTCTTTGTAAAGCCTCATGTTTTGAAAAAATCCTCGTTTTTTAGAATTTCCTATCGTCTGAGGCGCCACTTTTTTTGTTCGGATACGTGCCACTTGTACTTCCTCCATTTTTGCTTCTAATGGGATTCAAGAAGCGCTGTCTAGTCTCCCATAAGCGCTTCTTGTGGTGTCCTGCTGTCTGAATTCTTTACTGCTCGCCGGCCAGCCTGGCAGCCCATGCCTCCTGTACTGCCTTCTCTGCCGCTTCACCTCCGGCCGCCTTAAATTCTTCCACATAGGTATCGAAGTAGTCCAATGGCTTCGCCCCACTGATTATATCGAAATAAGCCTGCTCTGTCAAAGTGTCCAGTGTAGCGATAACATCAGAAAATTCCTTTACTGGCGGAGCCTGGAAACGGTAATATCCATTTCCGGTGACTTCTTCACAGAACTTATCTTTTTCAGGGGTTATCTTCTCTGCATACAGGAAAGTTGAGCCCATGTCACACTGGAGAACGCCCTCTTTCCGCACATCTGTACCATCCATCAAGCGAACTGGTCCATTTTCGGTCTCTTTATAGTGAACTCCTTCGATTCCCAGATTGGACAGTTTCATGTAATCTATATCTGTGTAATAGGCATCCAGCATCTCCAGGAATTTTTCAACCTTTCTGGGATCCTCTGCCGCTTTTGTAGTAATGCACGTCAGGTGTCCCCACTGGCTCCATGCCTCAGTTCCGGATTTTCCGTCAGGTCCTATCGGCGCCGGACCAAAGACGATATCCGCATCCGGATTCAGCCCCTTCAGCTCCTTCATGCATGTCGCCCAGTTCTCTTCATTTGAAGTGTCAGTGCTCGCAAACAGATAGTGAGTAGGCTGAGCGCTGGTCAGGCCGATCCTGTCATTCATAAATGAGTGGGACAGCCATGCATAACCGCCGTGGTTCTCACCTGTAATGAATTCTTTATCGATGATCCCCTTATCGTACCAGTCGCGAAGAACAGCCAAAGCCTCTTTCGCCTCGGGACGAATGTAGGGGAAGAATGGGACATTATCCTCGCCCAACTGCATTTCTTCTACCGTAAACCCAGGGAATCCCCCTGTAACACACCGCAGGCCAAACGCCCCAAATACAGCTCCGAAAGCCCTCTCTGCCATACCTGCCGTATCTTTCTTCCCATTTCCGTCCGGATCCTGTTCTACAAATGCAGTTAGTACCTCTTCATACTCGTCCAGAGTTTCCGGCACTTCCAGCCCCAGCTTATCCAGCCAGTCTTTCCTCCAGATCATTGCCATGGGATAGACTTTAGTAGTATTTACAATTCCATAGTTCTTTCCATTATACATCATGGTCTGCCACGCAGTCCCATCATCAGCCTCGTCAATGGCCTTTGCGTAGTTGGGCGCCTTCTCGCGGATCAACTCAATTGGAAGCTCCGCCACGATGCCGCCTTCTACATAAGTAGGAAGGAGCGCCAGATTATCAATTACCATAACATCCGGCATCTCGCCGCCCGCAAACCGCACATTCAGATTTTCCTGGAAATTAGCAGAATCCACATACCATCCTTTCAGATCGATTCCAAATCTCTCTTCAATTTGTTTTACCACTTCAGCATCGTCGTCCACCTCAGCATTGGTCTGTCCAGGCAGAAAACTTAATTGTACTACATCTTCCCCATTTTCTCCTGAAGTCTCTGTCGCGGGTGTGCCATCTGAGGCTCCTCCTTTGCATCCTGCCAATGCGGATACTGTCAGAATAGAAACCAACATTCTTGCTGCTAAACGTTTCGCCTTTTTCATAAAATCCCTCCTGTTTTTTCTTCATTCGGCTGTTCGCTTTACCGGCAGTGTATCACAGGACGTTTCTTTCCACAATTTGTACTTTTTTGTAAAAATACCATTTTTTTGCAGTGTGTTTTTCCTCTATATTCTGTGGTATTTTGCTGGTTTTTCCTGTAAAAGCCCTGATTTTTCTCGTTTTTTCCGGCATATCCAGTTCCCGTTCTCCAAAATAATAACATTTTGCAAAAAAGTATCGTTGAGCCGTTTTCTTTTCCATTTTATAATCGGTTTCATACCGGTAAGGAATATTTTCTATAAATGTTTCTGCCACAAAGGCAAAAGGAGGAACTTATATTATGCAGATACCCATTGACGAACGCGCCATAGCAGACAGCCAGGTCTTCCAGGCTCTGGATCTGAACCATCCGGGACTGGAGCAGGTAAAATCACATTTTGAAAAAGGTGATCTCGCCCGGGCCAAGAGATGTCTGCTGCAATATTTCGAGACCCGAAATCAACCTCATTACTTTTTTGACTACCGCAGTCTTCCTCTGACCCCCATCGAGACCGATGAGAATCCCTACGTTTTCCAGTCCTCCCTGGGGCTCACCGGGAGTCTGAAAGAATTTTGCCTTTACGCCGGGGAAAAAATGGCCGAGGACCACATCTACGTGATTCCCGGAAAGGGGCGGGGCGAAATTCCTCTGGGAAAGGATTTTGAAACCCCTCTCCATTTCAGCTTCCTGAAGGATAAGGGAAAGAGATTTAATAATCTCAATCTGTTTGTCCGAGGAACTGTGTTTGAGTATCTCTATGTCCTATACCATGAGACAGGAAACCGCGATGTTCTCTCTGCTTTCGAGGACTTTCTCCGCTTTTTCCTGAACACCTACCCTCTTGTGATCTGCAATACCGATCCGGATGCCGCCAGATTTCAGTTTGAAGATGACCGGGATGTCATGAGCGCAGGGTTCCTGACTCTCTCATATACCGGGCTGCTCTATACACGCATTCCCTATGAAATAGATCCCGATCTGGCATTCGAAATCATCAAGCGGATCTGGTTCATCGGTATCCAGTACCGGCGATTCGATAAAGATTCCTACCGCCCCTACAATCACCACATGTGGGAGCGCGGGCTGGTTCCCTTTATGCTGGGAACCATGTTCCCTGAATTTCCTGATTTTGCTCCTATGAAAGACATCGGGGCAAAAGTGATCTGCCAGCACGTAAAAGATGATTTTAATGAAGCCGGCGGGTACAATGAACACTCCATCGCCTACTGGTCCGGCGCTGCCCTGGGGGAAATGCTTTACAGAGGAATCTACCTGGCCAGAGTCAACCATGAGGCCCTCCTGGATGCGGAATCTGAAAAGCGGCTGACCGCTTCTTTTCAGATTTTAGCTCAGATTGCTCCTCCGCAGGAACGCTACCCTTCTCTAGGAGACAATCAGGGGCCCGAAATTTCTCCTATTTTAATGCTGGGTGTCAAAGCGTTTCATCACCCTGCCTGCCGTGAGGTTTTGGACATCCGGGCTGGAAGGTTGCAAACTGTGCAGGCCGCTCCTCTGGACTACTGCAGCGATCAGGCAGGCTTCGTCTGCGGTAAAAGCGGGTACAGCCCGGATGCCAACTATTTCCTGATGTCTGCCAAAAATAACTGCGGATACACTGGCCACAACCACATGGACATGCTCTCCCTGTTTATCACGCTCCACGGGGCTTCCATCGTAGAGGAGCCGGATTCCGGTCTTCTCTACCACAAGGTCCGTCTGGGCAGCCCCCATCGGGGATATATGTACAATATGACTTCCCACAACACGATTCTGGCCTTTGGAAATCCCATTGCGCCGGACGCCATGTATGCCGACAGCTGGGGCGTTTACCGTCCTGACAGCCCGGTATCTGCATTCATCAGCAGACCGGAAGGCATGTTTGTGGAAGCCTTCCATCAAGCCTACACCTTCTGCCGCCACAACCGCAGTGTGCTGTTCAGCCGGAAAAACGGACTGATCGTCCGTGACAGCATTGACAGAGGGAACCGGTTCCCGGCAGACCACATCCAGCGGTGGCATCTGGCTAAAAATGTAACCGTAAAAGAACTGGGGGAACGGGCTCTGCTTCTGTCTGCAGGCAAAGTGCAGGTGCTCTGTATCTGGAACCGCTCTGTCTCCCTGCGTATATGGAAAAATACAATTCTCTGCCCGGAAATCATTCCCGATCCCAATAATCTGTCCACTGTCATCGACCTTTCTTTCCGCGGAGAGAAGGATGAAACGCTGGACTATGAATCCACTGCTCTGTCCACCGCATTTCTAGATGTCACAGGCCGCTGGACGGAATCTCTGGACTTAGGGGAGTTGGAACGCCGGCTCTTCCCGCTGGCGGAGTCTTCGGACATAGAAAAAGCAATCCGGGACTTTGACCGGATTGCAATTACTAACAATATTGTTAAATAATCAGGTGCAAAATGGAATCAGCAACTTTAGTTTATGAAAATGCTCTGGCCTGTCCCAATGATATTCGTTCTTTTATTCTGGAAGGCGAGGCAAAAATTTCGTTTGAACAGGGGCATATGCGTATGCAAAATACGCTGCCCCGCAGTTTGGGGCAAAAAGCTAATTTCGTGCTGTGGTGTCCCATCACATTTCCCGCTGATATACTCATCCAGTGGGAGTTTCGCCCTCTCAGCGACATAGGACTTTGTATGCTCTTCTTTGCTGCAAACGGTTTGGACGGAAAAGATCTCTTTGATCCTTCCCTCGCCCCCCGGACTGGCGAATATGTGCAGTATTATGATGGAGATATTAATGCCTTTCATATATCCTATTTTCGCAGAAAAGAACCGGATGAGCGCGTCTTTCACACCTGTAATCTCAGGAAAAGCAAAGGGTTTCATCTTGTAGCTCAAGGGGCGGATCCTATTCCTGGTGCTGACGACATAAAAAATTTTTATCAGATCACGCTTAAAAAGCAGGCTGGGCAGATTCAGTTTTTTATCAATGGCCTTTCAATCTTCTCTTATCAAGACGACGGCCACACCTATGGGCCTCTGTTGGGAAGCGGAAAGATCGGCTTTCGGCAACTTGCTCCGCTTACTGCAGAATATCGAAATTTCAAAGTTTACTCTCTCAACATTAAGGAGGCGATCTTATGAACAGTTTATTCTCAATCAACAGCCCTCTCTGGAGGTTTATGGACAAGGCCCTGCGGCTGATATGGCTCAATCTGCTGTGGCTTGTATGCTGCCTCCCCATTGTGACCATCGGGGCTGCCACTACGGCCCTGTACTCTGTTACGCTGAAATATGCGCGGGACGAAGAGGGCTATCTGACCCGCAGCTTTTTCCATGCCTTCCGTCAGAATTTCCGCCAGTCAACCATTATCTGGCTGATTTTGGCCTCCATTGGCATTCTGCTGGGCCTGGATCTGGTTATCTACCTCAGGGCATCCGCTGTAAGCCCTGCCGAATCTGCCCTGATGCTGATTTTCTTCACCGCGGTGCTGCTGTATCTGTTTATCAGCCTGTACGTCTACGCTATGGTCGCTCATTTTAAAAATACGGTCGGCCAGTACATGAAAAGCGCCCTGATTTTGTCCATCTGCCACTGGCCGGCCAGTATACTTATGATTACCGGCGGTGTTGCATTCTTCTTAGCCGGAATGCTTGTCTTTCCCCCGCTGCTCTTCGTGGGAACCGCAGGCTTCTCCTACCTGTGCTCGAAATACTTTAACCGCTTATTTGACCGCCTGGCCAAGACCCAGACTGCCTCCCTGCCGGCATAACGGGGGGCCTCACAGCACACGAATGATCTTGGTGGGTTCCCTGTAGTTCCAGTTGGAAATCTTCACCCCCGTCTTTTCTGTGGATGCATGGACTACTTGCCCGTTTCCTATGTACAGTGCCACATGATTGATCCGGCCTCCGCTGCTGTAAAAAACCAGATCGCCCGGCCGGATCTCTGCTGCCGATACCGCTCTTCCCTGAGACGCCTGTCCCCTGGAAGAACGGTTGAGCTGCACTCCAGCTCCATGCTTCATCACATAACTGGTAAAGCCAGAGCAGTCTACCCCTGTCCGGGGATCATTCCCGCCATAGACATAGCGGCTGCCTACCAACTGCAGCGCCAGCTCTACTACCTGGTTTCTGGCTGCGGCACTTTTGTCAATCTTCTCAGTGACTGTCTCCAGCACAGAGGCCCCTTCTGATGTTTTTAAATATCCCCTTCCGCTGTCTGTATCCACCAGCACCCAGCCTCCGGCGAGATGTCCCAAGACCTGGAATGTCTCGCCTTTTTTGGCTGTCCAAATGACAGGAACATTTTCATTCGCACTTTTGTATATATTCACTTCAGGCGCGTCGATCCGGCACACATACCCCACCGTCGTGTAGACGCTGGCCTCCCTCGCCGGATCTGCCTCCAGCTTGGGAGCACCGTAAACTGTCATCGGCCCTGCCTGTATCGCATCATTTGTAAAAGGAACTGCAGCCGGTCCTGCTGCTGCCAAAAAAACACCCAAAACAGCAGCCGTTATCCGGCCTGGACTTAAAAATCTCTTCATAAAAAAATCTCCTGCTTTTTAGTCTTCACCTCGTTTCAAATGTTACATAAATGTTACATTTGTTACAAAATTGAGTATACTGGAAAACTGGAAAATTGTCAAGGCTGGAAACCTCCTGCGGCACCTTCCATTTGTTTCCAGAAAGTCAGGCTTTCTGCAAGAAACAGGCGCCCCTTCTGCCTTTTCAGACAGTCGGGGCGCCCATGACGGCAATTAGTTAAATTTTAAGTGAGAAAATCAGTCAACAATCTCATCAAAGGTTGCTTTGTAACCTGTGCTCTCATTTCCGATTCTGTAGCGGATGCCATCGATCTCAACAGTTCCGCTTCTTCTTACAGAGCCGCTGCTGTTGACAACAATAGTAGTTCCAGCCTTGATCAACGGTTCGATCGGGTTCTCTGCGGTACCCATGTTGCCATCCTCATAGATGTCGGCCTCGGTAGTATACAGCATGTAGCGGCTTCCGTCCTCCGCCTCTACTCTGCGGCCATTCTCATCGTAGATACTGCCTCTTACGTAAGCGTTGGTATAAGCCTGGCCATTGTTTCTGAAGTAGTAGGTGAACTGCTCGCCTTCGTTATCATAGGTTACTCTGCCGGTCTGCATAGCACCCTCACTGGAGCCATCTTCCTCGCTGAAGTAGTAGATTCCGCCAGCAGCCAGGTCGGTTCCGCCTACCCGGTTAGCAGCGTCGGACAGTCTCACAACGCCGGTGATCATACGGCCATCATTGTTGAACAGGAAGGTCTGGTTGCGGATAACTCTTGCAGCTACGCCTTCATAGTCTGTTCCATCGAACTCATCGGTTGCGGTGGAATCCAAACCGTCTGTATCCTTGCCCTGGTCGTTGAATGCCTCGCCTCTGGTACTCAGATAGAACCAGTGCTGATCGCCCTCTTCATCTACGTCTGAAGGATCATAGGTGTAGATCCATCCGGTTCTTCTGTGGCCGATATCATCCGTGTAGAATGCATGTGCGTCAGAAGCAACCTCAGCGGTGGAACTGCTGATGCCAGGAGTACCCTGCACCCATCTGTCATCCATTGCGCCTTCTTCATCAAAGGTATAGTACTGGCCATTGATGTAGCTGGTTCTGTTGCGGTGTGCACGGCCGTTGGTGCCGAACCAGAACCATGCCTCGTCCTCATACGGCTCGTCGCCGTAGTCAGCAGTCTCCGGCTTTACTAAATACTGCCAGCCGGTAGCAGCCCAGCCTTCATTCTCATCATTAAAGTAGTATCTGGCAACGCTTCCGCTGTTCAGGGTAATATCCTGCCAGCCGCTGAGCATATGGCCTTCCTCGTCAAATGCGAAGGTTCCTCTGTTCTCGCCGTTGGTGCCGTAAGGGATATTGGTAAAGACCTTAGCATCGTCCTCGCCTCTTCTGGCCTTTCCGTTAGAGCCGAAGAAATACCAGATGGTGGAAACATCTTCCTGATCGGTGCACTCATTGTCACCCTCATTATCTACAGAAACCCAGGTGTTGGCAACTCTTGCGCCGTTGGCATCTACATAATACTTATCATCGTTGGAGCCGGAGATCACAATCTGGTCTCTTGCCATGTACCCGTCGCTGTCCAGATAGAACCAGTTATTTCCACTCTTTTTCCAGGTATCGGTTTCTCTGTTGCCGTCGCGGTCCAGATATACCCAGTCTTCACCCTCCTGCTCCCAATGAGCAGTAGCAGCGAAGGAGGTCATAGACGCGCCGATTGCAAACAGGGCTGCTGCAGATAAAACTGCAGCAAACTTGGTCTGCTTTCTCATAATAAATGCACTCTCCTTTTTCTTTTTGAATCTCTTTTGAAATTCCTAATTGCATTACGGGGAAATTATACTTCCAATAAAAGAAATTATCACGAGTTGCGAGATTAAATGACCAGAGTATTCGATATATTAAAGTAATTCTTTATATTTTCCGAATTGATTGTACTTTTTATCATTTTAGGATTATACTGGTAGTATCGCTGGCCGTTTTAGATTCTGTCTGTCAAAAATACATTTATCTTGAAAGGAGTGCTATGCATGAATTCTCTTTTAATACAGTCATCGGTCACCTGCCCGCTGGCAAGTTCCGCAGACGGTGACGCCGATCTCTCTGAGTTTCAGCTCTACCTCATCCGCCGCAATATGGCTGGCAATACCATTCGGGTCTATCTTTATGCAATCCGCCAGTTCTTTTGGCTGTTTTCGATGCTCTCCGCCTCCAATCTTCAGCTGTACAAGCTGTATCTCCTGGAGCACTACAAAGTACAGACTGTCAATCTGAGGGTGCGGGCTGTCAACTGCTATCTGGAATTCCGGAACATTTCAGGCTGCCGCCTGTCTATGGTCAAAAGCCAGCAGAAGACTTATCTGGAGCGGGTCATCAGTGAGGCAGACTATGAATACCTGAAAGCCTGCCTGCAGCGCGACGGAAATCTTCTATACTATTTTGCTGTCAGGTATATGGCCGCCACAGGTGTCAGAGTCAGCGAGCTTGTCCAGATCGAGACCGGGGACGTGGGACGGGGATATAAGGATCTGTTCTCCAAAGGCAATAAAAGCCGCCGGATCTACATCCCCACCGGCCTCTGCCAGGATACGCTCCGCTGGATCCAACGGGAATGCCGCCCCACCGGACCCGTTTTCCTAAACCGGTATGGCCGCCCTCTCTCCCCGTCTGGCATACGCTGTCAGCTGAAACATTTTGCCTTCCGCTACGGCATGGATCCGGCTGTCGTATACCCCCACTCGTTCCGCCACCGTTTCGCCAAGAGTTTTATCGAACACGGCGGAGACATTGCTTTTCTCTCCGACCTCCTGGGACATGAAAGCATCGAAACCACCCGCATCTATCTGCGCCGTTCCAGCAGCGAGCAGGCCCGGCTAGTCAACGAGATCGTAGACTGGTAGGAGGTGTACAATGGAACTTCAGGAATACATTCAGCAGTTTCAGGAGCATTTACAAAAGAGCGGAGCCTCCGCCAACACCGTTCTCTCCTACTCCTCTGCCGTCAGGCAGTTTTTTTCCTTTTATCCTAGTGTATCCGTCGATTCACTGAAAGCCTATCGGGAGTGGCTGCTGACGCAGTACCGGCCGTCAACAGTCAATGCTAAAATCAGCGCGCTCAACCGGTACATTCTGTTTCTGGAGCAGGGGAAAGAGTGTTCCAACTTACAGGGGCCCTCCTCTGCGCCTGGATCGGACACACGTTCAGAAAAACCATGCCGGCTGCCGGCTGTTCGCCGTCAACAGAGATTCTATCTGGATACCATCATCTCTGAGGCAGATTATGAACACCTGAAAAGCTGTCTGCTGGCGGATCAGGACTTTAAATGGTACTTTTTGGTTCATTTTTTAGGGTCCACCGGTGTTCGTGTGGGGGAACTGATCAAAATCAAAATTGAACATCTCCGAATGGAATATATGGATATCTGCTCAAAAGGCGGAAAAATCCGACGGGTATACTTCCCCCACTCTCTATGCCGTAAAGCCCTGGAATGGTACAGCAAAGAGGGGATCCACAGCGGCTTTCTCTTCACCAATCAGAACGGATCCCCATTGTCTCCCCGCTGGATCAACAGTCACCTGAAGGCCCTGGCACTCCGCTACCAGATCTCTCCTGACACGGTCTACCCCCACTCGTTCCGCCACCGTTTTGCCAAAAACTTTTTGAAACGGTTCAATGACATTGCCCTGCTCGCCGATCTCCTGGGCCACGAAAGCATTGAGACCACTCGTATTTACCTGACAAAATCCACTCAGGAACAGCGCCAGATTATAGATCAGATCGTTACCTGGTAATATTTTTCACAGCGAAGCGAGACAAATACTTGACAGAGTCAAGTATTTGCATTATATTGTGCCTAAGGAACCAAAAAGGAGGCGACATCCGTGACCCAATCCCTGGCCTTTTATATCTCTGTACTCCGGAAACAGTTTACTCAGTACTGTTTTCAAAAGCTCGCGGATAGGAATATCACCCATGGCCAGCTATTTATTATTATCTTTGTCGAAAAAAAAGGTCCCTGTTCTCCCAAAGAAATCTCTCTTGCGCTGAGACTGGATGCCGGTTTTCTCACCAGAAGCCTGTCTAAACTGATCGCCAATGGCTTTCTTGCACAGACGAAAAATGAAAAAGACCGGAGGGCCAATATTATCACTCTGACCCCCGCAGGCCGTCAGATCTTTGAGCAAAGCCGCCGGCTATTTTACGACTGGGATGAAGCAGTCTCTGCCCATCTGACAGACTCCGAAAAGAGCCAGCTAATTTATCTGCTGCAGAAAATAGCAGTGCAGCCCCAAAAAGAAATGGAGGAATAGACAATGTCAAAACTAGATCATTTTTTGAACCTTTTAACCGGAAAATTCAATAATCAAGAGCAGTATGAAGCTCTGAAAAAAGCTGGAAAAGATTTTCCCTTTGCCGAGCATGTCAATACCGCCTGCAATCACAAAATCAGCGGCCTTCCCGATGATTTTAAAGGCGTCTTTATGGTGGAGGAAAGCTACTATACCTCCGGTGACAAAACTCACGCGGCTCCCCATCTGTTTTTATTTACAGAAGAGCCCGATGGAGTCAAACTGACTTCTTATGAACTCCCTGCCGGGTTTACGAAAGATTCTTTCACCTACGACAATATCACAGCTCTAAATTACCGTGATCTGAAACCTTCGGAGAAATTCACTCCCGCCCTGTATGTCCAGAAGGACGGTGCCTGGGAGGGAGGCAGCACCAGCATGTTCTCTCCTGTGCTGAAATTTACCCTATTTGAGCGTTTTTCCCCAGAGTGCCTGGAGGTCACCGAGTCCATGGAAGTCAAGGGGAAAAAGACCTTTGGCTACGATGAGCCAATTATCTATAAAAGACTGGGATAATTGGGACCTTTTCTTCTGCAGCTTGAAGAAGACGAAAGCAGCGGGATATGGCCTCTCATCCATATCCCGCTGCCTTTTAATTACCGCATAAAAAGCTGTGTCCAGTAATTAACTCCTGATGCACTCCTGTAATACCCTACACCGATGGAAGTGTAGCTGCTGTTTAAAATATTGGCTCTGTGCCCGCTGCTGTTCATCCACCCATTCATAACCTGTTCCGGTGTGCTCTGTCCGTAGGCAATGTTTTCACCTGCCCCCATAAATCTGGCCCCCGCTTCAGTCAGAGCTGTTGTGAAGCTCCTGCCGTCCGGCCGTGTATGGGAAAATGAAGTCTGGATCTCAACTGCTCGGGTTTGAGCTGCTGAAGCTGCCGCAGCATCCACCGTCAGAGGGGCCAGGCCAGCTTTCGCCCTCTCCGCATTTACCAGTCTCACAACCTCCTCTGCAAACGCGCTCATCTCCACATCCGTTTCCGGCTGATCCGGTGCAGGATTGCCTGCCTCCGGGCTGCCATTTCCTGATCCCCCATTGCCCGGAATATCCATTCCCGGGATCTCCAGATCCGGGAACTCAGTTCCAGGGAGATTTCCTCCCGGGATCGTGATGCCGGGAATCGTAATCCCCGGCAGGTTTGTGATACAGCCGCTGCCATTTATATTTCCTACTACGACTACTTTTCCCCCTGGAATATTGTATGTATTCACAGCAGCAAAGGCAGTTGTCGGAAACACCCCCGCGGCCATCGCTGCGGTGATCGCTGTCAATGCTAATCTTGATACTTTTTTCATGGTATGCCCTCCTAATATTTCAAATTTGTTACATTTTTGTTACGAAAAGATCATACCATAAAACACCCGAAATTCTACAGGGAATCCCTGGAAGCTGGAAAAATGGCAGTTTGCCTCACAGTTTGATATTCTTTATAAAAATTCCCGCTGCGATCACCACATGCACTGCAATGATCACAGCGGGACTGTCTGCCGGGCCTGAAGGGCGCCGTACTTTGTCTATCGCCTGTTTCTAAAAAGTACAACCAGAAACCAGATAACTAGAAGAGGTCCTATCAGCGGGCTTAAAAAAGCAAAAAGACCTCCGAGAATCGTAAACACCAGGATCAAAAACACAATCAGGATCACTGGTATGATAAAGCGCCTCCATCCGCGGCTCAAATCATACATATGGAATCCGCTCCTTCGCTCATCCTCCTCATAGCCGCTGTAGGGACCCGAACCGGAACTTCCGTACTCATTCCCATAGGATCCATAATAGCTCTCCCCGTCGGCACTTCCATATCCGCTCTCCTCGCTGTCCCCTCCATTGGCTTCAATAATGGTTTTCGCGATCAGACGGTAGCCACCGATCTCATCTATGATTTCTTCCTCCGTCCGGCCCTTGGCCGCTTCATTCCGGATATATTCATCGTAATATCTCAAGTTTTCCTGAATGACGCTGGGGGGAACAGCGCCGTTCAAAGATGCCCCCAGCCCCTTCAAAAACTCTTCTCTGTTCATTCAGTCAGTTCAATCCTTTCCTTCAGGCTTCCCGCCCTGTAAGCAGCGATCAGTTCCTTCAGATCGCTGATCTGCTCCGCCAGCTCGGCTCCTTTGTCAGTGTCTGCCACCATCACTCTCTTTTTCATCTTCTCCACAATGTGAACTGTCGGCGTGCTCTCCTTGGACGGATTAAAAGGCTTGTGCTCCGCCAGGGCCAGGTGATGCGAATTATAGATCAGCGTATAGCCGGCAATTCCCGTCTTGGACTGGTACGCCTTGGACAGCCCGCCATCGATAATAAACAGCTTTCCTCCGCCCTTCACCGGCTTTTCTCCATCCTTGATCTTTACCGGGACATGGCCATTGATGATATGAGAGCCTTCCAGGGGCAGTCCAAACTCCGCCAGGATCTTATCGCAGTATTCTTCCTTCTGGCTCAGCTGGTAATAAGGGTTCAAAGTCTCCTTATGCGTCGCCTTATCTTCTATAAAATAATGCTCAAAAGCCGTCATCTTGTCCTTGCCGAAAACCGGAGACTTGGATCCGCACCAGAGATACCACATGAAATCTTTTGCGTCTTCCTTCCCCGGCGCGTCCTCCGGCAGAAAATAGGCATTTTGCGCCATCTTGTCTACATAATCTAATAACGACTTGCCTGAATACTCCTCTTCACCGAATTTCACGCTGTCAAAGCTCCCGTCCTTTCTCATCGGAATACAGCCATGGTACAGCAGATTAGAATTGTAGCATTTATACATGCTGCCGTGAGAATATAAAAACTTTACGTGTTTATGGAGCAGCGAATTGTGCTGGAAAGAGAGCTTCAGAGTGTGGAGCAGCTCCTCCTCCTCTTTTGAAAGTTTCAGCGGTGCCTCTGGATCGATGGTGGGGAATCTCATATCCATCATGGTGTATTCCTTATTTCCAACCCTGACCGTTCCCTTCTCAAAATCAATGGCTGAGAGAAGGATCCTGTCGTCCATTTGATACTCCGGGTGGCGTTTGATCAGCTGTCCTTCTACCTTAAACTGGATAATAGAAATGGCCTTATGCATTTTGGCTGCCAGCCCTGGATCCACCGCGTCATAAATATTTTCATCTAAAATATGGGGGACAAAACGTGTGCAGGGATCATCCCTGTACACCTTGGCCGCAAACATGGAGAGCGGCCTCAGATTAATCCCATACCCCTCTTCAAGGGCATCAAAATTGTTATAGCTGATAGCAATTCTCAAAACATTGCAGATGCATGCCAGGCTTCCGGTTGCCGCTCCCATCCAGTCAATGTCGTGGTTTCCCCACTGGATATCCACGTCATGGAATTTCATCAGAGCATTCATAATCAAGTCTGCCCTGGGCCCTCTGTCAAAAATATCTCCGATAATGTGGAGACTGTCGATAGTCAGATTCTGGATCAGCTCGCACAGGGCCCGGATAAATTCATTGGCGATTTGGATATCTATGATTGAGTGGATGATTTCGCTGTAATATACCTTTTTATTTTCATCGTTATAGTCCACGTGGAGCAGCTCATCGATGATATAGGCAAAAGACGGCGGCATCTTTTTCCGCACTTTTGATCTGGTGTATTTGGAAGACACTTCCTTGCAGATCCTGACCAGCCGGTAGATGGTGATCCTCTGCCAGTCATCTGTATTGCGCCCCTCCGCAGTCATCTTCTGCAGCATCCGTTCCGGATAGTAGATCAGATTTGCCAGTTCAATCTGCTCGTCCTCCGGTATCAGATAATTGAAGGTATCCTTGATCTTCTCCCGGATAATTCCAGAGGAGCTCCGAAGCAGATGGATAAATGCCTCGTGCTCCCCGTGAAGATCGCTAAAAAAATATTCCGTCCCCTTGGGCAGCCCCTGAATGGCCATCAGATTGATCATCTCCCCTGACGCAGCCCGGATAGACGGGTATTCCTTGGACATCAACCGCAAATATGCCAAGTCTCTCATGTGTTATATTTCCTCTCCTTGACGCTGCAGGTGGACGTCCGTCCCCCTGCGGTGCACCTCAATCCACTAAAGTTACATTTGACTTATCGTACCACAAAAGGGTGAACTTTTGAAGTCCTATTCGGCCAAAAAATATCTTCGCCAGCCAGGCCGCAGCATTTTCTTGCCAATCGCAGCCGTTTTATAGTAGAATAAAACCATCTAAAACTGGGAAGAAGGCATACTATGGAAAAATTATACGTATTTGGAACCGGCCACGCCGCCGTAACCCGCTGCTACAACACTTGCTTCGCCATCCGGGACGGGGAAGAATATTTTATGACCGATGCCGGAGGCGGAAACCGTATTCTGGGAATCCTCCAGGATATGAAAGTCCCCCTGGATTCCATTCACCACCTCTTTGTCACTCATAAGCACACTGACCACATACTGGGTGTCGTCTGGATGGTACGGATGATCGGGAGCCGGATCTTAGCTGGCAGCTATCAGGGAGATCTGACCATCTACTGCCACGACGGTCTGACAGAGACAATCCGCACGCTTTGCAGCCTCACCCTTCAGGGAAGCATTGTCAATCTGTTCGGATCCCGGATCCGTCTGTGCCCTGTCGCCGATGGGCAGACACTTTCGATTCTGGGCCATAATGTAACATTTTTTGACATTCACTCCACCAAGGCCAGACAGTTTGGCTTCACTGCAGAACTGTCTGATCACAGCCGCTTAACCTGCGCTGGGGATGAGCCCTACAATCCTTTGTGCCGCCCATATGTGGAAGGCAGCCGGTACCTTCTCCACGAGGCTTTCTGCCTCTATGAGGACCGGGAGAAATATAAGCCCTACGAAAAGCACCACAGTACCGTAAAGGACGCCTGTGAGCTGGCCCAGTCCCTGAATATTCCCAATCTGGTTCTCTGGCATACAGAGGAGGACAGCCAGCCCCGCCGGC
The DNA here is from genome assembly GCA_944376125.1 of uncultured Lachnospiraceae bacterium. Classification (GTDB taxonomy): domain Bacteria; phylum Bacillota; class Clostridia; order Lachnospirales; family Lachnospiraceae; genus UMGS1370. Next base: position 45,154 of record CALWBQ010000037.1, read on the forward strand.
AGGAGCTTTACCTTGCGGAGGGGCGCCAGTATTACAGCGGAAGCCTCTTCGTTCCGGAAGACCAGACTATCCTGGATCTGTAGGCCGCATTACCCGTTCATTGCCAGCCGGTAGATCTCTTCCATCTCCGGCTGGCCCAGGGTTCGAATACCTGCAAGGGTTCTCTTTCCAAAAAAGGTGCATTTCTCTGCCATGATCCGGATATCTTCCTCTGTCAGCCGGACATCAAGGTCACTCAGTCTCACAGGCATTTCCAGACTTCTGAAAAATTCCTCAAACCTTTTAATTCCCTGGAGAGCCGTTCTTTCAGGGTGCTTAAAATCCATAGGCTCACCCCACACCCGCACGGCAAGCTGTGCAAAGCGCATCACATCTGCCCCGCAGACATACCGCGCCCAGGTAGGGAACAAGGCAGACAGACCTGCTCCATGGGCGATCTGTGGGTATCTGCCTGACAGCTCATGCTCCAGCTGATGAACCTGCATCACATAATCCCTTCCCAGCCCGGTCAGATCATTGTGAGAAAGGCTCCCTGCCCACATAAGCGCCGCTCTGGCCTCATAGTCCTCCGGGTCTTCAAAGGCTTTTCTCCCGGCCTCAATGACGGAAACCATCAGCCCCTCTGCCAGCCGGTCCGTCAGCGGCGTCTCCTTCGTCTTTCCAAGATATCTCTCTAAAGTATGCATTAAAATATCCACAGTCCCGCATCCCGTTTGAAATCTTCCTACTGTGTAGGTCAGTTCCGGATTACAGATAGCAAACAGCGGCCGGTGGGTCGGGCTGTTAAAGCCCCTTTTCAGCCAGCCATCCTCGTTTGTTATGACGCAGGACTGGCTCATCTCACTCCCGGAGGCAGACAATGTCAAGATCACGCCTACCGGAAGCGCCTTTTGGGGTACAGCCTCTTTCAGAAAATAGCGCCACACATCCTCATCCGGATTGGCTGCTCCGTCGGCAATGCATTTGGCAGAATCAATCACGCTCCCGCCTCCGACCGCAAGAATCCCCTGCACGCCCTCCCTCAGGCACAGACGGATCCCTTCTCTGGCCAGGGACAGAACAGGGTTTGCCCGGACGCCCCCCAGAGTCACATAAGCAATTTTCTCCTCATCCAGCGCCTGAAGCACTGTATCTAAAAGACCGCTCTTCTTAGCACTCTCCCCGCCATAATGAACCAGTATCTTAGAAAAGCCGTATTCCTTTAAGATCCTTCCAACCTGAAGATGAGTCTCTCTCCCAAAAATCACTCTGGTCGGTGCGCACCAATCAAAATTGTTCATTTTGCAATTCTCCTTTTCATGTATTGTCTGTTACTAATTCTCTATACTCTCTCATATGTTTATAATGTGACTGCTATCTCTCTATACAATCCAGGAAGGAGTACAAGCCATGAAACTGCCAAAATGCCTTTGCCGTCTCAAAAAATGCCTTTCCCCTGCTTCCGTCATTACTGCTGAGACCATCGCTCTCTGTGTGCTCAGCGTTTCTCTCTTTCTCCATTCCGTATATCAAGGTCCCATGTGGCCGCCGTCCATCTCCGGCATCACCTCCGCGGCTTCTGAGGATTCTTACATCAAATGGGTAGACTTTGATGTCACCAGCGAAGCCATGAATCATGCCTTCCGCTACGATGTAGCCACCTGCCAGTCTGAGATCCATCTCAACTGGATTGAACTGCTTGCCTGCCTGGGGGCACGGTATGGCGGAGATTTTTCCAAGTACCGCCAGGCTGACCTGGACGCCGTCGCCAAAAAGCTCCAGTCCGGCGAGACAACCATGGCAGAGATCACCCAAAATTTATCCTATTATCCTTACTACCTGGAAGCCTACGGCGCCGTCCTGTCTGGTATGGTGGGGCCCTTCGAGGCAGAGATTCCGTCCTCACAGGCCCCCGGCTCCCTCTTGCCCTCTGGTGTAGATGGGGGCACAGCGGGAGACCCTGAAAAGGTCTGGGCTTCCCAATACGGTCTCAAGGCTTTCTCGCCCATTGCCAAATATTTCCCCTACAGTGACTATGACGATTTTGGGGTGTCCCGGAATTATGGTTTCCGCCGGAGACATCTGGGACACGATATGATGGGACAGACAGGAACTCCCATCATTGCCGTAGAATCCGGCACAGTAGAATGTCTGGGATGGAATCAGTACGGGGGATGGCGCATCGGAATCCGCAGCTTTGACAAAAAACGCTATTATTATTACGCCCATCTCCGGAAAGACTATCCCTACCAGTCGATCCTCAAAGAAGGCTCCACCGTCCAGGCGGGCGATGTGATCGGTTATATGGGCCGGACCGGCTACAGCACCACAGAAAACACCAATAACATTGATGAACCTCATCTCCATTTCGGCATTCAGTTAATTTTTGATGAGTCTCAAAAAGAAGGCAGCAATGAAATCTGGATCGACTGCTATGAGATTGTCAAGTTTCTCAGCCAAAACCGCTCTGAAACCCAGAAGGTCGAGGGGACCAAGGAGTGGGAGCGCATTTACGGGTTCAGAGATCCGGCCATCCCCTAGCCGGCCCTGCCCCCGTTTAACAGCCCAAACAGCGGGGGGCAGAGCTGCTTCACACACTTTCCGATCCAATAGCTGGCCGTCACCGCAATCACTGGCATCATCAGGTACAAAAGCAGAGGGATCATCCCTTCCGGCCACAGCTTCGGATCTGCGTGCAAGGGCCAAAATAAATGGAAGGCGGCCGCAGCCGATTTATTAATCAGGCGCACCAGCGCAAAATGGGTCGCGTACAGAAAGAAATTGCAGCACATCCACGGCCGCGGCTCTCTCAGCCTGTCCTCCCTCACGGCCAGCCACAGCCCGGCCGCGGCCAGAAAACGGCAGGGCACCAGAAAGAATGGCTTTCCCCATCTCCCTGCCAGCCAGAAGCTGACAGCCCCCACTGCCATGAGAGCCGCACCTGCCAGGCGGCGCTTTGGCGAGAATTCCTTTTCCGCCGGTTTTTCCTCTCTCATTGCCAGGAATGCTGCTGCCGAATAGTAGAACAGCGCATCCCCGTTCAGCGGTGTTTTATCCCACCCAACCCAGAGAGCCGCGGTCAGCCCGGCAAAGTACACAGCAGCCGTCCAGGGGCGCTTCAGCAGCCCATAGATGACCGGAGCCAGCAAAATCAGGAGAATCAGCTGGTAGAGGTACCAGAATACGTAGAGATAAGTGTGATTCACCATGGCATCCGCCATGGCTGTCAAATGAAACGGGATCTCCCCCTTTCCAATCAGGTCTGTAATTCCCGGAAGGCGGCTTCCTGCAGCGTAAGCCAGATAGTAGAGGGTATTCCACACAATATAGGGCACCAGAACACTCCTGATTCTGGACATCCATTTGCTCCCCAGTCTGCGCCAAGTAAAATTTCGGTAAAACAGATAACCAGAGATCATAAAAAATCCAGGCACCGCAATCTGCGCCGCCAGATTTCCGAACAAGCTCTCAATCCCATTCAGTCTGTCCCCATACACAGTATCACCTAAAAATAATTCAGCATTAAACGAATGGGTCCACACTACCAAAACGCTGAATATAAATGAAAACCAGGTAATCTTCCTGGAAAATTCTGTTTCCTTCATTCTTCCTCACACGCGCTGACTATTGACGAGTTTCTTTTCATTATATATCAGAATCTATTTTTCTGTAAACCACTCATAGGGATGATCTCTTCTGACAGATACTGCGGCTTTAATTTCGTCCGTGATCACTGGGACAGACTTCCCGCTGGTATCGATTTTTATCGTGTCCAACGCCTGATACAGCGGAATTCTGGCAAGACTTCTCTCTATGACATCCGCAGAGCGGATCCCTTCTTCCACATCTTTTTCCAGCCGGCTGCGGAGACTGCTTTCATCAGCCATCAGAGAAATGCACCAAACCTGGCAGCTCTCGGTATCCAGTTTCGCTGTAATAGAATCGATTATAGCCTGCTCGTGCATAACCCAGCCCAAAATTACGTTTTCGTAGGCAGAGCAGCGAAGAAAATTGTTGAGCAGGTAACTGATATTGTCCAGCACCATCGCCTTTGTCTCCTCCGTAACCTGAAAGGGATCTGCATCCCAGCACCAATCCCCATCCAGAAATACGCTCTTCGGCAAAGCCTTCTTCAGCGACTGACATACGGACGTTTTTCCCACGCCCATTGTGCCTCCGATCAAATACAATGTCTTCATACGTTTTCCCTTACATACTCTCAGATTTTCTTTATAAGAAAAAATTTCATAAGCTGAACATCCCCCGGAAAACCGACCGCAAATCCCCCGCAGTCTTCACAGCCTAATCTGCGGTAAAAATGCTGTGCCTCTTCATCCGCCCGCGCAGATGTCAGCAGCATCTGACAGCCCTGCAGCGCTTCCATCCGACAGCAGGGCATAGCCTCTTTTTATTCGTACTTTGCTCTCAAACAGAAGTCTCCGCATATCGAATCTTTCCCATAATTTTTCTATTCCCTATAATCCTCTCTGATAAACGGCTCACTGATAGCTGTGTCAACCAGCAGTCCATATTTTTGGGGATGGCGGTAGGCGTTCCCATGTACTTCGCATTTCCGATATCTGCGAAGCTGTGCCAGATCCAGACAGGCAATATAGATTCCTTCTTTTCCATCCGCCTGCAAAATACAGGTATCCCGGGAACCCGACAGTTCCGGGAGGTAAGCCACGCCGTCGAAAACGCTGGAACCGCCATTGCAGTCCGGCACGGTTTCCGGGTAATTGCAGGTGGCAATCGCCGCCATATTCTCAAATGCCCTGGCACGCAGCTGGGAAAGACGATTTATCTCCATGGGGCAGGCATTGGGAACCAGAATCAGTTCTGCCCCTTTTAACATCAAGATCCGTGCGCTTTCGGGAAACTCCCTGTCGTAGCAGATCATAGCCCCCACCCTTACCGGGCCGCAGGCCGTATCAAGGTCTGCGGCCTGAAAATCCTCTCCCGGTGTCAAATACTTTTCATCACCAAAGTCGCAGGTATGTATCTTCGCATACGTGAACATCTGCCTCCCAAACCGGTCAAAGAGCACCAGGGAATTTCTCGGTCCCTTCTGGTGCTTCTCCAGCAGCGTGATGCCGATTGCCATCTCAAGCTCTTCTGCCAGCCTTCCAAAGGCCCTGACAAAATTGCTGTCAGCAGCAACCGCCTCTGATATCCACGTTTCCGGCGAACGATCCGCAATGCGGTAGCCATTGCTCCACATCTCCGGGAACAGTGCAATATCGGCCCCCATCGCCCTAGCCTTCCTGCAGGATATGATCCCTTTTTCCATATTCTCTTCCAAAGTTTCACAGGGAGCAATCTGCAATAAAGCAATTTTTAATATGTTCATTGTTCTGATGCCTCCAAAATAAACGCCTACACTGTAATCTCGATCTGATTTCCTTCCAATCCCACTATGCAGCTCTCATAGTATCCGTCCCCAGTCGTCCTGGGGCCGCTTACCACCTGGAACCCATCCTCCTTCAGACATGCGGTCAGCACATCTACCTTCTCTTTGCTGCCCACACTGAATGCAATGTGGATATATCCGGTTCTGGCCAGCGCCTTCTCCGGATCCTCCATGCCGGGCTTATTCATGATCTCCAGCCGCGCCCCTTCTGCAAATGTGAGAAAATAGGAGCGGAAACCGGTTCTCGGATTGTGGTAGCAGTCGTTGGGAATTGCCTGAAAGTATTTGACAAAAAAGTCCTTCGCCCTTTCCAGATCGTTTACATACATCGCAATGTGTTCTATATACATAGAAATCCCCCTTCTTTGCGTTAAATGCTGCTTACTCTTCCGTGTTTTGGAATTCTTTTCTCAAAATCTCGTGGGGCGCTTCTATCTCGTTAGCGATGGTATGCTCTGTCAGCTCTGACAAGAGCCTGATCTTGGCATTCAGAATGGGTCTCATACAGTTGGGAACATGCTCCTGATGTGCCCTGTGGATCGCTACACATTCTTTGCAATTTCCATGGTACCGGCATGCCTTTTTGCAGGGGCAATGATCTTTCTCTCTGTATTCCTGGCGAAACTCAGCCGCAAACTCTTCCTGCAGTCTCAGTCCCTCCTGCCGGTTTCCCTTGTGAAACTGTTTCATTGCCTCCAGTTCCTTCTGATTTTTCTCAATGATCATCCGCGGGTTCCTCCTCTGATCGATTTGTTTTTTTGAATGGAAGATTCATTATCCGTTTTTTCAGATCCCTTCTTGCAGATATGGCAGGTCCCTGGAACAAGAAGTTCTTCTTTCCCATCACAGATAGCTTTTCCAGTACCGGAAAGAATATAGTTGATGTCATCGCTTATCGGATGGCTATGACTACCGATGGAACCGCCGGCGTGGATGCGGGATGCGGCAGAAGCAATCCATTCAAAAAGTTCTCCTTGCGCCTCTCTTTCGCTCATTTCCGTTCTTCCTCCGCCCAAATCGCCTTCGCAATCTGGTCTAAAGAATGGAAATCAACAAAATTTACTGCAGAATGATACGTTTCTATCATTGCCTTTGTCTCTTCTGTCCTTTTTTCTTCCGGCACTTTCTTCAAATGAGCAATCAGAAAAGCCATCATTGCCCTGTGCTGAAAGCTGAGTTTTTTATAATCAATTCCTCCCCGCAGGCCAAAAACGGCCATATTGGGCAGCAGCCTTTCCGGCACCTGCTTCTTTACCGACTTCATAATATTAGCTGCATTCGTTTTGCTGCGCGGATCAGCCAGCCCGACCGTAACAACCATCAGTTTTATGCCTTCTCGCAGACCTTTCACTGTTTTTTTCAGCCCTTTGACATTCCCCGCATATAAACCGCCAAAATATATAATGAGATCATACTGGTTCAATCCCTTCCCATTTCTATATTCTACAGCAGGTATTCCTGTCATTTCAGAACATTTTTCCGCATACTGTTTCGCCGTTCCATATTGGCTGCCATATACAATCAGTTTCTCCATCATCCTGTTCTCCTCAGCTAATATTATAGAAGGAAATATGCCTTCTTTTTCATTCTATTTTTAATCGCCGAGACTGTCTCCGCAGGAGACATATCAGCCGTATCAATAACGTTGGATTCGTAGATCCCAAGATCACCAAACTGTTCCCCCACAGTCTCCACCAGTTCCATATCCATCTACAATCACCTCATAGCCGCCGCCTTATTTCTCAGACAGCAATTTTCCGCGCGTTCTCACAAAACTGCTGTGCGGCTTATTGATACTCTAATATCATTATATGATCATCCCGGGAAAACACAAGGCAAACTTTTTCTTTCCTCCGCATCGGCCAGAACAGTTTTTCCTTCTCCCTGCCCCAGGCGATTTTTCATAGTCCTCAAATACAAATAGTATTGTCCCGGAGGTTATGGTATAATAACCACAGAGTGGTTATTATACCTGCGCATACCGGTTTCTGCGTTCACCGCAGAAATCCGGGCGCTGAATTCTGCCGCAGGCTGCCATGTCCCGGAGGGCATGGTATAATAACCGCAGAGCGGTTATTATACCTGCGCATACCGGTTTCTGCGTTCACCGCAGAAATCCGGGCGCTGAATTCCGCCGCAGGCTGCCATGTCCCGATGGGGCATGGCACAACAATCTGCAAACGAGGTGTCCTATATGAAACGACTTTTTCCCAGAGCCCTGGCTGCTGTTCTCTGTCTGAGCAGTTTGCCAGCCTGCTGTTTTTATTCATATGCTGCTGAAAATTCCGCCCTTCAGACTGCTGTTGAGAACGCAATCCCTACTTTTTCTATATCTGAGGAATACGGTCCCGGCGCTCTTCTTTCCGGCCTGGGACAATACACGTCTTTTCAATGGTATCTGGATAATCAGGGAACTTTCCTGCTTTCTTCTCTAAAGCAAAAGTTCTCTTCTATCAACTACGCCTATGGCTTCCCCCACAATAATCCGGATGCCGTCTACCTTCCTCTGCCCGGTTACAATACTGCCGGCTATGAAAATCTGATGGCTGTCCCCGGTATTGATCTGAACATCATCCCGGCGTGGGAGCTGTATGATTCCAGTGAAAGCGAAAAGCGCGAGGTGGTCGTCGCTATTATTGATACCGGTGCCGATACATCCCACCCGGATCTGGAAGAATCCCTGTGGACCAATCCCGGCGAAATTCCCGGCGATGGGATCGATAACGATGGAAATGGGTATATTGATGATATCCACGGCTGGAATTTCTACATGGGTCAGGCTTCCCTCTGCAGCGGAAATGAAGACAGCCATGGAACTCACACTGCAGGGATCATTGCCGCCAAAAGAGACGGCGGAGGAATCAGCGGCATAGCTGGAGACACCCATGTAAAGATTATGGTCTTAAAAGCTCTTGGAGGTCCTATGGGAATCGGCTCACCAGAATCCATCATTAAGGCCATCCGGTATGCCGAAGCCAATGGCGCTTCTATCTGCAACCTGAGCCTCGGAACAACCCGCTATTACGAAAATCTGGATCAGGCTATCCGAGATTCCAAGATGCTATTTGTCATCGCCGCCGGAAATGGCGATAATGGCGGAAATGGGATCGATACTGACTCCATCCCCGTCTATCCGGCCTCCCTTCCCTATGATAACATTATCTCCGTAGCAAGTTTAAACTACGATGGTTCTCTGGCAAAGAGCTCTAATTACGGAGCCGCCAGCGTAGATCTGGCTGCCCCAGGTTCCTATATTCTCAGTACGGTTCCCGGCGGAAGCTACGCTTTTTTCAGCGGCACTTCCATGGCTGCCCCCATGGTGACTGGGACAGCCGCACTCCTTTATTCTTACCGCACGGATCTGGAACTGAAAGATATTCGGCAGGCCCTCTTAGACACTGCTCACCCGCTGGATTCTCTGGATGGCAAGGTGCTTTCCGGCGGTATGGTTGATGCCGGTGCTGCTTTCGGCTGGCAGAAGCCACAGGAATAGATTTGTAATAAATTTGTCAGAAAATTGTAGGGATATCGCCTTTGACTGTCAGACATTGGATTGATATAATAAAATTACCAACATAATTAAAATCTTGTGCTGATAGGCACATTCGTTCATCTGTAAGGGGGCTTTGCTATGAAGAAAAAATATTGGCTGGCTGCAGCCGCGGCCGCTGTTCTGTTTACTTTGGCAGGCGCCATGACGGCCCTGGCCGCTAATCAGCGAATAAAAACGATTCAGATCTCCATCGATGACGCAGGAGAACTGGCTGCGGGGAAACCGATCTCCTCTGTCTCTGCCAGCACCACCTCTTCCGAGTATTACATCGATAACGCTCAGTTTATCAACGGCGGTGACACCTGGGTGGGAGGGACCGTCCCTCAGCTTGAGGTTGATCTCGTTGCAGAAGACGGGTATGAATTTCCGTCGTCTTTCTCCAAAAAAGATTATACGATCACTTCCAACGGCTACGACGCCCAATATAAGAGCGGCAAACGCGACAGCTCGGACCGCACCTATTTTGCTGTGATTATTACCTTGAGAAAAGTCAGCGGGAATCTGTCGGATACCCAGGATCTGTACTGGGATGATTACACCGCCAACTGGACCCATGTTCCAGGCGCAGACCGATATGAAGTCCGGCTTTACAGAGGCAGCAGTCTGATCACCACCGCCCGGACGGATTCTGACTACTATGACTTTGGAAGCCGCATGACCACCAAAGGCTATTATCGGTTCCGTGTCCGTGCAATGGCTGACAATGATGCTTTGAGTACATGGTCCAGCTATTCTGATGATATCTATATTGATGCAGATGAGGCCCGGGACAATCGGGACTATGAGAGCGAATTTGACGACTATTACGATGATCATTACAACCACACCTACAGCGGAGGTCCCGGCACCATCGGCCATTACAATGCCAATTATCCAGGCATCACCCCGGCCAACGGCAACCGCTGGGTCTCCACCAGCCAGGGATGGCGCTACCGGTTTGGGAACGGCACCTATGCCTACAACGGCTGGCAGCAGATCAACGGCCACTACTACTTCTTCAATTCCAGCGGATATATGATGACCGGCTGGCTGAGGCTGGATGCCGGCTGGTACTATCTGGATGTGACCAGCGGCGCTATGCAGACAGGCTGGGAGCTGGTCAATGGCAAATGGTACTACATGGACAACAGCGGTCTGATGCAGATCGGATGGCGGTATCTCAACAATAAATGGTACTACCTGAACCTGGACGGAGCCATGGTAACTGGCTGGAATTATATCAACGACAAATGGTACTACATGGATGAGTCCGGGGCTATGCAGTCCAACGGCTGGTTCCAGATTAACGGAAAAATGTACTGCCTGGACAGCAATGGAGCTATGTACGCCAATGCTTTCACACCGGACGGCCACTATGTCGATTCCTCCGGAGCTATGGTCTGGTAAAACGTGTCAGTTCCGGCCGCCTCCCTTCAGCCGAGCGGCCGTCTATACAATCGGGATCCTGCAGGACACCAACAGCCCTGCAGGGTTCCTTCTTTTTGCGGTTCTTTACTTTCGGACCCGTAAGTGCTACGATATCCTTAATGTCTGTTTTTCCATTGTCTCTTAACAGGAGGAATTTCCAATGATTGAAAAAATGAAAGTTCGGGGGGCTAGAGTCCACAATCTGAAAAATGTTAATGTGGATATCCCCCTCAATAAGATCGTCGGAATCGCCGGTGTCTCTGGCTCCGGCAAATCATCTCTGGCGCTGGGTGTTCTCTACGCTGAGGGTTCCAGGCGTTATCTGGAAGCGCTCTCCACCTACACCCGGCGCCGAATGACCCAGGCCCCGAAAGCCCAGGTGGACGAAGTGCTGTACGTCCCTGCAGCGCTTGCTCTCCGCCAGCGCCCTGGCGTGCCCGGGATCCGGAGTACCTTTGGGACAGGCACAGAACTTCTCAACAGTCTCCGGCTGATGTTCTCCAGGCTTGCCAGCCACCGCTGTCCCAATGGCCATTACCTCCCTCCTACTCTTGCCATCGCAGCCGGCCAGGAATTGGTCTGCCCCCAGTGCGGTTCCAGATTTTTTGCGCCGTCTGCCGAGGAACTTGCTTTCAATAGCCAGGGCGCCTGCCGCACTTGCGGAGGTACCGGAACGGTTCGGACTGTAGATCCGTCAACACTGGTGCCAGATGAATCCCTCTCCATCGATCAAGGCGCTGTCGCTCCCTGGAATTCTCTGATGTGGTCCCTGATGACAGATGTCTGCCGGGAAATGGGTGTCCGTACCGATGTGCCTTTCCGTGAATTGACGGAAAGGGAGCGGGATATTGTATTTAACGGACCTGCTGAAAAAAAACACATTCTGTATAAGTCAAAAAACTCCAACCAGGCAGGGGAAATGGACTTTACATATTATAATGCCACCTACACAGTGGAAAATGCCCTGGCCAAGGTGAAAGATGAGAAGGGAATGAAACGTGTAGAGAAATTTTTGAAGGAAGAGACCTGCCCTGAATGTAAAGGCACCCGCCTGTCGGAGGCGGCCCGCGCTCCCAGGCTCCGCGGCATTTCTCTGGATGAAGCCTGCAAAATGACCCTCTCTAGTCTTGTCAGGTGGGTTGACGGCGTTCCCAGCTCCCTTCCTAAAGAAATGCACCCTATGGCGGAAAGCATATGTGAATCATTCCAGGCTGTCGCCAAACGGCTGATGGATCTGGGGCTAAGCTACCTGACCCTGGACCGTTCCTCCTCCACACTCTCTACCGGGGAGCGGCAGCGGATGCAGCTGGCCCGGGCTGTCAGAAACCGCACTACCGGTGTCCTGTACGTGCTGGACGAGCCCTCAATCGGCCTTCATCCCTCCAACATAACTGGGCTGATCGGCGTTATGGATGATTTGATCAGCGACGGGAATTCTGTCGTCCTCGTAGATCACGATACCCAGATTCTCTCCAAGGCTGATTGGCTCATTGAGATGGGCCCAGGGGCTGGAACCGGAGGCGGCCATGTCATTGCCCAGGGCACTGTCTCTGATCTTATCCGAAACAGCCAGTCTCTGATCGGCCCATTTCTCTCAGGAGATCACTCTCTTTGCAGCCGGCATCGCCAGAATGCAGAAAATCTTTTTCAGAATGGCAAAATCCATCTGTCCACCAGCGGGATCCACACCGTAAAGCCATTGGAGGCCGATATTCCAAAGGGAAAACTAACCGCTGTAACTGGCGTATCCGGCTCAGGAAAGACAACCTTGATCCTGGAAAGTCTGGTTCCGGGGCTGCAGGCAGCCATCGATGGCCGAAGTCTGCCGGAACATGTAAAATCGGTAACTGCAGAAGGTATCGGGCGGGTCAAGCTGATTGATGCCACACCCATTGGCATCAATGTTCGCTCTACGGTTGCAACCTACGCCAATGTTCACGATGAACTCCGCAAAATTTATTCCCGGACGGAAGATGCAAAAAATCAGGGATGGAAAGCTGGGGATTTCTCTTACAATACAGGCAGGCTCCGGTGCCCGACATGCGACGGCACCGGAAGCATCAGCCTCGATGTCCAGTTTCTCCCAGACGTCGATATCCCCTGCCCAGACTGCCGGGGGACCCGCTACAGCCGGGAAGCCGGAAAAATCCGCTATCAGAGCAAAAGCGGAAATTCCTATTCCCTTCCTGATCTAATGGCTATGGACATCCACACAGCCCTGGAAGCCTGCAGTGAAATGAAGCTAGTGCACCAGCGGCTGCAGGTGCTGGAGGATCTGGGGTTGGGCTACCTGACATTGGGTGAAGAAACGCCCAGTCTGTCCGGCGGGGAGGCCCAGCGGTTAAAACTAGCCAGCGAAATGGGAAGAAGTCAATCCGACTCTGTCTTTGTATTCGATGAACCCACCATCGGTCTCCATCCGCTGGACGTTCAGACTCTCCTCAGCGTTTTCCGGACATTAATCAAAAACGGCGCCACGGTCATCGTCATTGAACATGATCTGGACGTAATCCGCAGCGCCGACTATGTGATTGATATGGGCCCCGGCGGAGGCGACGAAGGGGGAACCATCGTCGCCGTAGGGTCGCCGGAAGACATTAAGAACAATTCCGCAAGCTGTACCGGAAAGTACCTGTGAGCATTAGCGTGCTTCCTATAAATATTAGAAAGGAGCTGCGGCAGCTTATGCAGACACCTTCGTTACCGGCAGGCTCCGGAATCTTTATAAGGGCAATAGCTGCACTTTGATTTGCACCTTTTCCTTTTTAAATAGATATGCCGGACCGCCCATGCAGAATAAGCGGTCAGCGCAATCACCAACAAAACGGCAACCATGTTTTCTTCCTCCCGTTTCAGGCCATCAGCAAGCCAATTTGATAGACAATAAATGTGACCACCCACGCTACCGCCAGCTGGAAGACGGCCGTAAAGCACATCCAGGCCCCGCTGCCCGACTCTTTGCGTATGGTGGCCAGAGAAGCGGCGCAGGGAATATAAAGCAGGCAAAACACCATTAGGCAGAAGGCGTTGAGAGGTCCAAACCCGATGCCCTCCAAAGCCGCGGCAAACGCAGTCATCCCCTCCGGGGAGCTGGCGTTGACGATGCCAAACAGCACGGCACAGCTAGACACCACCACTTCCTTGGCGGAGATACCGGCGATCAGCGCCACAGCAATCTGCCAAAAGCCCAGGCCAATGGGGACAAAAAACGGGGTGAGCCATTTGCCGATCACTGCGCCAAAACTTCCCGCCATATCAGGGGCATACCCTTGAGGACCGAAATTCAGCAAAGCCCAAATAATCAATGTAGCCAAGAAAATCGTAGTGCCGGCTTTTCCAAGGTAGTCCTTTACCTTTTCCCACACGTAGATAGCCACCGTGCGGGCATCCGGCAGCTTGTACTCCGGCAGTTCAATCAGCAAATAGTTGACGCTGGTCTTCCGGTCCAGCAGATGGATAATAGCTGAGATGACAATGGCTACCACAATACCGATAAGGTACATGGAATATGCTACTGCCATAGCGTTGTCAGGGAAAAACATCTCCGAGAACAGGATGTAAATGGTTAACCGGGCATTGCAGCTCATAAACGGTGTGACCAGCATGACCTTAAAGCGGTCCCTCTTGTTTTCCAGCGCACGGGAGGCCATGATGGCGGGCACGGTACATCCAAATCCCAGCAGCATAGGTATGAAGGCTTTGCCGGAGAGACCAATCTTGCTCATAATCCCTTCCATCACATAGGCCACACGGGCCATGTATCCGCTGTCTTCAAGCAGCGCCAGGCAGAGAAACAAGATCAGGATATTTGGCAGGAAAGTGACGATGGTACCGACACCTCCGATAATGCCGTCCACCACCAGAGAGGTGAGAATATCCCCGGCCTGCGCCGCCGCCAGCCCTGATGCCGCGGCATCGGAAAGACAGCCGATCGCCAGATCCAGATATCCTTTCAGCCAATCCCCCACAGTAAATGTGAGGAAAAAGGTGACTGCCATGATTACCAGGAAAACAGGAATCCCCCATACTTTTCCGGTCAGGAGTTTATCTGCCTTTTCAGTAAGGAGGTCCCGGCGTTCCTTGTGAAGCAGTACCTCACGGATTATTTCCCCGATGAAGTCGTATTTCTGGTTAATAATATCCGACTCATAGCTGCGGTCCAGTACCTTAGGAAGATCTACCGGGTACTTCTCTGTTATTTCTTTATCCCCCTCCAACAGCTTTAAAGCATGCCAGCGATAGTTTTTCAAGTCAGGATATCGCCTTTTCAGTTCGGGGATAATCTGATCAATCTTATCCTCAATATCGTCCGAATAGACCATGGCGTATTCCGAATGATGGTCGTGAGAATGCCGGGAAGAAGTTTTGTGTTCGTGAATCAGGCGGTCCGGGGCGGTGCTGTCCTTGTGATGAGCGGCTGCATGGAGCAAGACATCAAGTCCCCGCCGCTTCCGCGCGGAGACGGGTATCACCGGAATGCCAAGCATTTCAGGCAGGCGGTGCATATCGATCTCCATGCCGCGTTTCTCTACAATATCCATCATATTCAGCGCCATCACGACGGGTTTGCCCAGCTCCAGCAGCTGCAGGGTCAAATAAAGGCTGCGTTCCAAAGCGGAGGCATCTACTACGTTGATGATGACATCCACTTCGCCGCTTAAAATAAATTGGCGGGATACCATCTCCTCCATGGTATAGGAAGTCAGACTGTATGTACCTGGCAGATCTACCAGATGAATATTGAGTCCGTGATCTTTCACGGCCCCTTCTACTTTTTCTACTGTAACCCCGGGCCAGTTTGCCACTTTTAGATTCGCTCCGGTATAAGCGTTGAACAGTGTCGTCTTTCCGCAGTTGGGGTTTCCGATAAATCCTATCGTCATTTCACACTCGCTCATTCCGCCCCACCTTCTTTCACTTCAATATTCCTCGTAATATTGTAACCCAAAGCAAAACGGGTTCCCCGGAGTTTAATGATCAAAATTCCCTTGCCCTTGCGATTCAGGATGGAAACCGGGGTTTCCCGGGTCATCCCCAGTGCCTCAAGGCGGCGCTCCACCTGAAAAGGAAGGTGAATATTTTCCACCACATAGGTATGTCCTATTTGGGCGTCCTTTAACAGCATTTCCTGTACCTCCAAAGATGTATTGAAGAAAAGAGCCATGCACCTGCTGAAATGTCCGGCGGATACATGGCTCTTTGTTATCCCCCGGGTCACATATGTCCCAATTGCAGCACATAGATCTTTGGCTCGTCTGTGCTGACCACCGTATGTACGGCGCAAATCAGAAAAAACCTGCCAAATGGCCATCTGGCATCATACATAGCAGACAGAACGGCACGAGCGTTTTATCTCCACAGCCGATGGGAGATGCAGGCGCGCACGATTGCCGCGACGCCTTCGCAAATCAGTAAAATTCCCGCAAGAATACTCAATGCAAACAGATTGGCAATCGGATCGAAGAGTGAAAAGAAACCCACGGCAGCCAGAACAATGCCCAGAGCCGTCAACCAGCCCCACCCTTTTACGCCAAAAGCCTGCAGCTCAAAAGAATTGACAAAGTGGTTGATACCGGAAAACATCAGCCACATTCCAAAGATAAATGGCAGGGACAACATCGTAAAAGCCTGATTGAACAGCAAAAACAGGGCGAGCAGCACTGTCAGGATACCATCCGCCAGAAACCAGCCTGCGCCGAACATCTTTCCATTCCACTTTGCAAAAATTACAATATCAATGATACCGGAAATCAGCATGGCAATCCCGATATACAGGGAAAGCGACAGCAATCCGGCATCCGGATTGAACAAGCAGTAAATACCAGCAATGATTAAGAGAACACCGGCAATAATCCATAAAATACGAGAAACCGTTCGATTCATAAATTCATCCACTCCTTTTAAAATGATTTCAAGTTCCTTTGTCATTACAGAAAAAGCTCATTGCTCTTCTTCTCAGAACATGCCTTTTTGATTGCCATTGCCGCTGCAGAAACCAGGACGCTGTTCACCTTACGGGCCGACTGCGGGCAGATTGCAATGCAGCGCATACAGGAAATACATTTTTTGCTGTCTGTTTCCCTGGGATTTTCCCGGCTGATTGCCTGCGCCGGGCACTTTTCAGCGCAAAGGCCGCATGCATTGCATTTGTGGTTCGCCTTTGGAACCAAGCCTGCGCCGCCGGCTTTTTTGTAGGGGCGATTCCCCGGGATTTGGGGAGCAGACATATCTCCGCCGCTTATTTTCGCAAGGATTTTTTCGGCAAAGCCCTGCAGCTCGCTTCTATCCTCATCATCCGGCCGTCCCGCTGCATATTGATGCATGATGGAGTGCTCCGCAATAGCCGCAATCCCGGCGATCACCTGAAATCCGCTCTTCACTGCAGCATCATTCAATTCAATCAAGGTATCCTCATATGCTCGGTTGCCATACACACAAACAGCAACGCACATAGCCCCATTGCCATGAATCTTTTCAAGCCTTTCGGCAGCCAGGGCAGGCACACGTCCCCCAAAAGAAGGTACTGCAATGACAGCAACATCCTCTTTCTCTAAGCTGACTGCAGCAAAATCTATTTTGGGGTCGGATAAATCAATGTTCTCGGCAGGCTTGTCCCATTTCGATGCAAGGATATCTGCAACTTTCTGCGTCCCACCGGTTGGGCTGAAAACAATCTGAAAAACACGCATAGCGATTCCTCCTGTAATATTTAATTTTACACCTTCGCCTATTATAATCTGCATAAGGTGTAATGTCAATATTTACAGGTCAGAAATTTTGTATTATAATAAAGAGGAAATATATAAAGAAAGTGAGACACTATGCATATCAGTACAAAATGTTCCGTCGCGCTCCATTGCCTTCTTTTTATTTATGAGTATGGAGAAAAAGCAAAAGTCACCAGTGAACTTTTATCCCGCTCCACAGGTATGAACGCCGTTACCATCCGTAATATCATGAGCGCCTTAAAGCGAGATGGAATCATATCCGTGAAATATGGGACAGGCGGCGCAACAATGAACTGCCCACCTGACGATATTAACCTATACCGCGTATGCAAAGCTCTGGAACCGGATTTCCTTTCCAAATTGATAGGTGTCCATTCGGATCCGTCTTCTTTATGTCCTATTGGGATAAATATTCATTGGGTTCTTGACCGCTCTTACGAAAAAATAAGGGATGATTTGAAAAGCAGTTTGGAAGAAATCACTTTGGAGAAGATTATTTCCGATTATCATACCTGCATTCGGGAAGACTCAAATTCAGTTCCATAATGCCTTACACCGGAAAAATCAGATTACAATGCACACTTATGCCCGTGATGATATTAATTCAAAGGGGGCTGCCGCACTCATTAGTGCAGCAGCCCCCTTTATTTTCCATACGGTTAATAAAAACTGCAGGCTAATTATTCAATGATAGAAACAACTCTACCGGAACCAACGGTTCTGCCGCCCTCACGGATAGCGAAACGGAGACCCTGCTCCATAGCTACCGGATGGATCAGCTCAACGGTCATCTCTACGTTGTCACCAGGCATGCACATCTCGGTGCCTTCCGGTAACTCGCAAACGCCAGTAACGTCAGTCGTTCTGAAGTAGAACTGAGGACGATAGTTGTTGAAGAAAGGAGTATGACGGCCACCCTCGTCCTTGGTCAGAACGTATACCTGAGCGGTAAACTTGTGATGGCACTTTACAGAGCCCGGTTTTACCAGACACTGTCCACGCTCGATCTCGTTTCTCTGAACGCCACGAAGCAGAGCACCGATGTTGTCACCAGCCTGAGCCTCGTCTAACAGCTTACGGAACATCTCGATACCTGTTACAACTACTTTACGGGTATCTTCGTGAATACCAACGATCTCTACTTCATCAGACAGATGCAGAGTACCACGCTCTACTCTACCAGTAGCAACAGTACCACGGCCAGTGATGGAGAATACGTCCTCAACAGGCATCAGGAACGGCTTGTCGTTCTCACGAACCGGATCCGGAATGTAGCTGTCAACAGCATCCATCAGTTCCATGATCTTGTCGCCCCACGGTCCCATCGGATCCTCAAGAGCCTTCAGAGCAGAACCCTGGATTACAGGAGTGTCATCGCCCGGGAACTCGTACTCGTTTAACAGATCGCGGATCTCCATCTCTACTAACTCAAGCAGCTCGGGATCGTCAACCATGTCACACTTGTTCATAAATACTACGATGTAAGGTACGCCTACCTGACGGGAAAGCAGAATGTGCTCTCTGGTCTGAGCCATAACACCATCGGTAGCAGCAACAACCAGGATAGCGCCGTCCATCTGAGCAGCACCAGTGATCATGTTCTTTACATAGTCAGCATGGCCTGGGCAGTCAACGTGTGCGTAGTGTCTCTTTGCAGTCTCATACTCAACGTGTGCGGTAGAGATGGTGATACCACGCTCTCTCTCTTCGGGAGCCTTGTCAATGTTCTCAAATGCAACAGCCTCGCCAGTACCCAGTCTCTCATGTAAAGTCTTGGTAATAGCAGCGGTTAAAGTGGTTTTACCATGGTCAACGTGGCCAATGGTACCAATGTTACAATGCGGTTTGCTTCTTTCAAACTTAGCTTTTGCCATTTTATAACGTCCTCCTTAATTTGCGCCTTTCTTTTAGGCTATTATGGTTTTATAAACATAGGCTGACCCCATTATATTCTATTTTGGGAAGTTTTTCAAGCCTATTGTACCGATTGCCGGATTCGTTTCGCTGCGGCCCGGGCCGTGCAAATCAATGCACGGCCGGCCCTGCCGCCAACTTACTTTCCGTTTTTCTCAGCAAGAACTTTCTCCTGAACGCTCTTCGGTACCTGCTCGTACTTCTCAAAGAACATGGAGTAGTTGCCGCGTCCCTGAGTTCTGGAACGCAGATCGGTAGAGTAACCGAACATTTCAGCCAGCGGAACGTATGCTCTAATGATCTTGCCGCCGCCTACATCATCCATACCTTCGATACGGCCGCGGCGGGAATTGATATCGCCGATTACGTCGCCCATATACTCTTCCGGCATGGTTACTTCTACTTTCATAATCGGTTCAAGAAGAACCGGATTTGCCTTCTTCATAGCTTCCTTAAACGCCATAGAACCGGCGATATGGAATGCCATTTCAGAAGAGTCAACCTCATGGTAAGAACCGTCATACACATTTGCATGAACGCCCAGTACCGGGAATCCGCCTAAGATACCAGTCTTAGCTGCTTCCTCAATACCTTCTCCGACTGCAGGAATATATTCCTTCGGAATAGCGCCGCCGACAACTGTGGACTCGAATTTGAAGGTTTCCTCACCGTTGGGATCCATCGGTTCGAATTTCACCTTACAGTGTCCGTACTGTCCACGTCCACCGGACTGCTTTGCATACTTGTATTCCTGATCCACCGGCTTGGTGAAGGTCTCCTTGTATGCTACCTGCGGAGCACCTACATTCGCCTCTACGTTAAACTCACGCAGCAGACGGTCTACAATAATCTCCAGATGCAGCTCGCCCATACCGGAAATGATGGTCTGGCCGGTCTCCTGGTCGGTCTTTGCACGGAAGGTCGGATCCTCCTCGGCAAGTTTTGCCAGAGCCTCTCCCATCTTCTGCTGGCCGGCTTTGGTCTTCGGCTCGATAGCGATATCGATAACCGGCTCCGGGAACTCCATGGACTCCAGGATTACCGGATGCTGCTCATCACAGATGGTATCACCTGTGGTGCTGACCTTAAAGCCGATAGCAGCTGCGATATCACCGGAATAAACTTTATCCAGCTCGTGTCTCTTGTTTGCGTGCATCTGAAGAATACGTCCTACACGCTCCTTCTTATCTTTTGTCGCGTTCAGTACATAGGAACCGGAGTTCATCGTACCGGAATATACACGGAAATAAGCAAGTTTTCCAACGAACGGATCTGTCATAATCTTGAATACCAGAGCGGAGAACGGCTCTTCGTCAGAAGAATGTCTCACAATCTCATTGCCTTCCAAGTCAACACCCTTGATAGCAGGGATGTCGGTGGGAGCCGGCATGTACTCAATGATTGCATCCAGCAGCTTCTGTACGCCTTTGTTTCTATAAGCAGAACCGCAGCACACCGGAATCGCAGCACATTCGCAGGTTGCCTTTCTTAATACTTTCTTTAAATCCTCAACAGAAGGCTCTTCACCCTCCAGATACTGCATCATCAGATCGTCATCCAGCTCGCAGATCTTCTCGATCAGCTCGCTGTGATACAGCTCTGCCTCGTCCTGCATGTCCTCGGGGATATCTGTAACACTGATATCGTCACCCTTGTCATCATTGTAAATGTAAGCCTTCATCTCGAACAGGTCGATGATTCCCTTGAACTCATCTTCCTTGCCGATCGGAAGCTGCAGGCAGATTGCATTCTTGCCTAATCTGGTGCGGATCTGGTCTACTGCATTGTAGAAGTCTGCGCCCAGGATATCCATCTTGTTGATGAATGCCATTCTGGGAACATTGTAGGTGTCAGCCTGACGCCATACGTTCTCAGACTGAGGCTCAACGCCTCCCTTTGCACAGAAAACGCCGACAGCGCCGTCCAAAACACGCAGGGAACGCTCTACCTCTACAGTGAAGTCAACGTGGCCTGGGGTATCAATGATGTTGATACGGTGCTCCAGAGCGCCAGGTTTGGGCTTGGTAAATTCTTCCAGAGTCCAGTGACAGGTCGTAGCTGCGGAAGTGATGGTAATACCTCTTTCCTGCTCCTGCTCCATCCAGTCCATGGTGGCGTTGCCTTCGTGAGTGTTACCAATTTTATAGTTTACACCAGTATAATACAGGATACGCTCAGTCAATGTGGTCTTACCTGCATCGATATGGGCCATAATACCGATATTCCTGGTTCTCTCTAATGGATATTCTCTTCCAGCCAAGGTCTTTTCCTCCTGTGATGATTAGAAACGGTAATGAGCAAATGCCTTGTTTGCCTCTGCCATCTTGTGCATATCTTCTTTTCTCTTTACGGATGCGCCGGTATTGTTGGCTGCGTCCATAATCTCATTTGCCAGTCTCTCTTCCTGAGTCTTCTCGCCTCTCTTGCGGGAGAACATAGTCAGCCAGCGAAGAGCCAGCGCCTGTCTTCTCTCCGGCTTAACCTCGATGGGCACCTGATAGGTAGCACCGCCGATACGTTTTGCCTTAACTTCCAGAACAGGCATAATGTTGTTCATTGCTTCTTCAAATACTTCTACGGCATCTTTTCCAGTCTTCTCTGCGACACGTTCAAATGCGCCGTATACGATCTTCTGGGCAACACCCTTCTTGCCGTCCAACATGATGTTGTTGATCAGCTTAGTCACAACTTTATTGTTGTAGATCGGGTCTGCCAGCACGTCTCTTTTCTGAGTATGTCCTTTACGTGGCACGTTACTTCCCTCCTTAATACTGCTGCCCTTCTGCCCGGCTGCAAAACAGGGCCGCGGCAGCTTTTCATTAGATCTTCGGTACTCGTACACTTCGTGCAGCTTTTCAGCCGCTACAGTGGGCACGTTCATGCGCGGTCTGCTGCGTCTGCGCAGCAGGTAATCTCTATCTCCTGCAACCTACAGGTTCAATATCATTATCCGGCATTTCCTACAAATCAATTTCTGCAGCTAATGATTACTTTTTCTCTTTCGGTCTCTTTGCGCCGTATTTGGAGCGAGCCTGTTTTCTGTTGGCTACACCGGCAGTATCAAGAGTACCTCTAATGATGTGGTATCTGGTACCGGGCAGGTCCTTCACACGGCCGCCGCGGATCAGTACAACACTGTGCTCCTGTAAGTTGTGACCCTCTCCGGGGATGTAGCTTGTTACTTCGATGCCGTTGGAAAGACGTACTCTGGCGATCTTTCTAAGAGCAGAGTTCGGCTTCTTAGGGGTAGCAGTCTTAACAGCGGTGCACACACCTCTCTTCTGCGGAGCAGAAACGTTGGTTGCCTTCTTCTGCAAAGAATTGTATCCTTTCTGAAGAGCCGGAGCTGTGGACTTCTTAACGCTGGTCTGTCTTCCCTTTCTTACTAACTGGTTAAATGTTGGCATTCTTTTCACCTCCTATGATATTGACTGTGGTTGCTGTACTTCAGCTTTTTTGCACACCAAAAGCATCGCGCTTTGGTGCACGCCTCATTATTATATCCACCGAACGTTTTTCTGTCAAGGGAAAAATCTTTGTAAATGCAAGTTTCTTCCAGCTTTTTTTGCTTATTCGGCCATTTTATGGTATCATGGGGGCAAAAGACTACAGGAGGATTACTTTTATGAAACTCGTCATCATGGAACCGCTGGGCGTAGAGCAGAACAAGCTGCTTTCCATGGCTCAGGCTGTCCTGCCTCAGGACATCGAAATCACTTATTATGATACCCGTGTTTTAGATACCGATACACTGATCAGCCGCGGCCGGGATGCGGATATCCTTGCTGTCTCCAATCTTCCGCTCAATGGGGATGTCATCAATGGCTGCAAAAATCTAAAACTGCTGGCAGTGGCCTTTACCGGCGTTGACCACATCGCCTTGGATGTCTGCCGGCAGAGAGGCATCACAGTGTGCAACTGCGCCGGATATTCTACTGCTGCTGTAGCAGACCTGGTTTTCGGCATGGTGGTAGCTCTATACCGGAATCTGATTGCCTGCAATGAAGCTGTTCGCCGCCAGGGAACCAAGGATGGGCTGATTGGCTTTGAGCTGGAGGAGAAGACGTTTGGCATCATCGGCACCGGCGCTATCGGCCTGCGGGTAGCCTCCATCGCCCAGGCATTCGGCTGCCGCGTATTGGCCTACAGCCGTACACAAAAAAATGTCCCCGGCGTCACCTACACTGACCTTGAGACGCTCTTAAAGACCAGCGACATTGTTTCCCTCCACACACCCCTCACTCCAGAAACCCGCGGGCTGATCGGCGCGAAGGAGCTGGCCTCCATGAAGCCTTCGGCTATCCTCATCAATACCGCCAGAGGCCCAGTGGTAGACAGCGCAGCTCTGGCCGATGCTCTGAACAGCGGCAAAATCGCCGGGGCCGGCATCGATGTATTTGAGATGGAACCTCCTGTCCCGGAAGACCATCCCTTGCTGAATGCCAAAAACCTGATTGCTACCCCTCACGTAGCATTTGCCACCAAAGAAGCCTTGGTCAAGC
Organism: uncultured Lachnospiraceae bacterium; assembly: GCA_944376125.1. GTDB lineage: Bacteria > Bacillota > Clostridia > Lachnospirales > Lachnospiraceae > UMGS1370. The sequence goes on from CALWBQ010000037.1 coordinate 68,647, forward strand.
GGGCAGCTATTGTATTTGACAACATTGACCGCTGGCTCAAGGGAACCCCTGCAAACGTTATCTAAAAGCCGGCTTTGGCTGGCAGAAAGGAAAATCTGCAATGAGAGAACCTATCCTGTTAAAAGACTTCTTAGACTATAAATTTCTATCCGGCCTCCAGTATTCCCCGGACGGCACCCGAGCTGTCTACGCTGTCTCCTCCTGTGATCTGTCGGCTAACGGCTACCAGCACCATCTGTATCTGTGGGACGGCCAAAAGCACACCCGCCTGACCGGATCCGGCGATGAAAGGCTCTTTCTGTGGGAGGATGACAACACCATTCTGTTTGCCTCTCTGAGAGAGAAAGAAGATCGCGATGCTGTCCAGAAGGGCGAAGAGCGCACAGTATTCTACCGCCTTTCCCTCTCCGGAGGCGAGGCCAGCCGCGCCTTTTCCATTCCTCTGACCGTCACCGGGATCCAGCAGATTTCCAGAGGGCAGTATGTCCTGCAGGTTCGCTATGATCTGAGATTTTCAGAGCTTTATCTGCTGAAGGGCCATGAAAAAGCAGCTATGCTGCAGGAAAAGAGGGATGCGGAGAGCTACGAAATCTTGGATGAACTGCCCTTCTACGGAAATGGGAAAGGCTATACCAATAAAATCCGCACCTCTCTCTTCCTATACGAAAGCGATTCAGAAACGCTCACCCCCATCAGCAGCCCTCTGATGGAAGTCAGGGATGCAAAGCTCAGTGAGGATCATTCTCTTCTTTATTATATTGGAGAAGACTTTCAGACCCGCCGTATCTCCCGCCAGGGGATCTGGGTCTTCCAGATAGACACAAAGGAAAACAGACAGCTTATGGAAGCCGGGGATTTCTGTCTCTTCTCCCTGCAGCCCTGGGCAGACAGCCTGCTGGTTCTGGGAACAGACGAAAAGCAGTACGGCTCCCACGAAAACCCCTGGTACTACCGTTTAGAGGACGGAAAACTGTCTCTTCTGGCATCCTACGAGGACTCTTTCAGCTCTACCGTGGGAAGTGACTGCCGCCTTGGCAGCGGAAAGACTTCCTGCCTCAGCGGCGATACCTACTATTTTATCACCACCCGCGTCAACTCCAGCCATATTTACTCCCTGACCAGGGACGGCGCGATCTCCCCCGTTCTGGAATACCCAGGCAGCGTGGATTTTATGGACATCTCCGGCAGCACCATCCTCTATGGGGGAATGCAGGATAGCCGTCTCCAGGAGCTGTATACCTTTGACCTTTCCTCCGGAGAGCGGAAAAGAATCTCCAGCTTTAACGAGTGGGTCATGGAGACCAGAGATGTCCGGCCTCTGGAGCCCTGCACCTTCCAGAGAAACGGCATGGAACTATACGGCTGGGTTATGACACCCAGAAACTATCAGAAAGGGGAGCAGTACCCGGCCATTCTGGATATCCACGGAGGCCCCAAAACTGTGTACGGGGAAGTTTTTTTCCACGAGATGCAGGTATGGGCCAATATGGGCTACTTCGTCTTTTTTATGAACCCAACCGGATCGGATGGCCGGGGCAATGATTTCGCTGACGTAAAAGGGAAGTATGGCACAGTAGATTACGATGACCTTATGGCCTTCACTTCCACAGTCTTAGAGCGCTATCCTGACATCGATCCCAGCCGCCTTGGCGTCACCGGCGGGAGCTACGGCGGCTTTATGACCAACTGGATCATCGGCCACACAGACCGGTTCCGCGCTGCGGCCAGCCAGCGTTCCATCTCCAACTGGATCTCCATGGCCCACACATCCGATATCGGAAGCCGGTTCGTCAGAGACCAGATGGCGGGCTACACCTGGACTGACGCCGAGAGAATGTGGGAGCACTCTCCGCTGAAATATGCTCCAAATGTCAAAACCCCTACCTTGTTTATCCACAGTGACGAAGATTTTCGCTGTCCCCTGAGTGAGGGCCTGCAGATGTACAGCGCCCTGGTGGAAAACGGTGTAGAAGCAAGGCTGTGTCTCTTCAAAGGAGAAAATCACGAGCTGAGCCGCAGCGGAAGGCCAAAACAGCGGATCCGCCGTCTGGAAGAAATCACAGACTGGATGGAAAATCACTTAAAGTAGCCCCTGCAACCCTTGTTCTTACTATCTATCTATTACTGGAGGAAGCCATTATGGAATACCGCATTGAAACCGACTCTATGGGCGAAGTAAAAGTCCCAAAAGACGTATACTGGGGCGCCCAGACAGAGCGCAGCTTTGAAAACTTCAAAATCGGAATCGAAAAAATTCCCATGGAGATTATCCGCGCCTTTGCCGTCTTAAAAAAAGCGGCTGCTATTGCTAACCACCGTTTAGGCAAACTGGACGAGCGGAGAATGGAAATCATCTCCCAGGTCTGCGATGAGATTTTAGCCGGGAAACTGGATCGCCATTTCCCGCTGGCCGTCTGGCAGACTGGAAGCGGAACCCAGTCCAACATGAATGTCAATGAAGTAATCGCAAACCGCGGCAACGAGATTGCTGGCGAAAAGCTGCTCCACCCTAATGACCATGCCAACATGTCCCAGAGTTCCAATGACACCTTCCCCACTGCTATGCACATCGCTGCAGTGATGGAGATTCAGAACCGGCTGTTCCCCGCCATGGACACGCTGACAGCTTCTTTCCGCCGCCTGGAGGAAGAAAACCAAGGCGTCATCAAAACTGGACGCACCCACCTCCAGGATGCCACGCCCATCGCCTTTTCCCAGGAGATCAGCGGCTGGAGAAACTGTCTGGAGAAAACCCGCGCTATGCTGGAGGACAGCCTCAAAGGTCTGAAAGAGCTTGCCCTGGGCGGCACGGCTGTCGGCACAGGGCTCAATGCCCCGAAAGGCTTTGATACCGAAGTGGCCAAGGCAGTCTCCGAGCTTACCGGAGTTGATTTTATTACTGCTCCCAATAAATTCCACTCTCTTACCAGCAAAGACGACATTGTGTTTGCCCACGGAGCCCTGAAGGCCCTGGCTGCCAATCTGATGAAGATTGCCAACGATATCCGCTGGCTGGCCAGCGGCCCCCGATGCGGCCTGGGAGAGATCACCATTCCGGAAAATGAGCCAGGAAGCTCCATCATGCCAGGAAAGGTCAATCCCACCCAGTGTGAATCTGTCACCATGGTGGCCGTCCAGGTCATGGCTAACGATGTGGCCGTGGGGATGGCTGCCTCCCAGGGAAACTTTGAGCTGAATGTGTATATGCCAGTCTGCATCTACAATTTTCTCCAGTCCGTACGTCTTCTCTCCGACTCCATCGTCTCTTTCGAGACGCATTGCGTCTGCGGAATCAAGGCGAACCGGGAAAAGATGGATGAAAACCTTCACCGCTCTCTGATGCTGGTGACTTGCCTCAACCCTCACATCGGCTATGACAATGCCGCGAAAACTGCAAAAAAAGCCTACAGAGAAAACATTTCTCTCAAGGAAGCCTGCGTCGCACTGGGATTTTTGACACCTGAACAGTTTGATCAAGTCTTCCACCCCGAACAGATGGTATAAAGGAGAACAATGCAATGAATATTAATGAAGAGTCTTTAAAACTGCACTATGAATTAAAAGGGAAAATCGAAGTTATTTCCCGAAAGCATATTACAACCAGAGAGGAGCTGTCTCTAGTCTACACCCCCGGCGTTGCAGAGCCCTGCCGCCAGATCGCTGCTGACTATGAGAAATCCTTCCAACTGACCCGCCGCTCCAACCTGGTGGCCGTCATCACCGACGGCACAGCCGTCCTGGGCTTAGGAGACATCGGCCCTGCAGCCGGCATGCCGGTCATGGAGGGAAAATGTGCTCTCTTTAAAGAGTTTGGAGATGTAGACGCCTTCCCGATCTGCATTGATTCCAAAGATACCGACACCATCGTCCAGACCATCTCCCTGATCTCAAAGAGTTTCGGCGGCATCAATCTGGAGGACATCTCAGCTCCCCGCTGCTTTGAGATCGAGCGCCGTCTGAAAGAGCTCTGCGATATTCCTGTCTTCCATGACGACCAGCACGGCACAGCCATCGTTGTGGCAGCCGCCCTGATCAACGCCATGAAAGTCACCAAAAAAGAGATGGGCAAAATGAGGATCGTCATCAACGGCGCCGGCGCCGCCGGGATCGCCATCGGAAAGCTGCTGATCAGCATGGGCTTTGGAAATGTCATCATGTGCGACATCAACGGCATTATCTGCGAGGGCGATGAGGGCCTCAATCCCGGCCAGGAGGAGATCTCCCACATCAGCAATCTGGAAAAAGAACACGGCCTGCTGGCAGACGCCATGAAGGGGGCAGATGCCTTCGTCGGCGTGTCCCGTCCCGGCCTTGTCACCCGCGAGATGGTGGCCTCCATGAATCAGGGAATCGTTTTCGCCATGGCCAACCCCACCCCGGAGATCATGCCCGATGAGGCGAAGGCCGGCGGAGCCGCCGTCATCGGCACCGGCCGCTCCGATTTCCCCAACCAGATCAACAACGTCCTGGTCTTCCCCGGCATCTTCAAAGGCGCTCTGGCCGTCCGGGCAAAGGAAATCACAGAGACCATGAAGCAGCGGGCAGCCTATGCCATTGCATCCATGATCCCGGATGATCAGCTGAGTCCGGAGAACATCATACCCTCCGCCCTGGACAAGACAGTAGCCGGGGCCGTCGCCAAAGCGGTGGCCGACACTGCGGTGGAGGAAGGCATCGCCAGAATCTGAAAGGCAGTATCAGCGCACTGATTTGTAAAAAACAGCGCTTAGTAAAGGGGCGCTCTCCGAACAGCATGTTCAGAGAGCGCCCTGTTTCTCCCTCACTCTTTCTTCTCATTTCTCCAGTAGTACACCAGACACAGCAGGATAGCAGCAAACGCCGTGGGGCTGATCAGAGGGATCACAATATGCCACACCCACTTGACTGCACTTTTGCTGTCCATCGAAAACGCCTCCCACAGCTCTTCCGATATTGTCTGAATTCCTGAGAGGAAAAAGAGGAAGTTAAAGCCCACAGTTTTCCACACTGAGATCAGAACCAGCACATACAAGGTAAGCTGATAGCTGTTGAGCCACTGGATCCTATTCTTTTTGCCGGAGGCCAGGAGAGCTGCCAGAAAGCCCAGCACAGTTGAAAGGACGACCTGAAGAATTCCAAAAATCAGAGTGTTTACTGCCACCTCACGGAACACCGGACTTTCCGCCATCTCCCTGTAATTTTTAAAACCCACAAACTTTGTGTAGGAGAGAACGGCATCTGTGTCAAAGAACGAAAGCCACGCAGACCGCAGCTATCAGATTTTTGTAAAATTTCAGTAACCTTTCGATAAAATCGGGAACAGCCGCTATGGCCGCGGCTTATGGAGGTGAAAATACCAGATGATCCCTCCGCTGGCCCCTACTGACAGAGCTACCAGCCCCAAAACTGTCAGCCAGATCGACAGGCCAGACGCCGGCCCTTCTTTTCCCAGAGCCTCCGCCATAGTCGCCGGCAGTTTCTCCGGAGGTGTTTTTAAGGGCAGAAGCTCATCTGTCTTTCCGGCATGCACCGGAAGGTTTGTGGCCGCCGGATCCGTCAGGCAGACCCAGACATCCCTGACACCGTAGTAATAGACAATATGGCCCCACTCTCTTCCGTCCTGATCCGTATACAAATAATCCACATGAAATTTGTCATCTACATTGGGGATCGTGCCGGAAATGCTGCCGGAGCCTGGATAGGTCCAGCACTGTACCTCTTCCCCCTTCTCTAAGCTCACGTTTTCCTGACCAGACGCCAGTTCTAATTCACCTGCATATTCCTGCATAAACGCCTTGCTGTCATATACCAGGGACACATCCTCCATCCGGATCCAACCGGTCCTAACCTCCGGTTCATCCTCCCCAGGATTGCCATAATTGGGGGTCACATCACCGTCCGATGTCCTCTGATATTGAATGACTCCCCAGTCTGTACCCTCACCGTCCAAATAGGTAAAGGATATATACACCAACGTGCCATTTTCCAATGCATCTGTGATATTCTGATTTTCAGGGTCATCCACTACATAAAGATATCCCTGCTCCTGGTTTACAAAGTAATTGCGGTCCAGGTGGACAAACTCATCTCGCTTGTCCTCCTCCCAGCTTTTCTCCATATAGAAGGGATCCTCCGGTTCCCAGATCAGATCCGCCCGGGCTGACAAAAGCCCGGAAACCATTTTCCCGATAGGCTCATTCATAAAGTTTCTCAGGGGGCCCGGGATCACAGCCGCTCCCAGAGCCAGAACCGCCAGCGCTGTTCCCAGGGTCAGAGCCGCAGCGGCCTTTTTCCAAATTTTTTTCATAATAATCTCCTCTTCATCTATTCGGTTAGATAATGTTCTGAAGACATACGCCTGCCCAGTAAGAAAACAAGTTGGCCGAGATAGAAAAGAGCCATGGGCGGTGAATCGCTCTGCTGCACTTCTGGTAACAGAACGCCTCCGCCGCGGCTGCCGATATCTCCAAGAATCCTTTGACTGCCCAGAGGATCCATTTTTCTGTCTCCCTCCCATCCGACAGAACCAATTCTGCTGCCAGATAATAGCATGCCACTACGGCCGGATTGGTCAGAAGATTTGCCGCCGCCACCAGCAGCAACTCCCGTCTTTCCCTGATCTTCCAGAGCCAGGCCCAGGCAAGTTCCAAAACCAGGGTCACCGCCAGTGAGATCCCCATGGCTGCAAAGATCCAAGTTCCAATCTTCATTCTCTCACAACCTTAATTCCTCTTAACAGCAGGAGCAGCGATATTCCACACAAAAAAGCCAGTCCCATTCCAGAAAATGGAAACATCTCTGTCAGCGGCCTCATATCCAGATAAACCGGACAGAATCCCAGAAACAGGCAGAATGTCATAAGCCCAAAAACAAATCCCTTGGCGCCCGGCAGAATCTTCGCCGACATCCACAAAGTCAGCGGCATAGTCATATTCCAGAAAAATACAGCCAAGATTCCTGCCACCGGGTACTCTGAAAACAGGTACAAAATTCCTGCCAGAATCACCGACCAAAACGCAGTTTTCCTCATTCCAATGACATCCGCCAGCAAACCTCCGGCCATTTTTCCCATTCCTGTTGCACATGCGATAAAAGCCCCGGCTCCCAGGCTGTCCTTCCAGTCAAATGTCTGAATCATTCCCAGATAGGACCGGAAAACTACCACCAGACCCAGGCATACTGCAGCCGCCAGAGCTCCTCCTGCCTGCATCCCATCGTAAGAGACAGAGACATTCCGCGATTCTTCCCACAGCTCCTTCCGCTTCGCCGCACAGATCATAGCCGCAGCACCGCCCAGAAGCAGGAGCGCCGGCCAGTCCTTCAAAATTCCTGCTCCTTTCCCCAGAGCAGTGCCGAGAAACAATCCGATGGACCCCGGTGCTACAAATACGCCCAGGAAACCAGCACTGTCTTTGCTGACATTCAAAACATCCAGACCGCCTCCCACATGAAACAGCCCATTTCCCAGTCCAGCCATCACTGCACAGATTACTCCGCTTGCTCCGCAGACCAGATAAGCGGCAGCGATCAGAATACATCCTGCAGCGGAAAGTCTCGCATTTTTATTCCATCCGTCTGCCGCTGCTCCCATGGGCATCTGCAGGGCAAAAGCACAGAAATTATAGAGAAGGATACATAAATACCACTCTCTCGTCCCGTATATTCCGGCAAACATCAAGTAAGCACAAGCAAAATCCACCAGCAGGTGAATCATTCCATAGATGGCAACCATTCCCATTCCTCCCATCGGTTTCAGTATAGCATTGAATTCTTTCGTTATCCTTACTTTTTTTATAAAGAATCCTTACCGTAAGATTAATACTTGCCATATCCTGCTCTCCTTCTGAAAAGAAAAAGCCTGCTCAGATACTCTTTCAGAGCATCTGAACAGGCACAGATTCGTCACTGCCATTATTCTTCCTCTTCATCCAACAGCCGGGCAACAAAATCGCTGCCCGGATTCTCTTTTACCGCCTCCGGGGTATCCAGACGTGCAATCCTTCCGCCCTCCATCACCAAAACCCTGTCTCCCAGGCGAAGAGCTTCCCGAATATCATGGGTCACAAAAAGGATTGTCAGCCCCAAGGTCTTGTGGAGATTCTTCAGCTCCTTCTGAAGTCCTCTCCGGGTAATGCTGTCCACCGCCCCGAACGGCTCATCCATCAGTAAAATAGAAGGATCTGCCGCCAAAGCCCGGGCAATCCCCACTCTCTGCTTCTGGCCGCCGGAGAGCTCTGACGGGTACCGGTTCGCCATTGATGCGTCCAGCCCTACCACTGAGAGGAGGCGCTGAATCTGACGTTCTTCCTCCTGCTTATTCCATTTTTTCGAAAGGGAAGGCACGTAGGCAATATTCTGGCGCACCGTCATGTGGGGAAACAGCCCTACATTTTGAATTGCATACCCGATTCCTCTGCGCAGCTGGATCAGGTCACATTTTCCCACATCCTGCCCATTCACCTCCACAGTACCGGAGGAAGGGAGAAGCAGGCCGTTGACCAGCCTGAGCATCGTCGTCTTTCCGCAGCCGGAGGTACCGATAATGGTGAGACATTCACCCTTTTTCACTTCCAGAGAAAAATCTTTTAAAATCTCATTCTCTCCGAACGAAACCGACACATTTTGGAACTTTACAGCAATATCAGCCGCCTTCTCATTCTTCATCAGTGATCAATCCTTTTTCCGTTAAGAAGTCCAGAGCGATCTGGTGCTCATCCATTCCCTCTATCTCCAGCTTGTAATTCAGCTCTGCCATCTCTGTATCTGTCAGAATACCATCCATCTTCATCAGCGCTTCCTCCAGGCCGGGATATTCTTCCAGCGCATCTTCACGGACAACAGTAGAGCAGTAGTAGTTTGCCTGCAGCTTCAGATCGTCCTCCAAAGCTACCACATCCCCGCTTCCAAGCTGGGCATCTGTGGTGAATCCATTCGTCACGTCGATCTCCCCGTTTGCCATCGCCTGGTACTTTAACCCGATATCAATATCCATGACATTCTTGAACTTCAGGCCATACGTATCGCAAAGGAGGCCAAACCCATCTTCTCTCTCAATATAATCCGGATTGCCGCCGAAAACCAGCTCCCCTGCCACAGGCGCCAGATCCGAGGTTGTCTTTAAATGATACTGATCCGCGATATCCTTGCGAACAGCAACGGTAAATGTGTTGTTAAATCCGTAGAGACCAACCCATGCCATCCTATATTTCTCATGGTACTCTTTCTGAAGAGTCTCCCAGATCTCCTCGTCAGAAACCCCGCTGGCACTGTGATCCAGAACCATTACATAACCGCTGGAGGTGTACTCCGGGTAGAGATCAAACTCCCCTGCCTCCATGGCCGGCTGGATATTGGAAGTACCGCCTCCGATTCCCTGCGTCACATTAACCGTGTAATCAGTGCTGTCCTCGATCAGAATCTTCAGCATTTCTCCAAGGATATACTGTTCTGTCATCGGCTTTGTGGCAACCTCAATGGGATCCTTTTCCTCCTGGGAGGCTCCCGTTTCTGCCCCGCTCTGAGCTGCCTCTGAACTTTCAGTTTCTCCCTGAGAAGCTGCTGCCTGAGTGCCCTCCTGAACCTGGCTGCTCTCCCCGCATGCCGTCAGGCCGGCCAGCATTGCCGCCCCCAAAACTACTGCCGCAAATCTTGATTTTTTCATCATCCATTCATTCTCCGTTTCTTTTTATAAGCTCTTTCCGCCATCCCCAGCAGCAGATCCGCTGTCAGGGCTAAAAGCGCGATCAAAATACTTCCAGCAAATGTCATAGCTGGATTGTAAATACTAATGCCTCTGTAGATTGCTTTTCCCAAGCCGCTGGCACCGATATAGGAAGCCAGGCCGCACATAGAAATCGCCATAACCGTCATACTCCTAAGCCCGGTCAGGATCACCGGCAGAGCCAATGGCAGCTTTACCCGCCGCAGTATCTGCATCCGGGTGCTTCCCATGGCCCTGGCCGCTTCTAAAATATCTGAATCCACTGTCACAAGGCCGGTATAAGTGTTTCTCACCATGGGCATCAAGGCATATATCGAAATAGCTGTAACCGCATTCCGGTCGCCGATTCCCAGGAGGGGGATCAAAATTCCCAGCATAGAAATGGAGGGGATTGTGTAAAACACATTGCAGATCCCAATCACAGCCGGCGCCGCTTTTCTGTACTCAGACAGCACAATGCCAATCAGCAGTCCCAGCGTCCCTGCAATGGCAATGGCCATAACTGACAGCCTCACATGGGCTGCCAAAAGTTCCAGAAACCAGGGGCCTCTTTCGATATACAGCTGAATTACTTCTTGTAAAAATTCAATCATCTTTTCACCTATGAAGCCGTTTCACCGCTCCTGCCGGACAGACTTCCAAGCAGGCTCCGCACTGGAGGCAATGGGCAGGGTTTATGGAAAACGGCGTTCCCTCTGTTATACACTTTTGTGGACATGCCGCAGAACAGGAGCCGCAGCTAATGCAGGCGTCTGTGATTTCGAAGCCAGCCTTTTCTATCTCGTCCCCTCCGTAGGCAAACTGTTCCCGGCTAATGGGGTAATGGAGCAGATCAAACCATTCTCCGCGGCCTTCATAAATGTGGAAGGCATCCAGAATATAGCGTGTATCTCCTGGGTAAACTTCATTCATCCCGGGGTTTTCTTCAAATACTTTGTCCACCCATTTTTTATCAGCAATCCGGCACTTTCCAGTAAACTTGAGAGACTGGCAGTCCGGACACATAGCAGACAGAGCAATCCTTCCGGTATCTGTAAGCTGTTTATAAAAAGGTTTTCCCTTAGAGGTGACAATATACATCCCGTCATCCTCCGCCAGCATCACATTGATAATGCGGCTCTGCGGAACACCATCCTCATCCACTGTAGCGGCAGATGCGATCTTCACCTGGCGGAACATTGCGACATACTTTCTTGCAGTTTCATTCATTATGATCTTCCCCTTTCAGACAGCGTTTTATTTTCTATGTAACCATTTTATCTGAAGGGGAATGTTCCGTAAAGTACGCACTTTAAAGTGGCCTGGTTACTGAGCAGTAACTAATTACACCTCAAAAATCAAGTCTCCGTAGCTGGGGAACGGCCACAATTCCTTGTCCACTACCATCTCCAGACGGTCAGCCGGCTCCCTCAGGCGGTCCATCGCCGGGACGACCTGCTCGTAGTAAGCCTTGGCCTGCTGCTTTCCGCTCTCCATGGCCGCGCACCGGTCTGTGATCTCCTGAAGCTCTGCAAGAGCTTTCTTCATCTTTCCAAGCTGGCTGGAGGTCTCCATCAAAAGCTCTGTCTGGGCGGTGACATCGGCCTCCGGGCATGCCTCTCTCACATCTTTGATAGACTGGGCCAGCCTAGTAGCATAGCGTACGGCTACCGGAATAATCTGTTTTCCTGCCATATCCAGCATCGTTTTGGCCTCGATATTGATCGTCTTGGCGTACGCCTCGTACTCTACTTCCACGCGGGATTCCAGCTCCGCCCTGGTAAACACATGGAAAGTCTCAAACAGCTTGACCGCCTTGTCCGTCACCAGGGTCTCAATGGCGTCGACGGCGCACTTGATGTTAGGCAGGCCGCGGCGCTCTGCCTCTTCTACCCATGCTTTAGAATAGCCGTTTCCATTAAAAATGATCCGGCGATGCTCTATAAACAGCTTTTTGATCATATCATGCACAGCCATATCAAAATCTTCGGCCTTTTCCAGCTCATCTGCAGCCTCCTTGAATGCCTCTGCCACAATGGTATTCAGGACAATATTGGGGGATGCCACCGAGTCGGAGGATCCCAGCATGCGGAATTCAAATTTATTTCCAGTAAAGGCGAAGGGTGATGTCCGGTTCCGGTCCGTAGCGTCCTTGTAGAGATCTGGAAGGGTCTTAATTCCCGTGCGGAGGGTGCCTCCCTTTAAAGAGTGGGTGGCTTCACCGGTGCTGCAGAGCTGGTCTATCACATCCTCCAACTGCTCTCCTAAAAAGACCGACACAATGGCCGGCGGCGCTTCCTGAGCCCCCAGGCGGTGATCATTGCCGGGATTGGCCGCTGACTCTCTCAAAAGATCTCCATGGGTGTCCACTGCCTTTAAAATGCAGGCCAGCACCAGAAGAAACTGGACATTCTCGTGGGGCGTATCGCCAGGGTTTAACAGATTCATGCCGTCATCTGAAATCAGAGACCAGTTGTCATGTTTTCCAGACCCGTTGACTCCCTTAAAAGGTTTCTCATGGAGCAGACAGGTCAGCCCGTGGCGCTCTGCCACTTTTTTCAAGGTTTCCATAGTCATTTGATTATGGTCGACTGCCACATTGGCCTCCGTGTAGATGGGAGCCAGCTCGTGCTGAGCCGGTGCCACCTCATTGTGCTGGGTTTTAGCGGAAACGCCCAGCTTCCACAATTCGATATTCAGCTCGTGCATAAAAGAGCCGATCCGCTCCCGAATCGTCCCAAAATAATGGTCATCCATCTCCTGCCCTTTCGGCGGCATTGCTCCGAACAGAGTCCTCCCGGCATAGATCAGATCCTTCCTCTGAAGGTATTTCTCCCGGTCCACCAGGAAGTATTCCTGCTCAGGTCCCACCGACGGCACGACTCTCTTGGCTGTAGTGTTTCCAAACAGTCTGAGGATCCGCAGGGCCTGCTCATCCACCGCCTGCATGGAGCGCAGAAGAGGAGTCTTTTTATCCAGAGCCTCCCCTTTATAAGAGCAGAATGCTGTGGGGATGCACAGGGTCACACCGATGGCATCTTCTTTGAGAAATGCCGGTGAGGTGCAGTCCCACATGGTATATCCGCGTGCCTCAAAGGTTGCTCTCAACCCTCCGGATGGGAAGGAAGAGGCATCTGGCTCGCCTTTGATCAGTTCTTTTCCAGAAAACTCCATAATCGCTTTCCCGTTGGAATCCGGAGCGGAAATAAACGAGTCATGCTTTTCTGCGGTAATCCCAGTCAAGGGCTGAAACCAATGGCTGTAGTGGGTGGCTCCGCGCTCGATGGCCCACTCTTTCATGGCGTGAGCCACCACATCGGCGATGCTGGAATCCAGCTCCGCCCCGTCCTCAATAGTCTTTTTTAATTTCCGGTAGACTGTCTTCGGCAGGTATTCCCGCATAGCTGCATCGTTAAATACGTTTTTTCCAAAAATCTCTGTTACATTTATCACATCACTCATCCGGCATACTCCTCCACATAAAATCCTATCAGTTCCGCTGATACATAAAATCTGGTTTACATTGTAATGGCTCTTTCCTGAAAAGTAAAGAGAAATTGTAAAAGAAAAGCTCCCGTCAGGATCCGGAGAGTGCAAACGAAATCCTGCGGGAGTTTTCCTATCTTGTGATGTAATGCAATTCGGTTTTATAAACCAATTTTATGAAAAATCCAATTCTGTGGATCTATCACCTGTCTTTCTGATTAATCTTCTTCTTTCTCAGTTGCCTCGTAGGTGGAGCTGTTGATCGTGAACTTCACACCGTCCACGGTTACGGTGCCGCTCTTCTTAACAGTGCCGCTGCGGTTTACAACAACCTGGGTACCCGCTGCGATCTTGACAGTCGTTCCATCGGTATCCATGATATCGTTCTCGGTCACATACAGCATGTAGGTGCCGCCGTCCTCAGCTTCAACCCGCTTGCCGTCTTCATCGTAGATGGCTCCGCTTACCAGAGTATTGGTGTATGCCTGGCCATTGCTCTTGAAGTAGAATACAACGTCCTCGCCCTCGTCATCGTAGGTCTTCTTGCCGGTCTGCATTGCGCCCTCGGCAGAACCATCCTCGGTGCTGAAGTAGTAGATTGCGTCATCTGCCAGGTCACTGCCGCCGGAACGGTATGCGCTGCCGCCTTCCAGTTTCACAACGCCGGTGATCATGCGGCCGTTCTCGTCAAAGAGGTAAGTCTTATTCTTGATCACCTTTGCAGCCACGTTATCATATACATCGCCGTCGAACAGGTCGGTAGCTGTAACGCCGGTTGCGTCATTGGCCATCGCATCCTTCGCCTCATCGTTGAATGCCTCGCCCTTAGTGCTCAGGTAGAACCAGTACTCATCGCCTTCCTCATCCGTATCATCCGGATCGTAGGTGTAGATCCATCCGGTTCTTCTGTAACCTACATCCTCGGTGTAGAATGCCGCAGCGCCGGTTGCAACGCTGACTGTGCTGCTGGAAACGCCAGGCGTACCGAATACCCAGGTATCGTCCATTGCTCCAGTCTCATCAAATGTATAATAGAAGCCATTAATGTATTTGGTCTGATTCTTTACTGCCCGGCCGTTGGTTCCAAAGTAATACCAGGCCATATCGTCATCGGGTTCATCCTCGTAGTCTTCGTCATCGGGTCTCTCCAGGTACTGCCAGCCAAGGGCCGCCCAGCCTTCGTTCTCATCGTTGAAATAATACGTGTAGGTAGTTCCGCTGGACAGCTCAATATCCTGCCAGCCGCTGAGCATATGGCCGTCCTCATCGAAGGCAAAGGTTCCGCTCAGGCTGCCGTCCGTCCCGTAAGGAATGCTGGTAAACACCTGATTTCTTCCGTCACCCTTCTTAGCCTTGCCGTTGGATCCGAAGTAATACCACAGAGTCGACACATCCTCCTGGTCGGAGCACTCAAAGTCTCCCTCATTGTCAATGGAAACCCAGGTGTTGAGCACCTTTGCACCGTTGGAATCTACATAGTAGATATCATCGTTAGAGCCGGATACAATAATCTGATCCCTCGCCATGTACCCATCACTGTCCAGGTAGTACCAGTTGGATCCGCTCTTTTTCCAGGTGTCGGTCACCATGTCTCCATCACTGTCCAGGTAGACCCAATCTTCGCCCTGTTGTTCCCAGTGTGCCGTAGCCGCAAATGCCATGCTGCTGGCCCCGACTGTCATCAGAGCTGCAGCAGATGTAACTGCTATCAGTTTTCCTTTCTTTGTCATAAACACATGTCTCCTTTTCCTTAAAGATTTGAAATTCCTTTCTGCTTACATTTAATACTTTAAAGAAGAAATGTGTTCAAAAAATGGGAAAACTGTGAAAAACCGGTGTGTTTTCTGTGAACTCCTTACACTTTTCTTAATAATCTTACGATTCTTTTTCGATCGCCTCGCATGTGTCCCGGTTGATGGTGTATTTCACTCCATCCACCTCGACAGTGCCGCTTCTCTTGACTGAACCGCTGCGGCTTACAATCACCTGGGTGCCTGCCGGGATCTTGACAGTCCTTCCATCATCATCCGTGATATCTGCCTCTGTCACATACAGCATATAAGAAGAATCTTCCGATTCTATCCGTCTGCCCTCGCTGTCGTAGATGGCTCCGCTGACGAAAGCGTTCCGATACGCCTGCCCATTGCTCTTAAAGCAGTAGACAACATCCTCCCCTTCATCGTCGTATGTCACTTTTCCTGTCTCCATAGCACCCTCTGCCGAACCATCGTCTGTGCTGAAGTAATAGATTTCTCCATCTGCCAGGGCACTGCCGCCGGAACGGCATGCGCTGCCGCCCTCCAGCTGTACGACCCCTGTGATCATGCGTCCGTTCTCATCAAACAGGTAAGTCTTATTTTTAATGACCTTTGCCGCAACATTGTGATAAATATCTCCGGTGTATAGGTCCGTCGCTGCAACGCCCAGAGCATTTTTGTCTTTTGCATCTTTGGCTTCATCATTAAAGGCTTCACCCTTGGTACTTAGGTAGAACCAGTACTCATCGCCCTCCTCGTACTCATCGTCCGGATCGTAGGTGTAAATCCATCCGCTTCTTCTGTAGCCGATCTCATCGGTATAGAAAGCAGCCGCATCGCTGGCAATATTGGCGGTACTGTTTGATATTCCCGGTGTTCCTTTTACCCAGGTATCATCCATAGCGCCTGTCTCGTCAAAAGTGTAGTAGAAACCATTGATATATTTCGTCTGATTTTTGACTGCTCTTCCGTTAGAGTCAAAATAGAACCACGCTTCACTGTCCATGGGGTCATCATAATAGTCCTCACTGTCAGGCCGTTCCAGATACTGCCAGCCTGTAGCCGCATAGCCTTCTGTCGCCCTTTACGACATCTGACGTTTTTCTTGCACGATTCTGTCGTTCCTTACGAAATCCTTTCCTCCTTTTAGCTGAACATTCCGTTTCACAGGGAACTGTATCTCTGTAAACGAAAAACTGCCGCCCCAGCTTCCCGCTGGATGCGGCAGTCCATTCATCTTTTTCCTACAGCATTAAGCCTTTCCAATGGATCCAAACAGTTCCATTTTCTCTTTTACAGTTTCTTTAATCGCCTCAGTACCCGGAGCCAGCAGTTTTCTCGGGTCAAATCCCTTGCCCTGCTGGTCTTTTCCTGCCTCGATATACTTTCTGGTAGCGTCTGCAAATGCCAGCTGGCATTCTGTATTGACATTGATCTTTGCAACGCCTAAGCTGATCGCTTTCTTGATCATGTCAGCCGGGATCCCTGTGCCTCCGTGAAGAACCAGCGGCATATCACCCACTGCCTCCTTAACCGCAGCCAGAGTCTCAAAGCTCAGGCCAGGCCAGTTTGCCGGATATTTTCCATGGATATTTCCGATTCCTGCGGCCAGCATAGTGACACCCAGGTCTGCGATCATCTTGCACTCTTTGGGATCTGCACATTCGCCCATCCCGACTACGCCGTCTTCCTCGCCGCCAATGGAACCGACCTCTGCCTCCAGAGACATTCCCTTCTCCTGGCAGACTTTTACTAATTCCTTGGTCTTCTCAACGTTCTCCTCAATCGGATAATGAGAACCGTCAAACATGATGGATGAGAACCCTGCCTCAATACACTTATAGCAGCCCTCATAGGTACCGTGATCCAGATGAAGAGCTACCGGAACTGTAATCTTAAGCTCATCAATCATAGCAGATACCATAGCTGCAACCGTCTTAAAGCCGGTCATATATTTCCCTGCACCCTCAGATACGCCCAGAATGACCGGGGATTTTAACTCTTCTGCTGTGAGAAGGATCGCTTTGGTCCACTCTAAGTTGTTAATATTGAACTGACCAACTGCATATTTTCCGTCTCTTGCTTTCTCAAGCATATCTTTTGCTGAAACTAACATTGGAAAGACCTCCCTTTCGTTTTTTGCTGTTTAAGCCCGCATACAGACTGCGGCAGCTTTCACAATTTATTATATCTCATTTTATAAGAATTGAAAAGGACAAGTTTTCTTTTGCCAACCTTTTCTCAAATCCCCAGAATGTCGGCCACCTCCTGTTTCATCTCATCTCTGCCGCACTCCCGATTATGAAGAATAGGAGCACTGCGGATCTCCTCCACAGCCTGAGGAACCGGAATCTTGGTCAGACGGCTCATCTCATCAATCAGAGCAAATTCATCCTCTTCTTCCCGCAGCCCCTGGATTGCCTCCATCACGCTCCTGGAAAATTTGTATGGGCTGGCCGTAGAAGCAATGACAGTCTTGGTCTCATCGCCGGTCTTCTCCCTGTAGTCCTGGTAAACCGCTGCCGCCACGCCGGTATGGGTATCTACCAGATATCCCGTCTTCTGGAAGAGCTCCCTGATCATAGCCGCATCCTGCTCCTGAGTCGCATAGCCGCCGGTAAAATCTGACAGAAACGCTTTCATCCCGGCATCAATCGTGTAGGCTCCGGTACTGCTGAGACTGTCCATCAGGTCCTTGGTTTTCCCGCCGTCGCAGCCAGTGCTCAGGTAGATCAGGCGCTCCAAGTTGCTGGAAATCAGAATGTCCATAGAAGGGGATGTGGTTAAGATAAATTCCCGATTCCGATCATACTTCCCTGTGGAGAAGAAGTCATAGAGAACCTTATTTTCGTTGGAAGCACAGATCAGCTTTGCAATGGGCACGCCCATCCGCTTTGCAAAATAGGCCGCTAAAATATTGCCGAAATTTCCTGTTGGAACCGTTACATTGATGGGTTCGCCGTCTGCGATTTCACCGTGGGACAGCAGCTTCGCATAGGCATAGACATAATATACAATCTGCGGAACCAGCCGCCCGATATTGATAGAATTGGCGCTGGAAAACTGGTACCCTCTGTCTGCCAGCTTCTTGGCCAGCTCCTGATCACTGAAAAGCCTCTTCACCCCGGTCTGTGCATCGTCAAAATTCCCGCGGATGGCTACCACGCTGGTATTGCTGCCCTTCTGGGTGCGCATCTGAAGCTCCTGAATCCGGCTGACGCCTCCCTTGGGGTAGAAGACAATAATTCTCGTACCTGGCACATCGGCAAAGCCAGCCATAGCCGCTTTTCCCGTGTCCCCGGAAGTAGCGGTCAAAACCACAATCTCTCTGTCAACCTGATTCTTCTTTGCCGCTGTTGTCATAAGATGAGGCAGGATAGACAGCGCCATATCCTTAAACGCAATCGTCTTTCCATGGAACAGTTCCAAAAAGTACATTCCGCCGGCCTTAGCCAGAGGAGCGATCTCCTCTGTGTCAAATTTGCTGTCATAGGCTTTCTCAATGCAGCCTTTTAATTCCTCTTCTGTATAGTCCGTTAAAAACGGCTTCATTACCGCATATGCGGTCTCCTGATAGGACATCTCCGCCAGCTTTTCCATTGGGACAGGGAGAACTGGGATTTCAGACGGCATGTACAGTCCTCCATCCTCCGCCAGTCCCCGAAGGATCGCCTGGGAAGCCGTCACTCCTTTTTCTCCGCCCCGTGTACTCTGATATGATAATGCCATGGCTGCAACCTCTCTTCCGAATCCATATTCAACAGTAAAACTTTTGTGGCAATTCTAGCACACTTTCCCCCCAGGTGCAAGGAAAATCGATGCGGCCGGAAGTCTGCCCGGACCGCTCTGCCGGATTTGCAAATTTTTTCTTTTCCCTGTATACTTTTCTCATCATACGATTTCAAGGAGAATGTTTTATGCGCTACGCTTCTGTCTGTCCGGCCGTCTTTTTGTCCCGGCCCAACCGATTTATCGCCTATGCAGACCTTATGGGCACCACCGTCACCTGCCATGTAAAAAATACCGGCCGCTGCAGGGAGCTTCTGATTCCAGGAACCACCATTTTTCTGGAAGACCATTCTGAGGCTTCCCTCAAGACCAGAAAAACCCGCTACTCTGTCATCGCCGTCTTAAAGGAACGGGATGGCCATCCTCCCCTCCTCATCAATATGGACTCGCAGGCCCCCAATCAGGCCGCCTGGGAATGGGTTCGCCGGGGAGGTCTGTCAGAATATGGGGAAGTTTCTGATCTCCGCAGGGAAGTTTCCTATGGAACCTCCCGCTTCGATCTGGCCTTTCTCCTGGATGGAAAACCTGCATTTATGGAGGTTAAAGGTGTCACTCTGGAAGACCGCGGCCTTGCCATGTTCCCCGACGCCCCCACCGAAAGAGGGGTTCGCCATCTCACAGAGCTTTCCCGCGCTGCAGAAGAAGGGCTCTCCTGTTTCGTTTTGTTTGTAGTCCAGATGAAGGAGATCCATCACGTTTCCCCCAACCGGCAGACCCACCCAGCATTCGCCGACGCTCTGAAAGCTGCAGCTCAGGCTGGCGTCCGGGTCTTAGCCAGAGACTGTATCGTCACCCCAGACTCTATGGAAGTGGATTCCCCTGTCCCCGTTATCCTGAACTGACGGCACGTTTCCTTAACCTTTTGGCGTTCGGCAGCATACGCTGGTATTAACGGTTCTTTTTTGTGATGTGATCTTATGGTCGTCCCATTAAATCAAATAAATACCGGTGAAACAGCCCAGATTGCCTTCCTGGCAGGGGAAGATTCTATGTCTCTCCGTCTCTTTGATCTGGGCTTTGTCCCCGGCGAGACAGTCTCCTGTGTCATAAAAGGGCGCCGCGGAGGGATGTCTGCCTACCTGGTGCGCTGTGCTGTCATCGCCCTGCGGGAAAAAAACGCCCTGGAAATTTTTGTTTCCAGGGCAGAATCTTCTCAATAATTCTATTGGTTACCGTCTTGACCTTCCAGCCGGCTGTTCTCTCTGCCGGCTGTTTCTCATGCCGCTTTTTCTCCGTCCTCTTCCATCCTTGTCCCGGCTGCGGTGATGGCGGACATGTTCACTCTTTCCTCTCTCAAAACATCTCTCGCAGATGCTGAATGGATAGTTCCAATCCAGCTCCCTCCCACAGATGGAACATTTTTTAGAGTAACTGCCGCACTCTGTCTTCAAGATGCGGCTGATTTCCTGCTCTGTCTCCCGGCGCTCCTCTTCGAGATTTTCCTGCTGGATGGGAAGTCCCACCTTCCTGGAAAATTGAAAATACAGATCCAGCATCTTGTAATAGCTCTCCAGATCGTACAGGTCAGATCCTGGGCTGTAGGGAAACTCTAGTTCATCCACATTCCGGTACTCCCGGCAGTAATCTTTCCACAAATCCACCACCAGTTTATTGTTGATATCGATGGCACAGGTAATCAGTTTATAGATTTCCTGTTTGCTGAATTCCTTTAAATGATCCTTGTGGACTGTCAGGAAGTGCTGATACAGCGCCAACAGCTCATCCACCTCCATTTTCTGGTAAATGGCCGGTGCATCCATGGAAGCCCATATCTTGATCAGGTGATCAATGTCAGCCGGAAGGTTCAAAAGCTGCTCCGGGAATCCGATATACGCCTTCATAATCGGCACCGGCAGTCTTGACAGGCCGTCCTCGATCATATCAATCCCGTCGATAGCCGCCACAAATCCTTCCTCGTATATTCCGAAACGCCCGGCCCGGCCTGCGATCTGTTTAATCTCCCCCGGCTCCAGCGGCCGTTTTACATTCCCATCAAATTTGGATGTCTCAATAAAAACAATCCGGCGAATGGGGAGGTTGAGGCCCATGCCGATGGCGTCGGTGCTGACTACTACATCCGTCTCTTTTTCCAAAAAGCGCCTTACCTGTTCCCTGCGGGTGGCTGGAGGCAGGCTGCCGTAGATTACGCTGCAGGAAATCCCCTGCTTTTCCAGGTGAGCTGCCAGTGCCAGAACCGACTTCTTAGAAAAAACAATGAGAGCATCCCCCTTCCTCAAATTGTTCAGGAGAGAGTAAGGCTTTTTTTCCACCGTCAGCCGGGTATTCCTCTTATGGCGAACAATGCGGTAGGTATCGTGGCAGCGCTTAATCATCTGCGTGATAATGGATTCCGCCTCCGGTGCCATGCACAGATGGATTTCCTCAGCCCGGAGTCCCAGTATAGCCCGGGTCCAGTTGTGGCCTCTGTACGGATCCCCTACCATTTGACATTCATCCACCACAACTATATCAAAATATTCGTGGTCATTGAGCATCTCCACCGTACATGCCTGGCACACAGCGCCGGGGATCTCTATAGTTTCCTCCCCCGTCACCATGGAGCATGGGACATTCTCTGCATTGCACTTGTCATAGACCTCCAGGGCCAGCAGGCGCAGCGGGCCGAAATACGCTCCGTGGGAAGCCTCCTTCAGGCGCTCAAGGGCGTCGTGGGTCTTCCCGCTGTTGGTAGGGCCAATGTGGAGGATGAATTTCCGCTTCATCGCCCTGGCCTCAGGATACTCGTCCTCAGGCTGCTTCTCCATGGATTCCGAAATTCCTCTCTGGATTGCCTTGGGAATATAGAAAAGCTGATAAGACCGATCCAGAGAGTTCGTCAGGAGGTATCGGCGGATCCCCTGCATCTTTAAAATTTGCTCCAGTTCTCCCTGTGTCATGTCCGGCAGGAATCTCAAATCCCACACAGCCAGATCCCGGCAGAATTTCCTTGCCTGTTCCATGTATGTTTCAATGACCGCCTTCTGCTCTTCTGAACGGACCGTGTGCTCCTTGTGCATCAGATAAGCGCAGACCTTTGCCAGCATCGCATGGATATCATTGAGCTCATTGGCTTTTTCCACCTCCTCCAAGGTGGAAAGGCACAGCTTTTCCATTCTCTTTTTCATCTCTCCGGTGGTCATAGAACGGTAGCGTTTATTCACGTTTCCTAAAAATAGTTCCTCATAAAAGTTTCCTAAAAATTCCGTAATTTCCATTTTTCTAAACTCCGTTCTTATCTCGCGCCATCCGGCGTCTCCCCAATCACTTCCAGAGGCAGATGGATGTACTCTTCTACTTTGTCCCAGTTTACCACAAATCCGGCTCCATGGGAACAGAAAACCGATGAAGACGGGTTTTCTTTATCTGCACCTTTATCGTAGGCCCGCTCTCTTATCACCTCTTCTGGATTGTGGCAGGGCCGAAAGCCTTCCGTCACCATGGAGACGCTGCCGCTCCCTCTGGTGATGGCCGCCAGATCCATTCCATATTCCATAAACTCACATGCAGGCCCAGCCGCCCGGATTCGGACAGTGCCGCCAATGATCTCCGGGGGTTCAAATGAACCGCTGCGCTTTTGGATATCTGCCATAATTTTCCCTGCGTACTCTTCCCCTGCTGCAATCTCCAGACGGCAGTAGGGTTCCAGCAGAACATTGTCGGCTTTCTCCAGTCCCTGGCGGATTGCGCGGTAGACAGCCTGCCGGAAATCCCCTCCCTCTGTATGCTTTAGATGAGCTTTCCCAGCAGTCAGTACAATCCGGATATCCGTCAGCGGAGAGCCGGTCAGGATTCCTTTGTGAACTCGCTCAAACACATGGGTTCTGATCAAATTCTGGTAGTTTTCTCCCAAAACGTCCACGCGGCACTCACTGGCAAAAGCAATTCCCTGTCCCCTTGGCGCCGGTTCCAGTCTCAAATGAACCTCCGCGTAGTGGCGCAGCGGTTCATAGTGTCCGAAGCCCATCACCGGGGCCGCGATCGTCTCCTTGTACAAAACCTGGGGTCTGGAAAATTCCGCCTGAATTCCAAACCTCTGACTCAGCACCTGCTCCAGGACCTCCAGCTCTATTTTCCCCATAACACTCACCAGAATACTGCCGTCTTCCCGATATTCTGCCGCCAGCTGGGGATCCTCTTCCTCTAAAATTTTGAGAGTCTGAAAGAGAATATGGCTGTCAGTCTGTTCCGACACAACCTTCGCCTGGAATGCAGGAATCATCTGGAATCCAGGTTTTCTCTCACCATCCGGCCCTTTCCGGCGGATCCCCACCAGGGAACCGCAGGCCACGCCCGACAGCCCGGTGACCCCGCAGAGCAGCCCAGCCGGAGCCACCTCCGCACTGCGGCTTTTTTCTCCTGAGTATATGCGGATTTCGTTGACCTTTCCCACCTCGCCTTCGCCGCAGTAAAGCTCCATTCGTGCCCTCAAAGCGCCTCTCATAACCTTTAAAAAGGTAATCCGCTGTCCTTTTCCATCGTGGCGAATTTTGTAAACCCGCCCTTCAAAATCCCCATCTGTTTGGTACTCTGTCCTGGTCAGACAATGGAATACTTGAAAAAATTCCCGGACGCCCTGATCCTTGGCTGCCGACCCTTCCAGACATAAAAATGCTCTGCGCTCTCCAATCAGGTGGGTCAGCACTTCAGTCAGATAGGCCGCGCTGATCTCCTCCCCGTTCAGATAGCGCTCCATCAAGCCGTCATCTCTCTCTGCCGCAAATTCTACCAGCGCTTCTGAGGGCTGTCCCTGTCCTCCCGCCAATACAGTGGCATCCTCCCCTATCAAAAATACATCCTTGGTCAGCTTCTCCCGTATTTCTTCCAGCGTTTTGTCTCCGTCGGCGGTATCCAAATCCATTTTATTGAAAAAGAAAAACACTGGAACCTGATACTTCTCCAGAAGACCAAACAGTGTCACCGCGTGGGCTGCCACCCCCTTTGAGGCGTCAATCAAAAGAACCGCATAGTCCAGAACCGTCACCGCCCGCTCTGTCTCCGGAGAAAAATCCACATGGCCTGGTGTATCTAAAAGACAGTAAGTGTCTCCCTCATACTCGAATTGGCTCTGCCCGGCATAAATCGTGATCCCTCTCGCCTTCTCCACCTGGTCTGCGTCCAGCAGGGTGGTCCCCGCGTCTACTTTTCCTGGGAAACGGATGACCCCCATATGGTACAGAAGGCTCTCCGAAAATGTTGTTTTCCCACTGTCCACATGGGCCAGGACACCAAAGGTTTTTCTCATAAGTTTCTCCTTTCTGGGGTGGAATAGCACAGATCCCCCATTCCGTTCATAAATAAAAGGTAAAAGCTGCCTCCGCATACCTCTCCCGCGGGGCGGCCCGGCTGGAGGTATTTATGGAAAAGCGAGCAATCGTTGCCGCGCTGGCAGGCAATCCCAATGTAGGCAAAAGCAGCATCTTCAACGGTTTGACCGGGCTACGGCAGCACACTGGGAACTGGCCTGGGGTTACAGTATCCTCGGCCCAGGGTGTTTTTCAATATGGCGGCCGGGATTTTCTCCTGGTGGATCTTCCCGGAACCTACTCCCTGAATCCCCACTCAGCGGAGGAAGAAGTTACCCGCAATTTTCTCGCCTCCGGGCAGGCGGATGTCATTGTAACGGTCTGCGATGCCACCTGCCTGGAACGTGGACTGTATCTTCTCTCTCAGATCACTCGGCTGGACTGCGTCAGAGATAGAGGACTTCCCATCGTGCTGTGCATCAATCTCTGTGATGAAGCCGAAAAAAAAGGAATCTCCATCGACTTTTCCCTTCTCCAGGATGTACTGCAGATTCCAGTAGTCCCATGCTGTGCCAGGCGGGCCTGCACGTTCCATGAAATCCGCCAGGCCATTTTTGATGCCAGCAGCCAAACATTTTCCTACGACTGCCTGGATTTTTCTCCAAAGTGTCTGGCAGACGAAACCGTTTCCTACAGCCGGACGGACTACCGTGCCAGAGATGAGCTGATCGACCGTATCGTCACGGGACCGATCTCCGGAAAATTCATCATGGCTGGCCTTCTCCTGCTGGTTTTTTGGCTCACTATGGCCGGAGCCAACTATCCTTCCCAGCTTCTGTGGGATGCCTTGTTTCAGGCAGAAGGCTGGCTGGCTGACGGCTTGACGGCCCTCTCTGCCCCGGAATGGGCCGTCAGCTCACTGGTCTACGGCCTTTACCGTGTACTGGCCTGGGTTATCTCTGTCATGCTTCCCCCCATGGCCATTTTCTTTCCTCTGTTTACCCTGCTGGAGGATCTCGGATATCTCCCCAGAGTGGCCTTTCACATGGACCGGGCTTTTGAGCGCTGCCGCGCCTGCGGAAAACAGTGTCTGACCATGGCTATGGGGCTGGGCTGCAACGCAGCCGGCGTCACTGGCTGCCGGATCATCGATTCCCCCAGAGAACGGCTCATCGCCATCCTGACCAACGCCATGATCCCCTGCAATGGCCGGTTCCCCACGCTCTTTACCCTGATCACTCTATTCTTCACCGCCGGAATTCAAAGGAACGCTGCCGGTTCCCTGGCAGCCGCCGCGTGTCTCACCCTTGTGATACTTCTGGGCGTTTTGGCTACTCTGGGGGCATCCTGGCTCCTGTCCCACACACTTTTAAAGGGGGTTCCATCCTCCTTTACTTTGGAACTTCCCCCCTACCGCCGTCCCCAGATCGGCAAAGTCATTCTCCGCTCCATCTTTGACCGGACCCTGTTCGTCCTCGGACGCGCCGCTGCCGTGGCTGCCCCTGCAGGTATCCTGATCTGGGGCATGGCTAACATCGCCTATGTAGGGCCAGAAAACGGATGGCTTGCCTTTGCCCGAACCTTATCCGGGAGCGGGCCGGCTGCAGATGCCCCCACTCTCTTATCGATACTTACAGGGATTCTGAATCCTCTCGGACGGCTGATGGGGCTGGACGGTGTAATTCTCACTGGATTTATCCTCGGTTTCCCGGCTAACGAGATCGTTCTGCCGATTATCCTGATGGCCTACCTTCAATCAGGCGTCCTGACAGATATGAAGGATACTATGGTGCTGAAAGAACTTCTCACGGCTAACGGCTGGACCTGGCAGACTGCCGTTTCCATGGTACTGTTCTGTCTATTCCACTGGCCCTGCTCCACCACGCTTCTGACCATAAAAAAAGAGACCGGCTCCTGGAAATGGACGGCAGTATCTGCCGCCCTCCCCACCCTCCTGGGCGCCGGAGCCTGTATCATCATCACAGCAGTTTTTCGGCTTTTTTAGTTCTTTTTTCGGTTTCTCCAGAAAGATTTGGCTGGCATTCTGCGCTTTCTGGAGGCCGGGTCAATCCATCTGGCAGTTCCTCTGATCAGCAGCACAGCAGAGACCAGCTGCACACAGAGGCTGACCAGAATCCATCTGTCAGCAATCCACCCTTCACTGTGGAGGCCGATCCAGCCGGCAATCCCGTCCAAAGCATTTCGGCTCCCCGACTGCTCCCTGATGATAGAATAAAAAGTAACCGCCGGGTTGAAAAGCAGCAAATATTGAAATCCTCCGGAAGTGGCCTGGCTGGCAACACTCCCGATCTGATTCATATAACTGTTCCACCGCATAGTGGAAAGCCCCAGGACAAACCGGTTGGCCGCCACCGTCCCGCCGACCAGGAGAACTACTGCAGCGTAGGAGACTGCGGCAGACAGCACCGTTCTCTGAAATACAGCGGAACAGTAAAGACCGATGCCTGTGATCATCAGCGCCGTTGTCACCAGGCACAAAAACACTATAAACAAATCTTTAACCGTAACACCGCCATAGACAAATACCAGAGCCATCACAGGAAAGCTGGATATCAGAATGAGAAACATATCTCCCAGAGAAGCCATCAGCTTTCCCCACACGATCTGCCTGGGCGACATCTGGGTAGTCAGCAGAAGATCCAGTGTCCTATGCTCCCTCTCCCCGCTGATACTCCCCGAGGCGATCGCCGGCATCACGCACAGCAGCAGCGCAAACTCAACTGCCGCCACAATTCTGTACATTTCCAGAAGGCCGGAATACTGAATCTCCGCCGTGGTTCTCACCTGGTACAGGAGAGAGTACATATTGATGAGGGCCGCGGCCGCCAGTATCCCATTGAATCCCATCAGCGCCATGGAAAAACGGATGCTTCTGGAGCTGGCTTTGACTTCTTTTCTGTACACAGCGTTAGCCTTCATGGATCAGCACCTCCTTCTCGTCCTTCTCCGTGATCTGCATAAACAAAGTTTCCAGGTCGCCGCGAACCCGCGAATACCCGCAGACAGGGACCTCGGCGTCAACCAGCTGCTGCAGAAGCTGGGCCTCATCCTGCTTATCCCCCATAAAGCCCACCATCATCTCTTTGTCCTTAACAGAAATCGTCTGCACACAGGGATGGCTTCTGAGAATCGCCAGCGCCTGCTCCACCCGCCCATTTACCGTGATAGACAGCGGGCGGGAGGTATCGACTCTGTTCAGAATTTCCTCCATATTTCCGCTCAGCGCCATTCTTCCCTGTTCGATGATCCCCAGATCCGTACAGATCTCTGACAATTCCTGGAGCAGGTGGGAACTAATCAGAATCGTCTTCCCCTGCTCATTCAGCTCCCGAATAATTTCTTTAAAATCAAAACGGCTTCTGGGATCCATGCCCGATGTAGGCTCATCCATAATCAAAATCTGAGGATCATGGATCATGGCCCTGGCCAGACACAGCCTCTGCTTCATTCCTCTGGAGAGCCCGTCCACATAAAACTCCGTCTTTTCTTCCAGCCCGGTCTGCTCCAGAAGCGCGGTGCACCGCCTCCTGGCCTTCAGCCCGTATAGCCCATAGCAAGACGCAAAAAATTCCATATATTCTGATACCTTAAGGTTTTCATAGACGCCAAAGTAGTCCGGGACGTAGCCGATGAGCCCTCTGATCTCCCTGGGTCTCTCTGCAATATCCATGCCGCAGATCTCCACGCTCCCGCTGTCAGGCATCAACAGCCCGCACAGAATCTTAATTGTTGTAGTCTTCCCGGCGCCATTGGGTCCTACAAATCCATACAGCGATCCCTCCGGCACCTCCATATTCAGCCCTGACAGGGCGTGATATCTCCCAAAGGTTTTTGTCAAATCCTTAATTTTCAGCATTTCGCTCCCTCCCTGTCACACTTAATATCGGAAGGGCCACATTCCCGAATTCCTCCGGGCTGTCGCACACATATCGGACGGTAATCGTATTGCCAGGAGACAGATAAGGCTTCAGCTCGGAAGCGTCATAGCTGCTCTTCCCGCTTTCCATCAGGTTATAGTCGCCTTCTTGATAATTATAAAAATAGATTCCGCCTTCAAACGGCCTTAGCCCGGCAGCGCCCCCGCTTTCGGTAAAGACCTGGGACAAGCTCTCAAAGGCAAGCGTTTCGATATCCAGATCACTCCCCAGACTGTACTCCAGCGTCACCGGCGTAATGCCTGAGATCGTGTTGGCAGCTGCCTGGTAGGTGCCGTTAACCACGGTCGGCGGCCTGGTTACAGACGGCCGATACACCAGCCCGTCACGGCTCATATCTGTCTCTGCAGCAGCCGTATACATGGTAAGTCCGGACACCTCGTACTCATCATCCAACAAAAATGTGTTTTCGCTCTCCACATCGCGGAAAGCCACGATCCTGGCTCCTGGCTGATACCCTGTAAGATATTCTGTAAGGTAATATTCCATCAGACTGGTTCTGGACAATGTCTCCATATACTCCCGGTCTGAAATATCCGCCCGGTCATACCGGCTGGCTCCGGTAATCACCTGGGCAGTATCTGCCGCCAGATTCGCATCCGTCGGATAACGGACCGCCGGCACCTGATCCAAAGTTACCGTCTCTCCCGGCTCTATGTCCCCCACCATCACCAGAGAACCATAGAGAAGCACGGCAGCATTCTCAACCTTACAGTTCATATTGTTAGTGATAGAACCGCTGATCCGATTATCAAAATAGGACAGTTCTCCCAGAATAGGGGCCGCGCCTGTCCCGTCCAGCCGCTTTTCCAGTTTAAAATAGCTGGGTGAAAATGCTGGGATATCCTGCACCTGAAGTTTTGTCGCGTTTTCCTCATATCGGATAGTGATATTCGGCGTCTCTTCGCCGTTAAAGCTGGGAGCCTGCTCTGAATCATAGTAGGCACTCCGAGTAATCGGGCGAACAGCATAGCTTGGATCCAGGGAAACAGTATAGGGCCGGTCATAAGGAGCCTGCATATTGATAAAGGTAGACTCCGTCACCACGCTGTCTGACACATCCTGAATGGTTGCGTAGTTAAAAAAAGTGCTGGTAAAACGAGTATCACCGCTCATGCCGTAGATAATCCCCGTACAGAGCAGAGACAGAAGAACAACGCTTCCGCGGTAATACTGTCTCATATCTCTGTGCTTTAAGAAAAAGTACAGTCCCGGTCCTGCCAGCAAAATATAACTGAGCAAGACTACAGCATACAGGCCGATCCTGGGCAGCTTGTCTACATTGCCTCCTCCAATGATTCCCTGCACCGCCCAGTAGATCTTTGACGTCCCGCTGTACAGGTAATCCGAGAGCCTGGTAATTCTTGCACTTCCCAACAGCTTGGTCAGCATATCGTCAACGTAGGACGGATTCTCAAAGCAAAACTCATCCAGATCCGCAAAATCGAAAGCTGCCGCAGCAATCATCCCGCTCTCCCGCGTCACAGCCGTAATCAGGGGAATCCCGTCACTTTCAAAAAGAACCGTCCCCTCCCGAAGAGTGATATCATTGCAGGAAAGATTCAGGTAAGAAGAGCCGGTTCCCGTAAAGAGATATCCCTCTCCCATATTGACAGAAATTATCCCCAGGTCCTGAGGTTCTGTCTTAAGATTGCCATCAAGAAATTCCTGGACACTCTCTGCCCCCCTGGCTCCGGTTCCCAAAAGCAGAACACCGCCCCGGTTTACCCATTCCTCGATAGCCGCCATCTGATCCTCAGATAAGCGCCTCACATCATAATTGGAGATCAGAAGGATATCCAGCTGATCCAAGCCGGCAGCCTGGGTTGGAACACTGCCCGCAATCATGGAGCAGAGCCGCGTCCTGAGAGTGCCATAGCTGACTCCTACGTCGTCAAAATATTCCAGGCGGTCCTGGCTGTCACTGATAACGCCAATCAAAAGCTCCGGAATATCCTCCCTGGTATTCAGCTTCAGCCGCTTCCGCATTACTATATCTCCGTTCTCATCATAGAGGCAGACATACATCTGATCTGTCTTGACCCCCAAAGGGATATTCAGATTCTGCTGGCTGTATTCCCCTCCTTCCAGAACAACAGGGAATTCATACTGATAGATATTGTAATCGGACTCCATGGACACCACGCGGATATCGCCGCTGAACGGCTCCTCCGACAGATTCTCCAAAGTCACATATACCGGCAGATAGCGGCCGCCTTTGGCCATGTTGTCAAACCCATAACTGGCATCCATAGCCACCTGGGTCTCCAGATAATGCTCTGTTTCCTCCAGGACAGCTCCCTGCGCCTTCCCCTGCTCATTTCCGCAGCCTGCCCCAAAAAAGACAGCGAAAAAAATCAGGAGGCAGACTGTAAATGCAAAGCCATATTTCAATTTTCTTCCTGTTGCCATATTGCTCTTATCCAATCTCGCCAAAATTCTCCTTATTGATATCAAAGTTTACCTTCAGCCGCACAGTAAACACCGTTCCGTTTAGATCGCTGGCAACATGGATATCTCCGCCATGCATATCCACAATGTTTTTCGCGATAGCCAGGCCCAGCCCTGTCCCGCCTGTGGCAGACGATCTGGAGCGCTCTACCCGATAAAATTTGTTGAATAAAAGTGGCAGCTCGTTGGCAGGAATCACATATCCGTAATTCGTTACTGAGACTGTGACGACCTGGTCATCCGCTTCCACATCCACCAGTATCTTCTTGCCCTCCGCCCCATATTTGATCGCATTATTGATCAAATTGTCAAACAGGCGGGCCAGGAGATTTCCATCCGCTGTAATAATCTTGGCCGGAACATTGCTTCTCAGCTCATAGACCAGATTTTTTTCTGCAAAACTGGGATAGAATTCCTCCAGAAGCTGGCTCAGCAGCTTAATAATGTCCACTTTCGAAACCTTCATAGAAATTTTTCCGTAATTGAGCTTAGTAAAGCCAAACAGATCTTCTATCAGCTTTTCCAGGCGTTTCGCCTTGGTGTAGGCAATATCAATATATTTCTTTTCCATCTCCGGCGTCATGGGCGTGCCGTTGGACAGCAGCTCCAGGTACCCAATAATCGAAGTCAGAGGAGTCCTCAGATCGTGGGCTACATTGGTGATTAGCTCATTTTTGCTTCTCTCTGCCTCCCGCTCCTTGTCCATCAGGCTGCGGATATCCCGGGTCATCTGGTTCAGGCCCGCCGCCATGCTGGAAAACTCGTCATCTCCTACCACCTCGATCTCTGTATTCAGATCTCCCTTGGAAATATTTTCTACCGCCTCATAGATCTTTCTTATGTACTCCAGAGAGCGCCTCTGAAGAAACAGAAAAATTGCCGCAAAAAGGCAGATTCCCAAAAGCACACAGGCCAGGACTGTCACCGTCCCTGACTCTAAAACGCTTAAAAAGAAGCTGCCTTCCCCGCTCTCCTGCAGATAGGTGGTGATCATCGACAGATTCGTCACCAGGAAAATCTCTACCAGGCAGACAACCCCTGCACTGTAAAGAATATTTGCAACCACCCGCGTATAAAAACGCCTGCTCATATCATTTTTCAATTTTGTATCCTACTCCCCACACTGTCGTAATGATCTTATTCTGTCTGGTGTCCTCCTTCATCTTGCCCCGCAGCCTCCGGATATGAACCATGACAGTATTATTAGCCTCATACACTTTTTCATTCCAGACTTTCTCAAAAATCTCGTCTGTACTGAATACATGGCCTGGATTCGATGCCAGCAGGTACAAAATATCAAACTCAATCGGAGTCAGCTTGATCTCCTCCCCGTACACGGAAACCTTGTGATTGTCCTTGTTAATCGTCAGTCCCCTGATCACGATCTCGTTTTTCGCTCCGGCATCCGTTCTGGCCGCACTGCTGGGATTGAGCTGGGTGTAGCGCCTAAGCTGGGACTTTACCCTGGCAGTCAGCTCCAATGGGTTAAACGGCTTCGTCACGTAATCGTCGGCCCCAGTGCCGAGCCCCAAAATCTTGTCCAGATCTGTGGACTTCGCGCTGAGCATAATGATGGGGATATTGTTGTTCTCCCGAATCTTCTTGCACATCTCCAGCCCATCCATCCCCGGCATCATAATATCCAGCAAAACCAGCTGAATCTCCTGCTTTTCCAAGATATCCAGCCCTTCTTTTGCATTGTTCGCTTTAAAAACTTTATATCCGTCACTGACCAGATAGATTTCTATCAGATCCGCAATCTCCTTTTCATCATCCACAACAAGAATGTTCGTCTCAGCCATGCTGCTTCTCCTCCTCATCTGATCTTCCGATATCATCCAGATCACGCCAGTGTGCACTGACGCTAATATCTTACCATAAATACAACGATTTTGCTTTACATTTCTCTTACAATATGTGCAAAATTTCCCAGCTTCCTACAGGCGCAGCCCTTTAATGTCCTTCACCCTTGACAGGATCATGCTGCAGCTGCAGCTAGTCACCCCGGGGAGCGGATCCATCACATCCCGGATAAACGTCTCCAGCTCCTCGCTGGAAGCAGCTACCGCGTGGACGTGGAGCCGGCTGTTCCCTGTGACCCGGTAGATCTGAGTAACCGTTTCATTGTCTCTCAGGGTTTCTGTTACCTGGCTAAACGTTTCCGGCAATGTTTCAATCTCAAAGTAGCACGAAACAGCCCCGCTGATTTTCTGGGGATTGATAACCGTCGTGTATTCCTCTATGATCCCTTTCTGCTCCAGCGCCTGAATCCGCGCCTTTACTGCCACCCTGGAAATTCCCACCTGCTGTCCAATATCCGAATAGGACATTCTGGCATTCTGTATCAGCAGACGAACAATTTTCTGATCCAGTCCATCCAGACCGTCTAAAAACATAACCGCGCCTCCCGTCTGATTTCTTTTTCTTAATTATACAGGAATCTATTTCGAAAAACAATCTTGCGATTGACTTACAGATAAAATAAAGCTATAATTTCTTTCGTAATGTAAGTTTTTAATTTCGTTTAGAAAGTTGCAGGTGGAAAAATGGATGGAAATCTGACAAAAGGACCCGTAATGGGCGTTATGCTTCGCTTCGCCCTGCCAATGATCCTGGGAAATCTGCTTCAGCAGTGCTACAATGTGGCAGATACCCTGATCGTGGGACAATTTATAGGACCCAATGCTCTAGCTGCGGTGGGCTCCGCCTTCACTCTGATGACATTTCTCACTTCAATCCTGCTGGGACTGTGCATGGGAAGCGGAGCCGTCTTTTCCATCCGCTGCGGCCAGGGAGATGAGAAAGGGCTGAAAGAAGGAATCTGCGCATCTTTTCTGATCATTTCAGCTTTGACCGTGATGTTAAATATCCTTGCTTTCGCCTTCCTTGACCCTATCCTGGCATTTTTAAAGGTGCCGGACCAGGTCTGGGATCTCATGCGGGAATACCTGGCAGTCATCTTCTGCGGAATTGCCGCCACTTTTCTCTACAACTATTTTGCTTCCCTCCTGCGGGCTGTGGGCAATTCTGTGATTCCGCTGATTTTTCTGGCAATCTCGGCCCTGCTGAATATTGTGCTGGATCTCTGGTTTGTATTGGGTCTCAGCAGGGGGGTGGCAGGCGCCGCAGAGGCGACCGTCATTTCTCAGTATGTCTCCGGCATAGGAATCGCCGTTTACACCTGGGTGCGCTGCCCCCAGTTTCGGATCAGACGAGGAGATTTTCGGATTCGCTTAGCCTGCATCAAAGAGATCGCAAGTTTTTCTATTCTGACTTGTGTTCAGCAATCCGTAATGAATCTGGGAATACTCATGGTGCAGGGGCTGGTCAACAGCTTTGGCCCCACCATCATGGCCGCCTTTGCCGCTGCTGTCAAAATTGATTCCTTTGCCTATATGCCTGTCCAGGATTTCGGAAATGCCTTTTCCACCTTTATCGCTCAAAATTACGGGGCCGGAGAAGAAGACCGCATCCGGAAAGGGCTGAGAGGAGCGATTCTCACTGCGATGATCTTCTGCATCATAATCTCAGCAGGAGTATGGATCCTGGCAAAGCCGCTGATGCTGCTGTTTGTCAGTCCGGAGGAGACCGCCATCATCTCTGAGGGAATCCGCTATCTCCACATTGAAGGAGCCTTTTACTGCGGCATTGGCTGCCTCTTTCTCTTGTACGGGCTGTACCGCGCTCTAGGGAAACCGGGAATGTCAGTGGTTCTCACGGTAATCTCTCTCGGAACCCGCGTGGCTCTCGCCTATCTCTTGTCATCTATCCCAGCCATCGGTGTCGCAGGCATCTGGTGGGCTGTTCCCATCGGCTGGTTTCTCGCCGACCTGACCGGCCTGCTCTACTACCTCTCATTTCAGCGCAGCCGAAAGCGCTGACCGAAGAACGCAAAAAAAGAGCAGCGGTTCCCACTGCCCTGATTTTATTATAGCTGCAGCCAACAGCCGGGCCGCCTGAAAGCGGCCCGGTTCTGCCCTTTATTCCGTATATGCCAGCAGACGGCTGTTGTCCTCTGCCACATCGATCACAATGGTATTTCCGGCTCTCACGCCATCATTTAGGATCAGCCGGGCGGCCAAAGTTTCTACATTTTTCTGCAGATACCTCTTTAACGGCCGGGCACCGTACACCGGATCGTAACCGTTGTCTGTCACAAAGTTCTTAGCTTCATCTGTCAGTTCGATCTTGATCTCCCTGTCAGCCAGACGCTTGTTTACATCCGCGATCAACAGATCCACAATGCCGGAAATGTTCTCTTTCGTCAGCGGCTTAAAGAGGATTGTCTCATCCAGACGGTTCAAAAATTCCGGTCTGAAGTGAGCCCGCAGGTCATTCATAACCAGTGCCTCCGCCTCAGGCTTGATGTTTCCCTCATGGTCGATTCCCTCCAGCAGATACTGAGATCCAATATTGGAGGTCATAATCAAAATCGTATTCTTAAAGTCTACCGTCTTGCCCATTGAGTCTGTGATACGCCCGTCATCCAGCACCTGGAGCAGCACATTGAACACATCCGGATGGGCCTTCTCCACCTCGTCAAACAGCACTACTGAGTATGGTTTTCTCCGGACAGCTTCTGTAAGCTGGCCGCCTTCCTCGTACCCTACGTATCCTGGCGGCGCGCCGATCAGCCTTGCTACAGAGTGCTTCTCCATATATTCGCTCATGTCGATACGGATCATGTTGGACTCATCATCAAACAGCGCTTCTGCCAGCGCCTTTGCCAGCTCTGTTTTGCCGACACCGGTAGGTCCCAGAAACAGGAAAGAACCAATCGGCTTTGTCGGATCCTTGATGCCGGCCTTCGACCGGATAATTGCTTCTGTTACCTTTTCGACGCCCTCATCCTGGCCAATGACCCGTTTGTGAAGCTGCTCATCCAGATGGAGAGTCTTGCTCCGCTCACTCTCGGTCAGCTTTGCCACCGGAATACCGGTCCAACGGGAAATAATTCTGGCAATCTCATCCTCTGAAACGCTCTCATGGACCAGGCTCATATCCTGACTGCGAACCTTTTCTTCCTCTTCCGCCAGCTCTTTCTGAAGCTGCGGCAGCTTCCCGTACTGCAGTTCAGCAGCCTTATTCAGATCATATTTCTGCTGGGCATCCTGAATCTGCCTGTTGACAGACTCGATTTCCTCCCTCAGGGAAGAAAGCCGCTCAACACTGGCTTTTTCATTCTCCCACTGAGCCTTCTGGGCCGCAAATTTGTCATGGAGTTCCGCCAGCTCCTTCTGGAGATTCGCCAGACGCTCCTGGCTCAGATGATCAGTCTCCTTCTTTAGAGCCGCTTCCTCAATCTCCAGCTGCATAATCTTTCTGGACAATTCATCCAGCTCAGCCGGCATCGAATCCATCTCTGTCTTGATAAGAGCACACGCTTCATCCACCAAGTCAATCGCTTTATCCGGCAGGAACCGGTCGCTGATATAACGGTCTGACAAAACCGCAGCGGAAACCAGAGCTGAGTCGTTGATCTTGACGCCATGGAACACCTCATACCGCTCTTTCAAGCCCCTCAAAATAGAGATCGTGTCCTCCACGGTCGGCTCATCAACCATAACTGGCTGGAACCTACGCTCCAGAGCCGCATCTTTTTCAATGTATTTCCGGTATTCATCCAGAGTCGTGGCGCCGATACAGTGGAGCTCACCTCTTGCCAGCATGGGCTTCAGCATATTCCCGGCATCCATAGAGCCTTCTGTCTTGCCGGCACCCACAATGGTATGCAGCTCATCGATAAACAGAATAATCTGCCCTTCACTTTTCTTTACTTCCTCCAGAACGGCTTTCAGACGCTCCTCAAACTCGCCCCGGTACTTAGCGCCCGCAACCAGCGATCCCATATCCAGAGCAAACAATTTCTTATCCTTCAGCCCCTGAGGTACATCGCCGCGAACAATTCTCTGGGCGAGGCCCTCCACAACGGCCGTTTTGCCGACACCAGGCTCACCGATCAGGACTGGGTTGTTCTTAGTCTTTCGGGAAAGGATCCGAACCACATTTCGGATCTCACTGTCACGCCCAATCACGGGATCCAGCTTCTGGTCTCTGGCTCTCTCCACCAGGTCATATCCGTACTTGGACAGCGTGTCGTAAGTCGCCTCTGGATTGTCGCTGACAACCCTCTGGTTCCCTCTCACGGTAGACAGAGCCTGAAGAAACGATTCTCTCGTAATATTGTAAAGCCGGAACAACTCCTTCAATGTCCGGTCCGGCTGTTTCAGCATTGCCAGGAACAGGTGCTCCACGGACACATACTCATCGCCCATGGCTTTGGCCTCATCCTCTGCGCTGATCAGAACTTTATTTAAATCATTGCTGACGTAGAGCTGACCGCCTCCGCTCACTTTCGGAAGCTGCCCCAGTGCTTTCTGGACCTCATCCAAAAACATCTCTTTCTGGACGCCCATCTTCGTAATCAGTTTCATTATCAGGCTGTCATCCAAGGTCAGCAGACTGTAGAGCAAATGCTCCTGCTCCATCTGCTGGTTTCCATACTCATAAGCCAGTTTTTCACACCCTTGGACAGCCTCAACAGATTTCTGAGTAAATTTATTAATATTCATAGGCTCCTCCTTTCGGAACTTATAAAACCAACTTTCCTTTTTGTTCTAGTCGTACTATAACACTTATTATTAGCACTGTCAATAGGTGAGTGCTAATTTTATATTTTTTTAATATTCTAGGTAAAATCAAAAACGAAATGCGGCAGCAGCCGCTGTACCCGGTGCCGTCCCCTGGCCAAACTCATACCGGTCAGGGAACAGTTTCCAACATGCTCTCCGCCCAATAATATCCTGTATTTTCTAGTCCCATCCGCTTTTTCTTTCTTTCCATATTTGCTTCTCATCCGGGATCGTGGTATGATAGGCTGATCAGCCGTCTCCGCCAGCCGCGAAAACGGTCTGCAATCTGTCACAGCCATTTTGGAGGTCTGCAATTATGAATCAAAGAAGCAATGCCCGCACTATGATGATAATCTCTATGGCCGTCTTCGGAACTCTCGGCCTGTTTGTTCGCCACATACCTCTGACTTCCGGGGAACTTGCCCTGTACCGTGCTGTCCTGGCGGCAGCCCTGATCGGAGGCTATCTGCTGGTTTCCAGGCAGTCTATCCCCCTCCGCAGCATCAAAAAAGAAATTCCCCTCCTGCTTTTTTCCGGCATTGCCATGGGAATCAACTGGATCCTGCTTTTTGAAGCGTACAAATACACCACTGTTTCTATCGCCACCCTCAGCTATTATTTTGCTCCGGTCATCGTTACTCTCGCCTGTCCGATCTTATTCCATGAAAAGCTGAGCCGAAAGCAAATTATCTGCTTTTTCATGTCCACTCTGGGACTTGTCCTGATCACCGGCATCGGGGACTTTGGAAATCGTTCCTCCCATATTGTCGGAATCCTTTTTGGCCTGGGAGCTGCCGTATTTTATGCCGCTGTCATTCTGCTCAACAAATTTATCCGGAAAGTAGAAGGAATCCACCGAACATTTCTTCAGTTCCTAGCAGCGATCCTGATTCTCATCCCCTATGTGCTTCTCACCAGCGGCATCCATCTCCAGAACCTCGACGGCATCGGGTGGAGCGCTCTGCTGATTGTGGGAATCATTCATACCGGTATTACGTACTGCCTGTATTTTTCTTCTTTAAAAGAACTTCCCGGACAGAAAGCTGCTATTTTAAGCTACATCGATCCTCTGGTAGCCGTTCTAGTCTCTGTTTTCCTTCTGGGAGAAACCATGACCTGGCAGCAGGTGCTGGGCGGCGTCCTGATTCTTGGCTTTACCCTCTGGAATGAACTGCCCTGACCTTTCGCTTAGATCTGTTACGTCAGCTGCCGCATCTTTCGCTTTCCGTACTCTTTAAAACGAATCCCGAAAAGAGCGGCTCTGAAAATCCAGTCTACAAACATTCCATACCAGACGCCCATGATCCCCATATTCATCACCCTGACAAAGAAGTAAGCCAGCCCGACACGGAAAATCCACATAGAGCTCACGGACACCAGCATGGTAAATTTAGCATCCAGGCTCGCCCTCAGGACATTGGGAAGTGTGAAGGCAATCGGCCATATGGTCATTGCCAGCGCGTGTGCCGTCATCATCATTCTGGCCTCCTCACCGGCAGCCGGCGACAGATTATAGATCTGCACAATCGTCCCGCTCCCCAGCACCATAACGGTGCAGATCACCAGAAGGCAGGCATAATTCACTTTGATCAGCAGCTTTGTATAGCTCTTTGCCTGTTCAAACTCCCCAGCTCCGGCACACTGCCCCACTATCGTAATCAGCCCAAGGCCAATAGCTTGGCCAGGCAGATATTGGAGTGTTACCAGGTTGGAAGCTACTGCATAACTGGCCAGGGCCGTCGTGCCCAGTGAAGAGACCAGACTCTGCAGCGTCAGCTTGCCGATCTGAAAAATGCTGTTTTCTAAACCATTTGGGATTCCCACTGCCAGAATATTTTCAATCATCTTCCGGTTCAGCTTCAGATCCCTTGCGGATTTCAGGCGGATTTCATTGGATGGCTTTCGGATCAGCACCATCATAATAATCCCCGCTGTCATTCTGGAAATAAGAGTCGGGTAGGCGACACCCTCTACCCCCATGTGCAGCCCGAAAACGCAGATTGCATTCCCTGCCACGTTGATGGCATTCATCAGGAGGGATACCTTCATGGACACCTTAGAGTTTCCCATAGAACGGTACAGAGCTGCACAAGAATTGTACAGTGCCAGGAAAGGATACGAAGCCGCTGTAATCGCAAAATAGATCTCAGCGTTATTCATAACCTCCGTTTCCACACTGCCGAAAACCACCCCCAAGAGCCGGCGGTTAAGCACCAGAGCAATGGCTGTCAGCGTCACCGACAGCAGAGTCGTAATAGAGATTAGCTGCCCTGCTGCCCTGCATGCCTGGTCAGGCTTCTGTTTTCCCAGATACTGGGCGGATATCACCGCCCCTCCCGTAGCCAGGGCAGACAAAAGCTGAATAATTAAGATATTGATCGAATCCACCAGGGAAACACCGGACACCGCAGCCTCCCCTACAGCCGCTACCATCACCACATCTGCCATACCTACCAGCACTGCCAGTATCTGCTCCACAACCAGCGGTGCCAACAATTTCACCAAATCTCTTCTGCTGAACATCATCTCATTTTTATCCCCTTTGCATCATTCCCGTAAAAGCCCCGCCGGTGATCCGGCGGGCCGCATACCGCGGGTCAAGCGGCATATTAGCTTTTCAGTCCCACTATCATACCATATAATCTCAAATTGCACTACATCCATTTTCCCTTCTCTGCCGCCGGCCAAGCTGTCCTGAACAGAATCATACAGATGAAGCCGCGGTCTGCTGCACAGCAAAAGCCGGGCCCCTCGCTTTACAAGGGACTCGGCTTTTCTTTATCAGTGTCTGCATCTGCAGGCAAATTCATTTTTATTCAAGGCCGACTGCCGGAATTTCATGCTCAGACAGGCTTCCTTCGTAGATAATCGTCAGAGTGTCGCCTTCGCTGGCCATAGACAGATCAGCGCCCTGATCTACGAAATTAAAAATATTTCCGTCTGCAGTCTCCAGATCCACTCTTCCCTCACTTACAGCGCAGACCGTTCCGGTCAGAGTATTGACGGATGCCTCCTCACTGTCATACATATCCGAGGTAACTACCTTGACTGCCAGACCCGGATATTCCTCATCTCCCACATCTCCCAGATATGTGAGTCTTACTTCATCGCCTACTGCCAGACCATTCTCTCCAGTAACCATCTGGGCGATAGCCGTGGAAAAATAATAAGTCTGTCCGTCTGCCTCATCGGTTATGGCAATTGTATTCATAGTAGCGTCTTCTACAATCCCCGTCATCACAGGATCGCCGTCAGCGTTTTCCTCAGCAACAGAATAGTAGATATCAATCTCCGCTGCCTCCTTAACCTCTGCCGCATCGTCCACATAGTACATAACCGATACTTCATCGCCGGCACCCAGTGGGTAATCCCCATTTACTGCAGCGTTGGAAATATCAAAGGTAACCTCCGTCCCATCATCGGAATTGACAGTCATCGTCGTCTCATCTACCGATGCAACGGTCCCGTCAACATAGTCTTCTTCTCTCTCCTCCTCAGTTGTCTCTGCAGCCGTCGTCGTTTCCGCCTCAGTGGAAGCCTCCGCAACAGCCTCAGTCGTCTCCGCTGCCGTCGTTTCTCCGCTTCCGGAAGAGCAGGCTGTCAGTCCAGCCATCAGAACGATCGCCATAGCCAATCCATAGGTTTTCTTCATCATAATAATCGACTCTCCTCATCTATTTATTCTAATCTTTCTCCGCAGTATCATTTTATGGCATGCTCTATCTTACTACATTTTTATCAAGAATACCATACCAATTTCTTAACAAAAAGCGACAAGAAATCTTAATATAATATGAAAGTCCTATTCGATGTGCGGTTTCCGAGCAGCCGCAGATTACATTCTCTTTCCAAACTCCGTAATAGAATCTGTCACCAGCTGCTTGAACAGCGGTGCCACCCGGTCTGCAGTCTCCTGAACCTCCTGGTGGCTTAACGGCTGGTCAGTCATACCGCAGGCCAGGTTGGAGATACAGGAAATTCCGCAGATCTTCATTCCCATGTGATTGGCGGCAACCGCTTCGCACGCAGTACTCATGCCCACTGCATCTCCGCCCAGAATTCTGCTTACCTTCACTTCCTGGGGCGATTCATAGGCCGGCCCAGTAAACTGGACATAAACGCCCTCCTGAACCTTAATGTTCCGCTTTGCCGCACATTCCTTGATAATATCCCTCAGCTCTTTATCGTAGATCTGGCTCATATCCGGAAATCTGGGCCCCAGCTCATCCAAGTTCGGCCCAATCAGCGGGGACGGCACCATGCAGGCGATCTGATCCCGGATGATCATAAAGTCTCCTGCAGCGAAATCATAATTGACCCCGCCTGCAGCATTTGTCAGAAACAGAATCTCAGCCCCCATCATCTTCATCAGACGGATTGGAAGCACTACATCGGTCATGGCATAGCCCTCATAGTAGTGAACCCGGCCCTGCATGATCACTGTCGGCACGCCATTTACCCGTCCAAAAATAAAGCGTCCCTTATGCCCCGGCACCGTGGAAACCGGAAACCCTTC
The DNA here is from genome assembly GCA_944376125.1 of uncultured Lachnospiraceae bacterium. Classification (GTDB taxonomy): domain Bacteria; phylum Bacillota; class Clostridia; order Lachnospirales; family Lachnospiraceae; genus UMGS1370. The sequence continues at coordinate 110,156 of CALWBQ010000037.1, forward strand.
TATAGAATGGTAATCAATGCTTCCTTCCACCTCAATGCCGTCAGCATAGTCCCCCAATCCTGATCCCAAGACTAATGCCACCTTCGGGGTGAAGGGAATCTGGCTGCGGATGCTCTCATAGCAGCGAACCAATTTATCATATACCTGATTTTCCATATACAATCTCCTTCCAATTGTCAGTCTTTTCTTAGTCATCATTATACCTGATAGGAGGGCTTTTCACAAGGAATACTTGTTCTTCCGCCATGCCGCAGAGAAGAAAACTGCAGCCGCCAGCCCTCCTCCTATCAGTGTCTGCCAAGGGATCACGACAGAAGTTTTCTGATAAATCCACTGTTCCGCCTGCTCTGCCGATTCCACAAATGATCTTACCGCTATCTCTGCATTTTTCACCAAAATCATCTCCAGCCGTCTGGAAACCGGCCGCTCTTCCCGGGCTTCCCGCTGGTCTTTCTGCGGCGCTTCTATACCCGGCCCAGGTTTTTCTCCATGCTCCTGTACTGCTCCTGTCTCCGCGGCTATTATCTCGGGCCCCGCCGGCATCTCGGCTGTCTGCTGCTGAATCTGATTTTCTATACTCCCGCTTCCTCCTTCCTGCTCTTCCGCCCCATTCCCCTGGCTTTCCTCCGGCAGCGGTTCCTCGTCGCCGGAAAGGCTGCCTGCAAAGAACTCTCCGGCTGCCTCCTGGGAGCTCTGAAATGAAATCTTCCCTGTATAAACCGCCTGGTAATCGGTCAGCTTTCGGAACCCGTGCGCCTCAGCATTCCGATAGGCGATTCCATAATCATCCACATAACTCTCCCCCATCCACTCTGTTTTTGTAATTTTGTGATCTTCTGTCCCCGCTCCGATCAGCCCCAGCAATTCTTCTTCATATCCCTCCAAAGGAGGGGAGCCTTCCCGATGGCTGAGGCGGCTGCCCGCCAAATCATACGTCTCCGCTCCATACGCCCGAAATGTCAAGACCATGGAAAAATCCTCCTGCCATACACTAATCGGAAGGCCGTTCTCCTGCAGTACCGGTTCCAGCTCCACTAGGGACAGCTTTCCGATCCCATTGATTCCGCTGTCTGCGTCTTCCATCCGCACCCCGGCCTCATTCGGGATCTCCTCAGGGAACTCCACCTTTTCGTATCGGACAGTGCGAATCATATCTGCGCTTGCCTGGCCTGCTTCCCAGCGAAAATTGCGGAGTTCCTCCTTTACAATCGTTCCATCCAATTTCCATCCTTCTTCTCTGGGTTCATAAACCCCGGTAATGCAGCCTACCAGAAGCTCGGAAGGCGGCGCTTCCCCCTCCCTTCCGGCAGACGCCAAGACCGGCGCGCTCCACAACAGCGGCAAAAGAGCTCCTGCAGCTATTATCTGTACTATTTTTTTCAATCGGCACCTTCTTTGGAAATATTTGTCTGAACAGACCTGATAATAATAGAAACCTCTGATAAGACATATTATAGTCCTATCAGAGGTCTTTTTCAAGCACTATTGTGTTTTTTCTGCGGCATTCTTCCAGAATCAATCTCCAGAGCTCTTGTCAGTCCCACTGTTATTGACGGAAGCTGCTGTAAACATGGCCAGGAGCCATACCTCCCCGGTAAGCAGCCATCTCGCTGACTGTCACCAGCTGGTATCCCCTCTTTGTCAGCTCAGGGATAATGACCTCTGCCGCATCAGCAGTGGTGCTGTAAATATCATGCATTAAAATAATGTCCCCATCCCTGACGTGATCCAATACGCTGCTGATCGTCTTGGCCGGATTTCTGTGCTGCCAATCCCTGGTATCAATCGACCACATGACAGCCGGCATTCCCATTGATGCCAGCACGCTGAGAGATGCCTGGTCATAGTATCCTCCCGGCGGCCTCATAAGGACAGGCACCGCTCCGCAGGCCCCCTGAACCTTCTGATTGACCGCGAGAACCTGTGACTGAATTCCGTCAGCTCCCAGCTTTGTAAGATACTTATGGTCATTGGTGTGGTTTGCCGTCTCACATCCCATAGCCGCCATTCTCTGGATCGTCGGCGTATTGCCGGCAGTAATATTGGTGCCTACCATAAAAAAGGTAGCCCTTCCTCCGTTTGCCTCCAGGCTGTCTAAGATCCGATTCGTAACCGACGCCTTAGGGCCATCGTCAAAGGTCAGGGCAACCATCGGCCGCGAAGGATCAATGTACGGCCCTGTCCGTTCCGGCTCGGCAGGCGGGTTCTGACCCTTAGCGGTTACCGCCATCCGAATGCCGTCTACTCTCAGCCCCACGCCTTCCTGCCCCGCAGGATTTCCGTTGGCTGCCCACTCTGTCCACACTCCATTCTGATATACCTTGTAATAAATATCATAATAATCCTTCAGCTCCCCGGTCAGCTCAACCTTTATCGCCTCTAAAGGCGCGCTGCCGTCCGGCTGGCCTGCCTGGGCTGCATTCTCTGTCCAGTCCTGCCAGCCGTAGCCGCTGACATTAACTTGGTATGCGATCGTCCCGGTCATTCCTTCCGGCTGGCCTCTCAGGCTAGCTTTCATTGCCGTCATATAGCTTCCCGAATGAAGACATTCATAATTATCGCCGAACTCCTCAGACCACCCGATTCCCAGGAAAAATCCCTGATATACTGCTTTAATATCTGCCGGAGGCTGCTCCGCCGGCTGTTCTTCCTGGCTGGCCGGAGGCTGCTCTGTCTGCGCATCCTGCGGCTGGCCGGCTGGCTGCTCTGTCTGCTTCTGCTCCGCCTCCAGTTTTTGTTCCAGCACAATTCCCGGTCCAAATTCTTCTTCCGCAAACACTGTCCCAGGAAGGGCAAAAAAGATGGCGCCAGCCATCATCAGCGCAGCACTTATCCTGGCCGCAGCGCTCCTGAACTGACTCTTCATGCTCATGTTCCTCTCCTATTTTTTATATTTTTTCTCCAAAAACCAGACGGCACAGTGCATCGTATTCTTGATATGCCCCAAAATGCTCCAGTCCCTTCAGCCGTTTTAAAACCCCAGTATAATACCATGCCTGAAGTTTCGGATCCTTCTGTCTGAATCGGTCCCAGACCTTGTCGCCGATCTCCATCATGTCGCGGGCTGTGCACCGGAGATTGCTCAGCTTGTCCCCCAGTGTCAGAATCCTGGCCTCTGTCCCGGCTGTCTCCAGCTTCCTCAAAGTGATAGTCTTTCTCTCCAGCCACCCAAGAGACTTGTCCTCAGTCTCCTCCGACACCAGATCTGCAACGCGGCTGCCGAACCGTGCCTCTATCTCTTCTTTTTTTATCCCGGCATCTTCTATTACGTCATGGAGCAGCGCGGCTGCAATTACCTCCTCATCTTTCGTCATCAGTGATACAATCACAGCCGTTTCCAGAGGATGGGTAATGTAGGGGATCTGAGATCCCTTCCTCACCGCTCCTTCATGGGCTTTCGCTGCAAATTCTGCCGCCTCTTTGATCATGGATACCTCCTTACTCTTACAAGCCGCAGCAAAATGGCCATCCGGCCTGCGGCTTCACACAATCGCCGCTGATATTTGCAATCCGGGGATCCCCCCGTCTCAAAGTAAATGATACCACATCTTGGGAGTTTTTAGAAGTTAATCTTGTCAGTTGGAAAATTTTCTGCTATGCTTAAGGTCAAATATCCCGAATACCAATATGGAGGAGGAGTTATTTCATGGATCAGCGCACCAGCCGCCGTTCGCCTTCCCCGCGATACGGCCTAAAAACGCCAAAAAAGCAGGATGGCTTTCTCCACCTGCTGCTGTTCTACATTCTCCCGTTTCTGGTTTTCAATGGCCTGCTGTTCTTTTTTATGACCACTAAGCCCAGCATAACGATTACCGTCGCTACCCCCAATGATTACCAGAATACTTCGGCAGAAATAGAGGTCCGTTCCATTCTCCCGATCAAGAGCATGGTCACGACCCAAGAATCTGTGGAACTAGAACTGGAAAAAGTCAGCCGCGGTCATTACACAGCGGCCATCACCCATAACGGCGTCATAGAAGTCACGGTAGTCGGTCTCAACGGCATGACAGCCGCTGCCTATGAACCTGTGGATGTCCTGGACGAGTCCCCGCCATCCATCGGTGAGGATTTCTCCATCGAGGAGGGTATTCTTACCTTTACCGTCGAGGACAGTCAGTCCGGTGTAGATTTCAATTCTATACGCGGTACTGCCTCTGACGGAACAGCCGTATCTCCCCTGTCCGTCAATAAATCCACCGGCCAGGTTTCTTTTGAGATGGATTCCAATGGCCTTACTGTACACGCGTCCGACATGTGCGGCAATGCATTCCAGGCCAGCTTCTATCCGGAAGGTCACCAAATGATAACAACAGAAGAGGATGGTTCCCAGGGAACTGCCGCCGAAAGCGGAAACGTCTCGCCTGAACAGACAGAGAGCAGCGAGAGTTCCGAGTCATCAGGCACAGGCCAGGGCTCCGGAGTCACAATATTAAATTAAACGCCGCATAAAACGAGGCCCCCTCAGACTGAGGGGGCCCGTCTTTTAAAGCTCAATAACCTGTGCCTGGAAAGGCTTTAACCACAATTTCCCATCCTTATATGCAGGGCACGGAACTGCTGCAGCCTCTTTCTTTTCTTTCTCCCAAAGCAGATCGTTGTCCAGAAGCAGGCGTTTCCTGCCCTTTTCCAGTTCCGGCAGCTCCACCTGTCTAGGCTCTCCTGTAAAGTTTCCAATCACTAGAATTGTCTGCCCCTCTCCCCTTCTAAAGTAGGCCATGATTCCGGACACCTCTTCCAACACCGGTTCAGTCCTGCCATAGACCAAGGTTTCTCTGTAAGCCGGATCTTTCCGAAGGGCTGACAGCTTCCGGTAATAGTTCCATACGCTGTCCTGGCGTCCCATCTCCTCCTCAGCGTTAATCTCTGTGTAGTTAGGGTTGACTCTAAGCCACGGAGTCCCTGTGGTAAAGCCGGCATTTTCTTCGCTGTTCCACTGGAAGGGTGTTCTGGCATTATCACGGCTGTATTGGTTCACAGCTTTCAGCGCCTCCTCCTCAGACAGTCCGGCCTTCAAGGCTACCTGATACTCATCCAGTGTGTTGACATCATCCACATCATCGATGGAGCGAAACTCAATATTCTCCATTCCCAGCTCCTGCCCCTGATAAATAAATGGCAGTCCCTTCAGGCAGAAATACATGGTGGCCAGCAATTTTTTCCCCGTCTCATTCTGCGCTTCCCGAGGCAGATAATGGCTGACTCCTCTGGGTTCATCGTGATTTTCAATGATATTGGACAGATACCCGATGCCCTCCGATCTGCGCTGGCTCTCAAAGCAGCAGCGCTTATATTCATCCGGAGTGGGCTTCCTGGATGCATACCAGCCCTCCTCTGATTTTCCCTCCAACGTCTCTCTGAAATCAAACATAGAGGAAAAATACCCGTTTTCTCCGATAAAATCTTCCAGCTCCCCCTCTTTGTCGTTAAAGACTTCCCCCACGGTAAATGCATCGTGAGGTGCAAAGGCCCGATCCCGCATCTCGCCTAAAAATTCTCCGATTCCCTCTGCATGGGCAAGCACAGTATCCATGGAGCACAAGCCGTCCTCCCTGTCAGCCGGGTAGCTAGTGAGAGGCAGAGGCTTTTTGATATTAATAATGGCATCAATCCGGAATCCTGCCAGCCCCTTGTCCAGCCACCAGTTGATCATCTTGTAAATCTCATCTCTCAGCCCAGGATTTTCCCAGTTAAGATCTGGCTGCTTTTTATGAAACACGTGGAGATAGATTCGGTCTGTTTCAGGCAGACGGTTCCACACGGGGCCGCCAAAATAGGACCTCCAGTTGCATGGAAGTTCTTTCTCCCAATTCTCCCCCGCCCTTCTCAGATAAAAGTACTCTCCGAAGGGGCCATCAGGATCTTCGCATGCCTTCCGGAACCACTCGTGCTCATCGGAGCAGTGATTGACCACCAGATCCATCAGAATATACATGTCTCTCTTTCTTGCTTCTTCCAGCAGGCGGTCCATGTCCTCCATCGTTCCAAAGCGGGGATCGATCCCATAGTAATCTGCAATATCGTACCCTTGATCCGCCATCGGCGATACATACACCGGTGAGAGCCACAGAATATCAGCTCCCAGCTCCTTCAGATAGTCCAGTTTGCTGATAATCCCCGGTATATCCCCGATTCCGTCTCCATTGGAATCATAAAAGCTCTTGGGGTAAATCTGGTACGCCGTTTTTCCATGCCACCATTTCTTTTCCATTGTCGTCCTCCTAGCGCAAGATTTATCGTTTTCACCGGGCACACTGCTTCCCGGATCACGTCCTTTAATAACGTCCGTACAGCCGGGCCAGCCTGCGGCTCTTCTGAGCGATCTCTCTCGTCAATTCCCCCTCCAGCATCCGCCATTTCCAGTTAGTCCCCACCGTCCCAGGCTCATTGATCCTGGCGCTGGAATCCAGCCCCAGGTAATCCTGGACAGGGATAACTGCCAGAGCCGCAATGCTGGACAGAGCCAGACGAATTACATCCCAATGAATGTGGGCGGATTCCGTTTTGCTGACATTCAGATACTCGGTAGTAAACTGAAGATCCGCGCCGCTTAAATTTTCAAACCATCCCCTCACGGTATCATTGTCGTGAGTGCCTGTGTACACCACGCAGTTGGGATTTTTATAATTGTGGGGAAGATAGGTGCTGGAACCGCTGGCGTCAAAGGCAAATTCTAATATCTTCATTCCCGGAAACCCTGATTCCTCCAGCAGGGCATGGACGGACGGCGTCAGCATTCCCAGGTCCTCCGCGATCACTGGAAGACTGCCGAACCATCCCTTCAGAGTACGAAACAGCTTCATGCCAGGCCCCTTTTCCCAATGGCCTCCCAGGGCATTCTCCGCCCCGTAGGGGACAGAATAGTATTCATCAAAGCCGCGGAAATGATCAATCCGAACCAGATCATACAGCTTAAAGCTGTAGTCTGTACGCCGGATCCACCAGCCGAACCCTGTCCTCTCATGGTAGTTCCAATCGTACAGCGGATTCCCCCAAAGCTGTCCTGTCTCCGAGAAAGCATCCGGCGGGCAGCCAGCGACCGCCTTGGGCAGCCCCTCTCCGTCAAACTGGAACAGCTCTGGATGAGCCCAGGCATCCGCCCCGTCAAAAGCCACATAGATCGGAATATCGCCGATAATCTTGATCCCATGTTTGTTGGCATAATCCTTTAGTTTCTTCCACTGCCGGCTAAACATCAGCTGAGTAAATTCATGGTAGCCAATTTCATCAGTCAGCTCCTGGTAATACCTTCTGACTGCATCCGGCTGCCTCAGCCGAATATCATCCTCCCACTTGCTCCACTCAGCGTCGTCAAAATACTCTCTCAGCGCCATGTAAAAACAGTACTCCAGAGTATCCTCCATCAACTCCCTGGCCGCCGTCTCGTGAACCCTGTCGGGCGTCTCAAATCCCTCCGCTGCTTTCCATCGCTGATAGGCTCTGCGGAGCAGTATCCTTCTGCCGGCATGAACCTTATCGTAGTCTACTGACCGCAGATTTTTTCCAAAATCCACCTCATCACACTCTTCTTTTTCCAGCAGGCCATCCTGAATCAGTTGTTCCAGATCAATCAGCAGAGGGTTTCCCGCAAAAGCAGAGAAGGACTGGTAAGGGGAATCTCCATATCCCGTAGGTCCCAGGGGCAGTATCTGCCAGTACCTCTGCCCTGCAGACTGAAGGGTATTCACAAAATCATACGCTTCCTTTGAAAAGCAGCCGATGCCATACTTGGACGGCAGGCTGAAGATCGGAAGCAGCATTCCACATTCTCTCATTTTTCCATTCTCCTGTCCTTTGTATAGAATAGCATCAGCAAAAGCTGATGCCAACAATCGAAATCAATACAATTTAAAGGATATCACGTTATCCAGGCCGCTTCAAGCAATTTTCTGTATTTTTAGATTGTATTTTGCCCCGTCTGACGGTATACTGAAAGGAAGTAAGATTTTCAGAACTGATCAGAGGTGAATATTTATGAAATTTGTATATCCTGCAATTTTTAAGGAAGCCGCCCCCGGCCGGTTCCGGGCAGATTTTCCTGATTTAGAAGGCTGCTATGCGGAGGGAGCGACTATAGAAGAAGCATTCGAAAGAGCAAAGGAGGCCGAAGTGGACTGGCTGACTTTGGAACTGGAGGAGGGCTGTGATCTGCCGCCCAGAAGCCGACTGGAGGACATTCTTCCAGAGGCAGGAGCTGTCATCCGGAATGTAGCTGCCACCATACGGCTGACAGAGGGATACGACGAGTAAACTGCCTTCTGGGGAACTATCTTAAGGAGGATGACAATGCAGACAGAAAAGAAACTGCCGGCCTGCCCTGTGGAGACCACCCTTATGCTGATAGGAGATAAGTGGAAAGTTCTCATACTCCGGGATCTGATGCCGGGGACAAAGCGGTTTGGTGAACTAAAAAGATCTCTGGGAACCGTATCTCAAAAAGTGCTGACATCCCAGCTTCGGGATATGGAAGAAAATGGGCTTGTGGCGCGCCATGTCTATGCGGAGGTGCCTCCGCGGGTTGAATACAGCCTGACCGATCTTGGAAAAAGTTTAAAACCCATTTTAGACGCGATGTCATGCTGGGGAGAAGAATATAAACAAAAAAATAGCTGATCGAGTAGGAGGCGGTGATTAACCGCCGTCCTCTCACAACACCGGACATACGGTTCACGTATCCGGCGTTTTCAATAGTTGACGTGCACAGACTGATAGGCTGTGGCTATATCATAGAAGCCCCAGTTTATCAGTCTTTCTTTTGTTAATGCTCTTTTGGCTACTCCTGCGTTAGACATTCTCCAGTATGATTTTCTACTGTATGCCCCCTCACAGGCTGCCCACTCCGGCAGGCCTAAGCCCTTCAGCTTTCTTCGCCGGGTCTTCGGCAGTTTCCACTGTTTCCAGATACACATCCGTATCCGGCGGTACTGCCATCCGTTTAGGCTTTCGATATTGTTCTTCATATCCGCTGTTCCGTAGTAATTCAGCCATCCTCTCTTGTAGACCTTTCTCTTCTCCATGGTTTGGACGATACTTCCGCACCTGCTCCGGGAAGTGAGCCTGCGCAGTCTATCCTTGGCTTTCTTCCATGGCTAATAGTGGGGATAGATTCCCTCCCTGCGGGGAGCCTTCCTCTGTCTCTGTTACAACACCGTTTTCCATAACCCCGCTTTTCAGATACCGCTTTACCATCTGTATGACCCTCTCATCTTTTACCTGCTTTCTCAGCAGATTCAGCAGGATTGTGTGGTTCAGCGTATCGAAATACTTTGACAGGTCAAGGACGACTGCCCTTGTATATCCCTGCTCAATGTACTCCTTTATCCTGAAAATGGCGTCTTTTGCCCCTCTTCCCGGACGATAGCCTAAGCTGTCTTCCGAAAACAACGGTGCGCCGCCAGGCGCACACAGCATCAGGGGCAGCCGTGCAAAAGCGCGGCTGCCCCTGATCATTACTCGCTCTTATCATGTACAATATGAACATCCATTTGATTAAATGGGATCTCAATTCCAGCCTCGTCAAAGGCCAGTTTCACTGCCTCCGTCACATCCCACCGGACAGGCCAGTAATCCTCTGTAGACGCCCAGGCTCGCCCTTCCAGCTGAACCGCACTGTCCCCCAGGCTCTTTACGAATACCTGAATTGGCTCCTCTTTCAGAACCAGCGGGTGGGTCTCCAAAATGTTCCGGATGATTTCCTTGGCCTGATTTAGATCCGAAGTGTAGCCAATCCCTACTTCCAGGTCCACTCTCCGTTTATCTAAGCCTGTCACATTTGTAAGAACCGAATTGGAAAGTCCTCCGTTGGGAATTACGATCTTACTGTTATCAGCAGTCGTCAGCGTCGTGTAGACAAGGCCGATATCTTTTACCGTCCCGGCCTCCCCGTTAGCTGTCACAATGTAATCCCCTGCCTTAAAGGGCTTGGCAATCAGAATCAGCACGCCGCCGGCAAAATTTGCCAGGCTCCCCTGCAGAGCAAGGCCGATGGCAACGCCGGCAGAACCCAGCAGAGCGATGATGGAGGCCGATGAGATGCCGATGTGCTCAGCCGCCATAAAGATCAGAATACCATAGAGAAGTACATTTGCGACCGACGTGAGAAAACGGTTCAGCCCGTCATCCACGCCCGCCCGATTCAGGGTTCTCCACAGAATCTTCCTTACAATTTTAATGAGGCGGCCTCCGATAAAAAGCAGAAGAACTGCCAGCAGCAGCCGGATGCCAAAATCGATGATTCCCGGCACCCACCCTTTGATCGTGTCAGCCAGTACATTTGGATCCATCTCCGCCACTGTGTCTGCTATCTGCTCTATGCTCGCTATCGTTTCCTGCCCGCTGTCCATCCGCATCTCCTACTGTAATCTTATTTTTCTGATTTTCCCGCTTTTGTCTCTGTCTTTTTAGGCTGAACTGCCTTTTCAGCCGTCTTTTTGGCCGCCGTCTTTTTTAACTCTGCTTTCTTTGGAGCTGCTTTTTTCGCTGCAGCTTTGTTTGTCCCGGCCTTTGTCCCTTTGCCTGCGCCCTTTTTCTCCTCCACAGGCGTACAAGTAAAGTAGCTGACGCTCATAGGCGCTATGTCAATCTCGATCGAATTTTCTCTCTCGTCCCATTCCACTTTTTTGGAAGTCTTCACCCTGGGATTCACCATACCGGAGCCGCCGTAGACTGCCGCGTCACTGTTGAGAATCTCTTTATATTTTCCCGGGAAAGGAACTCCCACCCGGAATTTAGGATGGGGCACTGTGTCAAAGTTGCAGACTACCAGAACAGTCTCCTCCGGCTTCTCCGTTTTTCTGATAAACATAGCCAGGCTCTCTTCACTGTAAGAACAATTGATCCACTCAAAGCCTTCCGGTTCATAGTCCATCTTGGAAAGGGCCGGATACTTAGCATAGAGGCTGTTCAGATCTCTGACATAGTCCTTCATCTGGCTGTGGACCGGATATTCCAAAAGATTCCACTCCAGGCTGGCGTTTTCATTCCACTCATCCATCTGAGCAAAATCCTGCCCCATGAAAAGCAGCTTCTTTCCTGGATGCCCCATGAAAAATCCGTAGGCTGTTCTCAGGTTGGCAGCTTTCTGCTCCATCGTCTCACCAGGCATCTTGCCCAGCATAGATCCTTTCCCGTGAACCACCTCGTCATGGGAAAATACCAGTACAAAATCTTCGCTGTAATTATAAAGCATAGAGAAAGTGAGCTGTCCGTAATTATATTTCCGGAAATATGGGTCACATTTCATATAACTGAGGAAGTCATTCATCCATCCCATATTCCATTTATAATCAAACCCCAGACCGTCATCTTTGACATCTCCAGTAATCTTCGGCCATGCGGTTGATTCTTCCGCGATCAGAACAGCCCCGCCGGTGCGCCCCTTAAAGACAGAATTCAGATGTTTTAAGAACTCCACCGCCTGAAGATTTTCATGGCCGCCATAAATATTGGGCACCCACTCACCATCGTTCTTGCCGTAATCCAGGTACAGCATGGAAGCTACCGCGTCCATGCGGATACCGTCTGCATGATACTTATCCGCCCAGAACAGAGCATTGGCAATTAGGAAATTAGAGACCTGGGGCCGTCCGTAATTATAGATCAGCGTGCCCCAGTGGGGATGAGATCCCTGGCGGGGATCCGCATGCTCATACACGCAGGTTCCATCGAAAGCTGCCAGTCCGTAAGAGTCCCTTGGAAAATGGGCCGGCACCCAGTCCAGGATCACACCGATCCCCTGGCTGTGCATATAGTCCATAAAATACATAAAATCGTCCGGTGTCCCGTAACGGCTGGTGGGCGCATAATACCCGGTCACCTGATAGCCCCAGGATGCATCCAGGGGATGCTCCATCACTGGCATCAGCTCCACGTGGGTGTAGCCCATGGACTTCACATATTCTGCCAGTTTAACTGCAATCTCTCTGTAATTATAAAACTCTGAACCCACAATGGGCTCACCGTTCTCATCCTCTGCGATATCTTTCCTCATCCAGGAGCCAAGATGAACCTCATAGATGGCCACTGGCTTATCCTTGGTATTTTCCTTGGCCCGCCTTTTCATCCAATCCTGATCGTTCCACTGGTACTTGCTGATATCCCACACGATGGAAGCCGTCTTTGGCCTCAGCTCTGCATAATTTCCATAAGGATCCGCCTTCAGGATCGGATCACCGTTCTTGCACTTTACTTCATATTTGTAGAGGCAGCCCGCTTTCAGCCCCGGCATGAAAATCTCAAACACTCCGGAATCCCCCAAGCGCCGCATCTGGTTTCTCCGTCCGTCCCAGAGATTAAAATCTCCTACTACGCTGACTCTCATCGCACAAGGTGCCCACACAGCAAAATAAACGCCCTCAACACCGTCAATCGTCATCGGGTGAGCGCCCAGCTTCTCGTAAACTTCATAGTGGATGCCCGCTTCAAACCTCTTCAGATCCTTCTCTGTGATCTGGGGTTTAAAGGCGTAAGGATCTGCAAATTCCTCCGTCACTCCATTATCAAATGTTACCTTCAGTGTATACGCCGGTATCGTCTTTCTTGGAATCAAGACCGCAAAAAATCCCACCTCATCGGCCAATTCCATCGGATATTCTTTGGTGCCTATTTTTACAGCTATCTCTTTTGCAGTAGGCAGCATGGCCTGAATCAGCACTCCCTGATCTGTCAGATGAGGCCCCAGCATCGCATGGGGATTGGCCGCCTCTGAATAGGTCAATTCCTCGATTCCTGCCCAGTCCATTAAGTCATATAATGCCTGTTCCATAATGCTTCCCCCTTGTTTCGATTTTCAGCATATGTAATTGTAAATAGTTTACCATTTTTCATTGGAAATTACAATGAAAATCGGTAATAAGCCAGCATCAGGTCCACCACTCTCCCGTAGCTTTTCACCCCATCTTCCTGCTGGTTGATCTTCAGATAAGCATCGTTGGCCTGGGTGGCCGCCTCCGCTATTTTTCCTTCATATTGATCCCAAAAACGGTTGTTGGCGGCCAGAGCTCTGTTCACCCGTTCCGGCAGCCGGCCGGCCAGCTCAAAATAAGCCTCCCGGTCGGCTTCGTACAGAGCATTCGTGGCATAAATCCAGCCCATCAGATAGCCGCTGTAGCGGTATTCCAGAGAATCTGCCAGAATACATGCCAGATACCCGATAAAATTCGCCTCATCTTCCCGCATAAACCCTTTCAGGTGAGACAGCTCATGGCAGATTGTATGGGGAATATTGTAGGGCGTCATCTGTCGGTTAAAATTTGCCTCCGCTGTAAAAGGAGAATAAATTCCGGAAAGCTGCTGGACAGAAAGGATCCGCGAAAGTCCCACAGGTTTGGGCCTGGGATAAAATCCTGACAGAGACGGCCAGCTCTCCCCCAGGTTTTCCATGGCTTTTACACCCTCCTCTCCTAGCTGCCAAGCCTCCTTCCAGGTCAGAGGTTCTTCCCCGAGGATCAGAGACGGCCAACGGTCCTCTGCACTCCCAGCCTCTGCCCCGAGCCCCTCTCTCCGCTCCAGCTCCTCATAGGTCTCTATCACTCTGTCTGTCAGGTAAGAGCATAGATTGTACAGTTCCTCTTCAGAGGACTCCTGGATTTCCAGGCCCGAAACAGCAGAAAACGGCGTTCTGGAATAATTGATTCCACAGTTAAATACATACAAAAACAGGAGGACAGACAAAAAGCAGGCCACCGTCCATAAGAGCTTTCCCATTTGCCTTATATGGGATATAATGTACCAAATTCCGGCGAAAGTAAAAAAATACAGTCCGATTTCAACCACGGATATTGATAAAACCCCGCAGATTCTGCCTAATATCCCCACTACAATAGGGTAGACATAATATCCATACCAATCAGCAAAGCCCTCTGTCTCTCTGGCCGCCGCCATTCCTGCAGCCGAGCAGGCAAAGAGCACTGCCGGCAGCCATCTCACAAATCGTCTCCTGTAGTCTCTCTTCATATGCTGTCCCCTTCCTTTTTTTATTTTACTTCATCTCTCCCCCGTTTTCCATGTTTTTCTTACATTTTTCGAAAACCCCTTGCATAAACCGGAAAACTCGTTTAAACTTTATTTCTGAAATCTTTCTGACGGAGACGTTTGTTTTCCTTCGGAAGAAAAACGGCAGATTTTATGAATTGGAAGGACTAAGATCGTATGGTTGAACATTCAGAGCATAGAAATGATAAAGATAAAAAGAAGGAACCGATCAACTGGAAGGCAGAACTGATCAGCTGGATTCAGGTCATAGTGGCCGCTGCTGTGATTGCACTGTTTCTGACCAATTTTATCATCGCCAACAGCGAGATTCCCACAGCATCCATGGAAAAGACCATCATGTCCCACGACAGGGTCATCGGCTCCAGGCTGTCCTACCTGTTTTCCGATCCAGAGCGGGGCGATATCGTCATCTTCCACTATCCGGATGATCCCACCGGCAAAACCTATTATGTCAAGCGGGTGATCGGTCTCCCAGGAGAAACCATCGATATTCACGACGGCGGTGTTTATATAAACGGTTCTGATACCCCTCTGGATGAACCATATCTGTGGGAAGAAATGCTGACACAGGGGAACCTCCACTATGAAGTGCCGGAAGGCTGCTATTTTATGATGGGAGATAACCGGAATGATTCCCGGGATTCACGGTACTGGATCAATACCTATGTAGAAAAAGACCAGATCATCGCTAAAGTGCTGTTCCGCTACTATCCTTTTGACCAGATCGGATTAATTAAATAATTTTTGACAATGAAAGCACTGTTTTCTGTGAAGCATCGGATAGGGGAGATTTGACCCTCCCCTTCCACACCACGCAGCGTACCGTTCGGTACTACGCGGTTCAATAGTTTACACGTACTTTTAGATAGTGGGCAGTCATGGATGGATATCCAAGTCT
>CALWBQ010000038.1 GCA_944376125.1 uncultured Lachnospiraceae bacterium
ATACTAGCCATGCGGAAATACATCCTTTCTTGTTTTGTTTTTGTTTGGTCGCTAAAACTATAACACAGAAAATGTATTTCCGTCTTTTTAATTATTCAGTTGTAACACATGTATTGTAAACCTACAAAAATTGAAAGAATCTTGTTTTTTTGGTGCGCGGTTGTAGATTTTGGGCCTTTAGGCTATAATAGCGTCAAGACGCAAGGAGGCAGCTATGGAGTTAAGATGGGAAGAGTGCCCGAACAGAGAGAAGAGAGGCGCCAGAATTTTGAGAGTCTACAGCCGGGACAGGGAGGCAGAGATCCCGGAGACGGTGGAGGGAGCAGACGGAAATCCCCTTCCGGTTCTGGAACTGGCGGATTACGTTTTTTCCGCCATGCGTCAGGGAGCAGAGGAAGATGATCTTATGGGACTTCCGCCCTTGACGGGGGATCGGGTGGAGCATGTTGTCCTGCCCCGATCACTGAGAAAAATTGGAAGGTATGCCTTTTATAATTGCGAAGGTTTAAGAAAGCTGTCTTTTTTTACAGCGGTCAGCGACCTCGGCGCAGGCTTATTTACCGGCTGCCGGAATATCGGTGAGCTGGATGTCCGTATGGTTCCAGGGGAAAAGTCCTGCCTTTACGAGGTCCTTTCTGAGCTGAACCAGACGCTGCGGGTGACCCTGAGGGATCAGGACGGGGGGATCCAGGCCAGGCTGCTGCTCCCTGAATATTTTGAGGAATCTGTGGAAAATACGCCGGCCAGGATCGTGAATCTGGAAATGCATGGCTGCGGTCACAGGTACCGGTACGGTTTCCGGAGGGAGCAGATGCCCTTTGCAGAATACGATGCCCTGTTTCCGCATGTTCGGGTCCAGGAGCCGCCGGCCATCGTCTCAGAGCTGGCCTGGTACCGGCTGGAGTACCCAGTGCAGCTGTCAGAAAATTGGAAGGCAGCTTACCTGGAATACCTTGAGGCCCATCCGGAAGCGGCCGCAGAGGCATTTGCCAGGGTTGGGAACATGGCCCTGATGAGAAGGGCAGCTGCGGATCCGCGGATTAGTTTGGACTCTCTGGAAAAGATGATCGGGGCGGCTCAGAGGACAGGCCAGTCCGAGTTAATTCCTCTGCTGATGGATGTCCGGCATTCCAGACAGGCAGAACATGCAGAGCAAGGTCAGGTTTTCCAGAGAAAGAGAAGATTTGAACTGTAGAGATAGAGAGGAAATAAATATGAGAGAGACAGTATTATACTATAATCCGGGAAATGCGCCTAAACCGGGAATGATGAAGAGCGTTCTGGTCAGAATGGGAGTCAGGATAAAAAATATCACGGAGGAGCAGCTTGGAGAGACCATCGGCAGCCTGCTGGGAATGGAGGAAATGGCTCAGGGGGCGGATGACAGCGGTGAGGAGCGGAAGGGGCCTCTGGGGGAACAGCTTCTGGTGCTGTACCGCTTCAGTGAGGGCCGCCTGGACCAGCTCTTGTATGGCCTGCGGAAAGCGGGGGTCCCCAAGATTGAATTAAAAGCCATTGTGACCGAACAGAACAGCCGGTGGACGCTGTATGAGCTGTATGAAGAATTAAAGAAAGAGCGGGAGGCGTTGTCAGGGGAGAATGATTGATCCTGTAAGAGACCGGCAGCTTTCCGAGCTGAATCTTGTGGAAGTGTGCACGGAGATATTGAACCGGGCGAGAAATGAATTATATCTGAATATGCGGTTTTTGGATCTGTCGCTGAGCAGTCTGAGTTTTGAGGCAGACTGGTCGATAGACGGGCTGGGGACGGACGGCTTTCGCATCTGCTATCAGCCGGACCTCCTGATACAGATGTACAAAAAAGGGAGAGTGCTGGTCAACCGGGCATTTCTGCACATGGTGTTTCACTGCCTGTTTGGCCATATTGATGGGGGAAAGAGGGCTGAAAATCACGAACTGTGGGATTTGTCCTGCGACATTGCCATGGAATCCGTGATCGACGGGCTGTACCAGAAATGCGTATATATCCACCCGTCGGCTTCCAGGAGAGAGATGTACCTGAGACTTCGATCAGAGGGGCTGAAGGTGCTGACAGCGGAGGGGATTTACGATACACTGAAAAAAATGGAGCTGCCGGAGCAGCAGTTTGAGAGGCTGGCGGCGGAATTTAAAGTGGACAGCCATGAGCTGTGGAGAAAAGAAGACTCCCCGGGTATGGCCAGCAGGCGGCAGAATCAGTGGAGAGACAATCGGGAAAAGCTGCAGACGGCGCTGGAGACCGGAACCAGGGATGGGTCCCAGGACAACGAAAGTCTCATGGAACAGGTTCGGGCCGAAAATCGGGAACGCTATGATTATAAAGCCTTTTTGAGAAAATTTTCCGTTCTCAAAGAAGAACTGCAGGTGGATGCAGACTCCTTTGATTACGGATTTTATATGTACGGTATGAGCCTGTATGGAAATATGCCGCTTTTGGAGCCGCTGGAAACGAAGGAAATCCGGAGGATTGAAGACTTTGTCATAGCTGTGGATACCTCTATGTCCTGCTCTGGAGACCTGGTGCGGCGGTTCCTGGAAGAAACATATGGGGTGTTGGCAGAGTCGGAAAGCTATTTTCGAAAAATCAATGTTCACATTATTCAGTGTGATGAGAAAATCCAGTCAGACACAGTGATTGCCTCCCAGGAGGATTTAAGGCAGTATATGGAAAATTTCACTGTGTCCGGATTCGGCGGGACGGATTTCCGGCCGGTTTTTGAGTACGTCCGAAACTTGGCGGCTCAGGGAAGATTTTCCAGGCTGCGGGGATTGATCTATTTTACGGACGGCAAGGGAATCTATCCGGTGGAAAGCCCGCCTTATGATACAGCATTTGTTTTTGTCGATGAGGCATACAGTGATATCTCTGTGCCGGCCTGGGCGATCAAATTGATTTTGCGGCCCGGAGAATTGGAGGAAGAAGCTGCAGGAGGAAACGGCTGATGAATATTAAACGAGCAAAGCAGGAGATTAAAGATACCATAGAGGCATATCTGATGAAGGACGAATTTGGTGAATATGTGATTCCCTCAGTGCGGCAGAGGCCCGTGCTGCTCATAGGGCCTCCCGGTGTGGGGAAAACCCAGATTATGGAACAGATTGCCAGGGAGTGCGGTATCGGTCTGGTGGCGTACACCATCACCCACCATACCCGCCAGAGCGCCATCGGCCTGCCTTTTATCGAGAAAAAAGAGTTTGGCGGCCGGGAATATACGGTGACAGAATACACAATGAGTGAGATCGTAGCGTCGATCTATAATAAGATGGAGGAGACCGGGCTCCAGGAGGGGATCCTTTTTCTGGATGAGATCAACTGCGTGTCAGAAACCCTGGCGCCGGCCATGCTCCAGCTTTTACAGTGCAAATCCTTCGGCAGTCATAAGCTGCCCAGAGGGTGGATCATAGCGGCGGCCGGAAATCCGCCGGAGTTTAACAAGTCGGTCCGGGACTTTGACGTGGTGACCCTGGACCGGATCAAGAAAATATACGTGGAGCCGGATTACGGCGTCTGGAAGGAATACGCTGAGGCGGAGGGAATTTACCCTGCGGTCCAGTCCTATTTAAGCATTAAACCGCAGAACTTATGCACCATAGAGACTACAGTGGACGGAAAACAGTTTGCTACGCCCAGAGGGTGGGATGACCTGTCGGGCCTGCTCTGGGTTTATGAAAAACTGGGGAAAACGGCGGATCGGGATGTGGTGTACCAATATATTCAGCATCCGCGGATTGCCAAAGATTTCGCCAATTATCTGGAGCTTTACAGGAGATACCAGAGCGAGTACCGGGTGGAAGAGATTCTGGCAGGCACGATTCGGGAGAATGTCTGCGACCAGGCGGCCAAGGCGCCCTTCGATGAAAAGCTCAGCCTGGTGGGACTGCTGCTGTCAAAGCTGTCCGGCTATTTTGCTGGCTGTCTGGAAAAGGCGGGGGATCTGGAACTGCTGATGAAAAAGCTCCGGGTTCTGCAGGATCCGGAGAAGGTGCTGGAGGAACTTTCAGCGGAGTATGAAGAGAAAAAGCGGGAAGAGCTCCTGTCTGTTCGGGGAGAGAGAAGATACCGCCGCATTATAAAAGCTATGGAAGAGTGCAGGAGAAGCCTGAGGGAGGAGAACTGCACAGATCCCGGCGCAGTGTGGGAATGGATGCGGCAGTGGTTTGGCTGTCAGAGTGACCAGTATGAGGAGATGAAAGAGACCGGAGGCCAGATGCTGGAGCACGCCTTTGATTTTATGGAGGCAGCATTTGGTACCGGACAGGAGATGGTGCTTTTTGTGACGGAATTAAATTCTAATTTTTACTGTGTGGAATTTCTTCAGGAGTACGAGTGCGCCAGGTACTATGAATATAATAAAAATTTGCTCTTTGATGACAGAGAAAGCGACCTGCTCCGAAAAATTGAGAAACGGTAAGTCCATGAATAGAAACTCCCTTCTTGGAACATATTAGCGGTAGTATATCCAGAATGGAGGGAATGAAATGGGTAATAAAGCATTGGATTATACGGCATTGACGATTGGAATTATCGGAGCCATCAACTGGGGCCTGATCGGATTTTTTAATTTTAACCTGGTCTCCTTCCTGTTCGGGAGCATGACCTGGATATCCAGGATCGTTTATGCCCTGGTGGGATTGTGCGGATTGTATCTGCTCAGCTTTTACGGCCGTTCCGCGGGCCAGGAATAACAAAATAAAAGTTCATCGCATGGAGGAGGCCGCCCCGCAGATGGGAGCGGCCTTCTGTATGTGTAAAGAAATGGGGCGAGGCAGCCTTTGCCTGGCGGCCGCGTTTGATTTTATCTGTATAGCCGTTATAGTAAAGTACAAATTCATTTCTCTGGCGTTATCGCTGTCCTTATGGTATGATGAGAGCTAGATTGATTAAAAATACACATGCGAGGGGAGAGACCATGGCGGCAGACAGGATAAAAGCAGTGATCTTTGATATGGACGGTGTGCTGATCGACAGCGAGATCGTATATTTGAGATCTATGCTGGCATTTGCCAAGGAACGGAGGCCGGAGGTTACAGAGCAGGATCTGATCGGTGTTGTAGGCAGAACGGCCAGGGACAGTTGGGAGATTGTGGAGAGGGCTGTGGCAAATGGGCAGACCTGGGAGGAGCTGCGGGAGGAATACCGCAGATGGACAAATGTTTATGAGACGACCGATTACCGGAAGATTTTCCGCCGGGAAGTACGGCCTGTGCTGAGGACGCTGAAGGAGAAGGGGTACCGGATGGCGGTGGCGTCCTCTACGAGGCTCTCCTTGGTGCGCCGGGTACTGGAGGAAAATGAGATTATCAGCTATTTCGATGAGGTAGTCAGCGGCAATCAGTTCCGCCGCAGCAAGCCGGACCCGGAAATTTACCGCTATACAGCAAAGAAACTAGGAGTCAGGGAGGACGAATGTTTTGTCATAGAGGACTCTACAGTAGGAATCACGGCGGCCCACAGGGCAGGGATGACAGTGGCGGCTCTGATTGACGACAGATTTGGGTTTGACCGCTCCCTGGCAGATTACGAGATAGAGACCATAGGAGGAGCGCTGAAGTATTTGTTATGAAAGTGACATATATTCATCACGATGGATTTCTGGCAGAGTGCCGGGATCGGTATCTATTATTTGATTATTACCGGGGAGCAATTCCGGAGATGGATCCTGAAAAACCCCTCTATGTCTTTGCCAGCCATCGCCACGGAGATCATTTTAATGAAGATATTTTTCAGTTGGCGAACCGATACCCAAAGGTGCAGTATATTTTGGCAAAGGATATCTGGATGAGCCGGGTGCCGGAGTCCCTCAGAGGGAGAACAATCCGCATGGGCTGGAGAAAACAGGAAGAGATGGACGGAATGGTGATCCGCACGCTGAAGTCTACCGACGAGGGCGTGGCATTTCTGGTGGAAGTGGACGGAATGACTATTTACCACGCAGGAGATTTGAATGATTGGAGATGGAACGAAGAGTCAGATCAGTGGAATGAGGCCATGCATCAGAAATATATGAAAGAGATTACAGGGCTGGCGGGCGAGAAGATTCGCTGTGCGTTTCTCCCGCTGGACCCCAGGCAGGAGGAGTGGTACTGGCTGGGCATGGACGAGTTTATGAAAACGGTCGGGGCAGAGACAGTGTTCCCCATGCATTTTTGGGGAGACTTTGATGTGATTCGGCGGCTGAAAGAGGAGCCCTGTTCTGATGCCTATCGGGACCGGGTCGTGGATATTGCCCGGTGCGGGGAGGAATTTTGGCTGTGAACGAGAGAGAAGTTCTGGAGACCGCCATGGAGGCGGGGCACATTTTGTTGGAAAATGGGGCAGAGATTTTCCGGGTTGAGGAGACGATCGACCGGATCTGCCGCTATTATGGGGTAGACTATGCCAACGCGTTTGTCCTGAGCAATGGTATTTTTCTGACTGCGGGAAATCTTCGGCAGCAGTATTTTGCTAAGGTTCAGCATATCCCTGTGAGCGGTGCCCATCTGAACCGGGTCGCTGCAGTGAATCAGCTTTCCAGGGAGATCGAGGCGGGCCATTACACTGTGGAGGAAGCGAGAAAGACGTTGGAATCGATCAAAACCATGCCGGGCAAGACGAAGCGGATGCAGATTCTGGCTTCAGGGATCGGGAGCGGATGTTTCTGTTATCTGTTTGGGGGGAGCCTCCTGGACAGTGCAGCGGCTTTTGCAGTGGGTCTTATTCTGTACCTGTTTGTCTTGTATATCAGCGTGCCCAGGCTTTCCAAGATCGTGGGAAACATTGCCGGGGGTGCGCTGGTGACGCTTCTGTGTATGGTTTTCTACCATATCCATCTGGGGGAGCATTTAAACCATATGGTGATAGGGGCGATTATTCCTTTGGTGCCGGGAGTGCCATTTACCAACGCTATCCGGGATATCGCTGACGGGGATTATATCAGCGGATCTGTCAGGATGCTGGATGCCATGCTGGTATTTTTCTGCATTGCCATGGGTGTGGGGATGATGTTTACGGTGTACAGCCGGATTGGAGGTGTCATGGCTCTGTGATAGGACAGGTGTTGGCAGCCGCGGTTGGCACGATTGCGTTTTCAGTTCTATTTTCCGTGCCAAGAGTTTATTATCCTTACTGCGGTCTGATCGGAGGAGCTGGATGGGTCATTTACTGCCTGCTGATTACCTCGGCATCATCACCGGAGGCCACATTTTTTGCTGCGATTGCAGTGATTTTGCTGTCCCGGCTTTTTGCAGTCTGGGAGAGGTGTCCGGTGACTCTGTTTTTGATCCCGGGGATCTTCCCGCTGGTGCCGGGCGCCGGTGTTTACTGGACAGCTTACTATATTGTGACCGATCAGCTGGGGCTGGCATCAGAGACGGGATTTATGGCTCTGAAAGTGGCTGTGGCGATTGTGCTGGGAATTGTTTTGATTTTTCAGCTTCCCCAGAGTCTTTTCTCCGGCATCGCAGGGCTGGCTCCGGCGGCGTGGAAGAGGAGACGGGATAAAAAGACGAACAGGAAGGAGAGGATCGGCAAATGATCTGGATTAAAAATGGATGGCTCATAGACCCTGGCAGAGGTCTGGAGGGGCCGGGAGATGTGATATTAGAAGACGGGAAAATTGCCAGGATTATCTGGGAGGGACAGGAAAATGGAGAGACTCTGGAGCTGCCTGAGAATATCCAGGTGATTGACGCTGCAGGCATGACAGTGGCCCCAGGACTGGCAGATGTCCATGTCCATTTCCGGGATCCGGGATTTACTTACAAAGAAGATATTGAGACAGGGGCAGCCGCGGCGGCACGGGGAGGATTTACTTCCGTTGTCCTGATGGCCAACACGAAGCCTCTGACAGACAATGTGGAGACTCTCCGCTACGTTATAGAAAAGGGAGAAAAGACAGGGATTCATGTCTTCAGCTGTGCCGCCGTTTCGGAAGGTTTTCAGGGGGAGAAGCTGACAGATATGGAAGCTCTGAAAAAGGCTGGAGCTGTTGGCTTTACGGATGATGGGATTCCGCTGAAAAGCGGCTCCTTTGTCAGAAAGGCTATGGAAGAAGCGGCGCGCCTTGATATGCCTCTGAGCTTTCACGAAGAGGATCCGGCATACATTGGCCAAAATGGAATCAACCACGGGGCCGTGTCGGAGAGATTGGGGATTTACGGTTCCCCGGCGCTGGCCGAGGATGCTATGGTGGCGAGAGACTGTATGATTGCCCTGGATACAGGGGCTGCCATTGATATCCAGCACATCAGCTCCGCCAATTCTGTTGCCATGGTGCGCCTGGCAAAATCTCTGGGAGCCATGGTGTGGGCGGAGGTGACACCCCACCATTTCACACTGACAGAAGAAGCAGTGCTGGAGCATGGGACCCTGGCCAAGATGAATCCGCCGCTGAGGACAGAGCGGGACCGGCAGGCGCTGATCCAGGGGCTGAAGGATGGAACGATCGATATGATCGTCACAGACCATGCCCCCCACAGCAGGGAGGAAAAGGCGAAGCCTCTGACAGAGGCGCCCAGCGGGATCACAGGGCTGGAGACTTCTCTGGCTTTGGGGATTACTCATCTGGTAAAGCCGGGCCATCTGACGCTTCTTCAGCTCATGGAGAAAATGAGCCTCAATCCTGGGAGGCTCTACAAAAAGGACTGGGGCCATTTGGAAGAGGGCCGGCCTGCCGATCTGGTGATCTTTGACCAGGACCGCCAGTGGGTGGTAAAGGAGGAAGAATTTGCATCAAAGGCTTCCAACAGCCCGTTCATCGGAGAGAGGCTGACAGGAAAGGTGATATATACGATCT
This sequence comes from uncultured Lachnospiraceae bacterium, assembly GCA_944376125.1. Taxonomy (GTDB): domain Bacteria; phylum Bacillota; class Clostridia; order Lachnospirales; family Lachnospiraceae; genus UMGS1370. Next base: position 8,775 of record CALWBQ010000038.1, read on the forward strand.
GTGGAGGAAACATCGTTTATGAAGACTTATCGTGACATTTTGCTGGATGTAGACGGCACGCTGCTGGACTTCGGAGCTGCAGAGAAGGTGGGAATCGCTGCGGTGCTGACTCACTACGGCTTTGAACCAGATGCGGAGCGAATCAGGCTGTACCACCAGATCAATGGGGCAGCCTGGGCGGCTTTTGAGAGAGGAGAAGTGACAAAAGAGCGCTTGGTGGAGGAGCGGTTTGAGATATTTTTTCGGGAATTAGGAAAAGAAGTCAATGGCAGGGAAGCGGAGGATCTGTACCGCAGCTACTTGGATCAGTCGGCTGTTCTGATAGACGGGGCAGAGGACATCTGCCGGTATTTAAAGGGAAGAGGCTACGGCCTTTACGTTGTTACCAATGGAACTTCTACCACTCAGTATAAGAGGCTGGCTCTCTCCGGGCTGGATGCGTTTATGGACGGAATTTTCGTATCAGAGGACGCAGGAAGCCAGAAACCCCAGAAGGAATATTTTGATTACTGCTTTGCGAGGATTCCACAGGCTGATCCGTCCAGGATGTTTCTGGTGGGCGATTCCCTGACTTCTGATATAAAAGGGGGAATCAACGCGGGGATCAGCACTTGCTGGTACAATCCGTCCGGCCTTCCGGGGAGGGAAGATATTTGCCCGGACTGGCAGATCCGGCGGTTGGAAGAGCTGAAAACACTGCTGTAATTTCCTGCTTTTTCAAATTTCTCTTGCCAACGATACTTTAGTATGCTACTATGTTATCACACGAAAGAAGCAAAAGGACCGAGGAGGAGTAATATTATGAAAAAGACGATAGTGGGATTTGCAGCGGCGGTTACAATGGCGGCATTGACAGCCTGCTCCGGCGGAGGGGAAACTGCAGATACTGCAGCAGCTTCGGCGGAGACAACCGCAGCAGCGCCTGCGGATGAGACAGAGACGGGGGAGACCGCCGGGGAGACGGCAGCGTCAGAGGAAGGAACCGGGGCAAAATCAGAAGGAGACACGTTTACAGTAGGATTTGACCAGGACTTCCCGCCGATGGGATTTTTAGGAGATGACGGAGAGTATACAGGCTTTGACATAGAGCTGGCGGAAGAGGTGGCCAACCGTTTGGGGCTCGTGTTCCAGCCCCAGCCGATAGCCTGGGATGCCAAAGACATGGAGCTGGAAGCTGGAAATATCGACTGTATCTGGAATGGTTTTACTATGAACGGCCGTGAAGACAGCTATACATGGTCTGAGCCTTATATGGACAACAGCCAGGTGATTGTGGTAGATCCGGATTCCGGCATCATATCGCTGGCGGATCTGGCAGGAAAAGTGGTAGAGGTACAGGTGGATTCCTCAGCACAGGCCGCGCTGGAGGACGACCCGGAGCTGACAGGAACCTTTGCGCAGTTAGTAACTACACCGGATTACAATACGGCTTTTATGGATCTGGAGCAGGGGGCGGTGGATGCCATCGCTATGGATGTAATTGTTGCAGGCTATCAGATTCAGCAGAGAGGATCCGATTTTGTAATTTTGGATGAAACCATCGCATCTGAAGTTTACGGCATCGGCTTTAAGAAAGGCAACACTGGGCTGAGAGATCAGGTTCAGGCGGTTCTGGAGGATATGGCTGCAGACGGCACAATGACTGAAATTTCGGAAAAATGGTTTGGTGAGGATGTAACGATTGTCGGAAAAGACAGCACTGCGGAGGAGACTGCAGATGCTGAAGCTGCCGCGGAATAAATCGGAACTGCGAAAGCAGACGGACAGGAGGGCGCCATGGGCATCAGCCAGATTCAGCAATTAATCGGAGGAATGGGGGTAAGCATCCAGATTTTTACGGTAACCCTTGTTTTTTCCCTGCCATTAGGCCTGATTGTAGCGTTCGGGAGAATGGCAAAAAATCCAGCACTCCAAAACCTAGTTAAGGCTTACATATCGATTATGCGGGGAACACCTCTGATGCTTCAGCTTATGGTGGTCTATTTTGGACCATTTTATCTGTTTGGCATCAAGATAGGGAACAGCTACCGCCTTTGGGCTGTTTTTATCGGATTCACTATCAACTATGCAGCCTATTTTGCAGAAATTTACCGGAGCGGCATCCAGTCTATGCCGGCAGGACAATACGAGGCTGCTCAGATTTTAGGGTACAGCAAAAGCCAGACCTTTTTTAAGATTATCCTGCCCCAGGTGATAAAAAGAATTCTGCCAGCCCTGACCAACGAGATTATCACGCTGGTGAAAGATACCTCCCTGGCGTTTACTCTGAGTGTTATGGAGATGTTTACGGTGGCAAAAGCCCTGGCGGCTAAGGGAACCATGGCGCCTTTGCTGGCGGCCGGAATTTTTTACTATGTATTTAATCTGCTGGTAGCGGTGGTGATGGAGAAGGCTGAGAAAAAACTGGATTATTACCGCTGATGCTGCATAGACGGAGGAGAGACCATGAACATACTGGAAATCAGCCATATCGAAAAGTCCTTTGGAAACATTCCGGTTTTAAAGGACATCTCCCTTTCAGTATCTGATGGGGAAATTTTGTCCATCATCGGCCCATCGGGGTCCGGGAAATCTACTCTTCTGCGGTGCGCCACAATGCTGGAGACGCTGGATAAGGGAGAGGTGCGCTACCAGGGGAACAGAGCAGTCTGGGCTGATAACGGCGGGAACGTGCAGTTTGCTCCGAAAAAGGAGCTGAAGGAGATCCAGAGGCTGTACGGCCTGGTGTTTCAGAATTTTAACCTGTTTCCCCATTATTCTGTTATGAAAAATATTATTGACGCCCCGGTCCATGTGCAGAAGCGGAAAAAGGAAGAGGCAGCAAAAGAGGCCAGAGAACTTTTAAAGAAAATGGGGTTGGAGGATAAGGCTGACGCATATCCGTGCCAGCTTTCAGGAGGGCAGTGCCAGAGAGTTGCCATAGCCAGAGCCTTAGCGCTGAACCCTAAGATTCTCTTCTTTGATGAGCCGACCTCAGCCCTGGATCCGGAGCTGACCGGGGAGGTTCTGAAGGTGATCCGTTCCCTGGCAGACTTAAAGATTGCCATGGTGATCGTGACACATGAGATGGCGTTTGCCAGGGACATTTCCGACAAGGTTATTTTTATGGCTGACGGCGTGATCGTGGAGGAGGGGACTCCTGAGCAGGTCTTTGCATCCGGAAATGAGAGGACTCAGGCTTTCCTAGGAAGATATGGAGATATTTTAAAGTGATGCCGCATGGCAGGGCCAGAAAATGTAAGTGAGAATAAAAGATTGCCCGGGATTGGGAATGCTGTTTCCCTGTTCCGGGCAATTTTATTCGGCAAAATGAAAGCTCTGCAAAGACTGCAGTTTTTTCTTTAGAAAATCTTTCGTTTTTTCTGGGGCTTCTCTTTAGAATGATGAGATATACTCTCAACAGAATCAAGAGAGAGGAGAGTTGGGAATGAGTCTGGAAAGTCTGCATCAAATGATAGTTTTCATGTGTTTTATGGCATCGGTTTTTGTGGTCGCAGTCATGTTTGTCAGTATCTGCCTTGAGACCCTGCGGGAAGCCGGAAACGTCAGGGAAAAGACCTCCACAGCAAGGAACTTCCATGGTATACTACCAGAGGAGAAAATGATCGGCTCAGGAGGAGAGACAAATTATGGAAGTAAACCGCATTTTATTAGTGGAAGATGATAAAGAGATCCGGGAGGGCATTGAGATTTTTTTAAAAAGCCAGAATTATATCGTGTTTCAGGCTGGCGACGGGATCGAGGGCCTGGAGATCCTAGATAAGGAGGAGATTCATCTGGCGATAGTAGATGTGATGATGCCCAGGATGGACGGCATTACTATGGTGGCGCGGCTGAGAGAGCGCTCTGACATCCCAGTAATTTTTCTTTCTGCAAAGTCCGAGGAAGTTGACAAGATTCTGGGCCTGAATATAGGTGCAGATGATTATATTACTAAGCCGTTTACGCCTATGGAACTGCTGGCCAGAGTGGCATCGCAGCTCAGAAGGTATAAGCGGTTTATGGAGCGGCTGAATGTGCGGCTGCCGGAAAGCCCTGCGGTTCACAGGATCGGCGGGCTGGAGGTCAACGAAGAGACAGTGGAGGCAGTGGCAGACGGAACGCCGGTGCGGCTGACGCCGATTGAATTTAAAATTCTGCTGCTTCTGGTCAAAAATCCTGGAAGAGTTTTTTCGGCAGAGGAGATTTATGAACGGGTATGGAATGAGCGGGCGGTCAATACGGACACGGTCATGGTACATGTGCGCAACATACGGGAAAAAATAGAGGTCAATCCAAAAGAACCAAAATATTTAAAGGTGGTGTGGGGAGTTGGATATAAAATTGAAAAACAAGCATAGACTGGGAATTTTTTTGACCTGGCTGCTGATTATCGCCGCTGGGGCTGGGATGGTATGCTCCTATCCGTATATCCAGAGAATGGCAAGAGAGTGGGAGACCAATAACAAAAAGATTGTGACAGAGATGGGGGATCAGAGCAGATCTTCAAACCTGGCGGCAGAGCTGACGGCGGCCAGTTACGCTATGTGGGAATATGAGATTGAGGAAGCCAGCGTAAAAAAGCTGCGGCCGTCCCAGGTGTTTGTGCCGGAGCTGGAGGAGATGCTGGCAAAGCTGGATGGGGAGACTGCGGAAACACGGCCGGAGGCGGCCGGGGAAGAAGGCATGTCAGAGGAAACGGCGGAGGAAGATACGGTCTATGCCTATGAAGGAGACCCATACGGGGAAGATTACGATTCCTTTTATCAGAAAGAATTCCTGCTGGAGGTTCGCAGCTATATCGATGGCCAGGCGTCGGCCTGGGACAGCGCCCTGGAGGAAATCGGCGGCCCGGAGGCAGTGCGGGTGCTGGACGGTACAGGAAACGTGCTCCTAAGCGGGAATCGCGGGTCTTACGGCAGTGATCTGGACGAGAATCGCCAGGTTATGGCTGCCATCTCCTTTGATGACAAGGGCCGGTCTTCTCTGACGGAAGTCCAGGGGGATCCCAGGGCGGTGCAGATCCTAACAGACAACAGCGGATACTTTAAAGACATGGCTGACCCGCTGGAGGAAGAATACGGTGCAGATTATGTTTACCAGGGAATCGAATTTTCTGGACCGCGGCAGAGAACATATGAGTTTGTGGTAGATAAAGAGATGATTTTGGGGCCGGAAATTACAGAGACGGAGGCCCTTGGCTATTACAGCTTTGTAAACAGCGGAACGTTTATGGTAGTATGGGTGGCCCTGGCACTCCTTGTCGGGCTGTGCGCCCTGATCATTCCAGCTCTTCCAGTGGTTTCTCTGGGGACGGGGCGGATCAGCAGGGTTCCTCTGGGGATTATCCTGGCGGTCCTGTTCTGCGACGCCTTCATGGTGCTGGGCGGAGCTGCCATGCTCGTACTGACGTTCAGCGGTGAGCTGGCCGATGCCCTGGCTGCCGGCCTGGGTTTTGGAACCTGGGACGATGCGGTACTTTTTGCAAATGGCATCTACTGGGGAATAACGTTCGCCGCAGTATTTTGGGCAGCCTTGTGTATGAGAGCTGTCTTCGTCATGGGTCCATGGAGGTATTTTAAAGAGCGCACGCTGACGGGACTGTTCCTGCGCCTGGTAAAGAGAACTTTTGCAGCTGTCGGGAGATGGTGGAACCAGTTTATGGATTCCCTCGGAAAGCTGGACTGGAGTGAGAAGTCCAATCAAGTGATAGTAAAGATTGTTCTGGCCAATTTTTTTGTGCTTGTGCTGATCTGCTGCTTCTGGTTTTTCGGCATTTTTGCCCTGATTGTGTATTCGGTGGTGCTGTTCTTTATCCTGCGCCGCTATTGGGAAAAGGCCAGACAGAAGTACCAGATTCTCCTCACAGCCATCAATGAGATGGCAGACGGGAATCTGGATGTGGAGATTAAGGAGGATCTGTGGATTTTTGCTCCATTTTACCAGCAGCTTACCAGAATTCAGAAGGGATTTAAAAAGGCGGTCCAGGAGGAGGTCAAGAGCCAGAGAATGAAAACAGAGCTTGTGACCAATGTGTCTCACGATCTGAAGACGCCATTGACAGCGATTATCACCTATGTCAATCTGCTGAAAAAGGAGGATGTCACGGAGGAGGAGAGAAAGAATTACATTGATATTCTGGAGAAGAAATCTATGCGGTTAAAATCTTTGATTGAGGACTTGTTTGAGGTCAGCAAGGCCACCAGCGGGGCTGCTACGGTGAAGCTGGAGAATGTGGATATTGTAAGCCTTTTAAAGCAGGTGAGGCTGGAACTGCAGGACCGAATCGATAACTCTGGCGTAGAGTTCCGGTGGGATTTGCCGGAAGAGAAGGTGGTTTTGCTTCTGGACAGCCAGAAGACCTACCGGGTATTTGAGAATCTCCTGGTAAATATTATTAAATATGCGATGCCGGGGACAAGGGCGTATATTGATGTAAAGGCTGAGACGGGGGATGACGGCTCAGGGGAGGCAGTTGTGTCGATGAGAAATATCTCAGCTCAGGAGCTCCAGGTTAATCCCAGGGAGCTGACAGAGCGTTTCGTCAGAGGAGATGCCTCCCGAAATACAGAGGGTTCCGGTCTGGGGCTGGCCATTGCCAAGAGCTTTGTAGAGCTTCAGGGGGGAACCATGACCGTGGAGGTGGAGGCCGATCTGTTCCGGGTGATCATCCGGTGGAACATCAGCCGCAGTACAGAAGAAAATTGATCCGTGAGCCGCAGCAGGGCGTAGAAAATGCCGCCCTGCTGCGGCTTTTGTGATAATTCGGCCCTGCCGTTCGCGGCTCAGCCGATATGTTTTGTCTGGAAAGGCCGGGAAATGGGTTGTGAAATCAGCGGAAAGATAGTACAATAAAGAACAATTCAAGATGCATGTTCAGACGGAGGAGCGGATAAAAATGAAACAGTATGACTATATTGTTGTGGGAAGCGGCCTGTACGGAGCGGTGTTTGCTTACCTTGCCGGAAAGAAAGGGAAAAAATGCCTGGTGATTGAGAAGCGTCCCCACAAGGGGGGAAATATTTACTGTGAGGACATTGAGGGGATCCATGTTCACAAATACGGAGCCCACATTTTCCACACCAGCAACAGAAAGGTATGGGAATTTGTCAATGGGCTGGCGGAATTCAACCGCTATACCAACAGCCCGGTGGCCAATTATAAGGGTGAGATGTACAATATGCCGTTTAATATGAACACCTTCAGCAAAATGTGGGGAATCTCCACACCGGCTCAGGCAAAAGCCAAGATTGAGGAACAGAGGAAGCATATACAAGGCGAACCCAGGAACCTGGAGGAGCAGGCCATCAGCCTGGTGGGAACGGATATCTACCAGAAGTTGGTCAAGGGCTACACGGAAAAGCAGTGGGGAAGAGACTGCAAAGACCTGCCGGCCTTTATCATAAAGCGTCTCCCTGTGCGGTACACCTACGATAATAATTATTTTAATGATCTCTATCAGGGAATTCCCATCGGCGGCTACAATGTTATCATTGACAAGCTGCTGGAGGGATGTGAGGTGATTACCGGGGAAGACTACCTGGAGAACAAAGAGAAATACGATGCAATGGGGGACAGGGTGGTTTACACCGGCACCATTGACGGCTACTACCATTACTGCTTTGGCAAGCTGGAATACAGAAGCCTTCGGTTTGAGACAGAGGTTTTGGATGAGGAAAATCACCAGGGTGTGGCGGTCGTCAACTATACAGATCGGGAGACGCCCTATACCCGGATCATTGAACACAAGCACTTTGAATTCGGTACACAGCCTAAGACCGTCATTACAAAGGAATACCCGGAGACTTGGAGCGAGGGAATGGAGCCCTACTATCCAGTAAACGATGAGAAGAATCAGGCCCTTTATCAAAAATATGCCAAGCTGGCTGAAAAAGAGCCCAATGTGATTTTCGGCGGCCGGCTGGGAGAATACAAGTATTACGATATGGACAAGGTGATTGAATCCGCCATGAAAAAAGCAGAGGAAGAGCTTTTATGAATATTGTCTACGCATCCAATGACGGTTATGCCCGTCATCTGGGAACCTCTATGTATTCTCTTTTTGACAGGAACCAGGTGGAAGAGGAGATCACGGTTTATATCCTCTCTATGGGACTGTCTGAGGAGAGCCAGAACCGCCTGAGAGAAATTGCAGAACATTTTGACCGGAGCCTTGTGATCCTGGAGATGGGGGATCTGAAGGAGCGTTTTGCCGCAGAGGTAGATACCGGAGGATTTGACATCAGCGCGATGGGCCGGCTGTTCATTGGGACGGCCCTGCCGGAGGAAATCAGCCGGGTGCTGTATCTGGACTGCGACACAGTTGTGCTGAGCTCTCTCAGAAAACTGTGGCAGACAAATTTGTCTGCCAATGTCCTGGGGGCAGTGATGGAGCCCACTATCTATCCTCAGGTTAAAAAACAACTGGGATTGAATCAGGGGGAGCCCTACTACAATTCCGGCGTGCTGCTGATTGATCTAAAGGCATGGCGGGAGGAAAGGGCAGAGAAACGGCTTCTGAACTTCTATCTGGAAAGAGGGGGAGAGCTTCTGGCCTGCGATCAGGACACCATCAACGGCGTTTTTAGGGGGCGAATTAAGCCGCTGTCCCCCCGGTACAACTTTTTTACCAATTACCGGTACTTCCGCTATAACGATCTGGTCAGCCAGATGCCCGCTTACCAGAGGGTGCCAGAGGATGTCTTCAGACGGGCCAAAGCCCACCCGGCCATCATCCATTACATGGGGGACGAGCGCCCCTGGAAGGCCGGCAATTTCAATCACTACCGGAAGGCGTATGAGCACTATCTGGCAAAAACACCGTGGCGGGGAACACCTAAAGAGAAAGGGCAGGAAGCCTATATGGCGCTGTATCATATGATGGATTATCTGACGTTTGTTTGTCCTCCTGCAAGGCGGATGATCAGCCGGAAATATGGGATGCAGGTGATTCAAAATCGAAAGAGGTGAGCAGGATGGCGGCCGGGAGACCGGAGAAAAACAGCAGGACAAGCTGTGTAATTTTAAATTATAATGACAGCAGAACCACTGTGGAACAAGTAAGGCGGATTTGTGGATATCCCAGCTTGGATGCCATTGTTGTTGTGGACAACGCCTCCGCAGCAGAGGATTGGGAAAATCTCCAGCTCTCGGTTGGCGGCATAGAAAAGGTGCGGCTGATCCGAGCGGAGAGGAATGGCGGGTACGGGGCAGGAAATAATATAGGTATCCGGTATTCAGTCAGAGAACTGGGAGCCCGCTATGTCCTGATTGCCAATCCTGACACGGTCTTTTCTGACATCTGCGTGAAAAATTTGAGAAGAATTCTGGAAAACCACAGGGAAGCCGCTGCCGCCGCCCCGGTAATGATTGATCCTGTGTTTGGCAGGCAGAGAAATGGCTGGAAACTGACCGGCTTCTGGGGGAGCCTTATAAAAACTGGGCCCGTGTGCCGCAGAACCCTGTGCCGGCTTCTGGCGGGAAGGCTGGACTATCCGGAGAGCTATTTTGAAGGAAAAAAGGCTGTATGGGTAGATTCGGTTCACGGTTCCCTGCTGATGACAGACGCCGCAAAGATGCTGGAGTGCGGCGGGTATGATGAACATGTATTCCTCTACAATGAAGAGGATATCCTGGCCCGGAGGCTGAAAGCGGGAGGATGGAAGACCGCCCTGCTCCTGACTCAGACCTACCGCCACGAGCATTCCGCCTCTATATCCAAAAGCGTGAAACGTTCGCTGGACCGCCAACGGCTCCGCCACCAAAGTGCTATGTATTATTATCAGGAATATCTTCACATTAACTGGCTGGAGAGACTGGCAGCCCGCTGCTTTTTTGCAGCGATTTTGGGTGAGATCTGGTTCTGCCGGTCTGTTTTGAAAATGGAAGGGTAAGTGCAGGGAGAAATGCTGGAATGGGAGAATTGATATCGATCATTGTGCCGGTCTACAATGGTGAGGCATATCTGGAGCGGTGTGTCTCATCGATCACCGGCCAGAGCTACCGGGATCTGGAGATTCTTCTGGTAGACGATGGGTCCAGAGACAGGTCTCTGAAACTATGCCAGGAGCTGGCTGAAAAAGATGGACGCATCCGAGTGTTTTCGAAAGAAAACGGAGGCGTTGCCAGCGCCAGGAACCTGGGTTACCGGAATATGACAGGGGACTGGTTTATGACCATGGACTCGGATGACTATATGGCGGCGAATGCTGTGGAAAGTCTCTGGGAAGCGGCGAAGAGAAACCAGGCAGAGGTGGCCATCGGGGGCATTGAGTTATTCTGGGACAGCGGCAGGTCCGGGGAAAGACGGCAGGCAGAAGGGGACTGGTCCGGCACTCTGGCGGAATTTACCGACCAAATGCTGCTCCCCCTCTTTGATCTGCAGCTGATTCATAATCAGAATAATAAGCTCTACCGGGCTGCCAGGCTGTACTATGATGAGACCATGTCCATCAATGAAGATGTGTGGTTTTCTGTCCGGATGCTGACCAGGTGCTCCAGAGTCGCTGTGATACCGGAGATTGTGACCTTTTACCGGCAGCATCAGGAGGGAGAAAGTCTGGTGAGCCGGTTTTATGAGAACGGAGTGGACACCTGTTTCGTTTTGCTGAAGGCTGTTATGGGACTGCTGAAAAAAGGGCAGGCCAGCTCTGAGGTGAGAAATGGGATGTATAACCGTATGGTGTTCCATATCTGCGGATTTGCAGGGCTGGCCTATTACCGTGCCGGCTACAGCCGGAGCCAGTGTCTGGGGGAGATCCGCGGTCTTTTGAGCCGGAAAGAATTTATGCAGCTTCTCTTCAAGGTCAGGCCGGAGGGCCTTAAAAATACTCTGGCCGTATTTGTACTGCGCCGCCGCTGGGCACGGCTGTACCACTGGATGTGCCTGATGTTATACGGACGGCAGAGGCGGGAATATGTTCGCCGCCGGAAAGGAACGATTGTATGAAAAAAACAACAGAGCCAATCCTGGTTACCCGCTCTTCCCTTCCGCCCATGGAAGACTATATTGAAAAACTGCGGTTGATCTGGGACACTGCCTGGATGACTAATATGGGGCCATACCATGAAGAATTGAAGGAAAAGCTGAAAGAATATCTGAAGGTAGACGGGCTTGAGCTGTTTGTCAATGGACACACTGCCCTGGAGATGGTGATTCAGGCTTTCGGACTCAAGGGGGAGGTCATCACGACGCCATTCAGCTTTTCTTCCACGACTCACGCGATTGTCAGGAACGGGCTGACTCCGGTGTTCTGCGATATTGACCCGCAAAATTTTACGATAGATGTGAGCAAGCTGGAGAAACTGATAACGGACAGGACGTGTGCCATTCTTCCAGTCCATGTGTATGGCAATCTGTGTGATGTGGCGGCGATCCAGGAGATCGCTGACCGGCATGGGCTGAAGGTAATCTACGATGCTGCACATACCTTTGGGGAAGAGCTGGATGGAAAGGGCGTCGGCAGCTTTGGGGACGCTTCTATGTTTAGCTTTCATGCCACTAAAGTATACAACACGATTGAGGGGGGCGCCGTCGCTTTTAAGGAGCCGTGGCTGGCAGATATCTTGTATAAGCTCAAAAATTTTGGCATTACCGGAAAAGAATCCGTAGAGTACATAGGCGGAAACGGAAAAATGAATGAATTCCAGGCAGCTATGGGCCTGTGCAACCTGAAGTATGTGGACGGCGAGATCAAAAAGCGCCAGGCAGTGGCAGAGAGATACCGGGAGAAGCTGGAGGATGTAAAAGGGATTCGCCTGGCTGTTCCGAATCCACGGATCAAGTACAATTACGCTTATATGCCGGTGGTGTTTGAATCCTTTTCATATACCAGGGATGAAATCTATGACCGGCTGGCTGAGCACAATATTTTTGCCAGAAAGTATTTCTATCCCTGCATCAATGCCTATGAATGCTACAGAGGCCGGTTTGACCCGGACGAGACGCCGGTGGCAAAGCGGATCTCCGGCCAGGTATTGACCCTGCCAATCTACGCAGATTTGGATCTGGAAGCCGTGGATGAGATCTGCCGAATCATATTGGAGTAGAGGAGAAACATGATGGAAAAACCATTGGTGACAGTCAGCTGTATCGCGTACAACCATGAAAAATATATTGCAAAGGCACTGGACAGTTTTTTGATGCAGAAGACAGACTTTCCCTTTGAGATCGTGATCCATGACGACGCCTCCACAGACAAGACGGCGGATATCATACGGGAGTATGCCGCACGCTATCCGGACATTATCCGCCCCATGTACCAGACGGAAAATCAATATTCCAAAGGTATTTCTAATATCAGCGGGGCCTTTAATTTCCCGCGGGCCAGGGGAAAATACATTGCCATGTGTGAAGGGGATGACTATTGGATTGACGATACGAAGCTCCAGCGGCAGGCAGACTATATGGAGGCCCATCCGGAGTGTACCTTGTGTTTTCACGCGGCCAGGATTGAGTCTGAGGATAAGGCCATGCGGGCGAAGGAGATCCGTCCCTACAGGCACAGCAAAATCTGCACTCCGGAGGAAGTGATCGACAAGAAGTCTAATTATCCTACGGCTTCCCTGATGTTCCCCGCCGCTCTGGGAAAGGCGCTGCCCCAGTGGTACCATGACTGCCCAGTGGGGGATGTCCCCATCCATATTTTTATGGCCAGCAAGGGGACTGTATACTATATGGATCGGAAGATGTCGGTGTACCGACAGGGGGTCAGTGTATCCTGGTCAAGCCAGATGGAGCGGGGGGATTACAAGGAGAATTTGATTCGCCACCATAATGCCATGAAAAAGATGTTCCGGGCTTTCTCCAGGGACACAGGCCATATTTATGACAAGGCCATCCAGAGCGCTTTTAAGAGAATGGATTTTCTCACTCTTTTGAATACCAGGCAGTATCGGGAGGCAAAGCAGCGGGAGTACAGGCGCTATTACAGGGAGCTTCCGCTTCGCACCCGCTTTTTCATCGATATGGAATTGTACTGCCCTTGGCTCTATAAGGGACTTCAGAAACTATGGTACGCAGTAAGGAGCAGAGGATGACGATGAGACAGACAGAAGCAGGGATCACAAACGGCCCGCAGAATCAGGGGGGATCATTAAAGAAAAAGGTTTTGGCAGGGCTTTTCTGGAAGGCATTGGAAAACGGAGGCGTCCAGATGGTTCAGCTGATAATTTCCCTGGTCCTGGCAAGGCTTTTGGGGCCCGACCGGTATGGAACCATCTCCCTGCTCCTTGTATTCATTGCGATCGCCAATGTGTTTATCCAGACGGGATTTCAGACATCTCTGATTCAGAAGCAGAAAGTAGATGAATTGGATTATTCGTCCGTCTTTTTCCTGAGCCTTGGGGTGGCAGCTGTTCTTTACGGGGCCATTTTTGCCGGGGCACCCGCGGTGGCATCTTTCTACCATGATCCGGAGCTGAGCCCTATGCTCAGAGTACTGGCTCTGATGATCTTTTTTGGGGCCGTTGTGTCTGTCCAGACTGCGATCGTATCGAAGAAGATGGAATTCCGGAAGATGTGCATAGCGAGTCTGCTGGCCACCTGCCTGTCCGGCATAGGCGGCGTGGCAGGCGCCTGGAGAGGCATCGGCACCTGGGCGCTGGTGGTTCAGCAGTTATCCAATCAGTTTTTGCTGATGATTTTTCTTTGGATTCTGGTGGGATGGAGGCCCAGGGCTCTTTTTTCCTGGAGGCGGGTAGAAGGTCTGTTCTCTTACGGGTGGAAGCTGATGTGCTCGTCCCTTATCGATACGGTTTATAACAATCTCTATACTATGGTGATCGGGAAACTGTATCAGAAAGATATTGTAGGCTATTATAACCGGGGAAATCAGTTCCCGCAGCTAATCGTCAACAATCTGGCGGCTTCGATCCAGGCTGTGATGCTGCCGGCGTTTGCGGCCAGCCAGGAAGACCGGGAGAGAATGAAGGCTATGGTGCGCCGTTCTATTATTACCAGCGCCTTTCTGGTATTCCCCATGATGGCTGGGCTGATCGCGGTGGCAAAGCCCTTGATCGCTATTGTTTTGACAGAGACGTGGCTGCCTTGCGTTCCTTTCCTTCAGATCATGTGCGTGGCATATTCGGTGTGGCCCATCCATGTGGCTAATCTCCAGGCAATCAATGCCATGGGGCGCAGTGATATTTACTTGAAGCTGGAGCTGGTGAAAAAGATACTGGGCCTTCTGGTGCTGGCTGTCAGCATCCCTTTTGGAATTTACACGATGGTCTGGCTGAAGGCCGCGACAGATTTTGTGGGGACAGCTATCAATGCCTACCCGAATAAAAAACTCCTGGGCTACAGTTTCCTGGAACAATGGAAAGATGTATTCCCCTCCCTGCTCCTGTCTGTGGTGATGGGGCTGGCGGTGTACAGCCTGCAGTGGGTGATCCGCAATAATTGGCTTTTGCTGGCGGTACAGGTTATCGCTGGGGTGCTGATTTATGGGGGATTGGCCTGGCTGTTTAAACTGGAGAGCTTTCTCTATCTGCTGGACACGGCGAAGGGGCTGATGGGCAAAAAGTAGAAAGGCCGGAACACAGTAGAAAAAAAGGACATTTTGTGGTATGATACAGAGAATTAGCGACGGCACGGAAATGAGGAAAAATGTGAAAGAAAAATACAATATCCTGCTGACCAGCGCGGGCAGGAGGAGTTATCTGGTAGATTATTTCAAAGAGGCACTGGGAGATGAGGGGTTGGTTCACGCAGCCAACAGCGAAGAGTGCACGGCCCTTTTGACCGCAGACAGAGCGGTGCTGACGCCTCTGATTTATGATAAAGAATACATTCCGTTTTTGCTGAAGTACTGCAAAGAGAATCAGATATCCCTGCTGATTTCTTTGTTTGATATTGATCTGCCGGTGTTGGCCGCCCATAGGAAAGCGTTTTCAGATGCCGGTGTGGAATTGGCGGTCTCGGATGAAGAAACGGTCAGGATCTGCAATGACAAGTGGGAGACCTGCCAATTCCTGCGGAGAAATCACCTCCCTGTCCCCCGGACCTTCCTGTCGCTGCAGGATGCAGAGCGGGCGGCAGAAAAGGGGGAAGTTTCCTGGCCATTGATGGTAAAGCCCCGATGGGGAATGGGCTCTCTCTCTATTTTTCAGGCTGATGACAGAGAAGAATTGGAAGTCTTTTACAGGAAGGCACTGTCTGAGATTCGAACATCTTATCTCCGGTATGAAGCCTGCCAGGATGAGGAGGAATGTATTCTGATTCAGGAGAAGCTGGAGGGTGTGGAATACGGCCTGGATGTGATCAATGATCTGAATGGCAATTACTGCAATACCATTCCAAAACGAAAGAAGGCCATGAGATCCGGGGAGACGGACAGTGCGGAGACGGTAGACAGCAAGGAGCTGAAAAAGCTGGGGGAGACCGTCAGCCATCTGCTGAGGCACAGAGGAAATTTGGACATGGACGTTTTTCAGTCCGGCGGCATGTATTATATTTTGGAAATGAATGCCAGGTTTGGAGGAGGCTACCCCTTTAGCCACGCGGCTGGGGTTAATCTGCCCAAAGCGATTATAAGCTGGGCTCAGGGGCGGGAGGCTGATCCGGAATGGCTGAAGGCCAGAGCCGGCGTCTGGGCGATGAAGGATATTCGGATCCTGGTATCCGAGAAGTAGGAAAGGACTGGACATGCAGGATATTTTGTTGGTGATTCCCTCCTACAATGAGGAGAAGAATATTCAGACTGTTGTGGGGGAGCTGGAGAGAGATTTCCCAGAATTGGATTATATTGTGGTTAATGATGGATCTACAGACCGGACTGCCCAGATATGCCGGGAAAATGGGTTTGAGCTGTTGGATCTGCCGGTCAATTTGGGGCTGGCAGGATGCTTTCAGGCGGGGATGAAGTACGCCTACAAAAAAGGATACCGGTATGCAATCCAGTTTGACGGGGATGGCCAGCATCGGCCGGAATACATCGAAGCTATGAGAAAGAAGATGGATGAGGGCTATGATATCGTCATTGGATCCAGATTTGTGGATGGGGCTAAGGACTATTCGCCAAGGATGATTGGGAGCCGTCTCATTGCAGGTGCGATCCGGCTGACTACCGGTGTGAAGATCACAGACCCGACATCCGGGATGAGAATGTTCAGCCGTCAGATGATACAGGAATTTGCCCTGCGTCTGAACTACGGACCGGAGCCGGATACGATTTCTTTTTTGGTAAAGCAGGGGGCCAAGGTAGCGGAGGTTCCGGTGAGGATTTCAGAGCGGCTGGCCGGAGAAAGCTATTTGAAGCCGCTGGTAGCAGCCAAATATATGGTGCGGATGCTGATTTCGATTCTGTTTATTCAGAATTTTCGGAAAAGATAGGATCCGCCAGAAGAAAGGAAAAGCGGCTATGCTGAGACGATTTTCGGATCTTTTGATAGAAACCCATGGATCCCTTGAGAAAAAGAATATGGTCTGGAACATTGCAGGGAGTTTTGTCTATGCGTTTGCCAGTATTCTCCTTTCTTTTGCGGTGATGAGGATTTCAGGCGACGAGATCGGCGGAATCTTTGCCTTTGGCTACAGCACGTTCGGCCAGCAGATGTTTACGGTTTCTTATTACGGAATCCGGCCGTTCCAGATTACAGATGGCACAGGAGAATACTCATTTGGAGATTATTTGGGACACCGTATTTTGACCAGCGCCCTGGCGGTGCTGATCGCGGCGATTTATCTGTCCTGGGCGGCGGCGTCAGGGGCATACACGGCGGCGAAGGGGGCGGCCGTCTTTCTGCTGGCAGTGTACAAGATCGTGGATGGCTTTGCTGATGTCTATGAATCTGAGTTCCAGCGCCGGGGCTGCCTGTATCTGACCGGAAAATCCAATACTTTTCGGACCATCCTCTCGGTCTGTGTGTTCACAGGGGTGCTGATTTTGACCAAGGGAAGGGAATCAGGGGAGATAAGCCTGGTGGCGGCCTGCCTGGCGGCTGTGCTTGCCCAAATCCTGGGGGTGGTCCTTTTTAACTTCTCGGTGATCGGGAGGCTCCCGGGGGTGGTATGGGAGAGAAAAAATGGCCAGATCAAGCGGCTTTTTGGCCAGACGACTCTTCTCTTTGTGTCGGTATTTCTGGATTTTTATATTTTTTCTGCGGCAAAATACGCCATCGACGGCAATTTGACGGATGCTGACAGCGGCTATTTCAATTTGATTTTTATGCCTACATCGGTGATCTATCTGGTGGCAAATTTTGTGATCCGCCCCTTCCTGACCCAGCTTACGGTGCTGTGGACAGAAGGAAAATTTTCCGATTTTCGGAAACTGATTGGAAAGATAGCGGCCATGATAGGGGGCCTGACGGTTCTTGCCGTGGGCGGTACTGTGATTCTCGGCAAGTGGGTCTTGGGAATTATGGAGATTGTTCTGGGAGCCGGATATGGGGGAACTCTCACACGGTATCATGCGGCTTTCGCTGTGATTGTACTGGGGGGCGGATTTTATGCCATGGGAAATCTGATGTATTATGCTCTGGTTATTATGCGGTGCCAGAAACGGATTTTCAGCGTGTATGCTGCAGTAGCTGCTGCGGCCCTGGTTCTGGCGCCGGCCATGGTAAACCGATGGAAGATATTGGGAGCCGCTGGGGCCTATCTTTGTTTTATGGCCCTATTGATGGGAGGGTTTGCCCTTCACGGGATCCGGGCATACTGGAAGGAAAAGCGGAGGAGAGGTGACGGGAATTCGTGTTGGTAGATGTAATCGTGCCGGTCTACAAACCGGGGAAAAAGTTTAAGAGGATGCTGACAATGCTGGCGGCCCAGTCCTATCCGGTACACAAAGTGATTGTGGTGAATACGGAAAGAAAATATTGGAATGATGAGGAATTCGGGCAGATTATTGACATGGAAGTCCATCATATCACAAAGGCGGAATTTGATCATGGCGCTGCCAGACACAGAGCTATCGAATATTCCCAGGCGGATGTAGTGATCTGCATGACAGATGATGCGGTTCCGGCAGATCGCCGGCTGGTTCAGAAGCTGACGGACGCTCTGGAGTGGAAAGGTCCCCGCGGAGAGACCGTGATCGAGGCGTATGCCAGGCAGCTCCCGGACAAAGACTGCGGATATCTGGAAGCCTACACCCGCTCCTTTAACTACCCGGATCAGAGCAGGATCAAAACGAAAGCGGATTTGAAGGAATTGGGAATCAAAACCTTTTTTGCATCCAATGTATGCTGTGCCTACTGGAGAGAGCTGTATCTTTCCCAGGGCGGCTTTATTCGCAGGACAATTTTTAATGAGGATATGATCTTTGCGGGAAAGGCCATCCAGGCTGGCTACGCAGTGGCTTATGCGGCAGACGCCAGAGTGATCCACTCCCATAATTATAACTGCCTGCAGCAGTTCAGAAGAAATTTTGACCTGGCCGTATCTCAGGCAGATCATCCAGAGGTGTTTGGGGGAATCCGCTCAGAAAGTGAGGGGATCCGGCTGGTCAGGCGGTCGGCGTCCTATCTGGTGAAAAAAGGCCGGTTCTATCTCCTTCCTGATCTGGTATTAAAAAGCGGCTTTAAATACCTGGGATACTGCCTGGGCAAAAGCTACAGGCATCTTCCGATGAAAGCAGTCAGGCTGTGTACGATGAACCCTGGATACTGGGAGAAGGAAGACATGGAGGAGCGACTATGATGACAACAATGCTTAGAGTGCTGCTGATCGTGGTTTCCATTTTTACTATGGTTATGATGGTCAAAAAAATTAGACAGGCAAAGGTACAGATTGAAGATTCCA
Source organism: uncultured Lachnospiraceae bacterium (assembly GCA_944376125.1). Lineage (GTDB taxonomy): Bacteria > Bacillota > Clostridia > Lachnospirales > Lachnospiraceae > UMGS1370. The sequence continues at coordinate 27,499 of CALWBQ010000038.1, forward strand.
TTTTTTGGCTGCTGCTTTCTTTCCTTTTGGTGATATTCAGTCTGTTCCCAGGGACGGCAGATCGGCTTGCAGCTCTGCTTGGCATTTATTCTACGGCAAATTTCCTGTTCCTGTTTACGATATTTCTTTTGTTGGTCAAGCTCTTTACCATGAGCCTGAGAATCTCCCAACTGGAGGCAAAGCTCAAGGAACTAACTCAGAAATTAGCTCTTGATGAGCTGGAGAGACAGGAAAACCGCCAGAAAGATGGAAAAGACAGGAAAGAGATATGAAGATAGGATTAAAAGCAGGAACCGCATCAGGCGGAAAAAAGAAACAAACAATTCGGTTCACCGTTGACAGGAGACAGATTTTGAGCTGCCTGATCGCCGCTCTGCTGGTGCTGGCAATAGGGGTGCTCTGCGAATACGCCTGCAATATGAGGGTACTGTCTCTGCCGAGAGAGCAGAGAGGCATTTTTGCGGTTGCTGATGGAAATATTCGGGCGGATGGATTTGTAAAGACCGAGAAGGGCTGGGAGCTTACAGAGGAAAAAGGAACTCTGACCGTAGAACTGGGCGGATGGTATATCGATAAGCTATCCTACAGCTACGATTACAGCCATCTGTTAAATGCCACTGCTTACGTCTGCTATTACAATGGCTACGGGGAGGCAGATCCGGAGCAGGATTTGGTGATAGAGGACCGGAACAGCAAACTGGTAAGCACTTCCTTCTTAAATATCGGAGAGAAGGTTGCTCATGTCCAGCTTACGATCAGCCGGGAGGAGCTGGGGGAGAGCGGTTCCAGAGAGGCGGCCGCCAGGGAGCCTCTGACAGTGACCGGATTTGAGATCCGCAATATGGCCGAAGTACACTGGATCAGAATGGGATTTTTCTGGGCTGCCTTCGGGCTGGCTGCTTTTTTCTGGATTTTCCGGAGAAGCATCGGAAAACGGATTGAGATCGGATTTGCAGCGGCCTGCTTGACAATCGGGATCCTTATGGTCTCAGCTCTTCCTGTGACAAAAGTGGGCTATGATGAGGAGACCCACTTTATGAGAGCCATGGAGATTGCCAGCTTTCCGTGGGGAATGAACCTCAGCCCTGCAGCCTGGAATAAGATGATTCCAAGCCTGGATGACTGGCCGGAAAACCAGCCGGGAAGCCGGGAAGAGGAGAAGCAGATCGAGGCGTACTTCAACGAGGAGGGCGACTACAAGACGGGTACGGTACACCCGGATGTGACAGTGCCGGCGGGATCGGTGCCGGCCTACCTGGGACAGGCAGTTCTGCTGAAGGCGGGAAAGGGGCTGGGGCTTCCTCTCGCATCGCTGATCCGCCTGGGGAGATTGGGGAATCTTCTGGTCTATTGTGCCATTATGTTTTTCGCTGTCAAAAAGACGCCGGTGGGGAAAGCCATCATGGCAGTCATCGGCCTGCTTCCAACATCCCTGTTTATGGCCTGTATCTACGGCTATGATGCGTCAGTGACAGCCTGGATCTATCTGTCTGCTGCCTGGATGCTGAAGGAGATCCTGACGCCGCAGGAGAAGATTACCTGGAAATCCTACGGGATCATCCTGGTCACTTTTGTCCTGGGATGTGGGGCAAAGGCAGTCTATGCCCCACTGATTCTCATTGGGCTTCTGCTTCCAAAATCGAAATTCCAGGATAAGAGGCAGATGATCGCCATGAGGGCGGGATTCATTCTGGTGCTTTTAGGGCTGATGGCCTCTTTTGTGCTGCCGGTGCTTATCGCTCCGAAAGAAGTTGGGGATGTGAGAGGCGGAGCTACCAGTGAGGCCGGACAAATGTTTTATGTTTTGGGCCATCCCCTGGCCTACGCGGTGATCCTTTTGAAAAATATCCTTCACCAGCTTCCCAACTTTACATTTGGAAAAGATATTTTTTCTGTACAAGGGCATCTGGCCGAGGGCGGTTTTACTTGGCTGTCCGGTATCCTGGCTGTCTACGTCATTGTTACAGATACCCGCTCCGCTGCTCCGGAGACACTTCGCGGGCGGCAGAAGCTGTGGATATTCCTGACTCTGGCAGCCGCTGTGGCTTTGGTGTGGACATCTATGTACATTGCATATACAGTGCCGGGCAGTTTGGTCATTGCAGGCGTCCAGGGACGGTATTATCTTCCGGTATTGTTTTTGTTTTATCTGCTGTTCAACTCCCGCGCAGTCATTGCACGAATCGAAAATGTGTGGTATCATACGGGGGTATTGACAGCTTCAGCAGCAGTGCTGTTGATTACGATGTGGCAGACGGTGATTGCACCCTGCTGCCTGTAGAAGAAAAGGAGAAACGGTTATGGGAAAGATTAAGGTAACGCCGTGTGAAATTGAAGGCTTATATGTGATTGAACCGACAGTATTTAAGGATGAAAGAGGCTATTTTGTAGAAACCTATAATCAGAATGACTTTAAGGAAGCAGGGCTGAATATGGTGTTTGTCCAGGATAACCAGTCAATGTCTGTAAAAGGAGTTTTAAGAGGTCTCCACTATCAAAAACAGTTCCCCCAGGGGAAGCTGGTTCGGGTTCTGAGAGGAAAAGTATTTGATGTGGCTGTGGACCTGAGAAGCGGCTCTCAAACATATGGAAAATGGTTCGGCGTAGAACTTTCTGATGAGAACAAAAAGCAGTTCTATATTCCAGAAGGGTTTGCCCATGGATTTTTAGTGCTGTCGGATGAGGCTGAATTTGCATACAAGTGCACAGACTTCTATCATCCAGGAGATGAGGGCGGCCTGGCGTGGAATGATCCTGAGATTGGCGTGGATTGGCCGATCCCGGAGGGAATGAAGCTGATCATTTCTGAAAAAGATCAGAAATGGGGCGGATTCCAGGATACCTTTAAATTTTAGATAAGGGCCGGACTCATAAGGAAAGGAAATGAGATATGAATTATATCCTGTCTCTGATAAAAGAGATGGTAAAGAAACGGAAGCTGATCTGGGAGCTGTCAAAAGCTGATTTTAAAAAGAGGTTTGTAGGTTCCTATTTCGGCGTAGTGTGGATGCTGATCCAGCCCATTGTCACAGTTGTGATTTACGCTTTTATTTTCGGGCCATATGGCTTCAAGAGCGCCCCGCCAGTTCCAAATTCTTCGTATGTAGAATGGCTGGTTCCGGGCATCGCGCCTTGGTTTTTTTTCAGTGAGGCGCTGAACACTGGAACAAACTGCCTTCAGGAGTATAATTACCTGGTCAAAAAGGTAGTCTTTCAGGTGGAGATTCTTCCGGTGCTGAAGGTTGTGTCCAGTTTGTTTGTCCACGGCTTTTTTGTGCTTATTATGTTTGCAATGTTCCTGATAGGAAGGAACATGCCGATGCTGACCTGGCTGCAGGTAATTTATTATGCATTTGCAGCATCGATGCTGTCACTGGCGATCTCCTATCTGACCAGCGCGGTGACCGTATTTTTTAAAGATATGTCCCAGATCGTGAGCATTTGCCTCCAATTCGGTATGTGGATGGTTCCTATTATGTGGTCGCCGTCTATGTTCCCAAGTGCGCCTGCGTGGCTGGAGCAGGTACTGAAGATCAATCCGGTGTACTATATTGTAACTGGTTATCGGGACAGTATGCTGACGGGCAACTGGTTTTGGGAGAGACCTATGCTGACGCTGTATTTTTGGGCGGCGACAGCCGTTTTGATGCTGATCGGGCTAAAAATATTTAAGCGTCTGCGGCCTCATTTTTCCGATGTTCTGTAGCTTTTTGCAGAAAGGAGCAGAAGGTGACAGCAGAAGAACTGAAAAAACGGCCTGTTATTTATGTAGAGAATGTGGTCCATGGGATGCAGAGGTATAAAAGCACTATTGTATCTATGGCTGGGGCGGAGGCATGTGAGTATTTCCTCTCCCAGTGGCTTCTTCGCGGCAGAAATGGTGTGTGGGTGGATTTCTACCTCTTTCGCCTTCGGCCCGGGGAGGTGAAGAGAGTTCTCACTTTTTTGAATCCCCAGGAGCAGGCATACCTGCGGGAGGCGGAGAAGCAGGTTCGGATGGCACCGGCGCCGGAACGTGAGATTATTTTTGAGGCAGATGAAAGCCTGCTTTCGATTATCACAAAACTGAATGAAAAAGAGGCGCTCTTTTCCACAATTTATATGGAACCCACATCCCCGAATGGGAAGGCATGTACCTGGTGGGGAAACTACGGGAAGCAGTATGTTGTATTTGAAGAGTAGATTATAGATGCTCAGGAAAGGCAGTTATCAATTTGTTGATAGCAGCCTTTCTTTTTTATTAGACAAAATAATGAAGTTTTTAATATTTATTATTAAAAAGTTTGTGTAAAACTTACAAAAAAAGTCTGGTGTGACATGTTTGAATATGATAATATAAATAAAAAGAAGAACGAAAAATAACAAAATAAATATAAATTTTACAAAAAGGAGGATATTTATGGATATTTATCAGAAATTAAGAGACATGCACTTGGAACTTCCGCCACCCCCTGCAAAAGGCGGTGTCTATATGCCAGTCAAGAAAATGAATGATAGATTGTATTACATTTCTGGATGTGGGCCTAAAATCGGAGAGCAAAATTTTATTGGAAAACTTGGAAAAGAGTTAACTTTGGAAGAGGGCCAGATGGCAGCGAGGAATTGTATTTTAAATATTTTGTCAGCAATCGAGGCTGAAATTGGAGATTTAAATAAAATTCGTTCGTTTGTAAAAGTTCTGGTTTTTATAGCCAGTGAAGTGGATTTTTTCGATCAGCCTTTAGTAGCAAACGGTGCTACAGGCTTTCTGGTAGAGCTTTTTGGAGAAGAGATTGGCTGTCCTTCTCGCTCGGCAATTGCAGTTAATGTTCTTCCGGGAAATATCGCTGTAGAGATAGAAGGGATTGTGGAGATAGAGTAGCGAATATGATAAGGGAGTTTGGGGATGAGAGATATCGCAAGCGAACGTGAAATGCTGGAAAAGATTATGAAAGGGATTGCGGAACAATTTGGAAAGAACTGTGAGGTATGCCTTCATGATTATGCACAGCCCTATGACCACACAATCGTATCAATCATAAACGGAGAAGTCACGGGGAGAAAGGTTGGAGATTGCGGTACAAATTTTGGCCTTCAAATTATGCAGGGAACCAGCAGCGAAGAGGGGCAGTATAACTATATCACGCAGATCAAAAACGGGAAGACTATCCGTTCAACTTCCATTTACTTAAAAAATGATGAGGGGGCATTGATCGGATGTCTATGTATCAATTTCGACATAACGGATTTAATTATGGCTAAAAATGTATTAGAAGGAGTTACCTATTCCTACGACTATAAAACTCAGGTTTCAGAGAATAAAAAAGAAAATTTGTCGGGAGGAGATTCTGAAGTCATAACGGGAGATGTAAATGAGCTTTTGGATACTTTGATACAGAAATCAATACAATCTGTAGGAATGCCAGTGGGCTTAATGGGAAAGGACGAAAAAATAAAAGGAATCCGTTACTTAGAAAATAAAGGCGTATTTTTGATTAAAAAGTCAAGTGAGCGAGTGGCGCAGTTTTATGATATATCAAAGTACACTCTTTATAACTATCTGGAAGAGATACGAAGCGGAAATCATAACTCGTGTACATACTAAGCAGTAAGAGAAAAAGCAGATGATCCAAGGAGGTAAAATGAAGGAGAAGAGCTATTTTGAAATTTTTCGGAACGAGATACCAGCGTTGGAGGGATGTACGTATCTAAATACAGCAGGGTCTGGACCGCTTCCGATGCCTGCTTTGCACACTTTAATTGATTCTTATAATCGGCTCGCCTATTTCGGACAGACAAATGCAGATATTATAGCTGATAATAAAAAGCGGCTGGAGAAGGTGCGTGAACATGTTGCGGCATTTCTGAATGCCAGTCCACAAGAAATTTTTTTCGTCAGATGCATTGCAGAGGGAGTCAATACGATCGCATATATGTTTGACTGGAAGCCAGGAGATGAAGTGATCATTACGGATCAGGAAAATCCAGCCACAATTCTGCCGGTTTTTAACTTGGTAAAGAAGGGAATTCAGATCAAGAAACTCCACATATCAGGAGATCCTAATACAGTGATAAAGGAGTTTAAAGGTTTGCTGACAGATAAGACAAAACTGGTAATGGTTTGCCAGGTTATGCATTCCAACGGTATCAGAATCCCTGTTAAAGAAATGGCGGCAGCCGCCCATGAAAAAAGGGCAGTCTTTGCTATAGATGCCGCACAATCAGTAGGCGTTGTCCCGGCAGATATGAGGGATTTGGATTGCGATTTCTACCTGCTGGCGGGGCATAAATGGATTATGGGACCGGAAGGTGCAACAGCAGTCTACATAAAAGAAGAGCTGATTGAAAAAATGGATCCGCCCTTCGCTGGTGTAGGTACCCAGTCTTCCTTTAATTTTGCTGAGAACACTATGGAATATCGGCCGGGAGCTCTAAGATATGAGTATGGAGGACGTCACCTTTCACTCTATTTTGCTGTTGACAGTGCGATAAGGCTATTAGAGAAGATAGGAATGGACAACATTTATCAGAGAAGTCAGCAGTTGGGAAGCTATTTGCGTGAGAAACTTTTGAGGATTCCTGGAATTACCGTACTGACTCCTGAGGATCCAGAGTTCGGAAGCGGTATTGTGAGTTTCAAAATTAAGGGCTGTGATCATCAGGATCTTGTAAAAACACTTTGGGCTAAAGGCAAGATCATTATAAACTGGAGAACTATTGATTTATATACAAAAGAGGAAGGGATACGCACATCAATGGCCTGGTTTGTAAGAGAGGAGGAATTAGATTATTTTGTTGACTATATAAAACTCTATCTGGCCGGAAATTTAAAATAAGGGAGGAGGGAAGACTTGAAAATTGTAATATGTGGATTCCTGATTGATGGAACAGGAAGTCCTCCGCTGAAGGATCGGGCAATAATAATCCAAGGAGACCAAATCAAGGAAATCTGTTTCTTAAATGAAATCGATGCTTTGGCACGGAGGGAACAGTCGGAGATAATTCATGCAGAGGATGCATATGTGATCCCCGGTTTGATTGATAGCCATGTACATCTGTCGTTCAGCGGTACAAGTGATCCGACGGGTGATCTGTATCGGGACAGCGAGGATCGCTTGATGGTGAGACAAGTCAAAAATGCACAGACGACATTAAATGCAGGGATTACCTTAGTAAGAGACTGCGGAAGTAAGGGGATGTCTATTCTGGCTTTGCGGGACGCAGTGAATGACGGCTTCATAATGGCATCAAGAATCTTTGCGTCTGGTGTTCCGATTACTTCTACGGGAGGCCATTGCCATTTCCTAGGAGGAGAGACTGACAGCAAAAGCGAAATCGTTAAAATGGTAAGACAACTCTCAAGAGATGGCGTTGATTACATTAAGGTTATGCTCTCTGGAGGAAACATGACAAAAGGGAGTAACCCCCAAATTACGCAGTATACACAGAATCAGACAGACAAACTAGTTTGGGAAGCTCATATGCTGGGCAAAACTGTAGCAGCTCATGTGCTGAATAGGCAAAGTATTGAAATTGCAGTTCAGGCTGGAATTGATACGATTGAGCATTGTGCTTTTCTGTCAGATGATGGTACAGCAGATTTTGACGCAGAAATCATTCAGACGGCGATAGAGAAAGGACTCTATATTTCTCCTGCAATAAACTACGGCACGCTGATGGGATATGTTCCTGCACCAGATGAAGATGTAGATGAGCCTCAAATAAAGAAAAAAATTGCTTTTTGGAATGAACTAACGGAGACGAGATTTTCTACAACACGGGAAATGGTCCGAATGGGAGCAAAGATAATCGCTGGGACGGATGCAGGGACAAAGAAAACCGGATTCGGGGATTATTGGAAAACATTAAAGGCGATGAATGAGAGAGGCGGGATGAGTACGATGCAGGTTCTGGAATCAGCGACAAGGCTTCCTGCGGAAGCTATGGGGATATCTGATCAGTTTGGTACGATTGAAGCTGGAAAAAAGGCCGATATAGTAATTTTAAAAGAGAATCCGTTGCTTGACCTGCAGCATCTAAATTCAGTTTCTAAAGTACTGTTAGGAGGCGAGCTGGCAGTTAATCATTTTTAATACATAAAAGAGGTGTTCTTGAAATGCCAGAGAAATTGTTGGAAGTTAAGAATTTAAAAACATATTTTGCGTTGGAAGACGGCGGCTGGGCAAAGGCAGTTGATGATGTCAGCTTTAGTGTGGCTAAAGGGGAAACGTTGTGTATTGTTGGAGAGTCCGGCTGCGGAAAAAGCATGACAGCTCTTTCCATTATGGATTTGATTGCAAAACCACCGGGAAAATATATGGGAGGACAAATCCTTTTTCATGGAAAAGATTTGCTGACTCTTTCTGAAAAGGAAAAAAGCAGTATTAGAGGAAACCGCATTGCAATGATTTTCCAAGAACCGATGACAGCTTTAAATCCTGTGAAAAAAATCGGAATTCAGATTGCAGAAGTTCTGCAGCTCCATGAGCACATGGATAAGAGAAAGGCTATGGAACAAGCTATTTTGATGCTGAAAAAAGTGGGTATTCCAAGGGCTGAGAAAATTGTCCATGAATATCCGCACCAGTTTTCGGGGGGAATGCGGCAGAGGGTGATGATTGCGATGGCCATGATGTGCAATCCAGAACTTTTGATCGCAGATGAACCGACCACAGCCCTCGATGTGACGATACAGGCGCAGGTGCTGGATTTGATGAGAACGATGAAAAAAGAATTTCACACTGCGCTGATCTTTATTACACATGATTTTGGTGTAGTATCAGAAATGGCAGACAATGTAGTGGTAATGTATGCGGGACAGATTATTGAATCTGGACAGGCAGATATGCTGTTTGAGAGACCACTGCATCCATATACCAGAGCGTTGCTGGCATCTGTTCCATTTATCGATCAGGATAAAGAGGTTCTCCATTCGATACCTGGAACGGTACCCGAAGCGTCAAAATATCCGGAAGGATGCAGATTTGCAGAACGGTGTGACAAATGCCATCCGGAATGCAGGAAGAAGGAGCCAAAGCTGCAGGAGCAGGAGCCAGGCCATTTCGTAAAGTGCTTTTGGGCAGGAGATGAATATTGCCAGTAAGGAGTTGGCCTAAATGACAAATGCAAATCAAAATGTATTGGAATTAGATAACATTAAAATGTATTTTCCCATAAAGTCTCCTTTTTTAAAGAGGACAGTAGGGTACGTTAAAGCTGTAGATGATATTTCCCTCTCCATTAGAAAGGGAGAGACGCTGGGAATTGTGGGGGAGTCAGGGTGCGGAAAATCTACTCTCGGGAGAGTAATTATGCGGATCTATAATCCGACTTCCGGTGAAATTAGAATTAATGGGGAGGATATTACAAGAGCGAAAGGGCAGGAGCTGAAAAAAGTAAGAAAACAGTGTCAAATGGTATTTCAGGATCCATTTGCTTCCTTAAATCCGACAATGAGGGTTGGAGAGATTGTCTCAGAACCTTTATGGGTGAACAAAATTATGGACAAGAAAGGAGCTGAATCTAAGGCAAAAGAACTATTTGAGAGAGTAGGACTGAGGGAAAGTGATTTTTATAAATTTCCACATGAATTTTCTGGGGGGCAGAAACAGAGAGTGGGAATTGCAAGAGCATTGGCTCTTAATCCTAATTTGATTATTGCAGATGAGGCTGTTTCGGCATTGGATGTTTCTATTCAAGCGCAAATTTTGAATCTTTTAAATGAATTGAAAGCAGAGTACCATTTGGCGTATATGTTTATTACACATAACTTGGCAGTGGTAAAACATATTAGCGACCGCATTGGAGTTATGTATTTGGGACATTTAGTGGAACTTGCGGATAAAAAAGAGATTTTTGATCATCCTCTTCATCCATACACAGAGGCTCTTTTATCAGCGGTCCCAGTAGTAGATAAACGAAAACGGCGGGAGCGGATTATCTTATCTGGAGATACGCCAAATCCTGCAAAACCGCCTTCGGGATGTCCCTTTAGTAATCGATGCCCCAAATGTATGGAGATCTGCAAAACAGCAGCCCCGAAAAAAATGGTCTTAGAAAATGGCCATCAGGTGGCATGTCATCTGTACCAATGAAAATAGCAGGGGATGTAGTAAATGACGTAAGAGGAGGAGTATTGAATGAAAAGATTAGTTTCTATATTTTTAATAAGTGCAATGATTTTATCATCGTTAACAGGATGTGGAGGTTCGACAGAATCTGCTTCGGAGACAAGCAGTGCATCAACGGTGCAGGAGGGGGACAGTACAGAGGCGGCTGAAACGGAAGCGCAGCCAATGAAAGATACATTGGTGGTAGCCCAGACAGCAGATACAACGACTTTGGATCCGCAGCAGCAGGGAAGACTGTGGCCAGATATGAGTATTTTAAGCAACATTTTTGACACTCTAGTTACCAGAGACGAGAATGGAGAGTTAGCTCCCAACTTGGCAACAGAGTGGGAAGCCATAGATGATTATACATGGCAGTTTAAGCTGCGGGATGATGTAACATTCCATAACGGCGAGAAATTTGATGCAAATTCGGTTAAGTTCAGTGTTGAAAGGCTGATTGATCCTGATTTTAATTCGCCGATCTCAGAGCTTCGTACTGTGAAAGAGGTAAATATAGTTGACGATTATACGGTTAATATCGTCACTTCTGAGCCTGATCCTATTATTCCCAATAAAATGGTAGTATACCCAGGCGTTATGATGCCTCCGGAGTATGTAACTGAAATGGGAAATGACTATGTTGCGAAGAATCCGGTAGGAACGGGTGCATATAAATTTGTTTCATGGGAAAAAGATCACGAAGTTGTTTTGGAAGCCAATGAAGATTATTGGAAGGGAGCTCCTGAATTTAAGAACTTAATTTTCAGATGCATCCCTAACCAGGCGGATCAGGCGGCTGCCTTGCGAACAGGTGAAGTGGATTTTGTACTGGGAATTTCCTCTGATGTGGCAGAAAATTTAAAAGATGAAGAAAATTTGACAGTATTTAGCGCTCCTAGTATCCGTACATTTTATATTGGCCTGGACTGCTTGAGTGAAGGACCTCTTCAGGACAAACGTGTGCGGCAGGCGATGAACTACGCAATTGATGTACAAGGGATTATTGATACGGTATTGGGCGGAAATGCAGAGAGGGTAGCAACAATAGTGCCGAGACAGAACTTTGGTTATGACGACTCTGTTCAGCCCTATGAATACAATCTGGAAAAAGCAAAAGAATTGATGGCAGAAGCAGGATATGCAGACGGTTTTACAATTGATTTTGATGCGGATAATGATTTCTTAACAGAGATACAGGCGATTGCCGGTCAGCTGGAACAGATTAATATTACTGTTAATATTAATCCGATTGACTATAATACGATGGTTTCTAAGATGCTTGCAAAAGAGGTAGCTCCTATGTTTATGATCGGAATTGCTGGTTGGACACAGGATGCAATGTCGAACTTCCAGTCCTATATCAGAAGTGACAGAAAATATACGAGATTTAATAATCCAGAATGTGATGAGATGATCGATATTTTGGAGACTAGCATGGATCCAGAAGAACGGCAGAAGGCTAGCAGCAGAGTTCAGGAAATTATATCAGAAGAAGCCTATTTTATCTATCTATGGCAGAGGGATAACATTTGTGTAATTAATAAAAATATAGAATACCATCCGAATTTGATCGGATTATTAAATATGTATTCTGCAAAATGGATAGGGTAGTTCCAAAAGGTACCCGATTAATCTGAAAGGCCAGGATTGTGGCAGTTCTGGCTTTTCAGTACCCTGAACTATGACGGACATCAGATAACATGAACCAGACAGATAAACAGGGAGATGGGGGATATGTTAAATTATATTTTGAAACGTCTGTTTTTTTCTATATTTGTATTATTTGGGGTTGCAACTATTGTATTTTTTTTAGTTAGAATGACAGGAGACCCAGTAGCGATTATGCTATCTCCGGATGCGACCCAGGAACAGATCGATCAGCTGAGAGCTTCTTTAGGGCTGGATAAACCGCTGATTGAACAATATCTAATCTATCTGGGAGACTTGATTCGTTTGGACTTTGGTCGCTCCCTGCGTTATGCAGATTCTGCATTTACTTTGATTATTGAGAGACTTCCGAAGACATTGATGCTGGCGGGCACTGCGATGTTCATATCTTTATGTGTAGCAATCCCAACAGGAATCATTGCAGCATTAAAAAAGGGTTCTATTTTTGATCAGGGGATTATGGCGCTGAGTATGGTAGGTCAGTCCATGCCGGTTTTCTGGATAGGCATTCTATTAATTCTATTTTTTGCAGTTGATTTGGGGTGGCTTCCTACGGGAGGCTATGGAACGGTCAAGCATCTTGTAATGCCAGCATTTGCTTTGGCATTTGGATTAATCCCCTTGGTGACGCGTTTGCTCCGGTCATCTCTGATCGAGGTACTTGAGACGGATTATATCCGTACAGCACGGGCTAAAGGATTTATGCCTAGAGCAGTAATTTTTAAGCATGCCTTAAAAAATAGTTTGCTTCCGGTTATTACAGTAGTAGGACTTCAAATGGGAGCTCTTTTAGGCGGTTCGGTTGTGACGGAGTCTGTATTTGCATGGCCGGGTGTGGGACAAATGCTGGTTCAGGCAATAACAAACCGAGATTTTCCATTGGTACAGGCCATAATTATTATGCTATCAGCAGCGTTTGTCTTCATTAATCTTTTAGTAGATATTATTTATGTATTCGTAGATCCAAGGATTCAATATTGAGAAAGGATGGCGCATATATGGTAAAGCAGTTTAAAAAAGTAATGCGGAGTCCAATTTCTTGGATTGCCTTTACTCTGATTACAGTATTTGTTTTGTGTGCAGTTCTTTCGCCGATATTGGCCCCATATGATGCAGGTGCTCAAAATCTTAGAGAAAGATTTGTTCCTCCTTTTTGGATGGAAGGCGGATCACTAAATCATATTTTAGGAACTGATGATCTAGGAAGAGATATTTTGTCACGGCTCATATATGGGAGCAGAACTTCCATTGCTGTGGGATTTTTGGCAGCCTGTTTTTCTGGCGGAATCGGAATCACATTAGGACTTCTTTCGGGATATTTTTCGAAATTAGATGGCATCATTATGAGGATCGCTGATATTCAACTGGCTTTTCCGCAGATTTTGTTATCGCTCTCGATAGTAGCAATTTTTGGCGGGGGATTTACAAAGCTGATATTGGTTTTGGGGATAACTGGGTGGGTATCATATGCCCGAGTAATCCGCTCAGAGGTGCTGAGTATTAAGACTTCTGATTATATATTAGCAGCTCAGACAGAAGGTGTGGGGGGAGCACGAATATTGTTAAGGCATATTCTCCCCAATATTATCGCTAGGGCAGTTACTATTTCTACATTTCAGATGGCGACAGCTATTATAACAGAATCTTCATTGAGCTTTTTAGGATTAGGAATACCACCGAATGTTCCGACTTGGGGAAATATGCTTCAATCTGGACAGCTATTTGTAGACAGCGCCTGGTGGCTTTCCTTTTTCCCGGGGCTGTGTATCATGTTAATTGTACTTTCAATCAATTTGCTTGGGGATGTCCTGAGAGATTCCCTGGCACCCAAAACAAGTTAAGAATGGTAGATCATTAAAATTAGTTTAGTATACAGAACGAGAAGACAGCCGTCGGCAGACTATAGCATGGTCTGCCGGCGGCTGTCGGTTATTCTACCAGTATTGCGTTGGGATAAATCCTTTCCATGCGCGCGTCATCGAAATGATCATCCAGGAACCGGCCTATGGCGGTGGAAGAAGGATCGGAAGCGGTATGGCGTTCCGTGTAGCGAGCCAGGGCAAGTGCGGAGAGAGCCATGTTCAGCACCATGAAGACAACCAGAACCCAAGTAAGCGGGACGCCGGCTTTTTTGGGGATCCGTTCGATCCATTTGGAAAAAATTGGGTACAGAAATTTAAGCCAGACAACTGCGGCGATTCCCCAGAAAAAGCAGTATAGAAGGTTGATTCGGCCGCCTAGATTGAAAGGAATTGCGCTGTAATCCCAGAAGACTGTTCCAAAGGCTAGCTCCGTGGCAACACTGCACATGTACTCGTAGGCTCCGCCCAGGACTGTGCCGGTGATAAAGATAAAATGATCGCTGCGGTCTTTGTACTTATATAAAAGAGCGGTTAAAAGGGCGCAGCCAAATCCCCAGACGATGCTGAAGGGGCCGTACACCAGGCTGCTTCGGCTCATCAGGACGCCGGTAGTGGCCAGGCAGAAGATCGTTTCCGTGATATCTCCCACTAAAGAGCCCAGGAAAAACAGCCAGAACAATTTATAAAAACCGCAGCCGGCAGCGAAGATGCCGGCTTTTTCTCTGGCCAGGTCCCGTTTGCGCTGAGCCTCTAACTGGGCTTTAACAAGTTCTTTTGCGGCCAGATGGGGATAAGCCCTGGAGACACGCTTCTGTACCCAGCCTGCCACCCCGGCCCCGAGCTGGTCTGCAGCTTTCTGCAGTCCCTCTGATACCTCTTCCACCAAATCCAGACGCGTATTTTTAATGCGAAAATGGAGGCTCAGGATTCCGATAATGGAACCAAAGAGATCTACCGCCAGGATGCCGTAAAACACGGCCAGAAGGATATTTCCAAGGTGTTTGGGGATCAGAGCGATAAGCCGGCTGAGGAAGGGATTTACAAACCAGATGCAGAGGATTGCGGCAAGCCCCCAGACGACGCTGTATGGAAGGCTGACATAGCCTTCAAATTGCAGCTTCCTTCGGGAGTAATCCCACCATTTCCGGTGAAAGATTCGTTCCAGGACGAATCCAGTGAAAAAGGATACCGCTGCAGACAGAATCACTCCGCCGAGAAACAGAAAGAAGATCCGGTTTTTTAATTCTGGCAGAAAGAGGGCAAAGGCCAAAGCGCCGAAGCCGTATGCCGGGCACATCGGTCCGTATAAAAAACCGACATCGACAAATTTCTTTTCCCTGACAGCGGCGCCTGCCGTTCCGATAACCCAGCCGGCTAGGGAGTAAATGAGAAAGAACCAGAGAAGCTGATATGCTGTGTAGTCCATAAGTCCTCCTTTGTACAATCAGTTAATGAAGGCGGATGAATTAAGCCGCGATATGCTTATCATAGCACTGAACAGGAGAAAAGAAAAGAGCCATTCATTTCCGAATGGCCCTCTGTCCCTCATTCTTCTTCCTGCTTGCTGCACATCTGCAGGCGATGCTGATACTTTTCCCTGGTTGCCATCCCACCGCGGATATGGCGCTCCGATTTGTTGATATCCAGGACTTTTCGGGTCTGCTCAGCCAGGAAGGGGTTAATTGTGATCAAACGCTCAGTACAATCCTTATGCACCGTCGACTTGCTGATCCCGAATTTTTTCGCCGTTTGTCTCACCGTTGCATTATGGTCTATGATGTAATTGGCGATGGCGACTGCCCGTTCTTCGATATATTCCTTCATGGGTCTACCCCTGAGAACGTTTTTTACATCATATTAAGTTTCAGGAGAATTTATGCATGGCCTTTTCTGCCGCTCTGCTGCAGCTGACCACAGTTTCTGACGGAGGACATCCGCCGGAAATCCCAAAACCGCCAACTCAAAAAAAACGAATAACAGAGCTCTCTGCTATTCGTCCTGATCCCAACAGTTTATAGAACTGTCATTCGTTATAATTTTTCTGAACCAACGCCTCACTTTTGCCGCATAAGATAATATTATACGACACAGCGCCGTCGGATCTCCCGCTTATCTGCTATTCTTGTAGTATTATACACGATTTGAGGCATGATGGCAAGAGGTTACGTTCGCTTTCCTGCGGAATGCTTTTTACGGATTCACAGGCTCTTTCACAGATTTCTTGTGATTGCCTGGCGAGCTCCAATAAGGGCCGTTGCTTCTGGGATCTCTACGGGAATGGGTCATGGAATCCGTTAAAAATAGAATCACATGAAAGGAGTCTCTTACGACATGGCACGGAAATCCTCTACAGGAAATAATATTTATCAAAGGAAAGACGGTCGTTGGGAGGGACGTCTCCGTACGGGAACTGTAAATGGAAGAACCGTATTTTCCTATATTTACGCCAGCTCCTACGAGGAAGCAGTAAGAAAATTATCAGAATTAATCAAGAAATCATCCGAGACGGATGCTCGGCAGCCTGAGAATTCATTTCGAGCGATTGCCGGGGAATGGATGAAGCTGCAGAATCTGCGGCTAAAGCCTGCAAGTCTTTCAGCCTATGCAAATATCCTGAATTCCTATTTGTTCCCGAACTTTGGAGACAGAGCAATTTCTAATATTGGCAGGGCAGAAGTGGTCTCTTTTGCATACAGTTTAATGAAATGCAGAAACGCGGAACAAAAAGGGCTTTCCGCAAGCACAGTCAGCACCATCCTGACTGTATCAAAAAGTATTTTTCGCTATGCCTCTCAAGAGAGAGGACTTGCTGTGGCCGATATTTGCGGTATCTCTATCAAGCAGAACAAAAATGAGCCGCCATTTCTTTCTAAAGAGGAGCAGTCGCTGCTTCTGTGCTGGCTTTGCAAACATATGTCTCCCTGCAATCTCGGAATTCTTTTAAGTCTGTACACAGGGATCCGTCTGGGAGAGCTCTGTGCCCTAAAATGGAAAGATATTTCTAAGAAGGACCAGTCTGTCATGGTTTATCAAACCATGCAGCGGGTACAGCGGCCGGAGGAAAAGCGAACAGAGGTCGTCATACAGGCGCCCAAAAGCGCTTCCGCTATCCGCACAATCCCTGTTGCAAAGGAGATTGCCGTCCTGCTTGCGCAGAACCGGAAAGGGGATGACGCATATCTTCTTACCGGCGAGCCAGACTATTATCTGGAACCGCGCACCCTTCAAAGAAGATTTAAAAAAGTTTTAAAGGAGAGCGGGCTTGGAGATATCAATTTTCATGCCCTCCGCCATACGTTTGCAACTCGGGGAATTGAAGCCGGCTTCGATCCCAAAACACTGAGTTCTGTGCTGGGACATGCCACGGTCAGTATGACGTTAAACAGGTATGTGCATCCAACTATGGAGCAAAAGCAGCGGAACATGAATCTGCTTTCCGGATTATTCGCCGTCAAATAATGCAGCGCCGGCCGTCAGGAAAAGCCGTCAGAGAGCTAAAAAACACAGGTAGTAAGAGCTTTTGATTCTGGGTCATATAATATTATCTTATACGACTTATTCCTTTTTATGCATCTGTAATTTTGCTGAAAACAAATTAAATGGAGGCATGAAGTGCAGCCGGCGCCGAATGTTTGCACGAAGGAGGCAGGCGAGGCATGAAAGCAGGTTCCCTATTGGATACGATGTCGATACAGATGGGCTGCACGTATCTTTCAGACTTGTGTTTTTTAAGCGGATTTCAGTATAGAAAACTGGCAGAAATACTGAACTCTCTCCCGGCTGAAGCGTTTGACCTGCGGGAATGGAACGATGCTTTGCACTATTTAACTAGAGAAAATCAGCCGGGAATGAATGCAGAGCAGTCCAGAGCCGTATTGATTGCATGGCTTTTAAAACAGTGATTAATACGGCTGTATGAAAATACGAGAGCAACAGGAGATACTATCGTTATGGAAACATCCCAGGCAGCGGCCAGCCACTCTGAAAACATATATATACCTGATGTAATCCGGGGACTCTGGAAGCGGAAACACCCTATTTTATGCGGCGCGGCAATTGGATCCGTTTTTTTCTTAGCGGTTTCATGGTTTTTGGTCACCCCGCTTTATGAGGCTTCCGTGACGCTTTATGTGAACAACAGCATTTCAAAAGAGAATATTGGCTATATTACACAGGGAGATCTTTACGCCTCCACTCAGCTGGTGGATACCTATGCTGCCATTATTTTAAGCGATTCTATTTTGGAGGATGTCATACGTGATGCCGGCCTGGATATGGAGATTGATGATCTGGCCAGAATACTGGATATGGATGCCGTCAACGACACAGAGGTATTTACGGTTTCCGCCCGCCATCCTTCCCCAGAGACCGCTGCGGAGATTGTGGATTCCATTGCCAGGATAGCACCGGAACAGATCGCGGATATTGTAAGAGGAAGTTCTGTGACCGTAATCAGCTATGCGCGGATCCCTAAAGAGATTGCGTTTCCAAATTACAGCCTGATGACACTTATCGGTTTTATTTCCGGAACCTGTCTGGTCTCTGGATTTCTGCTCATCCGGGAACTGCTGAATACGCGGATTCAAACAGCGGCCGATTTCTCGCGCTGGAAATATCCGCTCATTGCATCGGTGCCGAATTTCCTGGACAAAAAACAGGCAGACTGCGGCTATGGCCAAAAGAGAAATACAAAGAAGAAATCAAGAACGGTTTCTTGTATGCTGTCGGAAAATACGCCTTTCGCTGTCCAGGAAGCCTATAAGACACTTCGCACTAATATCCTTTTTTCTTCTCCGGATCAGGGGAAAAGGGTAATTCTCATTTCCAGCAGTCTGCGCGGTGAGGCAAAAAGCACCACCTCTATCAACTTGTCCATTGCCTTTGCCCAAAACCAGTCAAGTGTCTTATTAATCGACTGTGACCTGCGCCTTCCTTCCATTGCAAAATATCTGGGACTCAGACAGTCTCCCGGTCTGACCGATCTGATCCTGGGGATGGAGACAGACAAGAGCGTATTCCATGTGTTAAAGAGTGGGCTCCATGTGCTGACATCCGGCACCATTCCGCCCAATCCAACAGAGATGCTCGGCTCAAAAAAGATGGGGCATTTTATAACGCATATGTCTGAACAATATGATTATATTATCATAGATACTCCGCCGTTGGGAATCATGCCGGATGCTGCTATCCTTTCCCAATATGCCACAGATGTCATACTGGTTGCCAGACAGGATATGGCAGAGCGGGCGGAGCTGGATGCTGTAGTAAAAAAGCTGGAGCTGGCAAAGGCCAAAATTCTTGGCTTTGTCTTTACCGATGTGACGGAATCCAACCGGAGCGCGTATAAAAAGTACAGTTACCACTATAGTTATCCCAGGCAAAATGTCTCCGAGGATAGTCAGGACGTTCCCAAAAAGAGCCGCAGAAAACCAGGGGTGTACCTGGCAGGCGAAAAAGCAGGTGACAAATCGTGAGGACGGTCATAGATTTTCATTCTCATATTCTTCCTGGAATAGATGACGGCAGTGAAACCGCAGAGATGTCAGAGCAAATGCTGGAATTATCAAAGGAGCAGGGGATCGGCGCAATCGCCGCGACGCCGCATTTTTATGCTGGCCAGACGACACTGGATGCCTTTTTAAAAAAACGCGAGGCCGCGTTTTTAAAAATCCGGGATGCGGCCGTACGCTGCGGCATTGATTTGTTTTTAGGCGCTGAAACTGCTTTTTTTCCCGGTATCGGAAATGCTGACGGGGTCCGGCATCTTACCATCGATGGGACTTCCCTCCTGCTTCTTGAAATGCCGTTCCGAGAATGGACCCGCCGCGATGTGGAAGAGCTGGAAAAGCTCACCGCCCGGGGGCTGACCCCTCTGCTGGCTCACATTGAACGCTATTTTTCCTGCCAGAAGGACAGGAAGATTATAGCGGAGCTGTATTCTCTTCCGGTTCTTGGCCAGGTAAATGCCGGAGCTCTGCTGAGCTGGAGGACAAGGCGGCTGGCTCTTAAACTGTTTGTCCACGACATGGCTCATCTGCTCGGTTCAGATTGTCACAATGTATCTTCGCGTTCACCAAATCTGGCCCGGGGAAGAAGCGTGATAGAAGAGAGGCTTGGCAGCAGCTGCCTTTTTCAGATAGATAGGCTTGGAAAAGAGGTATTTGGGCTGTAAAAAAGTCCCTGTATTGAAAGGAACCTTTTAGGATCAATGATGGAAAAAAGAAAGAAATTCTGTTTCATGGTTGCTTTGTTCCTGCTTATTCTTGCGACTATTTCGCTTGCGGCATACGGAATTTTCTATTGCTATTACAGCAAAATGAATATCCAGACGGAAGACAATGGTGGCTCAGAAGAGATAGCTGTGAAAGATTTGCCGGGGAAAGAAATAAAATCCTATGAGGATTATCTGAGAGAAAAGCTGGAGGCACAGACAGAGGATATCCCCTATGACGCTCAAAATGTATATAATGTGCTGCTGATCGGAACCGACTCAAGGGCTCCGGAAGAGAACAGCCGCAGCGACAGCATGATCCTTGTTTCCATTAACCGAAAAACAGAGAAAATTATTATGACTTCTATCATGCGGGATATTTACTGTACGATTCCCGGCGTGGGGGACAATCGGATCAATGCGGCCTGCGCGTACGGAGGTGCCCCGCTGCTTCTTGCCGCCATAGAGTACAATTTTGGCATCCAAGTCGATGACTATGCAGTCATAAACTTCTACGGCTTTATAGATGCTGTCAATGCTGCCGGGGGCGTGGAGCTAGAGGTGACAGCTGCTGAAATAAAAGAAATGAATGGTTGGATGGAAACTATGAATGCCTTGCTCCATGAAGAGCGGGACGCAGATAAGCTGGATGAGTCCGACGCGGGGCCTCTGCTTTTGAACGGAAAGCAGGCTCTGATTTTCAGCCGGATCCGGTATACGGGAGATTCGGATTTTGAACGAACCAGCCGGCAGCGAAGAGTCTTAACGGCGCTGCTGAACAAGGCAAAGTCCTTATCTTTTCCGGCTTTGAATGGACTGCTGAATGCTGTCCTTCCCTGCATCACCACCAATTTGACTCAGGGGAAGGTGCTGTCGCTTTTGCTTTGCTCGAAGGAATATCTGGACTATGAGGTCGTTTCCGGACGTATCCCTATAGACGGGAGCTGGAGCAGTATGAATGTACGGGGTATGGCTGTACTGAGGATTGATTTTTCTGAGAACAGGGATTACTGGTACGAACTGGTATATGGAGAATAAAGAAAACATGGAAGGGCTTCACCTGGGAGGGGAGGACATTTATGGGGAAAGTGACAACGATGCAAAAGATATCAGACAGAGGCAGGGCCGGGCGAAGGGACCGCTGCCATCTGACGGAAGTGTACGCGAATAAACCGGCGGCCTATAAATTTATCAAACGTTTGGGGGATATTGTCCTTTCCTTCGCTGCTCTGCTGGTTTTATCCCCGATTTTTTTCATCACAGCGGCTGCAATTATGGCGGAGGACGGCGGTCCCCCTGTTTTTATTCAGGAGAGAATGGGAAAAGATATGAAGCCATTTCGCTTTTATAAATTTCGCTCTATGTATGTGGGGGCAGATCAAAAGCTGGCGGAACTGTTAAAAGACAATGAGCAGTCCGGCCATGCATTTAAGATTAAAGATGATCCGCGCATCACAAAAGTCGGAAAAGTGATCCGCCGTTTTTCTATCGACGAGCTGCCTCAGCTTGTCAATATCATCAAAGGCGACATGAGCATTGTGGGCCCCAGGCCGATTCTGACCTGGCAGATGGAGGAGGCAGATGAGTATGACCGGCAGAGACTGATTGTCCGGCCTGGACTGACCTGCTACTGGCAGATTCAGGGCCGCTCCGACATTCCCTGGGAGGAATGGGTGGAGCTTGATTTGGACTATATAGAAGATATGGGATTGTGGACGGACATTAAAATGATTGCAAAAACGATTCCTGCTGTTTTTGGAGGGGGAGCATACTAATGAATCAAACTGCGGCTGTAGTTGTAACATACAACAGAAAAGAGCTTCTCCGGCTCTGCATTACAAAATTGCTGGGGCAGTCAGGCACCTCCTGCGATGTGATCGTCATCGATAACGCAAGCACAGATGGAACTGCAGAGATGATCCATACAGAATTTAAAAATATGGCTGTTTTTTATGAAAATACGGGAAGGAATCTGGGCGGCTCCGGCGGTTTTGAATATGGAGTCGAAAAAGCCGTGCGCATGGGATATACATATGTCTGGATCATGGATGACGATACTTTGCCGGGGGAGACGGCGCTGATCTCCCTGTTTTTGGCAGATCAAAAACTGCATGGCCGATGGGGGTTTCTCTCTAGCGCCGCCTACTGGACAGACGGAAGTATTTGCCGGATGAATATTCAAAAGAAGGATATCTTCCGGCATATCGGCCGGAGGGAGTACGAAATGGAAACGGCCCCCATCAAAATGTGCTCCTTTGTGTCTCTGCTCGTAAAAAGTGAAGTGATCCATGAAATCGGACTGCCCATCGGCGAATATTTTATCTGGACAGATGATTATGAATTTACAGGACGGATCTCCAGGAGATATCCATGCTATCTGGTTCCGGAAAGTAAGGTTGTCCATGCAATGAAGCGCCATACCCGGGTGGACTTTGCGGCAGATGATGCCTCGAGAATTGAACGTTATCATTATATTTACCGAAATGATGTCCACTGCTACCGGCAGTATGGAATTGCCGGATGGACATATATTTTATTCAAAGATATCTATACAATGCTTCACATTCTAAAAAAAGCGAAAGGCCATCGGAGAGAACGGATTCAGACCCTCTGGCAGGGCTTTAAAGAAGGGCTGCAGTTTTCTCCCACAATAAAGAGGTGCTGACATGGGAATAGATCTGAGCTTTAAAAACAGAGTCAAACGGGCTGGCCGCTTTATCCTGGGGACATCCCCGGAAAAGCTGGGACGTATTCTGGAGAAAGCAGATACAGTTTCTTTTGACCTCTTTGATTCTCTGGTGAGGCGTGATGTCCCCTATCCGGACAGTGTTCATCAGCTGGTGGCGGAGAAATTTTTTGCCCGGACGGGCAAAAGAATTCCGGATTACTCCCTTAAAAGGAAGCAGGCGGAGGCGGCAGCCTATGCTCATGCCGGCGGCAGGGAAATGACTCTCCGTGAAATTTTCGGAGAAATGAGATCTGTGGAGCCTGAAAGCCGGGCGCTCCTTATGAAATTGGAGCAGGAGACTGAGTGGGAGGTGTGCTGCGCTGATCCGAAGATGAAAGAAGTCTTTGACCAGATGAAGAGAGCGGGAAAGCATGTGCTTATTACCTCAGATATGTATCTTCCAGAGCCGCTGATTCACAAAATTTTAGATCACTGCGGATACTGTGGATATGAAAACCTGTATCTTTCCTCCTCTTTTGGGGTCACAAAGGCTTCCGGACAGCTCTACCAGCAGTTGACGAAGCATAACAAAAGCAGACCTGGAAAAATCATTCATATCGGCGACAATATAAAAAGTGACTATCTTCGGGCAAGACAGGCAGGAATCGGGTCTTCCTTGCTCCGCGGACAGACAAATCCTTTAAAATTTCACACAGGAGAGAGGAATGAAACATTTGCCGCAGCCTGCTGCCGGGCTTTTTTAGCCAACCATAAGCCGGTCGGAAGAAACGGCAGGGATCAGATGGCTGCTGCCATCGGATATGAGGTGCTTGGGCCGCTGCTTGTGGGATACTGCCGATGGCTAAAAGCACAGGCAAAGCGTACAGGCATTAGCAAAATATTCTTTCTCAGCCGGGAAGGCCGCTTATTAAAGAATGCTTACGAGGAATTATATCCATACCGGGAGGAAACGACGGCATATCTGTATGTTTCCCGTCAGGCACTGCAGGTTCCTATGCTTTCTCGCTGCCGCAATTTCCACGATTTATGCGGTCTGCTGAAGCCGTTAATGCGGGAGCATACTCTAAAATCCATTGGCGAGAGCTGCCATTTAGGGGGCGCATATGAAAAAAAGCTCCCTGCCCTTGGATTAAAGCTGGAGGATGACCTTTTTCGGATCCCGGAGGCAGCGCAGGAACCGTATTTCCATCTGATACAGGAATTGGGAATCCATTATTTTGCAGAACAATTTGCTTTGGCAAAAGCCTATCTCTCCCAAGAAGGTTTTTTTGGATCCATTATACTGTCTGATATTGGATGGCACGGAACGATGCAGTGGGCGCTGGAGAAATATTGCCAGGATGAGGCCCGCCTGCAGGGCTGCTATATAGGCTGCTGGAACCCCGCCGCTGCCCAGCTTTATGAGAGGCTGTCCAGGAGCGGTTATTTGACATCCCCGGGGAAAAACAAGGAGACAGAGCTTTTGCTCCGCTTTAGCTGCGATATTATGGAAACCTTGTTTTCAAACTCGGAAGGGAGCGTTGCAGCGTACGGAAGAAAAGAGGACAAGATTATTCCGGTTCTGCGGGAGAAGGAATGGAATGGCAGCAGCTTGGAGTTTGTTCGCCGGGTTCAAGGATACGCCATGGACTTTGTCAAGGATTGGAACAGAAGTCCACTTTATTCGCAGGCAGACATGCCTGAAGAGCTGGTCCTGGCGGGGCTGCGGCGCATGCTTCAAAACCCTTCTTTGTGCACAGTAAACTGTTTTAAAAAATGCCGGTTCCTTGACGGAACTTTGAGAAACATGCTGCCGAATCATTCTGCGGTCTGGTACATACTCCATCCGGAAATCCTGATTTCAGATTTTGAAAAAAGCAGCTGCAAGCTGTTTTTCCTGAAGGATGTGTTTAAGATTCCGCTGCCATGGTTTTGGCTTTTGAAATTTGTTCGGGAAACTTTGAAGATTAAAAGCTCAAATCAAAAAATATGGCTGGAGCAATAAAAATGAATGAACGATATTGGGGAGAACCTCACAGTCTGTTTTCCCTATCCTTTGCCGTATGGTTTATTGCGGAAATTCTTTTTAATACGACGCTGGGAGATGTACTTCCGGTAAATTTAGATCGAATCTCCAGTATGATGGACTGCATAGTGTTTCTTTTACTGCTGATTCAGATCGTGTTTTTCCAGGTATATTCACACAGGGAGCTTTTGAGCATTTTGCTGGTCACTCTGCCCATCGCTGCATCTACCATACTGTCAGGATCCGTCCGGGTAATGGGAACCTGGATGTTTATTGTTGCTTTCAAATATACCGATTTGGATGGGATCATTGCCATGGCGTACCGGATTCTTCGGATGATGATTCCGGCTATTGTATTTTTGTGTCTGATCGGGCTGCTTCCTGATGCCTTCAACTACCGGTTCGGTGTCCTGCGCCATGCCATGGGGTTTAATCATCCGAATTATTTTGGCATGAAAATATTTCAATTTTCGGCGTGTTATGTGTATCTTCACTGGCATTCTTTAAAAAAGGGGGATGGGGTCAGAGCCGTATTGGTGCTGGCGTTTCTCTATTTTATCCCCCACTCGGTCACATCCATCCTGTGTACGGCAGTGCTGTTTCTGCTGACGATTGCCGGTCGGTTTCTGCAAGCAAAAAAAAGGGCACTGCTCCAGGTTTTTGAGACAGCGCTGATGCTTTCGGCAGTTTTATGTATCGCCGGAACAGTCCTCCTCACCATATATGGAATGAATTTTCCGCTTGGCCAGGCGCTGGACGCATGGATGTCATACCGGTTTTCCCATGCCAAGCAGATTTATGCAGTATACAAAATTTCCTTATTTGGGCAAAGTATCAGCTCTGGCTATCTGTTAGACAGCGGCTATATGGATCTGATCCTTCGGTCCGGTCTGCTGGTCTACCTGTTGTTTTTTGCCGGATATATAGGAAATATGAGCTATCACAAAAACAATCCTGCGCTGTATCTTCTTCTATGCACCTTTGGTTTTTATGGGATTATGGAGTACGGGGTATATCTGATCGCCAGAAATCTTTTTCTTCTGTCCTTTGCCGATATTCTTTACAGCAGACGGAAGAAACAGAAGGAAAACATCTTCGCAGGGAAGATAGGAGGCGCAGGGACAAAGGAGAAGAGAGAATGAGAGCTGCTGTCATTACCTTGCATAACATGTGCAACTACGGATCACAGCTGCAGACTTATGCAACGCAGGAGAAACTGCGTCAATATTTTGATGATGTCGTTTTTATTGATTACCGGAGGCCGGACACCTACGGGAAAAGATTTCTGCAGTATTTTTCACAAGGCAGTCCTATCAAAGCGGCAGCCATGCTGCCGACGCTGATGCGTTATCAAAAACTGTTTGGAAATTTCCAAAAAAGGTATATCCATTTGACAGATAAGACTTATCTTACAGAAAAGGACTTTGAAAAGTTTGAGGACATCGCAGATATCTATTTCAGCGGCAGCGATCTGGTGTGGAGCACCCGCCTGAACCACGGGGTAATTCCTATGTACTATCTGAGCTTCGTGCCGGAAAACCGTCCCAGATACGCGTATGCCTCCAGTTTTGGAGAAGAAACACTGCCGGAGGAAGAGGTTGAGCAGACGAAAGCGTATATCGGACGGTTTACCCGAATTTCTGTCAGGGAAAGCAGCGGCGAATCTATCTTAAACAGGCAGTATCACTATTCTTCTGCGATTCAGATTCCAGATCCTACCCTGGCATTCCCGGGGGAGTATTGGCGCAGACTAGCCCCTGAATGCGGGATAGAGGGCGAATATATTTTGATATACAGCCTGAACCGCAATGACAAGCTGGACCAGTATGCCGTCCGGCTCTCAAAAAGAACCGGCTGCCCGCTGTACCGCCTGTGCACCCGGTATGACCATATGATGCGGCCAGGACGAAGCATCGTTCTGCCGCCAGTTTTCGCGTTTGCTGCACTGATTGACCATGCCAAACTGGTATTGACAGATTCCTTTCATGGGACGGCGTTTTCTATGAATCTGGAGACGCCGCCGATCTGCGTGAGCCCGCCTGCCTGCGGAGAGCGCCTGCGGGCTTTTTTGAGCCTTCTGGGAGAGGAGGAGAGACTTCTTTCTGACTTCCGGGATTTTGAAATCTCAGAGCGCCGTGTAGATTTCACAAAAGTGAGAAAGGTTCTGGCCGGGGAGCGCCAGAAAACAGACCAGTTTCTAAGGGAGATTACAGGGAAACACCATGAAGACCGTGTGTGAATTAAACCAGTGTGCCGGATGCATGGCATG
The DNA here is from genome assembly GCA_944376125.1 of uncultured Lachnospiraceae bacterium. Classification (GTDB taxonomy): domain Bacteria; phylum Bacillota; class Clostridia; order Lachnospirales; family Lachnospiraceae; genus UMGS1370. Next base: position 54,294 of record CALWBQ010000038.1, read on the forward strand.
TCTGGAAGTATGCCCAGTAAAGGCAGTGCATATACAGGATTCCATCCGATTCTATAATGCATTTATTGATCCTGACAGATGTACCGGCTGCCATCGCTGTCACAGCATTTGTCCGGTCCATACGCCCCCGGGGCAGACAGAGCCGATTTTATGGAAGCAGGGCTGGGCTTCAGACAGTACCGTGAGGAAGGCGGCAGCTTCTGGGGGGATAGCTTCCGCCATAGAAATGTCCTTTGTCAGGCAGGGAGGGGTTGTGTACAGCTGTCTTTTCCAGGCAGGGAAATTTCAATTTAAAAAGGCTGAAAATCTGGAAATAGTACGGCAATTTGCCGGTTCCCAGTATGTCAAGAGCAGCCCGGAAGGAATTTACACAGAAATCCTCCGGTATCTTAGGGACGGCAGAAAGGTACTTTTTGTAGGACTCCCCTGCCAGGCTGCGGCAGTCAAAAATTTCACCAAATCCCATAAAAATTTATATCTGATTGACCTGGTCTGTCATGGAACGCCTTCCCCTGTTCTTCTGGATATGTTTTTGCATGACCAGGGGATCTCCCTGAATGGAATCCGCCGCATCTCTTTCCGCAGGAAAAACCAGTTTCGGCTTGCAGCGGATGGGCGAGATATCGCCGCCGGCGTGTGGGATGCCTACACAACGGCTTTTTGTGATGCGGTATTTTATACAGAATCCTGCTATTCCTGCAGGTATGCACAGATCCATCGGGTTTCGGATCTTACGCTGGGGGACTCCTGGGGGAGCCAGCTCCCGATGCCGCAGCAAAAGTTGGGAATATCCCTGATTCTATGCCAAAACAAAAAGGGAAAAAATCTGCTGTTATCGGCGGAAATTCATTTAGAAGAAGTCGATCTGGAAAAAGCGGTTTCCTGCAATCACCAGCTGCAGCATCCCTCTTTCCGCCATAGAAAGCGCGATAGGTTTTTTGATGAGGTTGAGCAGACCAGAAATGTTCAGCGCTCCGTCTGGAAATGTTTTCCCATTAAATTTTTAAAAAAATCCATCAAATCTTTTTTGATAAAACAAAGGTCATCCTTGTGGAAGGAATCGCATGGACAGCAAACGTAAAATCCAGAATTTAACGAAGAATACAGCACTTTTTATGATAAACAACTTAGGCACGAAGATCGTTGCGTTTCTTTTCGTTCCTTTATATACTCACGTTTTTTCAACCAGTGAATATGGAACAATCGACTTGATCACCACCGCAGTTCAGCTGCTGATTCCGGTTCTTACGCTTAATATTCAGGAAGCAGTCCTGCGCTATGGGTTAGATCCGGAATATGATTCTTCAGCAGTTATCAAAAATGGGTTTCGGGTCATCGGATGGAGCTCTGTTTTCCTAGGGGGAGCCGAGGCGCTGTTTGCCTGGGCATATTCAGACAATATTCCCTATTCCTATCTGCTTTTTCTTTATTTTTCGTATCTGTTTGGCTCTGTATATAATGTTTTGTCTATGTATTTAAAAGCTGCCGGAAAAGGAAAAGAGCTAGCCCTGTGCGGAATCGTCAATGCCGCTGCAGTCTGCACGCTGAATTTTCTGTTTCTGGCGGTTTTCCCTCTGGGCGTTAATGGATATATGGCTGCCAGCGCCGCCGGCTTTTTCTTTGCAGATCTGGGAATGTTCCTCTTGGGGAATGTGCCGGCAGAGTTTCGCAGGGCAAAGCATGTACAGCGAAGAGGGATGCTGGCCTCCATGGTGGCTTACAGCATACCTTTAAGCGCAGGAACTATTGGATGGTGGCTGAACAGCGCCGGCGACAGATTTCTTTTATTTCTTTTTTGCGGTGCGGCCGCAAACGGGCTGTACACGGCAGCATATAAGATTCCGGCAATTCTCGCCGTGCTTCAGGACATATTCTACAATGCATGGTCTGTCTCTGCAATCGAAGAGTTTGATCGAAGTGATTCCGATGGTTTTCTAGGGAATGTCTACATGGCATACAGCGCCCTGTCTGTGACGGCATGTTCTGTCCTCATGTTTATCAATATCTTTCTGGTAAAGTTCCTATATTCTGAGAGCTTTTTTGAATCATGGAGATATGTGCCGTTCCTGCTGGCGGGAGCGGTTTTCAGCGGGCTGATCCGCTTTTTGGGCTGCTTTTATTTGGCTGCAAAAAAAACAAAAACAGCGGCTCTGACCAATCTTCTCGGTGCCGCAATCCACATTGCACTCAGTTTTTTGATGATTCCCGGAATGGGGGCATATGGAGCATCGGCTGCAGCCCTTTTAGGCTCTCTTACTCTTTGGGGAATCCGTATGCGAAGTCTGCGTTTTATTATTACTATGGAGGTTCATTGGAGGCGTGAAGGGATATGCTATACCCTTCTTCTGGCACAGAGCGTTATAGCCGCAGCTTTCGAAAATACAGTTTTTCAGATTCCGTTTATGTTTTGTATAATCCTGCTTTATTTCCGCCTGTTCAAGAAGGGCATTTTAGCATTTTGCGGCCTGGCAGGAAGGAGAAAATGACAGCCATGGTTGATTAGGAGAACGAATAGCAAATAAAATGATAGGACTTATATTCGATCTTTATGTGACAACGTCACAGAAGAGATGCCGGCTGTATGGTAAACTGCTCCTATCAAATCCGGGAGGTTGCATAATGGAGAGAACGATTCGAAGAAAGCGGAAAGCGGTTGTTGATACCGATATGTGCGTTGCCTGCGGCTGCTGCGTGAAAGTCTGTCCTATGGAGGCGATTGAAATCTGGAGAGGGATCGCTGCCAGAGTGGCGGAGGAGAAATGTGTGGGCTGCGGAAAGTGTGCCCGAGAGTGTCCAGCATCTGTCATTGAGATTCGGGAGGAGGGAGAACGGAGATGAAAAAGCACTGGTATGATTATATGTGGATTGTGTCACTCGCATATTTGATTTTGGGTTTCTTTAACATTTTGTTTGCGTGGCTTGGACTTCTGTGCTTTTTTATCCCCCTGCTTATATCAGCGGTGAAAGGGACAAAAGGCTACTGCAACCGCTACTGCGGGAGAGGACAGCTCTTTGGCCTTCTTGGCGGGAGAGTGGGACTGTCCAGAAAGAGAGATATCCCCAAATGGATGAAAAGCAGGGGATTTCGATATGGATTTTTGGCCTTCTTTTTCGTTATGTTTTTTCAGATGCTGTGGAATACGTATCTGGTGTTTGTTGGGACAGCAGATTTGAAGCAGGTGGTGACGCTGCTGTGGACTTTTAAGCTGCCATGGCAGTGGGCCTACCACGGCACGCTGTTTCACCCGGGCGTGGCACAGTTTGCCTTCGGCTTTTACAGCGTCATGCTGACTTCTACAATCCTTGGCCTCATCACCATGGTCTTGTTTAAACCGCGAAGCTGGTGCGTTTACTGCCCCATGGGAACCATGACTCAGATGATCTGCAGGGTCAGGAACGGCAGGAAATGATTTTTTCCATGTATACGCATGGAAAGGTATCACTGTGCGCCTGGTGCTGTGCATTATAATGGTATCCCAGCTTTTCGTAGAAGGAGGCAGCCACATCTCTGCTGGAAAGGACAATTTTGCTGCAGAAGCTCTCTCGGATCCACTGCTCGGCGGCCTGCACAGCCATGCGGCCGATGCCTTGTCCACGGTATTCCGGCAGGACGACAACTCTGCCGATTTCCGCGGTTTTTTCCGCCGTCTCAAACCAGCGGCAGGTGCCGACGGGGAAGCTGCCGTCAAGCACCAGGACATAATGGCAGGAAGGACCGTCCCGGCGGTCGATTTCTTCCTCCAGTGCGATGCCGTGGGCTTTTGCCATGGCCTGTATCCTGACGTAATACGCTCCGGCGCGCAGATATTCTTCTGAGCCTTTTATAATCTGTAAATCCATGAGATTGTCTATCCTTTCATTTCTTTAGTGTACGATCATTTCGCCGGCAACTGCAGCCAGGATACCGACAGTAACGCTTAAAACGGCATACAGCAGGCCGATTCCGATATCGCCGTTTTTCAGCAGGCCGCCGGTTTCCAGCGCAAAAGAAGAAAAAGTCGTAAATCCGCCGCATATGCCAGCCTTCAGGAACAGCACGGTCCGGGGATTGAGGGAGTGATTCTTCAATGCATATGCGGTTATGATACCGATGACAAAAGAGCCTAAAATATTTATGAAGAAGGTTTTCAGCGGAAAGGGACAGTTCTCTGCCAGGGGAATCTGTCCGATCAGGTATCTGCATACTGCGCCGATAAATCCTCCTGCTCCTACAGCAATACACTCTAACATGGCGGTTCCTCCGTTTTATTGTTTTTTGCGGCATCGGGAATAGACCAGTTCCGTTATGCCGTTATAGGTTTGTGTGCGGGCCAGACGCAGCCGCATCTCCTCTGCTGTTTCCCCGAAGAGCCGGATTCCGCCTCCCAGAATAGTCGGTATGATGGAAATGTAATATTCATCAATCAGATCCTCACGGATTAAAGGATGAATGACACCGGCGCCTCCGCAGATCCATATGGATCTGCCCTGTTTCTGCTCCAGGCGGCGCACAAGGCTGCAGGGACTTTCACCGGTGAATATGATCTGCTCCGACGAAGGGAGGGAGCGGTGCGTAATGACATAGCTGGTGAGACCGCTGTAGACCCATTCATCCGGGGACAGCTCTGATTTAATCTGGTGATAGGTGTTCCAACCCATCACCATTGTATCAACGTCTTTGATAAAAACGGAGTACGTGTCCAAGACTTCTGCATGCTCATCCTGGCCTTTCAGCCAATCTACCTGTCCATTTCTGTCTGCAATATAGCCATCCAGACTCATGGCGATAAACAATACAACCTTTCTCATTGCTTTTTTACAACAGACTGATGAGCCGGTCAATCTCTTCCATGTCCGTCGCCCAGCTGGTGGCGAATCTCACTGTGGTATGGTTTCCATCATATTTTTCCCAGAAACTGAACCTGACGCTCTGTGCCAGGGCTTTCATTTTGGCATTTTCCAGGATGACAAAGATCTGGTTGGTGGGCGAATCAATCAAAAGCCGGTAGCCCTTGCGGCGCAGAGCTTCCTTCAGCCTGTCTGCCGTCTTGATGGCATTTTTGCTGATCTCCAGATACAGGTTATCGGTAAAGAGCGTATCAAACTGGATCCCCAGTACCCGGCCTTTGGCAAGGAGAGCGCCCTGCTGTTTTATCATGGTCAGAAAATGCTCCGGCGCCTTTTTGGGAAAAACTACGGCCTCGCCGCACAGGGCGCCGACCTTTGTGCCGCCGATGTAGAAGACATCGGTGCAGCGGGCGATATCCTGCAGGGTGACATCGGAGGCGGGTGATGCCAGGCCGTAGCCCAGCCGCGCTCCGTCCAGGAAAAGAGGAATCTTGTAGAGGCTGCAGACGTCGGCAAGATCACTCAGCTCCTGCCGGGTATACAGGGTTCCGTATTCTGTGGGATGAGAGATATAGACCATGCCGGGAAATACCATGTGGTCATGGTTTTCATCACTGTAAAAGGTCTGGAGATAGTTACGGACAGTATCAGCGGAGAGCTTGCCATCCTTATGGGGGAGGCTCAGAACTTTATGGCCGGTGTATTCCACAGCCCCGGCCTCATGGCCGTTAATGTGGCCGGTGGAGGCAGCGATAACGCCCTCGTAGCGCTTCAGAAAGGCAGCGATGACGGCGGCGTTGGTCTGGGTTCCGCCGGACAGGAAATAAATTTCTGCATCTGGGCAGGCGCAGGCAGCCCGGATCTTTTCTTTGGCAGACAGGCAGTACCGGTCCATGCCGTACCCGGGCAGCTTTTCCATATTTGTCTCTATAAATCTTTTCAAAATAGCGGGGTGGGCACCCTCGCAGTAATCATTTTCAAAATATAACACTGGTTGTTCCTCCTGTGATTACCCCTTTTTACAGGGCATTTTATGGTACATTTGAGTACATTTTAACCTGATTTTTAACAATTTGCAAACGGTTCGCAATCATTTTCCAAACAAAACCATTGTATAGTACTCTCATCTATAGAAGAAAGCGAAAACAAAGAATGATTAAAAGGAGAGGATACTATGAAACGGAACATTTGTCGGATAACAAGGATCGCTTCTATTGCCGGAATCGTGCTGCTGGCCGCGGCCGGGATTCAGAAAATCAGAAGAAACCGGAGATGAGAGGAGATGAAAATCAGGAAGCTGCCAGAGAACGTTCCCTCTGGCGCTTTCTCTTCTTTTACCATTGCTTTACAAAGGGTTTACCAGGATTTTGTTGAATTTCTGTTTTTGAATGTGCTTTAATGGGATTACTGTGGGAGGGAAAGAGGCAGGCCATGATGAAACACATAAAAGAATGGGAAATGAAAGGGATCAGCGGAGCGGTAGCGGGAATTTTCTTTGCCTTTCTGCTGGTCCCTGTTCTGATTTTGCTGGGAACGTCTTTTGCGGGGGAGAGAGGATTTACCCTGGCTCATTACAGAGAGATTTTGGGAGAAAAAGGGTTTCTGCAGGCCCTGAGAAACAGCGCTCTGCTCTCATCTGTAAGTGCAGCTGCGGCGACAGCGCTGGCCTTTGTGCTGGCGTATACGATTCAGTACACCAATGTGCCCAAAGGGCTGAAATACTTTGTACGCCTGACAGCGCTCATCCCTGCCCTGATCCCTGCGGTCACATATGGGGCTGCCGCCGCATACCTTCTGGAGCCGCACAGCTTTGCCGGTCTGCTTTTGGGCTATACCATCTGTGCGCTTCCAGCCGCGTTTGTGCTGATGTATCATTCCATGGAGTCTATTGACAGGAAATTTATGGTTGTGTCACGGATTATGGGGGATACCCCACTCCGCACATTTTTAGAGATGGTCTGCCGGCCTCTTTTGGGCTCTTTTGCTGCGTCCGTCATTCAGTGCTTCACCTTCTGTTTTGCAGACTATGGGATTTCGGCCGCTGCGGGAGGAGATATCCAGACGGCGGCTGTTGTGGTTTGGCGCGAAATGATGGGCGGCGGCCCCAACGCCGGCAGAGGGGCAGCGGCGGCAGCCATTCTGCTGATCCCCTCTGTGATGAACGTTGGTTTGCTGTATTATCTGGGGCAGCACAGCGTCCCAGGCGGCAGCCATTTTTCGGAGGAGATTCGCCCGGGGAGAATCAGAGACATCTCCTGCGGCCTGCTCTCCTGTCTGATCTTAGCTCCGGTGGTCTGCATGACAGCTGTGATCCTTGTGGTCCCCCTGACGGAAGGACAGCCTGGGCAGCTCCACTTCACTGCAAAATATATTTCTGAGACATTCTCGGATCCATCTCTGCGGAGGGCCTGCGGGAATTCTTTGCTGACGGCTGCGCTGTCGGCGCTGATCGGATCTCTGACTGCGTACGGTGCGGCCCTGGCTGCAAAGAGGAGCGGTCTTGGCGGCCGGCTGAAAGGCGCTGTCGAGAGCACTGCCCTGGCGGCTCATGCGGTTTCGGGCGTAACGATGGGAGCCGCACTTCTTCTGGCCTTTTCGGGGACGCCGCTTGAGGACACATGGCTTCTCCTGGCGGTCTGCAATGTGGTCCTCTTTTTCCCTGTACCCTACAAAATGATGAAAAGCTCTCTGGCCGGTATGAACGCGTCCTGGGAGCCCACTGCCCTTCTCATGGGAGATACCTGGCTGGAGACGGTTGTGCGGGTGGTGACGCCGAACGCAATGCTGGCTCTGCTGAGAGCTTTCAGCTATTGCTTCGTGAATGCTGTGACGGCAGTGAATGCAGCCGTATTCATAGCAGGTGCCAGGACAATGGTGATCACCACCGAGATAAACGTACTGCAGGAACAAATGAGGTTTCACGAGATTTTCGCGCTGTCTCTGCTGGCCCTGACAGTTAATCTGGCAGTTGGGAGCGTGCCCTGGTATCTGGAAATGCACAGGAAACATGCCGGGGAGAGCGAAAGGCTGGTGAAAAATCCGCATACCGCTGCAGGGCGGCGAATAGATTGGTAGTAATTAACTGCTTTGGGAGGCTGCAGATGAAGCGATACCCATGGAGGGAAAACGCATTTTTAGCAGCAGCGCTGTGTGCAATGGCAATAGCGGCTGGCCTCTTATCCGGCTGCGGCGCGGTTAGAATTGGGAAAGACAGCGGCGAGAAGGTGAGAGATTTGGAGTTCACTGTGGTTGGGGATCAGGATGTCCCTCAGGAGCTTCAGGACCTGATTAATGAAAAGAAGGCCGGGGCTTTTAAGCTGACGTACACCAACGACCAGGGCCTTTACATTGTAAACGGCTACGGCCAGCAGCAGAGCGGGGGCTACAGCATTGCGGTGAAAGAATTGTACCTGACAGATAATTCCATCGTATTTGACACAGAGCTTCTGGGGCCGGAGAAAGGGGAGGATGTGGGAAATGAGCCCTCCTGTCCGTATATTGTGGTACAGACAGAGTACCTGGAAGAGCCGGTTATTTTTCAGTGAAAATGCGGGGCGCCGCACAGCCAGACGGCAGTGCCGGATCATGGCTGTGCGGCGCCTTTGCAGTTATTTGCTGCGGTAGGAGATGACATGGTCATAATAGGAAGCGTCTTCCTGGAGTACAGCTTCGGTGCCGACAGTGGCGATTCCCGCAGCGGCGATGATCCGCCTGATACAGTCAGCAGCGGCCTCCTGATCATCCAGAGAGGCATTTTTAATGTCATTGATGGTCTGGGCAGCGCGTTCAAGGCTGTTTCCGCAGATCTCACTTTCTATGATTTCCATGGGCTGGGTGAGGATGCCCCGCGAGAAGGTCAGGCTGGCCAGGCTGTTGAGGATATAGCCCTTCAGGTCGTCTTCCGTCAAGGTCATTTCCGCCAGATAATCTCCCGCACGCTCCATAATCTCTGTTGTTTCGCCGGCATTGGGATCGCTGTAGGAGTAGAAATACATGGACCCTGAGTAGGCGGCGAATGCGGCAGTAGCGCTGTAAGCGCCGTTCTGGAAGCGAAGCAGAGGAGTGAGATAGCGGTCTGACAATGCGGTTATAAATGGAACGTATCTGCCGCAAAAATCCTCCTGATCATAAGGAAAGCCAAAGAGGGCCGTATTCTGATCGGAGCTCTCAATCACTGCGCCCAGCTTCTGTACCCGCTCGGGAAGCAAAAAGGCAGAGTCCTGTGCCTCAGGTGCGGGAAGCTGCGAGAGAATTTCTGCCGCTGCCTGGTGAATACCGGGCAGGTCGCTTTCCGAAGCGGCCAGAACTGCGATCAGGCGGGTTTTCGTCAGGAGCCTTTCCGAGATGCCGGCAAGACGCTGAGCCAGCTGCTCTCCGTACCCCTCATCTGATGAAAGCCTGTCCTGGATCTCGCCCAGGAAATAGTAGAATCCCTGGCCCTGGGAAGCCATGCTGTAGGCCATGGAGTCAGATGAATAGCTCTCTGCCAGATTAAAGGCAAGGGTAAGGGGATCTTCCGGCCTGGACAGATCATAGGAATCTTTATACCGGGCGACCAGTTCCAGAATTGTTCCGCTGTCAGAAAAATCAGCAGATCCGATCAGCTCCAGCAAAAGTTCCAGGCTCGTCTGGAAGTCCTCGGTCAGTCCTGACCATTCGATTTTCATCATTGGATGGTGGTTTCCGCCGGCTTTGCTGCCGGGATAAAGGTTCTCGAAAGTGCAGGAGTAGATATACTCGGCTACCATGGACTGGACTTCTCCGGCGGAATATCTGGCTGTGTCAAGCTGGCCCAAGAGGAGTTTCAGCAGCTCCACATAATACATATCCTCGTTGGAGAATCCGCTGGTATCAAAATACAGGGCGTACTGACCGGCCATCTCGATATCCGCAGGAATCTCGTAGAAGGTAATGCCGCTCTCTTCCGTTTTTGTGTAGTCGTCAAACACCTCTGTGTCGGATATCTGGGAAGGATCAATGAGAAAATCGCTGTTGGGATTTTCCTGCTGATTCCATGTATTGAAGTCCTCCGTCTCCTGAATCAGCGCTTCAATCTCCTCTTCGCTCATATCCGCCTTCATCTGAGCCAGATATTCGTCGCGTTCCGCCAGAATTTCTTCCGCCAGGCCCGGGGTGGGAACTGTTGTCACCAGCGCGGTTCTTCCGGCCGAGAGGGCATTGGAGGCCAGCGTTCTGACGGTCTGCTGCTCACTGTCCTTCTCCAAATTCCCCAGAACAGTCTCATATAATCCGTAAAAATCCATCTCACCGGTATGGGTCCAGTAGTTGGCAATGTCAGGGAACAGGCTTACTCCTACATTGGCAGTATTGCGCATCAGATAGGCAGAGGTTTTTGCCTGTTTTAGGACAGAGCGGAGGGAGTCCTCCGGCACGCCGCCGGAGGCCGTTTCACGCAGCCCGTCCAGGACAGCCTGGCGGAAAGTCTGGCTCTGCTCTTCCTCGGCCTGGTACAGAGTGAAGGACAGATAGGGCTTGGCACAGTAAATGTTGACGCCGATACTGCATTGATTCTGGATTCCTCTCTCGCGCAGCAGCTGCATGAAATCTCCGTTTTCCTGATTCAGGACCTGTGCAAGGATACTCCAGGCCAGCAGATCCTCCCAGCTTTCGCTGGATAAGCTGACTGCGTAATCGATCTGAGATACGTTTTCTGACGCATCCCCCTGAAAGGCAGGGCTTGGAACAACTGCTTCCACATGCCCGTCTTCGGTCTGCTGTTCTTTATATGAAGACAGGTCTGTTCCGAAGGGCTCTGCTTTGGAGAGATATTCCTGATCAAGAAAAGAGAGAACCCTTTCATAATCCATATCGCCGTACAGGAGTATCAGACTGTTGTCAAAATGGTAGCACCGCTCATAGGTCTCGATGGCATGCTCGTAGGTCAGCCCCTGATAGTTCAGGTGAGCGCGGCCAATGCTGTTTGCAGCCGTCTCGCCCGGATAGAGGGCATCGACTACATTGTTGGCCGCTTCGCTGGCAGTATCGGTTAAATAGCCAAAATCTTCGGATAAAACCGTGCCTGTCATGGAAATAGGGTCTTCAGGATTGTAAAGCTCATAGCGCAGGGCTTCCCGCTTAAAAATGTTTTCATTGTTCAGGATGTCGGGCGCTGCCATGCAGCTCAGGTAAACATCGATCATATTGAGAAACTGATCTTCATTTTCTGAACTGAAAGGGTAGCCGGTAAAGGTACTGTAAGTAAACGCATTGATAAATGAGTTGTAGCTTTTGTTTGCCAGATCGAAAAAGAGATTGCTGCTGGGATATTTTTCCGACGAGATGAGAATGCCGTGTTCAAAAACATGGTTGGTGTCCGTCTCATCTACAGTAGGAGTGTTGTAGAAAATCCCAAAGGCCAGCTCCGGATCGCTGTTGCGGATATAAGCCAGCCTGGCGCCGCTCTTTTCATGGGTGAATGTGATCAGATCCGCTTTTAGAAAATCATTTTCCTCTGCAGATTCTACAGTAAATCCGGCGATTGTGCTGCCAGGTGCCAGCGGATCACTCTGGACAGAGGTGCCGGCATCATTATCCTGGCCGGCGGATGGGGATTCTGATTCAGCCTGGGATCCCGGCGTCTCAGGGACGCTGGCTGCACAGCCCCAGACGGAGGATACAGAGAGAGCAAGGACGAGGGCAAACAGCAAAATGTTTCGTTTCCTTTTCATAGACGGTTTCCTTTCTGAGTGTTAATAATAGCCGATCGGCCCACATAAAACGATTATAAAAGAAGGCTGTTCTAAATTCAAGGAGGATTTGTCCGGCTGTCCCTGATTCCGGCAGGAAAAAGGTTCTTTTTTTCATCCCTGTCATATGATATACTAGCCGAAAGGACCCTACGGTATTGACACGACAATGGAATGGAGAGAAAGGCAGGTTCAGAAATGATTTTAAAGGATATATGGCTGGATGTGAAGGCAGTCCAGGAGCGAGATCCGGCGGCCAGGAGTGCCCTGGAGGTTCTGATTCTTTATCAGGGGGTTCATGCCCTGATCTGGCACCGTTTTGCTCATTGGTTCTATAAACATCACATGTTTTTCATTGCAAGGCTGATTTCCCAGTTCGCCCGTTTTTTTACTTTGATCGAGATCCATCCAGGGGCGGAGCTGGGCCGCGGAATCCTCATCGACCACGGAGCAGGCGTGGTGATTGGAGAGACGGCGGTAGTTGGGGACAACTGCACAATCTACCAGGGCGTTACCTTAGGCGGTGTTGGCCTCAATAAAGGAAAGCGCCACCCTACTCTTGGGAATAATGTGACGGTAGGAGCCGGGGCAAAGATTCTGGGGGCCTTCGAGGTGGGAGACAACTGCAATATCGCAGCCAATGCGGTACTGCTCAAGCCCCTGGAGAGCAATGTCACAGCGGTAGGGGTTCCTGCAAAGCCGGTGAAAAAAGACGGTGTCCGTCTGCCCAAACCCCAGAAATATGCGTCTGTCGAGATGCTGGGGGACACTACCGAGAAGATTGCAGAGTTGGAAGAGAAGGTGGCAAGGCTGGAAGCGCTGGTGACAAAACTGTCCGAAAACAGCAGCGCACCTTCGGGAAGGGAGAGCCAGCCAGAGGGGAAAACCGATGAAAAAGGATGAACATCTATGGAAGAATACCGTGTAATTGAGCAGAGTATCATAAAACAATTCCGCAAGTCGATTTGGAGACCCTTCACCCGGGCGCTCAATGATTATGAGCTGATCCGGGAGGGAGATCGGATAGCGGTCTGCATCTCAGGGGGCAAGGATTCTATGCTTTTGGCTAAATGTATGCAGGAAATCAAGCGCCATGGGAAGATGAATTTTGAACTGGAATTTTTGGTGATGGATCCGGGGTACCACCCGGAAAACCGAAAGCTGATTGAAGAGAACGCTGAGAGGATGAACATCCCTATCCGTATTTTTGATTCTGATATTTTTAATATTGTTGTGGATGTGGAGCAGTCTCCCTGCTATCTCTGTGCCAGGATGAGGAGGGGATATCTGTATTCCCATGCTAAGGAGCTGGGCTGCAATAAGATCGCTCTGGGCCATCACTTTGACGATGCTATTGAAACCATCTTGATGAGCGTCCTCTATGGAGGCCAGTTCAACACTATGATGCCCAAGCTGTGGAGTACGAATTTTCCAGGGATGGAGCTGATCCGTCCTTTATATCTGGTAAAGGAAGAGGCAATCCTAGCCTGGAAAGATTTTAATAAACTGAAATTTCTCCAGTGTGCCTGCCGTTTTACCGAACAGATTGCCAGAGAGAAGAATGAGGAGGAGGGAGTACATTCCTCCAAACGTCAGGAGGTAAAAGAGCTGATCCGGGAATTGAAAAAGATAAATCCCTATGTGGACACCAATATTTTTCGGAGTGCTGAAAATGTCAATTTAGATGCCTGTATTGGCTACGTGCAGAAGGGAAAGCGCAGGAGATTTACGGATGAGTATGATTCCCGCCGTGCATAATTGATTTTTTGCCTGCATACACTTTTCTAAGGAAAGGAAAGGCGGGCAGGCATATGGAATTAGTGAAAAAACAGATACATATGAACCGGTGGAAGGGCAATGTGACAACACAGGTGACGCTGGATGATGATTTTATCGTGCCGGACACGATGGACGATATGGCCCAGGTCCTTTTGGACAGCGGGGAGGTTCAGATAGAGTCGGTAAAAAATCAGGGGGAGCGGGTCTTGGTAAAAGGAAAATTGGAATTTTCCGTCCTTTATCGGAGAGCAGAAGGGGGCCTGCAGACCCTGGGAGGTGCAATCCCTTTTGAGGAAGCGATTAACGTGCCTGGCCTGGAAGAGCACGATGATGTAAGCCTGAGCACCGATCTGGAAGACTTGAGCACCGGAATGGTCAATTCGCGAAAGCTGGGGGTGAAGGCCATTGTGACTCTGGAAATCCGGGTGGAGAGTCTCTGCGAAGCAGATGCGGCGGCGGCCATAGCTGAGGATGGCCCTCAGGCAGACGAAAGCTCCGGTATCTTTCAGCAGAGGCAGATCATCACACTGGCGGATATTGCAGCCCGGCGCAAGGATACATATCGGATCAAAGAGCAGATGTCTCTGCCTGGAAACAAGCTGAATATCGGACAGATGCTGTGGAAGGAGATGCGCCTGGGCAGCGCTTCTGTCCGTCCGGGGGACGGGCGGATGAAGCTGGAGGGGACTCTTGAAGTCTTTGTCATCTATTCCGGGGAGGGCGATGAGGCACCAGTTCAGTGGTGGGAAGAAACGATCCCATTTGCTGGCGAAGTTGAGCTGGCTCAGGCAGAGGAAGAGATGATTCCTATGGTGAAGATCCGGCTGGCCCATAAGGATGTGGAAGCAAGGCCGGACTACGATGGGGAGATGAGAGATCTGGATGTAGATGCGGTGCTGGATCTGGATATGAAGCTGTATGAAGAGCAGCAGGTTGAGCTGCTGAGCGATGTCTACTCAATGGACCAGGAGCTGATCCCAATTACGAAAGAGGCATGCTTTGAGCAGATTCTGATGAAAAACAGCTGCAAATGCCGGGCAGGGGAAAAGTTTTCGCTGGAACAGGCAGAGCGGATCCTTCAGATCTGCCACAGCGATGGAATTGTAAAAATAGATGAGATTGCGGCAGGGGATAACCAGCTGATTGTAGACGGAGCTGTAGAGGTCACTCTCCTGTATCTCACCAGCGATGACAGTGCCCCTATCCAGTCAGCAGTCCGTGCGGTTCCGTTTCACTGCACTGCTGAAGTTCCTGGCATTCAAAAAGACAGTGTATACCAGGTAATCCCGTCTCTGGAACAGCTTACAGCTGCTATGATGGGCGGAGATTCTGTGGAGATTAGGGCTTCAGTGGCTCTTGATATTTTGGTAATGCAGCCTGTCTGCGAGACTGTGATTACAGAGGTGGAAGAGCAGCCTCTGGATTTAAAGAAACTGCAGGAAATGCCGGGAATTGTAGGATATATCGTTCAGCCTGGAGACAGTTTGTGGAAAATTGCAAAAAAATTCCACACTACGGTGGAAAGCATCATGGCAATGAATGATTTGGCAGACGACCTGATTCATCCCGGTACCAGACTGATTCTGGTAAAAGAAGTGGCGCAGGGATAAATTCGCGATTTTTGGAGATAACCCATACTGTACTCAAAATTTTTGGGCGCAGTATGGGATTTTTTATTCTAGGAGGGATTGAAACATGAATCGCGGTACAGAGCCAGTATTTTTGATGGGAGATCATGGACAGGCGGTCATCGAGGTGATCGGAGGCGTCCACCAGGAGAACTTTCAGTGCTGCCAGAAGCCCATGGGCCTGCTGGAGGCAACTATGACGGAGGGAGCCAGCGAAAAGCATCTTCCTCAGGTAAGTGTTCGGGGAAATGAAGTACGGGTCTGTGTGGGGAGCGCACCCCACCCGATGACGAAGGAACACAGCATCCAATGGATTTACCTTCAGACAGAGAAAGGCTGTCAGAGGCGGAATCTGCAGCCGGATGAGGCGGCGGAGGTCACGTTCCTTGTAGCCGGAGACGACAGGCCGGTGGCTGTCTACGCTTACTGCAATCTCCATGGCTTTTGGAAGACAAAACTGTAGTTGGGATAAAACGTTAGAAGGCACAAGAACTGGGACATACACCTTTTGGAAAAGGCGTGATATAATATGGTATAATGAGCCTTGCAGAGTCCCGTGCTTGCACAGGGGGCTCTATAAGGCGAATGCCTGCATCGAGCCGGCAGGCGAGATGGTATAATAACCACAAAGTGGTTATTATACCTGCGCATGTCGGCTTCTGCGTTCACCGCAGAAGACCGGGCGCTGAATTCCGCCGGAGGCAGCCATGTCCCGGAGGGCATAGCTCACCATCTTGTGCATCAAGCTGATGCTTTATCATAGATTACAGGGAAAGCCTGGGCGGTAGTGGCGCTTAAGAAGCGTTATTACCGTTTACATAGCTGGAGAGAGGCAGAACATGAAATGAATTATACTTATATTTTAAAATGTGCCGACGGAACCTTCTACTGTGGCTGGACGAACTGCCTGGAAAAACGGGTAAAGGCCCACAACGCCGGGACAGGAGCAAAGTATACTAAACCGAGAAGACCGGTGACGCTGGTTTATTACGAAGAATTTGAGACGAAGAAAGAGGCGATGAGCCGGGAGGCGGCGGTCAAGCGGATGACCCGGAGCCAGAAAGAAAAGCTCATCGCCCGGGGATCGGATGAGGGGACAGGCTCTCAAGAACAGAAAAAAGCGGTTCCTTTTCCAGAAGAAAAGGAACCGCCTGAATGTTTTATGCTACGAAGGCGTACATCATAATATAGTGGCAGAGGCTGCCGCCCATGACGAACAAATGAAAGATCTCATGGGAACCGAAATATTTATGGCGGGCGTTAAAGATTGGCAATTTTAATGCATAGATGATCCCGCCTGCCGTGTAGATCAAGCCGCCTGCAAGGAGCCATCCGAAAGCGGCCGCCGGGAGCGCCTGGACGATCCGGGTGATTGCCAGGATGCAGACCCACCCCATGGAGATGTACAGAACCGAAGAAAACCATTTGGGGCAGGTGATCCACACTGCTTTGATAAGGATTCCTGCGATGGCGATGGCCCAAACCAGAGCCAGCAGGAGCCATCCAGTTCGATCCCCCAGGACGATCATACACACAGGGGTGTAGGTTCCGGCGATCAGGATGAAGATCATCATGTGGTCAATTTTTCTCAAAATCTTGTTAATCTTTGGTGAAATATCCAGCGTATGGTAGGTGGTGCTGGCGGCATACAGAAGGATCATGCTTACGATAAAGATTGCCAAGGCAATCAGATGAATATGGTCGGGCTCCCGAGCGGCCTTTACCAACAGAGGAACTGCAGCGATGATAGCCAGTGCCATAGCGATAAAATGAGTGATGGCGCTCCCTGGGTCTTTGATTTTAGAGAGTTTGGATGACATAAGAGTACCTCCTTTTCTGCCTCGCTGACAGGCGGGGCGGCTAATATGGAAAACAAAAACTTTAACACGTAGTAATTAAAACTACATAGAACTATATTTAATACTATACACTTTTTTCGAAAAGATGCAAGGGTTTTAATAGAAATTTTACATTCAAGGAGAAGGATATATGATCGAGATACTGTATGAGGATCAGGATGTGATTGTGACGGTAAAGCCGCCTGGGATCGATTCTCAGGCGAGGCACAGTTTTGAGCCGGATATGGTCAGCGAGATTCGGAAACACCTGTCCAAGTTATCCACAGAGGCGTCCACATCTGGAAAAATGCCTTACGTAGGAGTTGTCCACAGATTGGATAAGCCGGTAGGCGGAGTGATGGTTTATGCTAAAACTCAGAAGGCCGCTGCCGAGTTGTCTAAGCAGATAGCAGAGGGGAGACTGAAAAAGACGTATCTTGCAGCGGTCTGTGGAAAACTTGTGGATAAAGAGGGGAACTATGTGGATTATTTGAGGAAAGATGAGAGACAAAACTTTTCACAAATTGTGGATAAGTCTGTGGATGGATGCAGGCGTGCCTCTCTTTTTTATCGTTTGCTGGGCAGCCGTACTGTGGAAAACCAGATAGTTTCCCTGGTAGAGATCCATCTCGAGACTGGACGCCACCACCAGATACGGGTTCAGTTTGCCGGACATGGAACACCGCTGTGGGGAGATGGAAAATATGGAGAAAAAATTCCGGGCCGCCAAATAGCGCTTTGGTCATGGAAACTGTCTTTCCGACACCCAGTCAGCAAAAAGACAATGGAATTTGCAGCGGAACCCAGATCCGGAATTTTGAGGCAATTTTTGGAGAGCTGAATATTCGGGAGGCTTTTGCTCATACTATACGTTGTACAAAGGAAGTACGAATCAGAAATAGGTGAGTCCATGGAAAAGCCGAAGGAGAAACTGAAGAAGATTCTTATTATACTGGGAATTACGGGAGCGGTGTACGCAGGATGCAAGTACCTGCTGCCCCTCGTAATTCCTTTTTTTGCCGCCTATGGAATGGCTCTTTTGCTGGAGCCATCCTCCAGGTGGCTGAGCAGGAAGCTGTCTTTTCGCTGGAAAGGCAAGAGCGTCAGGGTTCCTATTGAACTGATTGGCGGTACAGAGCTGCTGCTGCTTCTGACCGCTCTGTCTGCAGGAATATATTGGGGAGGACAGCGCCTGCTGGAGCAGGCAAAGCTGCTGATGGATTCTCTGCCGGAGATGACCCGGCAGTTTGACCGGTGGCTGACAGGCGGCTGCCGTCAGGTAGAGACGGCGCTTCACCTGAGAAAAGGGTATGTAGTGCTGCTGGTGCAGGACATGCTGAGGGAACTGGGAGAGAAGGTGAAAACAGCGGCCATGCCTTACCTGATGGTCAGCTCTGTCACCATTTTCCAGTGGACTGTCAGCGCTGCAGTGATCCTGCTGGTGGTCTTTCTGGCCACAGTTTTGACCTTGGGGAAACTAGAGGCCATCAGAGACTATCAGAAGCAGTCCCTGTTCCGGGAGGAATTTGAGCTGCTCCATCAAAAGTTTGCGGTCTTCGGAAAAGCATTTCTGAGGGTCCAGGGCGTGATCCTTCTGCTGACCTGCGGGGTTTGTACAGCAGGACTGTGGCTCATGGGAAACCCTTACTATGTTCTTCTGGGAATTGGAATCGGGCTTCTGGATGCCCTTCCGCTGCTTGGAACTGGAACCGTGCTGCTTCCGTGGGCGGCAGCGGAGCTATTTGGGGGATATGGGGGAAGGGCTGTGATGCTTGTGGGAATTTATGTTGCCTGTTATCTGATCCGGCAGATTTTGGAGACAAAAATGATGGCGAAAGGGATCGGGCTGTCAGCGCTGGAAACCTTAGCATCTCTCTATGTGGGGCTCCAGTTGTTTGGGGCCTTGGGGGTTGTATTGGGGCCTCTGGCACTTATGCTCCTCAGAACTTTTTGGCAAATTTTGGAAAAAGAATGGGGCTGAGGATGGCCTGGAGCCGGGAAAATCAAAGGAATATTACAAATTTTTCTTGCAGAAATATTCATATAGTGGTAGCATTAGCAAATATATGTGAGACTAGCGCAAGGAGGAAGAGACAATGCTGATATTACCAGAAGGATATGATCCGCGGCTGACGGTCAGGGAGACTCAGGAAGCAATCAAGTACATTCGAGATACATTCCAGAAAGAGTTTGGAAGAGAAATGAATCTGGAGAGAATCTCTGCTCCGCTCTTTGTAAAAAAGGCTTCTGGCTTGAATGATGACCTGAATGGTGTGGAGCGGCCAGTTCAGTTTGATCTTCTGGAAGAGCCAGGAGAAGTTGTAGAAGTGGTCCAGTCTCTGGCAAAATGGAAGAGAATGGCGCTGAAGCGCTACGGCTTTCAGCCGGGAGAAGGGCTTTACACCAATATGAACGCTATCCGGCGGGATGAGGTTTTGGATAATCTTCACTCCTGCTATGTTGACCAGTGGGACTGGGAGAAGGTTATCACGAAAGAAGAGCGGAATCTGGAGACCCTGGAGGCCACTGTGAGAACAATTTTCAAAGTGATCAAACATATGGAGCATGAAGTTTGGTACAAATATCCCCAGGCGGTAAAAAAACTTCCGGAAGACATTACCTTTATCACTACCCAAGAGTTGGAAGACCGCTATCCTGACAAAACACCTAAGGAGAGGGAAAACCTTATCACCCAGGAATATGGCTGCGTATTTCTGATGAAGATCGGCGACAAGCTGGCCAGCGGAGAACCCCATGATGGCCGGGCCCCGGACTATGACGACTGGCAGTTAAACGGAGATATTTTATTCTGGTTTGAAACTCTGGGCTGCGCCTTGGAAGTCTCCAGTATGGGAATCCGGGTGGACGAAAAGTCGCTGGATGAGCAGCTTACGAAGGCAGGCTGCGACGACCGAAGGAATCTGCCCTACCACAAGATGCTTCTGGCTGGGGAGCTTCCGTACACGATTGGAGGCGGCATCGGCCAGTCCCGGCTCTGTATGCTGCTGCTGGACCGCGCTCATGTGGGAGAAGTTCAGGCTAGTGTGTGGCCTGATGAGATGCGTAAGGTTTGTGAAGAACATAAAATATTCCTTCTATAAATATGTAATGTAAAGGCTGACACAGACAATCTGTGCAGCCTTTTATTTTCGGGAAAAATTTGAATAACGCAGAAAGATATTTTGTCTAGGTACGCAGCACTGATGCTGCCTTCGGCAAAAATTCGGCAGCCTTTTTAAGAGAGGTATTGACTACCAGATTTTCCGGGAAATCGACTTCTTTTAATAGGTTCATGGCCAGCTCATGGCCTCCTACTTCGCAGTAAAAATGGGCGTCGCTGTTGACAATGATGTGGGTTTGATAGCGGCGGCACTGCTCCAAGATCGCGATGCAGTTTTCGCGGGAATTTTTCCGAAAGCTCTTTGGCGACAGGGAAGAATTGTTGATCTCCAACAGTTTGCCGTGCTCTGCGGCTGCCGCGGCTAGAGATTCATAATCGGCCGGGAATCTGCCATCATCAGGGTGGCCAATGATCTGGACGTAAGGATTTTCAATGGCAGCTAAATAGGCAGAGGTATTCTCCGAAGTTGTCTTCCCTGTATAGCAGGTAGGATGGATGCTGGCAATGGCATAATCCAGCTTTTCCAGGGTGCGCTCCGAAAGATCTACAGTTCCGGACGGGTTCAGGATGTTCAGTTCAGCTCCCATCACCACCTTTATACCAAAGAGTTCCCTGGGGATGACTTTAAAATTGATAAAATAGTGGGCTCCCAGAGTCCCCTCCATGGCGGGACCGTGATCGGAACAGCCGTACAGCTCAAGACCGCGATCTGCTGCTGCGCGGATCATTTCTGTCAGTGTGCTGTAGGCATGGACGCTGGCAATCGTGTGAGTGTGAAGATCCATCCTGTCATGCATAAATATTCCCTCTTTCTTATTGAACCTGATATTGTGAATGTGACTCTGTTTCAAGATATGGCGCTTCCGGCCAACCTCAGCGCCCAGATTTCTGCGGTGAACGCAGAAACCGGTATGCGCAGGTATAATAACCACTTTGCGGTTATTATACCATGTCCCTTCGGGCCATGGCAGCCTCCGGCGGATTTTAGCGCCCGGATTTCTGCGGTGAACGCAGAAACCGGTATGCGCAGGTATAATAACCACTTTGCGGTTATTATACCATAATGAACGGAAGCAGGGCAGGGGGAATATTTCATTAAATTTTCGTAAAACTATAGAAAATTACCTCCGTTTGTGATTAAATAGTAGGAGGAAAAATGGGCGCTCAGGCGGCTGTGCCCCGAGCGTTTTAAATTTGACAGAAAAGGAAGGGTGGTACCATGGAAGACGAAATCAAAACTGCCGAGACAATGGAAGACTATGCAGAGGAGCTGGAGGCATCGTTTAAGAAAGTCCGGGAAGGGGACATTCTGACGGGAACCGTAATCAGCGTGGAGGATGACCGGGTAGTCGTAGATCTGAAATATTATGCAGAAGGCATTATTACCAAAGAAAACTTCAGCAGTGACCCGGATTTGAACCTGAAAGAATCTGTCCACGTGGGCGATGAGATCAGCGCCACAGTGATTAAGACGGATGACGGAGAGGGAAATATTCTGCTGTCCAAAAAGGAAGCCAATGATGTCTTGGCTTGGGATAAGCTGAAACAGATGATGGAGGAACGGACCATCGTGCCGGTGAAGATCAGCGAGATTGTCAAGGGCGGCGCTGTTGCTTACCTGGAGGGGATCCGCGGCTTTATCCCGGCATCCAAGCTGGCGGCCGAGTACGTAGAAAATTTGGATGAGTGGAATGGAAAGACCATTGAGGTCACTGTAATCACAGCTGATGAAGACCAGAAGCGCCTGGTTCTTTCCGGCCGCGAGGTGGCTCGCGCAAAGAAGGCGGAGGAGACCAGAAAGAAGGTTGAAAAGTGCCAGGTTGGCGCAGTGATGGAGGGGACTGTCGAGACACTGAAAGACTACGGTGCTTTTGTGACTTTGGAAAACGGCCTGACAGGACTCCTCCATATTTCCCAGATCAGCAATCAGAGAATTAAACATCCTGGTGCAGTGCTGAAGGAGGGACAGACCGTAAAGGTCAAGATCATAGGGCTGAAGGACGGCAAGATCAGCTTGAGTATGAAGGCAGTCGAATCCCAGGACGAGCCGGAAGAGGTATTTGACTATAAAGAAAGCGGCAATGCGACGACTGGCCTCGGAGCGCTCTTAAAGGGTATCAAGCTGTCCTGAGACGTAAGTGAGGTGTAGGATATGGCACAGAATTTCCGAAAAGTCGAGCAGGTAGACCAGTGGAAAGAGATGATGTTCCTTTACGGCGCCGCTTTAAAGGAAATCAATGCCAAGATAGAAATTATGAACGATGAGTTCGAGGAGCGCTATGGGCACAGTCCTATTGAACACATCAAATCCCGTCTGAAGACTCCTGACAGTATTGTCAGAAAGCTGAAGGCAGACGGATATGAAGTTACGATTGAGAACATGAAGGAAAAGCTCAATGACATTGCCGGGATCCGGGTGATCTGTTCCTTCATGTCAGATATTTACCAAATTGCAGACATGATATCCCGGCAGGCAGACGTGACAGTCTTGTATGTAAAAGATTATATTAAAAATCCTAAGCCCAACGGCTATAAGAGCTACCACATGGTAGTGACCATACCAGTATATCTGTCAGACGGGGCTGTGGATACTAAGGTAGAGATCCAGATCCGGACGGTAGCCATGGATTTTTGGGCCAGTCTGGAGCACAAGATCGCCTACAAGCTGGTGGGCAACCCTCCTGGCAACCTGATGAGGGAGCTGAAGGCTTGTGCGGATATGGTAGATATTTTGGATGCCAAGATGTTCTCCCTGAACAAAGCAATCACGGCGATTGTGGAGGCAAGAGAGTCCTGGGCAAAGGAAGAAACGGAAGGCGAATCGTGAAGTCGCAGCTAAAGGGCATGTTTGCCACGCTCCGGCTGAATTTGAAAAATGTTTTGATTTTTGAGCTGCTGTACCGGCTGATCACTCTTCCGGGGTACATCTGGCTGACAGGAGCGGGAATGAAATGGGCCATGAGGTGCTCGGGTTACAGCTATATCACCTTAGGGAACCTGGGAGCATTTTTGCTGAAACCCTGGACGATTGGGTGGCTGGCTGTTTCGTGCTTTCTGGGAATCGTGCTCCTGTGGGCTGAGAGCAGCTGTCTGACAGCAGTGTATCAGGCGGCTGCGTACTACCGGTTTCTCAGACCGGCGGATATTGTCTCCAATGGACTGTCCATAGCTGTTTCGCTGTTTCGCAGAAAATGCTGGCAGCCTTTGGGGCTGACAGCGGCAGAGTACAGCCTGCTCAATATTTATCTGATATTCTGGATCTTGAGCCGAGTCAAACCGGTTAATTTCGTGATGGATGAGCTGATGGCGCAGCCGGCCGGCCGGCTTGGGGTTGTGCTGCTGGTAGTATTTTTGGTACTGTATACAGTGCCGAGGCTGTTTGCTGTCCATTACTTTGCTGCAGAGCAGAGATCCTGGCGGGACAGCGCGGAGGACAGCAAAGAATTATTCTGCAGGCATTGGAGAAGGATTCTCCCGCCTCTTATTATCGTCAATGCGGCTATCATTGCGTTTATGTTTCTTCTGAGAAATGGAGCGGTTTTGGCGGCAGCTCTGCTGACAGAAATTTTGGTCAGCAGGGAGCTGGAGTTGGCGGTGCTGACGCAGCTCTGTGACAGGATCTCCCTGGCAGTTTTGTTTCTTGCCAGCCTGTTTTTGGCAGTGGGGAACAGCGCCCTGAAGACGTTCCTCTATCATCGGCTGGAGAGCCGTTCCGGCGGCCTTGAGTGGTGGCAGGGGATGAATATGTATCCCATTAGAGTCACAAAAAGACGGATTTTAACAGCAGCGGCTGCAGCCTGCGGAGTAAGCTGCTTTTTCATTTTTGATATGGTGTACAATGGTTCAGTTATCGGGCCGGATATGCTGTCTGAGATTCAGATCACAGCTCATCGGGGAAGCTCCCAGTCAGCACCTGAGAATACGATGGCATCGCTGGAAGCGGCAGTGGAGGAGCTGGCGGATTATGCAGAGATTGATGTCCAGTACAGCAGTGACCGGGTCATTGTGGTCTGCCACGATACAAATTTGTCCAGGGTCGCCGGGACAGACAAAAAAGTGGAGGATCTGACATTCGAAGAACTGCAGGAATTGGATGTAGGAAGCTGGTTTTCTGAGAAGTTTTCCGGTGAGCGCATCCCGTCCCTGGAGGAAGTTCTGGATTATTGTAAAGGAAAAATTAATTTAAATATTGAAATAAAAAATATTGGCAGAGATACGGACCTTCCGGAGGCTGTGGCGGCCATGATCCAGGAGAAGGATATGGCAGATCAGTGTGTGGTTACGTCGGTGAGTCTTTCCTATCTGGAGCAGGTAAAAAAGGCAGAGCCAGATATCCGGACGGGATTTATTGCGGCGGCGGCCTACGGGGATTATTACTCTACACCGTATGTAGACTTTATCAGCCTCCGATCCAGCCTTGTCACCAGAGGGCTGGTAGAGAGGGCCCATGAGGCAGGGCGGGCAGTCCATGCGTGGACGGTCAATACGCCCCGAGAGATCCGGCAGATGGAGCAGGCGGGGGTGGACAATATTATTACAGACTACCCGGTGATGGCCAGAAATCTTCTGTATCAGGAAGAGGGCCCCAGAACGCTGATGGAGATGGTCCGTGCGGTGCTGAATTAAAGGAGATGGAAGATGAAAGCGGTACTGCAGGTGGTTTCCCAGGCATCAGTAGCGGTAGATGGGAAAACTGTCGGGGAGATTCAAAAAGGATTCCTGATCTTTTTGGGCGTTTCCGACCAGGATGATGAAGAAGTGACAGAAAAAATGGCGGATAAGATATGCCGCCTGAGAATATTTGCCGACGAAAACGGCAAGACGAACCTGTCTCTGGCAGATGCAGGAGGAGAGCTGCTGGTTATCAGCCAATTTACCCTGTACGCCGACTGCAGGAAGGGAAACCGGCCCAGCTTTATCAATGCCGGGGAGCCCTCCAAGGCGGAGAAACTTTATGAATATTTTGTGGAATGCTGCAGACGCCGCGGCCACCATGCGGAGCATGGCATATTTGGGGCAGATATGAAGGTTTCTCTGTGCAATGAAGGACCTTTTACCTTGGTTCTGGACAGCAGTGAGCTGTTTAAAAAATAGCAGAGCAGCCAATTAGATAGAAAAATGATCGATAAACGGAGGAAAGATACTATGGCTAAGAGAACAAAAGGACAGGACTTGGTTGAGAAGCTGACCTGGAGCGCGCCTAATATTGGGAAAGAGGCGCCCAAGCAGACCTCCAAGGCCAATAAATTTTGCGAAGGCTACAAACAATTTTTAAATGAGGCTAAGACGGAACGGGAATGTGTGACAGCGATTGTGTACCGCCTGAGCAAGGCCGGATACAGGCCCTATGACAAACATGCAGTTTATCAGCCGGGCGACAAGGTGTACTATGTAAACCGGAAAAAATCGGTCATTGCCACTACATTTGGCGAGGAGCCGATGGAGGAGGGGCTGCGTCTGAACGGGGCTCATATTGATTCCCCCCGCCTTGATTTGAAGCCCAATCCGCTGTATGAGAAGGACGACATGGCTTTGTTTAAGACCCACTACTATGGAGGGATCCGCAAATACCAGTGGACAGCGATTCCCCTGGCGATCCACGGTGTAGTGGTAAAGAAAAACGGGGAGATTGTAAATGTGGTAATTGGGGAGGACGAGAGAGATCCGGTATTCTGCGTAACGGATCTGCTGCCCCACCTTGCTGCAAAGCAGAATGAGAGAAAACTGGGGGATGGCATACGCGGAGAAGAGCTGAATGTTGTCATCGGTTCCCTGCCCTACCAGGATGAAGAGATAAAAGAGCCGGTCAAGCTGCTGGCTCTGCAGATGCTGTATGAGAAATACGGGATGACGGAGGCTGATTTTTACCGGGCTGAGATTGAGATCGTTCCGGCCTTTAAGGCTGTGGATGTAGGGCTAGACAGAAGCATGGTGGGCGCCTACGGGCAGGATGACAGAGTCTGCGCGTATACAGCGCTGATGGCTGAGATTGAGATGGAGAATCCCGCGCATACCACAGTCACGATCTTTGCAGACAAGGAGGAGATTGGATCTGAGGGCAATACTGGGCTGAATTCTGATTTTGTCCTTCACTATGTAGAAGATCTGGCAGAGCAGGCAGGAGCTGATATCCGCACGGTGCTCCGCAATTCTCTGTGCCTGTCGTCCGATGTAAATGCGGCATACGATCCCACCTTTGCGGATGTTTTTGAGCCGAAGAATGCCAGCTACATAAACAGGGGCTGCGTCCTGACAAAGTATACCGGGGCGAGAGGCAAGTCTGGTTCCAATGATGCCAGCGCAGAGACCATGGCAAAGGTGATTGCCATGATGGACGCTGAGGGTGTGTACTGGCAGGCTGGAGAGCTGGGAGCCGTAGATGCAGGCGGCGGCGGAACCATTGCCAAATTTGTCTCCCATATGGATGTGGACACGGTAGATCTGGGAGTTCCGGTTTTGTCCATGCATTCCCCGTTTGAACTGACAGCGAAACTGGATGTCTTTAACACTTATAAGGCATTCAAGGCATTTTATAAATAACGGCTGTTGTGAATTTATGGGAAAGACTTTCTTTTCCGCAGGCAGTGTGCTATACTACAGAGACCCGGGCCGGAAGGTTCGGCCCGGAAAATGGATAAGTTAGTGAGGAGAATTATGAGAAAAGCAAAAATGTTATTCGTGTGCGGCGCGGCTGCAGCTCTGATGCTGGCAGGATGTTCCAGCCAGAACACAGAGACGGCGGCGGCTACAGAGACGGCGGCAGAGGCTGCAGGAGAGACAACAGCCGCAGCTAATGATGCCGAAGAGGATGTTCCGCAGGGAACCGTTGTCCTGGGGCAGTACAAGGGGATCGAGGTAACCCCTATGGACACCACACTGACGGACGAAGAGGTGGAGGAGCGTATTCAGAACATTCTGGATGCCAACCCAAACGTGGTTGAAGTGGACCGGGCGGCCCAGGAGGGAGATACGGTTAATATCGACTATGTAGGGAAAAAGGACGGAGAAGCCTTTGACGGCGGCACTGCAGAAGGGTATGACCTGAAGCTGGGATCGGATTCCTTTATCGACGGGTTTGAGGATGGACTGATCGGAGCAAAAAAGGGTGATCAGCTTACTTTGGACCTGACATTCCCGGAGGATTACGGAAATGCAGAGTTGGCAGGCCAGGCAGTGACCTTTGATGTTACGGTAAATGCCGTTAAGGAAGAGCAGCCTGCTGAGCTGAATGACGAGTTTGTTCAGAGAATGAATCCAGATTCCGATATTACGACAGTAGAGCAGTACCGGGAGAGCATCCGGACCAGCATGCAGGAGTCCCTGGATTCTCAGGCGCTGATCCAGAAGCAGAATGATGTTCTGGAGGCTGTTATCTCTAACTGCCAGTTCAGCAATATTGATGCCAGAGTTGAGAAGGAATTCGAGGAGCAGTGGGAGCAGATCAACAATATGGCGGCTATCTACGGCGTAGAGATCGAGATGTATGCCGCTATGTATGGCGCTTCCAGTGTTGATGATTTCGAGGAGATGGTGAAAGAGGATGTCAGCAATGGCATTAAGCTGGAATTGATGATGAATGCGGTGGCAGACGCAGAGGGAATCACTCTGACTGACCAGGACTATGCGGATTTGGCGGAGTCTAACGGAGCGGAGAGCGTTGATGATCTGGTAGAGCAGTACGGACAGGATATGGTAGATGAGGCAGCCCTTCAGATCAAAGTGATGAACTTCCTGACAGATAATGCCGTAGAGGT
The DNA here is from genome assembly GCA_944376125.1 of uncultured Lachnospiraceae bacterium. Classification (GTDB taxonomy): domain Bacteria; phylum Bacillota; class Clostridia; order Lachnospirales; family Lachnospiraceae; genus UMGS1370. The sequence continues at coordinate 81,948 of CALWBQ010000038.1, forward strand.
ATCAAAGTAAACGGAGGCGTGCCATGCAGCTCTTGCAGGAGAGGATAAAGAGAGACGGGATTGTCCGTGAAGGCGGCGTCTTGAAGGTGGACAGCTTTTTAAATCACCAGATGGATATTGAATTGTTTGAGGAGATTGGAAAAGAATTCCGCAGACGGTTTGACGGTGAGGAGATCACAAAAATATTGACCATAGAGGCCTCCGGGATCGGGATTGCCTGTATTGCGGCCCGGTATTTCCATGTGCCTGTAGTATTTGCCAAGAAAAATAAGACGAAAAACATTGCAGGGGATGTGTATACAGCCCGGGTGGAATCGTTCACTCATGGACGGGTTTACGACATTATGGTGTCGAAAGACTTTCTGGGGAAGGATGACAAAGTTCTGCTGATTGATGATTTTCTGGCGAATGGGAAAGCTCTGGAGGGCTTGGCACAGTTGGTGGAAGACGCCGGAGCAAAATTAGTCGGAGCCGGCATCGTGATTGAAAAAGGCTTTCAGCGAGGAGGAGACGCTATCCGGAACCGGGGGATCCGGCTGGAATCTCTGGCAATTATTGACAGCATGGACGCAGCTTCCGGAACAATTGTGTTTCGGGAGCAGCAGAAGACATTGGACGGAGAAGACTAAAAATGGGGGCTGCAGCGGAAAAAATCCGCGGCAGCCCTGTTTTGTAGAAGCCTCAGATACAAGGAGATGAGAAAGGGAAGAATATGGACAGAAAAGCACTGTTTTTTGATATTGATGGGACCTTGCTGAGCGAAGAGACCAAGCAGATTCCTGAGAGTGCCAAAAACGCACTGAAGGAGGCCAGGAAAAATGGCCATCTGGTATTTATTAATTCCGGGAGAAGCTATATTCTGGTGAAACCGATTATGGAACAGATCGAGGCCGACGGCTGCCTTTGCGGCTGCGGAACCTGCATTGTAGTAGGAGGCAAAATTGCATATTCCTATCATATCCCCCATGAGAGAGGAGATGAGATCAAACGCTCTCTGCTGGCCCACGAGATGGACGGGGTTCTGGAGGGCGTTGATGGGTGCTATTTTCGGAGGGAACATTCGTGGATGCCGTTTATGGAGAACATGCGGCGCTCTATTGCCAGGCAGGGGGCGATGTCCTCATATTTCTGGGAGGATGACTGCTATGAGTACGATAAATTCTGCGCCGTAGCAGATGAAGCCAGCGATAAAGAGGGCTTTTTTGAAACAATTCGGGAAGACTTTACGATAATAGACCGGGGAAACAATTTTTATGAATGTGTTCCCAAGGGCCACTCCAAAGCGACTGCGATTCAGTGGGTGCTGGACAGGTATGGACTGACCCTGGACGATGCCTGGGTTTTCGGGGACAGCACCAATGACCTGCCGATGTTTGAATTTGCCCGCCATTCTGTTTTGATGGGTAAGCACGATGCAGAGTTGGAACCTTATGCTACCTTTGTGACGAAAACGGTCGAGGAAGACGGGATCGCCTGGGCAATGAAAGAATTGGGAATCATTGAAAGATAAGTAAAGGGATGGGCATGAACAAAAAAGAGGTTTGGAAAACAGCGGCTGCCGTTTTGCTGTTGATTCTGACGCTGAGCACAGTGATTTGGGTGATCAGACGGGACAGGAAACCGGAAGACCTGGAGCAGACCAGCGGTTCGCCAGCCGCCGAAGAGACGGCGGAGGAGGCGGCAGAGGAAACACAGGAGGAGAGCCGGGAAGAGGAGCCGCAGGAGGAGACAGAAGAGGCCGGGCAGGAAACGGCCGCTGGCAGTCAGCCGGAAGATTTTGAGAAGGAAACGGTACTAGAAGCGGGCGAACAGGCGCAGGAGGAATCAGAGCCATATGAGCCTCCGGTTTTGGCGGTGGCGTCAGATATCCATTATCAGTCCCATGCGATAACAGATTTTGGAAAAGCCTATTATGATTTCATTGCCGGCGGAGATGGAAAGGTAGTCCATTACCTGCCGGAACTTCTGGAAACCTTTATCGATGAAATGATCAGTTTGAAGCCAAATGCGGTGGTCCTCAGCGGCGATATTACTATGAATGGGGAGATCGAAAACCATCAGGAGCTGTCTCAGAAGCTGGAGCGTATTCAGCAGGCAGGAATTCAGGTTTTGGTGATACCAGGGAACCATGATATTAATAATCACCATGCGGCCCGGTATTTTGGAAGTGAGAAGACCGAGGGGCAGCCCATTACAGCGGAGGAATTCTATGAGTTTTATCATAACTTTGGCTATGATCAGGCGTCCAGCCGGGATCCGGCATCCCTGAGCTATGTATATCCTCTGGATGAACGGTACTGGCTGCTGATGCTGGACACCTGCCAGTATGAGCCGGTCAATCTGGTGGGAGGAAGGATCCGGGAAGAAACCCTGAGCTGGATGGATGAGCAGCTTCAGGCAGCCAGCGAGGCCGGAGTGACCGTAATTCCCATTGGACACCATAATCTTCTTCCGGAGAGCAGCCTTTACACAACAGACTGTGCGCTGGAAAATTATCAGGAGATTACAGATTACTTGGAATCCTGGCATATCCCGGTATATATCAGCGGGCACCTTCATGTCCAGCGGCTGAAAAAGCATGACGGTTCGCCGCTTACGGAGGAGAAGCTGGGCCCTGGTCCCCGGCTGGACGCAAAACGTCAGGCAGAGGCGTCCGGTGAGGAACCATATGGGATTTATGAGATTGTCAGCGATGCCGTCAGCATCCCGCCCTGTCAGTACGGCATGATCCGGTGGGATGATGAGGGAAATATGACTTATCAAACCCGCAAAACAGATGTATCAGCCTGGGCTGCAGCCAGAGGAATCGAGAATCCGGATCTGCTGGACTTTGAAAATTATTCCAAGGAGTATATCAAAAAGTTGATTGCCCGCCAGATTGAGGGCAAGATGGAGCCAGTCTCTCTGCAGTTTCTGGACGATATGACCGGGCTGTATGCGGATCTGTACCAGGATTATTATGCCGGCAGGATCATCAACTCAAAGGAAACTTACGGAAGCGTGGCCTGGCAGTGGTGGATGCGCCTTCTGCCCAAAAGCCGGCAGGTCAGAGAAATGAGAGCCATGGTGGGGGACAGCGATAAAGATAATAATTATCTGTATCTGCCAGCAGATCCCGGTCTGCCAGAAGGATAGTATCTGGATAAATGCACAAAAATGTACAAAAATATTTAGTGTATACATAAAAAATAAATAAATGTATTGACGGCCACAGCGGAGTTTGCTATAATTACCATAGTTTCCATAGAAACGGATATTAAAAGGAGGATTATGAAAATGTTTAAAAAGGCAGTAGCAGTCTTATTGGCAGCGTCTATGACAATGTCTCTGGCAGCCTGCGGCGGTTCAGGGGCAGCAGAGACGACTCAGGCAGCTGGTTCTGAGGAGACAACTGCAGCAGAAGCTGCATCAGATGAGACGACGGCAGAAGCGGCAGAGGGAGAGAGCTCAGAAGGAAATGCAGCTTCCGATGACCAGGTTACTATCCGTATTTCCTGGTGGGGCGGCGACTCCAGACATGAGCAGACCCTTGCAGCAGTTGATGCATTTATGAAGAAATACCCCAACATCAAAGTTGAGACAGAGTACGGTGCATGGAATGGCTGGACCGAGAAGGTTTCCACCGCTCTGGTAGCAGGTACCGCTCCTGATGTTATGCAGGTAAACTGGAACTGGCTGTATCAGTTCTCTAACGATGGAAGCAAGTTCGCAGATTTAAAGCAGTTTTCCGATATTATCGATTTCTCCAATTATGATGAATCAACCTTAAATACCTGTGTTGTTGCTGACAAGCAGCAGGCTCTTCCGATCAGCACCACCGGCAAATGCTTCTACTGGAACAAGAGCACCTTTGACAAGGCTGGCATCGAGATTCCGACCACATTTGACGAGCTGATAGAAGCAGGCCATGTATTCCAGGAGAAGTTAGGCGATGACTACTATCCTATGGCAATGTTCGAGTACGAGAGAATGCTTCTGATGGTATACTATCTGGAGTCTAAGTACGCAAAAGATTGGGTAGTTGACAATGTTGTAAACTATACAGTAGATGAAGTGGTAGATGGTCTGAACTGGATCAATTCTCTGGAAGAAAATCACGTTCTGCCCAGCATCCAGCACTTAAAGAGCCAGGGCGCTGAGACCATTGAGAAAAATCCTGATTGGATGAACGGCAAGTATGCAGGCTTCTATGAGTGGGATTCTGCTCAGGCGAAGTTTGATGAGGCCCTTGAGGGTGACCAGGAATTCGTATTAGGTGATTTTATTACCGGATTTGGCAATCCTGTAGCAGGTCTGTATAAGATTTCTCAGGCATGGGCGATTGCTGAGACCAGCGAGCACAAGGAAGAGGCTGCTATGCTGATCAACTTCCTGGTTACTGATCCGGAAGCAGTAGAGATCCTGGGAACAGAGAGAGGTATCCCTGTAAATAAAGAAGCGAGCCAGATCCTGGTAGATGCAGGCTTAATGACCGGACTTACCTATGAAGGCAACAAGGCGGTTATGGAAGTTGCAAACTACACCCTTGACCCGAACTTTGAGAACTCAGCATTGAAGGATACTACCGGCGTTTATTATGAAGTAATGGAAGGATTAAGCTACGGTGACGATGTGACCGAGCTGGCAGAATACTTAATTGATTCCATTAATGAAGTAAATGCTGATGCAATGAACTAAAACAAAGCAGATGGCTGCCAAGGGGCTTCCCTTTGGCAGCTTTTTTAAACAATATGTTTTGAGCTTGGAAAGGATAGAGGATATGACAGAGCAGGAAATGGCGGTACTGGCAGGGCAGTATCTGGAAGAAGGATTCACTTCCATGGCAGATTTAAAAGAGAAAATGCCCCTTTGCATTCGTTATGAAACGAAATATAATGGAAAAGAACGGTATAATCGTATTCAGGAGATTTTTAAAGAGGCCGGGAAAAAAGCTGCAGATATGGATTTCTCTCAAAATATTGGCGAGCTGGCCGACTATATGGCTGCGCTGGCAGAGAGCTGCCCGCTTGTGGATGAGGAGGTATTTGACCACTACAAAAATCTGGAGACAGCATTTAAGGATACTCTTCACCGGCTGGCAGATCCTAAAAAACCGGGGCATCTGAAGGTTTCCATTTCCGACCGGGAAGCAGGAAGAAAAATTGGCAAAGCGATTGTAGAAGCCTGCGATGCCGGTATGATACTGGAGGAAAAATACCGCAGTCTTGGCGAACAATTAGAAAGAAATGGTTTTTGCACGGAGGGAGAAGAAGCATGATCGGATTTCAGGTGATTTTCATATCATCCAGAAAGATTGTTTTGGAGATGGAAGAAGAGGGAACCTACTTTACAGACAGCCCCTATGAGGTTTACTTGGATGGAAAAAAGCGGATGGATTCCAACAAAATGGTTCAGACGGTAGCGGGGCTGAATCCGGACACCGAGTACCGGGTGGCTGTCAAACGCGGGGATGAGGTCTCGGAAGAGAAAACGATCCGCACAGATTACGAATTTGTCACATTGAACGTTAAGGATTTTGGCGCAAAGGGGGATGGCGTCCAAGATGATACGATTTTTATTCAGGCGGCTATCAACTGCTGCCCCAAAAACAGCAGGGTTTATCTTCCAAAAGGCGTTTATAAAACGTCAGCTCTGTTTTTGAAAAGCGATATTACCATCGATATCGATGATGAAGCTGTCATTTCTGCATTCACAGAGAGGGAAAAATTCCCGATACTGCCGGGCCTGATCGACAGCTATGATGAAAAGAGTGAATACAATCTTGGTACCTGGGAGGGGAATCCCTTAGAAATGTTTGCTTCTATTTTGACTGGAATCAATGTTTCTAATGTGGTTATTACCGGCGGCGGCACTCTGGATGGAAATGCCAGCTATGACAACTGGTGGGAAGGTGAAGGACGGGAGAAAAAAGGCGGTGCCTTCCGCCCAAGAATGATTTTCCTGAATCACTGTGAGAATATCACGGTTCATGGAATTACGGTTCAGAACAGCCCGGCCTGGAATCTCCACCCGTATTTTTCCAACCATACCCGCTGGATTGATATGAAGGTTCTGAATCCCAAGATCTCACCTAACACAGATGGTATGGATCCGGAATCTGTAGATGGCCTGGAAGCAATCGGAATGTATTTCTCTTTGGGGGATGACTGTATAGCGGTCAAATCCGGTAAATTCTATATGGGCAATAAGTATAAAGTGCCTTCCCAGAATCTGGAGATCCGCCACTGCTACATGCGGCATGGACATGGCTCGGTCACTCTGGGGAGCGAGATTGGAGCGGGTGTCAGACACCTGAGATGCCATCACTGCATTTTTGAGGATACCGACAGGGGACTGCGGGTAAAAACGCGGAGAGGAAGAGGACAGGACAGTATCATAGAGGATATTTCCTTTGAAAATATTAAAATGGATGGAGTTTTGACACCTTTTGTGGTAAACTCATTCTATTGGTGCTGCGATCCGGATGGCAAGACCGAGTACGTGAGCTCAAAGGAGCCGCTGCCGGTGGATGAGCGCACGCCGAAGATCAGACAGCTTTCTTTCCGGAATATAGAAGCCCACAACTGCCATGTGGCGGCCAGCTTTATCTACGGGCTTCCAGAATCCAAAATTGAGGAGATCAGTTTTGAGAATGTGACCATCGATTTCGCAGACGATCCGAAGCCAGAGTACCCTGCCATGATGGCGGATGTAGAGCCCTGCACGAGAAAGGGGATTTACATCAATAACTGCCGCAGGCTGACCATGAAGAATGTCAAGGTAACAGGGGCAGAAGGGCAGCCGATAGAGATTGTCAATGTCGATGAGATTTATGGGGAGGATGGAAAGTAATGATTTTATCAGCTACCTGCACAACCAATCAGGTTGGACCGAATGCTCCGATTATTTACCGCGGTGATCTGGAGACTGTTCTGACCAGCGCCAAAGACGCAGGATACGGCGGTGTGGAAATGCATATCAGAGATTCTGAGACCATCGATAAGGGCCTTTTGAAAGACAGTCTGGAGCGGTTCGGTCTGGAACTGACCTCTATCGGAACAGGGGAGGCATACAACAAAGATCACCTGTTCCTGTCCAGCGAAGACAAGGCGGTCAGGAAAGCTGCGGTGGAGCGGATATGCGGCCATATCCGCCATGCGAAAGATTACCGCCATGCAGTAGTGATCCTGGGGCTGGTTCGGGGAAAAACCAGCAACTGCAGCAGCCGGAAGGCGTATGATGACTGCCTTTTGGAGAGTCTGAAGGCTTGCGCGGAGGAGGCAGAAAAATACGGCGTATATATGGGGATGGAGATGATCAACCGCTATGAGTGCGATGATCTGAACCGGATCGAGGAAGGGGAGGCCCTGATCGAAAAGGTAGGTTCCCGCTTCCTGGGAATCCATATCGACACCTACCATATGAATATTGAAGAAGGCGATATTCGCGCTGCCATTGTCCGGGCAAAGGACGAGATTGTCCACGTCCATGTTGCAGACAATGATCGCTGGTATCCGGGGCACGGCCACATCGATTTTGAGAGTTTTGGAAAGATATTAAAAGAAATCTCCTACCCCTGGGCTGTTGCGGTGGAGTGCCGTCCGTATCCGGATGGCTTGACAGCAGGGAAGCTGGCTGCCGATAATTTGAAAAAGTGGTTTGTTGACTAGACTGGAGGAAGACTTGGAAGGAAAAGAAAGAAAAAAAACTTTGGTGGAGATCGCATATGAAAAAATCCGCAATAAGATCTGCGATTTTGAATTGTATCCCGGGCAGGATGTGTCGGATTTTACACTCTGCAAGGAATTGGGGATGAGCCGAACTCCTGTCAGACAGGCTCTGGTGCAGCTTGAGCATGATGGGCTGGTCAAAAATGCCGGCGTGGGAAAGAGCTATCAGGTCAGTGAAATTACAGAAGAAGAGATCGCGGATATCTTTGAGGCGAGGGAAGCCGTGGAGGTCAGCTCTCTGAGGCTGGCAATGGACCGGGGAATCACCAGAGAGGAATTGGAATCCCTGGAGCGGATTAATCTGAATATGGAGCAGCAGAATGAAGCGGGGAATATTAAACTTCAGTTTCGCTTTGATCAGGGATTTCACAACTGCCTGGTATTAATCGGCGGCAACAAGCGGATGAGGCATTTTTATGAAACCCTTGTGGTTCAGCTGAACCGGATGCGGGTTCTCTCTTACCTGGAGAGCTCTTACCAGAAAAAGGCTTACAATGATCATCGGGCAGTGCTGGAGCAGATCCGGAGGGATAACAAGGAGGAGGCGGCAAAAGCCTTGTCCCACCATCTGCGAACATCAAAGCGGGATTACTGCAATCTGATCCAGAACAAGGTCTCTCTGGATGCTTACGGGATTCTCCGGCTGCTGATGAGAGAGAACACAGGGGCATAGTATTTGCGGCTGCGATGCAGCTAAGATGTATTCGCAGCCGTCTCTGCGGGTCAGCTGTGAATACATCTTGGCCTGCTCAATAAATATCCCAATATCCTGAAGAGCAAGTCCTTCTGTCCATAGGGATGAAGGACAGGACTTTTATTGTAAATGCTTACAAATTTGTGAAAAAGGACTTGAATATTTAGGGTGGATGTTGTATAGTATTGAGTAAGAAAATCAGAGGGTGAGCGGGATTTAATTAAAATGTAAGCGCTTACAAAAAACTAAGTATTATGGAGGTCATCAGGATGAGTAGTAATGTAAAAGAGACAGTGATCCAGTTCGGTGAAGGCGGATTTCTGCGCGGATTTGTAGATTATTTTTTCCACAAGCTCAGGGAGAAGGGGCTGTATGATGGAAAGATCGTAGTGGTACAGCCGATTGAGAAAGGCATGTGCCAGGTGCTGGCTGACCAGAACTGTGAGTACAATCTGTTCCTGCGCGGCATTAACAATGGTCAGGTGGTAAATGAGCATACTCATGTTACCTCCATCTCAAGAGCATTGAATCCCTATACACAGTATGAGGATTATATTGCGCTGGCTGTCAGTCCTGATCTGAGAGTCCTGGTTTCTAATACCACCGAGGCGGGCATCGAGTACCTTGGGACAGAGAAGCTCACAGATACTCCGCCTAAGTCCTATCCCGCAAAATTGACGCAGTTTTTATATAAGAGATTCCAGGCCGGACTCAAGGGCCTGATCCTGCTTCCCTGCGAGCTGATCGACAACAACGGCGACAACCTGAAGGCATGCGTATTAAAATATGCAGATCTCTGGGAGCTGGGGGATGACTTTAAGAACTGGGTCAACACTGAAAATGACTTCTGCAATACTCTGGTAGACCGCATTGTAACCGGTTATCCCAGAGATGAGGTGGAGGAGCTGACCAAGCAGCTGGGCTACACAGATAATCTGATTGATACCGCTGAGATTTTCCATCTGTGGGTTATCCAGGGAAATCACGAAGACGAGCTGCCCTTCAACAAGGCTGGCTACAACATTGTATGGACAGATGATGTAAAGCCCTACAAGAAGAGAAAAGTGCGTATCCTGAATGGCGGCCATACTTCCATGGTTTTAGGCGCTTATATGTACGGGCTGAATACGGTAGGCGACTGTATGAAGGATAAGACTGTCAGCGCATTTTTAAAGAAGTGTCTGTTTGACGAGATTGTTCCGACGCTGGGAAATTCGGAGACGGATATCCAGTTTGCAAAGGACGTGCTGGAGCGCTTCAGCAACCCATTCATCAAGCACCAGCTGTTAAGCATTGCCTTGAACTCTGTCAGCAAATTCCAGGTGCGCGTTCTGCCGACTATCTTAGAGTACAAGGAGAAGTTTGGTAAATATCCGGAGGCTCTGACCTTCTCCATGGCAGCGCTGATCGCATTCTACAGAACCGATAAAGCAAACGACGGCGCTGAGATCATGGAATTTATGAAGGACGCTTCTGTAGAGGATATTATGAAGAGAGAAGACTACTGGCATGCCGACCTGACGGAAATGATTCCCAAGGTAAAAGAGTACTATGACCTGATTGAGAGACAGGGAATGGAAGAAGCATACAAGGTAGTTCTTGCAAAATAAGCCCACTGTCAGATTCGTTAAATAATATATCTTCCTAAAAGAGCGGGGTTCGCTGCGGAATACACTTCCAATGCGGGCCCCGCTCTTTTGGCTGCTGTAAAGGCCCGCATTGCGGATACTTCCGGTGTTCGCGCAAAGGATCCGCGTTCCTATGCGGTGATATGCAGGCGCAGGTTCATTCATAAGAAACTTCCTTCTCGGGATCATTTCGTATATAATAGTGCCAGCGTGCATGATATCTGGATTGATACAGCGAAAGGAGAATGGAGATGTACCGCTTGGGAATTGATTTGGGAGGAACTAATATTGCATTGGGCTTGGTAGATGAAACGCGGAATGTGATCTTGAAAGACTCGATGCCGACTTGTCTTCCGCAGAGCCCGGAGATGCTGGCTGGGAGGATAGGAGAATTCGCGATGAAAACCCTGGAGAAGGCGGGGATTTCATCGGATGAGATTGAAGCCGGAGGGATCGGAATCCCTGGGACGGTGGATCCGGAGAGCGGCGTGGTGGAATATGCCAATAATCTGGGCATGATTCACGTGCCCTTTTTGAAAATGTTGCAGGAGTACTTCCCCTTTCCAATGTTTGGATCGAATGATGCCAAGGCAGCGGCGTGGGGAGAATACCTGGCTGGAGCAGGGAGAGGGGCGTCCTCGATGGTTATGGAAACGCTTGGCACCGGCATTGGGGGAGCCATGATTGTTGAGGGAAAGATGATAGATGGATTTCAGTACGGGGCCGGTGAGATCGGGCATATGGTAATCCGGCGGAACGGGAAAACATGTACCTGCGGAAGGAGAGGGTGCTTGGAGGCGTATGCATCGGCGGCTGCTCTGTCGGCATCGGGGAGGCAGGCTGCCAAAAAGAACCCGGGCTCACTTTTAGCAGTAAAATGTGGCGGAAGACCGGAAAGGGTGGATGGGAAAATGGTATTTGAAGCAGCCGGGGAGGGAGATGAAGCTGCAGAGAGAGTGCTCTCCGGATTTATCGGCTATCTGGCGGAGGGGACGGCCAATCTGATCAATATCCTTCAGCCGGAAGTGTTCTGTATAGGCGGGGGCCTGAGCGGGGCGGGAGAGGCGCTGCTGGCTCCGCTTCGGGAGGCGGTGAAGCCTTTGATTTATTCCAGGGAAGCGGAAAAGACTACCAGGATCGTATGTGCCAGCCTGGGAAACGACGCTGGGATCTTAGGCGCGGCCCTGTATCAGAGGGGTGTAAAATGACCGGTCACAGCTGATATTTGACGGGATACCGGGCAGAGCGGGACGAAAAAGGCGTTCATCTGCTATAGTAAGGTCAAGGAGGGAACAGATATGAGGGTGATATGGGAACAGGCGGATATCCCGGAAACGGAGATTATCGTGAGGGGACGCCTGGATGATAAAAGGACGGCCGACTTGCTTCTGACTCTCCAGAGCCTGGCGGAGGCAGACAGAGAGACCGGCCGCAGGATCTTCCTGTATCGGGATGGAAAGGAAATTCTGTGCGAGACAGCCTCGATCTGGTATTTTGAGACTGAGAACGGAAAAATTTATGCCAGAGGCCCGAAAAACAAAGAGGGGGAGACCCGATACAAACTGTATGAGCTTGCAGAACTGCTGAAACACAATGGGTTCATTCAGATCAACAAGGGGACTCTGGTGAATATCCGGGCGGTGATGGCTGTTGAGGCCGGATTCAGCGGAAACTACACGGCTTTTCTAAAGGACGGGAAGACGAAGCTGGAAATTTCCAGAAAGTACATGAAAGACTTCCGAAAATATGTAATGGAGGGACGGCATTATGATTAGAAAAATTGTCAGTTACGCAATCTGGGGAATGGGTATCGGCAGCCCCATTTTCACGGCCTCTCTGTGGCTTGGCGGAAGCACCGGCGCCGGCCTGCGGGACACGACGGCATGGTTGGCCGCATCTGCCCTGTACGGAATCCTGGCGCTTATCTACGAGGCAGATGAGTGGAAACTCCCGGTTCGGGTAGGGCTCCACGCACTGCTGTGCGGGCTGATCAGCCTGGCGGTGGGCCGTTTTCTGGGATACGGGAACAGCCTCTGGGAACTGTTTTTGGGGATGGCGCCGTTGTTTGTCCTGATTTACGGCCTGATCTGGGGCGCTATGTATATGGCAGACCGCAGAAAAGTGCGAAAGCTGAACGAAAAATTACAGACGAAATAGAGGGGAGCTTGGCACTGCCGCCAGTTTCCAGGAAATTAATCTGGACTTTTTGTCACCGAGACAGTAAGCTAATAGTATAGTAAGGAATGACAAAAGGAGAGATAAGTATGAATATTGTAATCGGTCTGCTGCTCCCATTTATTGGGACAACAGCGGGGGCAGCATGCGTATTCTTTATGAAGGACCAGATGAACCCAAAGGTTCAGAAGGCGCTGCTGGGATTTGCGGCCGGCGTTATGGTGGCTGCCTCGGTGTGGTCCCTGCTGATTCCATCTATGGATTTGTCTGATCATATGGGGAAACTGGCGTTTGTGCCGGCGATGGTCGGCTTTCTTCTGGGAATTGCTTTTCTGCTGGCTATGGATGAACTGGTTCCCCATCTTCATCTGGGGAGCAAATCGCCTGAGGGAATAAAAAGCCATTTGAAGAGAACCACTATGCTGATGCTGGCTGTGACCATGCACAATTTTCCGGAAGGTGCTGCCACAGGAGCCGTCTTTGCCGGCGTGATCACCGGCCGCGGCGAGATCACCCTTGCAGGAGCCATCGCCCTCTCCCTGGGGATCGCGATTCAGAATTTTCCGGAAGGGGCCATTATCTCCATGCCTCTCAAGAGCGAGGGCGTCAACCGCTTTAAAGCATTTCTGGCGGGGGCAGCCTCCGGCATCGTGGAGCCGGCCAGTGCCGTTGCGGCGATTCTCCTGGCCTCTGTAGTGGATCCGATTTTGCCGTATATGCTGTCCTTTGCAGCGGGAGCCATGATCTACGTGGTAGTGGAAGAACTGATACCGGAGGCCTCTCAGGGGGAGCACAGCAATATTGCTACCATTGGGTTTGCCCTGGGATTCGCTTTGATGATGGTGTTAGATGTAGCATTAGGATAAAAAGAGTCAAGACCACCGGCTTAGCCGGTGGCTTGTTCTGCCCCTATAAGGGGCTATTACCTGCTTGCGCCCGGAAGGCGCACTGAAGGTCTGCCAACTGTACCATATCCACAGCCACCCCTAAAGGGGCTTATTCAGTGCTTCCTTACTCCGGCGCAGCCCCAAAAGGGGCTTGCTGGTTTGCTTTGACTTCCTACTACCACTCCAAGTGGTTTATTTCTTGTTTTTCTTCACCGGCTCACCCGTAAACGGGTCAATATACTCTACTAATGACA
>CALWBQ010000039.1 GCA_944376125.1 uncultured Lachnospiraceae bacterium
TCTAAAAGTCCCCGGGGGACAGACAGTCTGTTTGTTTGTTCCATAAAGCCCCTCCTTTTTTCTGTTTCTTCCTATTATATCGGGGTTTTGGGCATGAAAAAAGCCCGGAAAATATGAATTTTTCCGAGCATTTTTTCTTTCTTCCTAATTTAGTTCAGTTCCGGCCAGTACCCTCTGTTGGCCTCAATCAGTTCATCCAGGATCTGTTTTGCCGCATCGGCGCCTGGAACTGTTTTGGAATTCTGCCTGAAGGCTTCCGCTATATTGCCTTTCTCACTTGCACCCGCATCCTGCCGTCCACGGGGCCAATTCCATGCGGATAAAATATCCCTGGTCGTGCTGGCACACTGGACATTTCTGAGGAGCCTCTTTCCCGCGGTAAATATGGCCGCAGTTGAGGCAGACCCATCCTGTCTCCACATCGGAAACGAACAGTTTTCCGCTCTCCATCAGTTTGGAGAACATCTCAAAGCGCTCTCCATGAGTCTTCTCAATCTCCGCGATCATCCGGAATGTCTGGGCGATCCGGGCAAAGCCTTCCTGTTCAGCAATATCCCCGAATGACTTGTACACCACGTCGTGCTCCTCATACTCATTGTGCATAGCATTCTTTAATTGATCCAGAGTATGTTCATCCAAATCTACCGGGTACCCGCCGTCGATATGGATCGTCTCGCCGTTCATGTCACGGAGGTAATTATAAAAAATCTCCGCATGCTCTTTCTCCTGGTCTGCCGTGTAGAGAAATACGGCCTGGAGCACTGGCAGTTTCTGCTGCTTTGCCATGCCTGCCGCGAAGGTATATCGATTTCGCGCCTGGCTTTCCCCGGCAAACGCCCGCATCAGGTTTTTCGCTGTCTCGCTGTTTTTAAAATCTGTCATGTTCAGGTCCTCCTGCTTTCAATTAATAGGATTTCCCTCTCATTATATCCAGAAACCGGAAGTTCATTCATCGTCTCCTTCCTGTCATTCCGGCTATTGTCCTGCTTCAATAGGATCTAAAACCTTCCGAATCTCTGCCTCCAGAAGCCCGACATACATGGGAAAGCGCTCTCTTGGAAGCATTTTTCCCGCTTTCCACAGCTCCTTGACTTCCTCCATAGTGGCAAATCTGGCGTCCACAACCTCCTCTTGCTGCAGGATCAGTTCCTTTTCTGTCACATCCTGAATGGTCACATAGGTGTCCACAAAGCGATCAGGCCGCTCTACAGAATGGAGGAGCCGCACCTCCTCGGGGCGGGCATGGATTCCGACCTCCTCCGACAGTTCTCTCAGCACGCTCTCCAGGCTGCTCTCCCCTGCCTGGGCGGAACCGCCAGTACATTCCCACCAGAGGCCGAAAGTTTTTTGGGGATGGCGCTGGGTCAGCAGCAGCTTTCCCTCGCGATTGATCGTCCATATATCTGTGACAATATGGTAATCCCCCGGTGCCATCGGCACGCCCCGCACATGGGTCCTCCCTGTTTTTCTCCGTTCCTTGTCATACACATCCCAAACTTCCATCATACCCCGCCTTTCTCCCTAGATGGGCAAGCCTTTTCTCCCTATTTTATTTTTGCCGGAAAACAGGGTCAGCCGGATAGCCTCCGGTAATTTTCTGCATTGTCCTCGGCACAGCATCCTTTGAATTTTTCCAATCTGCCCCCTGATTCCGATAATCATACTTTTCTATAAACCAGTCAATATCCTCCTGTATTCTCGCCAGCTCCCTCTCCATCATATCTGTCAAAACTTTTTTTACACGGTCGGCCTCGTCTTTTTTCATGTTTTCCATGCAGGCTTCCAGCACATCCCGGAAATGAGGAAGGCAAAATCCCTTGGAATTTTCCAGCAAACCCAAAAATTCCGGTTCTGTTCTCAGCAAATAGACAAAGGTATTCATAATCCGGCCGTAGGTTTCATCCAGCTTTCTGCAGACATAGCACTCTTCCTTTTTTGATGTAGTAAAGGCCCCTGATTTGGATCCGCCTATTTTTACCAGTCCCAGAAAGCCCCCTTTCGATTTAGGCTGAGTTTCTCCATCCAGGCTTTTCTCCAAGTCCTCCCGAAAA
The DNA here is from genome assembly GCA_944376125.1 of uncultured Lachnospiraceae bacterium. Lineage (GTDB taxonomy): Bacteria > Bacillota > Clostridia > Lachnospirales > Lachnospiraceae > UMGS1370. Next base: position 2,052 of record CALWBQ010000039.1, read on the forward strand.
TGCTTCCGCAGATACATCATCCTTGTCTTTAAGATCCAGGCATTTCCCAGGTAATTTCCGTAATCATACATCATCTTGGTATGTTTTCTGCAAAATCCAATTTTATCCGTCTCAGCCCGGATGTCATCCTCCATATAGGATGAGCCCAATGTAAAGCTGATGGTATCCTGCTCCAGCTTCCGCTCCAGATAGCAGCACGGGCACTCATCGCCTGCCTTCACTGCGTCCATCACTTCTATTGTATAAAGTTTTTCTTTCATCTTTCTGCCCCGCAATTCTTCTTTATTTCTTCCATGATACACGCTCTCCCTTTTTCCGTCAAGACTTACATTTTTTTCCAATTTTCGGCAACTTTTTCGTCGCTCTGCCCATCCCTAACCGCAAAATCACTATTATAAAAAGTCTAAATTTTATTTTATCACTATTTATAAAAATATTGTTTTATTATGGCTAATATACAATATCGGATATGGATGATAAATATATCAGCAGGAGGGAATACAGCATGATATCATACAGCCGTTTATGGGAAACCATGGAAAGAAAATCGATTACGAAGTATTATCTAATCCACTATTGCAAAGTCAGTTCCGGCCAGCTGAATCGGTTAAAGCGCAACTGCTATGTGTCTACTCATACTATTGAAATGCTGTGCAGTTTGCTCTCCTGTCAGGTGGAAGACATCATGGAATACCGGCCAGACTATTCCGCCGGAATCAATCGGCTCTCCCCAGATTCCTCCAATTACAGGCCCCGGAAAAAGAACTGCAAAGAAGCCTAGATATTTTTATTTCCCGCTGGATTCGAAAACGCAGCCGTCCCCTGTGTCCTGGGACGGCTGCGTTTTCTCTGTCCTATGCAGGGAGAGAGCCTTTATCTCCCCTGCCACAATTATCATATTATCGCTGAATCCAGACTCCGTCTGCATTGACGTAATTGCCGTCCGGAGTTGTGGTATTCCGCAGCATTTCTCCATTTGATCCGAGATAAAACCATTGGCCTGCGCTATTCTGAGCCCAAGTATTCTTTGCCAGGGAACCATCTGACTTGAAGTAATACCAGATGCCTCCCACAAACTGACGCCAGCCGGTAGCCATGTACTGATTGGAATCAAACCAATACTCTTTTCCATTGATCGTCTGCCACTCGTTGGCCGCACGGGTGCCGTCTAATTTTATATAGTACCAGCCGGCAGTGTCCTGATGCCATCCGGCTGCTGTCTGGCTGTTTCCGCTGGAAGTTCCCGGCGACGAAGTGTTTAGCTGGCCGGCCTCTGCCAAGGCAAAGCCATAATCCAGCAGCGCCTTCGTATCCTCATAGTGGGTCTGGCTGCTCTTCATAATGATAGCGATCAAGCGCACTCCATCCCGCTCCGCGCAGGTAGCCAATGTGTTGCCGGCCTTGGAAGTGTAGCCCGTCTTACCAGCCACAATCCCCTTATAATAGCGGGAATCTTTGGGGTAGAGCATTTTGTGCCCCATAGTAATGGTCCGGGCTGAAGCCTTTTTCGTCGCCGGGAATTCGTAGGACAGGGTTGAGGCAATTTTCGCCACAGTGGAATTCTGAAAAGCTGCCCGGGCAATGAGGGCCATGTCCCTGGGTGTCGTGTAGTGCTCGGTATCATTCAGCCCGTTAGGGTTGGCAAAATGAGTGTCCGTACATCCTAATTCCTTCGCGCGGGCATTCATCTTATCTGCAAAGCTGCTGACGCTGCCGGAGATATGCTCCGCCAGTCCGTTGGCAATCTCATTGGCAGATTTGAGCAAAAGCCCGTAGAGGCACTGCTCCACTGTCAACTGATCTCCCTCCGTCAGGCTCAGGGTGACAGCACCGGATTCCAGATTTGTGGTGGCGGTCTTGGAGAATGTAACTGTGTCGCTGAGACTGCAGTTTTCTACTGTCAGGAGGGCAGTCATCAATTTCGTAATACTGGCCGGATAAAATCTGGTGGTTCCGTTTTTTTCGAACAGAACTTCCCCTGTGTTGGCATTGAGGAGCACTGCACCCTCCGACTGGACAGTCGGCTTTTCAATCGCGGTGCTGGAAGCTGCGTTTTGAGATGATCCGGTGTTTGAAGAGCTTCCGGTGTTCTGGGATCCAATATTGGAAGAAGGCCCAGTTCCAGCGGGCGAGGAAGGCGCGCTGGCTCCAGGCGACACTGTCGAACTAACCTGCCCCTCCGGCCCCGTAAAATCTATCACATCACCATAGGCTGTAATACTGAACATCATGCTGGCCGCCATTCCCAGGCACAGCAAACGCTTCCACTTTATCATTTTGCATATCTCCTATATCTTTTGTCCCGCCAGCCTTGGCGGGTATTTATCGTCTTATTTGAAAAGTATAACATATATTTTCCTGGCAAGGAACCAGATTTTATAACTATTTTCTTACGTCTTTCTGTCATCTTTTGACTAATTCAAAATTCTCTCCGCCTGGTAAGAATCCTCCGCCTGAGGGATAAACAGCTCCGGCGCAGTGGGGCTGAAGCCCTCTGTGGTGGGCATCCCTACGGTCTTATCTTCCTCCCCGTCTGTCTTCTCCGGAATGTCCATCTCTGAGGAAGTTTCCAGCAGGCTCTCCCCCCTCTCTTTTTCCGCCCTGGTCGTCCTCTCAACGGACGAAGTCCCGGCTTCGGAGGTTTTTGCTGCGGAAGCCCGGGAGGCGGATTTCGTTTTGCTTTTCTCTTCGATGGCCTGGCTGATGGCCTTCACCTGGCCGGAGACCTGATAGTCCTCTGTTCCATACAAAAATTGATGGAGCTCTGCCACGTTGTCTGCCAGATCCACAGGGAAGACATAATCGATCTCTGCTCCGTTTTCCTGAATCCTCTTTGCCTCCAGCTGGAAGGGGAATCCGGAAGCGGCTTCCAAATGAAATTTTGAGATGGACTGAATAAGCGGAAAAAGGCTGTCAGCTTCAAAGCTGCTCTTCGTCTCAGGCAGAACGCTGTTCAGAATCTGGTACAGGATGGAAGGCTCGGCGTCTTTGGCCTTATCCAGAGCCTTGGAGAGGACCTCCCTCTGCCGCTCGGTTCTCTGGAAATCAGAGTCCATATACCGCAGCCTGGCATAGGCCACCGTCTGCACTCCGTCCAGATGATTCAGCCCCGGTTTCTCCAGATGGACTGATCCCACCCCAGTTCCCTTTACTGTGCTGGTAATGTATCCATTGATGTCGCGGAATTCTGCTTCTGTCAGCTCCACATCGATTCCCCCCAGCAGATTGATGGCATCCGCCACTGCCTTCCAATTGACCGCTGCATAGTCATCGATCTCTACATCCAGGTTTTCGTTGAGAGCCTCCACAGCCTGTCCGATCCCACCCCGGGCATAGGCTTCATTGATCTTCTTGTAGGGGTTTCTCTCCCCCACCTTCATACAAGTGTCCCGGTAGATGGATACAATGCGGATTCCTCCGGTTTTCTCATTGAGATTGCAGAGCATAATGACATCCGCATTTGCCCCCTGATCCAGGCTTCCATCCCTGGAATCCACTCCGAAAACAGCTATAGTCCAATTTTCCCGCATCACCTGCTGGGTTGTCACATCGATGTTGGGGTTTGTCATTTCTTCTATATTAATATCGGGATCTCGCTGTATTTTCCCCAGCAGGGCTGCTGCCCAGAACCAAATGGCCGCTGCCAATCCTCCTATGACAGCAAGGGCAGCTAGCGCTGCCCATCTTACCCAAGTTTTTCTCCTGGCCTTTTTTCTATTGTGTCTGATAGGATATCTGGAATCATATCCTCCTTCCCGGTGAATTCGTATCTTATTTCCTGCCTGTGGGTTTTCCCCTGCGGGTCTTCTTCTGTCAGTAAGGTCTTCTCTTTTACCTTCCTGCATAATTTACCCCTATCTGCTCTTTTTTCTCAGCTTCTCCTGACGCTCCTTCATCAAGCGATCGTACTCTTCCATGGACACGCCGGATTCTTCCAGCCTCCGCCGCCTGGCCTGGAGCCGCTCCCGCCTCTGCTGTGCTTCTCTTTTTGCTGCTGCGGTCCGGTACCAGATAAACAGGCCAATCAAAGCTGTCACTGCCGCGGCTGCAAGGAAAGGAACCAGAATACCCAGTGAAATCCCAGCGTGCCCGCTCTCAGGTTCCGCCTCAGCAGCCGGCTCAGTCTCCTGGACAACTGGCTGCATCGCCGGCTCCTGGGCCAGTACATAAGCAGTTCCTACAGGGCGATCCTCATACGTATAATTCAAAACCGCTGCTGTCCCTTCCGGGGCATCTGCCGGAATATCCAGAGAGATCGTCCTGACGGCATCCGTAAAGGATGCCCCAGCCGGAACGGTAACACTCTCCCCAATCACAGTCAGCTCCGTCTGATCGCTGATACCGGAGGCACCCTCTGACTGAAGCGCAGCCCTCAGTCCGGCAAGGTCTGTCTCCTGCTGGGCCGGAGAATAATTCACGAAGTCCTCAAATCCGTAATCCAGAAGCTGGCGAGTGTCTGTGTATGTGGTATAGTGATCCGGTTTGCTCCCTTTTAAAATAACAACAATCAGGGTGCGCCCATCCCGCTCTGCGACAGTCGCCAAAGTGTTTCCTGCCAGAGAAGTATACCCTGTTTTTCCGCCTTTTACATCCGGATCATAATACTGTGTCCAGTTTTCCAGCATCATTTTGTGTTCCTGGCGAACCGTAAGACCTTCCGGATCGTTGGCCGTGGGCGGAAGCTGGTAGGACAGATGGGACTCTATCTCTCGGAAGTTTTCATTTTTCCAGGCTTCCTGCACGATCAGGGCAAAATCTCTGGCCGTGGTATAGTGATCCGGGTCATTGAGACCGCTGGGATTTTTAAAGCTAGTATTCTCACAGCCCAGCTCCCTGGCCCGCTGTGTCATCAGCTCTGCAAATGCCTCCCGGCTTCCTGATACGTGCTCTGCCAAAGCGTTGGCAGCTTCGTTGGCGGATTTCAGCAGCATGGCGTAAAGGCAGTCTCTCACGGTCATCTGCTCTCCGGCATCGATCCCGGCGTTGGTACTGCCCGCCTCCACATTGTACACAGCATCATACGAAAATGTAACCATTTCATCCATGGAGCAGTTTTCCAATACTAGAAGGGCCGTCATAATTTTCGTAATGCTGGCCGGATAATACTGTTCCCTGCTGTTTTTCCCATACAGAACAGCTCCCGAATCGGCATCCATCACCACGCCTGCTTCCGATTCCAGATTCACCCCAGAGTCATCCGGCCACACCGGAGCACCGAAGGCTGTCATACTGTTCAGCAACGAAAATAGCGCTGCCGCAGCAATCAGCTTTTTTATCAGCTTTTTCATAACTAAAACTCTGCCTTTTCCATTGTCTAATTTTGATCGTTCCATATTCTTCTTATTCTGTTCTTTCTCACAGGTCTCTGTGTGTCTGCTGACAGCAAATTAAAGCCGCAGGGTTCTCCCTTTCCGAATCGAAAGACTGTCTCTGCTCTCCATCTCGGAGCACAGGAGCAGGGAATCCGGCCGGTAAAGCTCCGCCTTTTTTTTTGCCTGGTCCCAACCGGCGTTGGCATAACAGTAGCGGCAGCCCAGCAGGCAGGTATCGTAAGCTCCTACGTCAATGCTCTCCATACAGCCGCATGTTTCTCTCTGCCCCTTATCCTTTTTAGCCTTCAGCCTGCAGCCGCACAGAGCTTCCAATCTGGCCTGGGCAATACAAGCCCCTCGCTCCACTCCCGTCCAGTTTTCCGTCAGGGGCTCTGCACAGGATACAGCCCGCATCCCGTTCTCCCTGGCCGCAGCCGCCATAGCCTCTGCCAAACTCTTCATATCCTTCTGGGAAATATCCTGCAGGCCGGTTCCCGCCATATTCCGCCTAGTCTTTCCATACAGATCCAGAAAGCTGATCACTGCTTCGCCGGTGCATCCCTTCAGCTCCTCTGCGATGGAACGGAATGCTTTTTCGTGGTAGGACAGGCTGTATCGGTCCGTAATCAAAATGGGATCATACCGCCAGACTAAACGTTCTCCGCCGAATATTTCTGCCAGTTTCTGAAACAATGGGATCAGCGTCCTCCGTTTGTCCGGCAGCCTCGGTTCTATGTCTTTCCCGTATCCGGTCAGAGTAAATTGGAGATACCAGGGCCAGCTCCTCAGTTCCTCCGCATAATTTATCATGGGAGCTGGCGATTTGCTCCAAAATACGATGCCGTCAACATGCGGCCGTTCCAAGCTGACACGGCTGATCTGTCTGGGGTTCACCGGGTTCCTGACCCAGACCTCCCCGTCCCGCAGCCGTCTCATAAACCAATCCATATAGAAAGCTGGAATATCTGTTCTCCGGCTGACGCTGAGTATCATAAGATCCCCCTTCTCTCGGAATTCTTCTATACGCCCGGGCCGATCTCTGTCTCTTGGCTTGCCTTTGTTGTCGTTATAGTCCCTGGGCCCCATTCCTGGGATGATTCCTCTGCCCCGGCCGTAGACTCAGCCGGTGTCTCCGTCTCAGCCGGTGTGATAACCGGGCCTGCAGACGGCGGAATCTCCTGAGATGCAGGTGTCGTCTCAGGGATTGCCGCTGCTGTCGTCTCAGGCGCTGAAACTGCAGTTTCGGGCGGAGCTGCTGTCGTCTCGGGTACCGCCGCCGTGACCTCAGGCGCCGCAGGTGCCGTCTCAGGGATTGCCGCTGCTGTCTCCGGCACTGCTGCCGGCTGGGATGAAGACTGACCTGCGCTCTCAGTTCCTTCTAAATTATAGCAAACTACCGGCACATTGGTATAGACGTAATCATACAATTTCTTTGCGGCATCATACGGCATATTGATGCAGCCGTGAGATCCGTTCGTCTTATAGATCGTACCCCCGAAGGCGGAACGCCACGTGGCATCGTGGAAACCAATTCCTCCGTTGAAGGGCATCCAGAAATCCACAGGAGATGCGTACCCTTCGCCTCTTAAAACGGCGTCCCTCTGTTTGTAGGTCAATCCGAAAATCCCCGGGGGTGTTGTATAATTTTTCTTTACATTTCCAGAGACAAAATCCGATTCCAACACCTTCTCTCCGTCTTTGTAAAAAAACATATGCTGGGCGGTCAGATTGACCTCCGCGTAAGTATTGCCGTAATCATTTCCATCATGGCTTGCCGCCTTCTGGGAATAAACCGGCTCCCTGGTCTGGCTCGTCCCCGCCTCCAGAAGCTGCATCAGCTCCTCTGTCTCAGCCTCCTGGTTCAGCCTCCAGCCATAGCTTCCGCTGACATTCACTGCAGGGCCGTAGCTGGTCTTAAAAGACCGTGTCTTATAAGCCGTATTGTATTTTGCCGCCAGGCCGGAGACATACTGAGATACCAGCTCCCGGTTCAGCGAAATGGAGCCATCCTCGCCAAATACCAGCCATTGGTGGATGGTATCGCCATTTAAGACCTCTTGTCTGCTTCCAAACTGATGGCGGATCTCTGTGTGCACATACCGGTTTAAAATTTCCAGACGGCTGGTCAGCTCGCTGTTGTCAGCTCTGACCTCCGGTTCCAGATAGCAGCCCAATTCTTCCAAATGGAGCTCTGGCTGCAGGTTCACAGCCTTTTCGGCAATCCCAGCTTTCACCATTTCCCAGTCTGCTTTATTTCCCTCGGTCTCTGGAATGATCTCATACCCCACTCCTTCCAGATACTCCGAGATTCGGGCATTTTCCGGCTCCTCCACCAAATCGTCCCGGAAGAATGGGAGCTTGTCCATCACCTGATCCAGCAGCTCCTCATCGTAAACAACCATCGTCGAGATCGTGTACTCCACCGGACGGAAATAGGCTGTCAGCCAGCTGTAAGGATTCTGCTGATCCAGGATGCGCTCCAACGTCCCATCAAACTCTGCGCGAAGCCCCAGGTCCTCCCCGTCAATCTCCGCCTCCATAGAATCGCGGCCATACACGGTCAAGCGATAACCGTCTGTCCCGGCAGAGATCAGCTCTTTTACTTCCTCTGGCGTCTTTCCGGAAGCCTCCACGCCGTTAATCACTGTCCTGGGAAAAAATGCAGTTTTGTAGGTTTGGGCCGACAGGCCATATCCGGCCCCCAGAGCCGCCGCCACTGCTCCCACGATTCCGCACAGAATCCACGGCCAACGGCTGCGTTCTTTTTTCCTCCTGCTTCTCGGCCCGGTTCCAGTCTGATTCTGATCAGGCTGAGGGCTGACAGTTCCCTGATTTTCCTGGTTAATTATCTCTGACACAAGTACCTTCCTTCTATTTTTACTGTAAAAGCTCTGTCAGGCGATGATTCAGCTTTCTCGCCTGCAAGTTGAGGCACATCCGCATAAGAGCTCACCGCAGCGGGTTTCCCCCACCACAGTAATCCCGGCTGCCTTCAGCGTCTCCGCTGCAACGCCGTCCCCGTCTGTCAGTTTTCCGGAAAAACTGCCATCGTAAATCCGGCCGCAGCCGCAGGACGGGCTTCTCTCCTTTAACACTGCTGCCTTACATTGAAAAAGCCGGGCCAGCTTTAATGTCTCATCCGCGCCCCGCCTGTATTCTTTGGTAACATCCAGACCTTCTCTTGTGACGACCCTGTCTCCGGACCGTTCTGCTGGACATCTCGGCGTAGCAAGGCCGCCCAGCTGTTCCGGACAGACCGGTATCACATGGCAATTCTCCATCAGACGCTGAACCTCAGGCCGGAGGACTCCTCCACCGTCATACCGGCAGGCAACGCCCAGCAGGCAGGCGCTCACTAAAATATTCATCCGCCAATTCTCCTTCTCTCGTGTTGAACGGTTCCATTATAGCAATGAACCCGATAAAAGTAAAGCGGGAAAGCCTGCCTGAAAGCTCCCCCGCCTGATTTTTCCCCATATTCCGTTGTCTCTGCCCCTGCTTCCGATTCAGGAGGACGCCGTCTTTAAGCTGGCGCTGATTTTCCTCATCAGCACGATATACGTCGCTCCAGATACCACTGCTGCTATCAGGTCGGAAATCGGTTCGATAAAAAAGATATTGGTTATGTCAAACCACACTGGGATGAGGAAAATCCCTCCGAAATATATTATCTTGCGGAATGTGGAAAGACTGATCGCTACTTTCGCGATCCCCATGCCGGTGAACCCGTCCACCACGGTATACTGAACTGCCAGCGGAACAATCATCAGTGAATAGATACGGATCGCCCGGGAGGTCATGGAGATATACTCCGGTTCTCTCGTAAAGATCATGGTAAAATACTGAGGAATTAGCTGCGCAATCAAAAACATAATGCCGGTGAACACCAGCCCCAGCAGCAGAATATTTTTTTGCGCCTTGATGATTCTCTCCGGTCTCCTTGCTCCGTAATTATATCCCAAAATCGTCTGGGTTCCGCCTGTGATGCCTGACAAGGGCATCGTGACAATCAGCATAAAGCTCTGGAGGATTGTATTGCAGGTAAGGAGCATATCTCCCCGCTCCGGCCCTCCGTATTTCTGAATCGTCGCATTTAAAGAGATAATCATAATATTGTCCAGGGCAATAATCAGAAAAGGCGTCAGCCCCACCAAAAGGACCCGGGCCATAGTATCTAAACGGTAGCCGCCGAATGTGATCCGGATCATCGGCCGGCTCCCAAACAGGAACGCCAGGACATAGGCGCAGGAAGCTGCCTGGGAAATTACCGTAGCGATAGCTGCTCCAGCCACACCCATATCCAGGGCAAAAATAAAGACTGGATCCAGAACAATGTTGCAGACCGCCCCCAGCAGCACCGATTTCATTCCCACCTTGGCAAACCCTTGGCAAATGATAAACTGATTCATGCCCGTCGTCAGAAGGGCAAATACTGTCCCCGCCAGATATACCGTGATATACTCATCGGCGTACGGGAAAATCGCGCCGCTGGCTCCAAACCAAACCAGCAGCGCATCCTTCACCAGAAAGGACAAAACTGTGATAGCCAGCGACATCACCAAAAGCAGCAAAAAGCAGTTTGCTAAGATCTCTCTGGCCTTCTTTTCATTTTTCTGCCCCAGCCGGATGCTCAAAAGCGGTGCACCGCCGATCCCCACCCAGGAGGCAACCGACGAGATCATCGTCACGATCGGGCCGCACACCCCAACGCCGGCCAGCGCCATGTCCCCGATCTCCGGGATATTGCCGATATACATGCGGTCGACGATACTGTAAAGCACGCTGACAAACTGGGCCAGCATTGAAGGCAGAGCCAGCCTCCACACCAGACTCCTGATCTGGTCTGTGTCTAAATTATTTTCCATTTTCATTTGTGTTCTCTCTCTTCTTTCGGAATTCCTGTATATCATGGATGAAAATCTTCAGATTGTCAATCATAGAATCATAAATTCCGTACTTGTACAGATTTAAAAACACAAGACCAATGGGAACCGCCAAAATCATACCGCCAAGCCCGCTGACTTTAAACCCAATATACAAAAGAAACAGAGTGGCCAGCGGGGACAGCCCCATGGTATCCCCCACAATCTTAGGCTGAATTGCCTGACGAACCACCTGGGTCAGCACATAGAGCAGAGCCATCCCGATGGCGAGATAAAATTCCCCGGTCAGCAGCTCGATAAGCGCCCAAGGGATCAGCACTGTTCCAGTCCCAAATACCGGCAGAAAATCCAGCAGAGCAATCAGCACGGCCAGAAGAAGGCTATATGGAACTTGCAGGATCAGAAATCCCACAGCCAGGATAGCGGCCACCACAAACATGATCCGAAACTGGGCCAGGAAATAGCCGCCCACCAGCTTGAGAGCGTCCTTTCTCATGTTGGCCATATGCATCTTTCCGCTTTCCGGAAGATACTTGCGCCAGATCCCCATCAGTTTCTCCCTCTCTGCGATAAAAAAGTAGGAGGAGAGAATGATAACCACAGCATTCACTAAAATAGACGGAATGCTCTTAGCTACGCTGCCCGCAGCTTCCACTGTAGGGCTGGCCATGTTCTGAAACAGCAGGCCAATGTAGGAGCCCAGATTGTCTGCCAGTTCCTGAACCTGCGTTTCCAAAGAGTCCGGAAGGAAGGAGAGCGCGCCGATGATCTCATCTCCCACGCTGCGGATCTCAGCCTGCAGCCCAGACCACACTGCCGGGAGATTGTGTACAAGCTCCGACGCCTCAGAAAGCAATTTGCTAAAGATTGCATACAGGAGCCCGATGATCAGGGCCAGAACTCCGATCACCACCAGCATGGAGCCATGGCGGCGCACAACCTTCAGCCGGCTCTCCAGAAAGCGCACCAGGGGGTTTGCAATCAGAGACACCACCCATCCGACAACAAACGGCATAAAGAAGCCTAAAAGTCTGGGACCAACTGTGCAGATCAGTACCGTTCCCGCCGCGGGGATCAAAATATTCAGAAGCACTCGAATATAGTGCTGTGCCATCTTTCTGTCATTATCCTCCATAGTCATCACCCGACTATATTATACACATATTTTTCCAGTTTGCAAATGGCTAAGCGGATCTTATTCTGCCTCCCGATAAGGCTTTATATAGCTTTCCAGTTCTTTCACAAACAGCTCCTGAATCTGATCCATAGTCTCCTCCCTGTAAACCAGCAAAAATTTCAGATCGTATCTCTGATCGATCTCAATAGGAGACAGGGGGATGCTGAAAAGCCAGTTCGTCAGTTCCAGAGAGATCAGCGGAACCAGCTGAATACAGTTGCGCTTAATCGCGTAAAGCCTGGAAACCACCATATCTCCCAGGCATGTAATTGGCTGGGAATATCCCAGTTCTTTCATCTTGTTAAACAGAGACCAATACACCAGATTTTCTGCCCGGACAAAGCCTGTGGAAATCTCGTAAGGCATAATCTCCTCCAGAGTTACTTTTTTCCTTCCGTACAGGGGATGCTGAGGGTTAACCGCAACCACCAGATGAGTCTTCAGCAGTTCCCTGCAGGAAATCTGCTCATATTCTGCCTTTGCCCTCAGATATTTCTCGTTAAACTGGTTTACCTGCATCAGCCCCATGTCTATGCTGTCCTCCGTAAACTCCTGAACCAGCTGATTAGGATTAAAGCCCTTCAGGGAAACCTGGATATCCGGGTAACGGTTTTTTAAATAGATGGCTGTGTTCCCCAGGATGTGCATGCAGCAGGTTCCCAGCCCTCCCACTGTTATGCTTCCCCGGACCTTTCCGTCCATCTCCTTCTGAACCGTTCTGATATTGCTGATGTGTTTATCGATAATTTTGGCGTTGTCTAAAATATACTGACCTTCAGCCGTAATCTGGACTCCCTTTGGCCCCCGCCGGAGCAGCTCAACCCCCAATTCCTTCTCCAAGGTCTTAATGGAGGTGCTGATGGATGACTGGGAAGTATACATTTCTCTGGCGGCCCGCGAGATAGAGCCATATTTTTCTACTGCAATCAGGTACTCAAGCTGTGTCAACTGCATAGGTGTCTCCCTTCTGTCCGAGAACAAAGCGGCAATGTAAGAGTCTCCATCTATTATATCAGAATCCAGAACCGTATTTCAACAGGAGTGTCAGCAAAACGACAGGCTGTCGTTCTCGCCGACAGCCTGTCATGCATCATCCCTTCTCTCCTGCGGGCTTTTCACTTCTATAATATTTCAGATAACGCGGGATCCATCCTCTGCAAGCCACTCCCAAGTTCTTCCAGCCTGAAGATAATCATTTCCTGTCAGACTTCCTGCGAGAGTCAGCAGTGCCTCCGTCACAGGGGCTTTGATCCCGTACCGTTTTGCCGTAGATACCAGAAAAGCCACGCCGCAGGGAGCATCCTCTGTGATATAACGGTGCTCCAATCCGTCTGGCCCGGACAGGCACCGAAAGGCCTCCAGCTCCGGGTGGGCCTGCGGTGCCCTCAGCTTTGCCAGCAAGGGCTCTACCGGGGCAGCATAACATTCCATCCCAGCCGCCTCCAGCACCTCTTTCCGCTCCTTTTGCAGAAGCTGCAAGCAGCGGATATATCCATCGCTAAGCCCGTCGGCAAACAGGGCAAACTTCTCTTTTTTCTGTGCAATTCCTCCCAAATTCAGCAGAGTTCCCGAAAGATGGGTGAGAACATTGGGTGAGTTCAGACAGTCTTCCGCCAGATTTGCTCCCGCCTTTAAGGGGAGGAGACCACTGAAGATTTCCATGGCTTTCGGGGTATCCTCTGACGGGAAGGCTGCAGCCCTTTTTTCTCCTAAGGGCATCGCAGAAACACAGCGGCCCGGCGCCAGCCTGCGGCAGGCCCACAGGCACTCAGAGAGCTCTGCCAGAAGGCCGCATCTTTTTTCGCAGGCCCGAAATACTCTGGCAAATACCACACTTCCTAAATTCCCCGGCATCAGGAGAATCTTGTGTTCTGGACGAATCCAAGGGGCCATCCATTCTGCCGTCTCCTTCTGTCTGCCGCTGGAAACACATACCAGAATCCGGTCAGCCTCCATGGCCTCTGAAATCTTGTATGTCATAACTGCTGGGCGAAGCCCTGACACTAATCCCGGCCCTTCTGTCTTTATTCCAGATTCGGCAATCGCTGCGAAGTCATCCCGGCACTGTTCTTCCGTATCGCACAGAATCACATCGATCCCCTTCTGTGTCAGATAGGAGGCCGTGATCATTCCAGACGCTCCTGCACCTACGATGGCAATTTTTTCCCTCATATGCAACTGTCCCTCTCTTCGCCTTTTACTGCTTCTGCCGATCCTCAAAACTGGTCAGCGGGAAAATGTGACGTTTTTCAAACAGCAGCTTGCACAGATCGCGGTCGCTGCTGACCATAGCATACAGAGCGGTCTTGCCGATGATCTCGATGGAATCGTCCACTGTCTTTCCCAAGACGCCCTGATTGTTTGCGATCCGCACCCCTTTGAGAGCAAGATCAGAACATTCCAGCGCAATCCCCGTTCCGGAGGAAATACGCAGAGCGCAGGCCAGCTTTGCCCCATCGCAGACTACACCGAACACATTGGGGATGGTGTTCTGCATGGCAGTCGCGATCTGGTCATAAGTTCCTTTTCTCATAAGAGTGGCACCTGCCGCAACACCTAAGCACGCTGCTACCTCGCAGGAGCACATAGACGGCACTTTCCCGATCCTGTGGATGATGGAAACTGCCACCAGATAGCTCATGGCGATGCCTTTCAAAAGATCCCTCTCCTCCAGCTCCAGGTCCTTTGCCAAACTGACCAGAGGCATAGATGCAGCGATACCCACATTTCCTTTGTTTCCGCAGCTCATCGCAGGGTGGTTCACACCGGACATGCGGGCCTCACACCCGGCGGCAGCGTAGGCTTTCGCCCTGGTAATGTAGGTCTGAGACGGACTGTGGTACAGCTCATATCCAATCCCCGCACCCAGACGGTTCTCCAGAGTGGCGTTTGCCAGGCGGGTATTGTAAGCCACAGCATCCTTCAGAAATGCCAGTTCCTCATCGCTGAGTCCAGTGACCATATCGTAAAAATCTTTTACCTTATATTTTAAAATAGGCAGCTTTCCGGACTGAGCAGAGACATCCGGCTCTTTTTCAAACAGAACCTCCCCGTTGCGCTCCTTTAAAATCAGGCCGTCGCTGCGCTGTGCGATGACCGCCCGGCCTGTTCCCTTGTCCGTATGAATGGTAATATCGCAGTAGAGTTCCAGATCCTGCAGGTTCCACTGGGGATGAATCTTTACCAGCTCCGCCACTTTTCTAGCTTTTAGCTCACCTTCCGGCGTAACCGTATGCAGAACCTCCAGGCCCGCCTTGGGGTCGCCGCAAACGGCGCCCAAGGCGACTGCCATCTCTACCCCTAACATACGGGAACCAGGGAATGCGACATCATCGATTTTAGCGCTCATGCTCCAATCCGTAATGGCATCGATCGATTCGATCTCACCGCCGATGGCATCGTAAGCCTGAGCGGCGCAGAAACAGACGCCGATAGGACCGGTACAGCCCAGAGCAGGCTTGATTTCTGCACGAAGGATATTGTAAAGTTCCGTATATTCCATGATAACATTCTCCTTAAAGTTTACGCATTTCCGTATGATCTTCCCCATCTACCTTCTGGATGGTCATAGACAGAGTATTCCACAACGGATTGGTGTATGGATAATCAGCCCGTTTGTGGAGGCCGCGGCTCTCCTTCCGATCTCTCGCAGAGATCAGGATCAGCCGTCCCAGAGCCAGAATATCAAATGCCTCCAGAGCTCTCATCAGCTCATGGGAGTTCGCACACTTGATTCGCTGGCGCGCAATGCGGTCCAACTCTTCCAGGTAATAAATACCGCAGGAAAGAAGATTTTCAGAGCGCGGTGTTTCGATGCTAGCGTAGTCTCTCATAATATTCTGAACCGCATAATTCAGCTCTTCCCAGTAGGAGCCTGCTTCCCGGTCCATCAGGGAGCTGTAAAATTCCTGGGCCTCCTTGATCTCCGGAGCATCTGCAATCTCTGCAAAGCTGTCAACGCTCTTTACATACTCGGCGGCATTCTCACCTGCGATCCTTCCGGTGACGGCCGCACCGCTGACGCCGCAGAAGAAGTTGCCGCACTCGTCGCCTGCACTGTACAGTCCAGGCACATTGGTCTCACACTTTTCATTGATGCAGGTGCCGCTGTACTGGATGTGAGGCAGGTAGCGCCCCCACTCAATCATATCTTCTTCCAGGCTGATGCCCTGCTGATCCATAGCATCCAGAAGAGAGCTGATTCCTTCACTGTAGAATCCTTCTTTCATGTGCTCCATGGTTTCCTTGGGATTCTCTGTGCAGTCCATGAAGATCGGCCCGGTTCCGTTTTTCTTGCTCAGATCAAATACTTCCTGGCAGATATCGGTCGTGATGTCCTGCTCGCCTGGCTCTGGTCTTCCAACGATTCCCACAGCCTTTCCATCGGCGTCGCAGCACGCTCCGATCCAGGTTCCCTTGCCGCCTCTTACAAAATAGCGCGGTCCGATATGTGCCCTGGGTTTATCAAAATTGACCATGGTAGCGCCAATCTCATAGGAAGCCACACGGCCAGTTCCGGTTCCTGCCGGGCAGTTTGCCACATTGAACAGGCAGGACGGAGCAACTGCAGGATATACCCTGGCCCCCGTTCCAGTCACGCTGATAATGCTCTTCGCCTCATACACTTTAATCTCCGGTTCAGGTTTGGAAATGTCGATAGCGATAGCGCCCACGACCCGGCCGTCCCTGGATATGTAGCGGGTAACGCTGGTACGGTTGTCTATGATAGCGCCGCGCTTGCGTGCCTCATTGGTCAGGCACTTCTTCTGATCGCGTCCGTCAATCTTTAAAAAGCATTTTGGATGTCCCGGCAGAGAATGGCCCTCAAATACATAGTCGTCTCCAAAGGGGCGCATATTGATTCCCCATTTTTCCCAGTCCTTTACAACCTCGAAGGTGCGCTCTACAAATACTCGCTGCACCTTAGGATCAGCGCCTTTGCACATGCCCTGCTCCAGCTCGTGCATATATGATTCCACGCTCTCATGGTAGCCGGGAATGTAACAGCCAAAGTGGTCATTTCCGGTAGCGCCTCCGCCGCTGCGGCGGGTATCTGCTTTCTCAGCCACAATAACCTTGGCTCCTTTTTCAGCAGCCGCAATCGCTGCCATCAGTCCGGCGGTTCCGCCGCCGACAATCAGAACATCGCACTGTACAGGGGGATTCACCTTGATCATTTCTTTGCACCTTCTTTCTTAATCATGCTCTTTGGTCTGCGGAGCAGCATCATCGGAAGCGGGTAGGTCATAGAAATTGCTCCTACAGGACAGTCGATTTCACATGCACGGCAATGCCAGCACTCATTGGGGTACAGAACCTCAGGCTTCTGTCCCTTGATCACTGGTCCATAGACATCCAATGGACAGATCTGAGCGCAGGTCGTACACCCGATACATTTCTTTTTGTCAATTACAGGCGGCATAATAACACTCCCTTCTTAAAATGAATTTTTATTACAGACCGAAAATTCCGGCTATTACTGAGATGATAAGCCATGCCAGCACACAGGTAATCGGGCCGATTTTCCAGAGATATTTTTGTCCGATCCACTCATTTCCGTTGATCAGTGCTGCTGTAGAAGAACCGCTGGGGAACAAAACTGCAATGTGAACGCACATAATTACGGCGGCCACAGCTCCAATCGGGTTCATGCCTGCGCTCTGAACACCTGCGTACACAGCGCCCATCAGGATCATTCCCACAGGGCCGTTCATCATCACGTTGGTGACGATCGTTCCCATCAGGCCGACGATCAGGAGGAATACAAACGGTGACGTATTCGTTGCAAGGGGGCCAATAATGGATTCCAGCGCTGCCGGGAATCCGCTGGCATCATTGCTCATTACGTTGGCTACCGGGATAGCTGCTGCTAAAAGCAGGATGGAATTCCATTCCACTTTGCCAACCATCTTTTTGAAATCAATGATCGGCTCTCCGTCAATATGAACCAGGCACATTACCATGACCAGGAAGATGCAGATACCGATGCTTCCCATCTTATTTAAAATCACGATCGGAAGGAATGTGGAACTCGGGAAAAATCCCGGAAGCAGCATCATTACCATCAGAAGAACCAGGAAAAGCAGAACGACTTTCTGAACCTTATTCATCTTAATGCCCTCGTCACCCATAAGGGCTTTGGCGTCCAGATTTTTCAAGCTCTCCATGTCCGGCTTAAAGATCAGTTTGGCAACGGCCAGATATGCAATGGCACTTAAAACGATGGCAATAATCACAATCAGCATATACGGGGCAAGGTCAATCGGATGGCCTGCCAGCCCCTCGTACACGCCCATCACCAGCAGCGGGATGGATTTGAAAGGTATGATACAGTCACCCATCTGTGCAATAAAGGCAGTTCCGAAGATCAAAATCATGGGATAGCTGTCACCTTTTTTGAAGCCGCACTGTTCGCAGATGACATAAGCCAGGCTCCAGCCGATGACAATAGTAGGAGTAGCACTGGTAACGCCCCCTAAGAATGCCATGACCATCAAAAATACAAAGCTGAATACCCACGGTCTTCCCAGCACGATCTTGCGGGTGATGCTCCAGACTGCGATAATTCTGGACAGTCCGTAATAAGCGAAGGTTCCGCAGAATATAAAGATAAAGAACATCAGCATCACGTTGGTATCCCCGAAGCTGGATTTGATCACCTCACCTGAAGACATATAGCCTGTCTGGATCAGCGCAATCAGCCCTGCCAGGCTTGGCCAGGGGATCGATACGAAAATCCACCCGTATACCATGCCCAGAAAAATTCCTAAAATCTGCATTCCCAACTGTGTGATCGGTCCAATAGGAGGCAGATAGCCAAAACCGAACATTAAAATCAGGCTGATGGCAGAATTCACACAATACTTTACACTCACGCCGCTCTTACTTTTTTCTGCTGTTGTTATATTAGCAGGCATTTTACTCATCCTCCTTTGTGTTGAGCATTTATGATCCAACTAGTCATGCGGCCGCGATCTGACTAATTTTCATACCTTTTTCTTTATTAAAATTTTAACATGCTGCAAAATGATTTGAAAGAATTGAAAATCGATAGGGCTCCATCGGAAAAATAGATAGCACATCTCCATATTTTTTTGATGTTTTTCAGCATATCTTACAAGTTTTTCCAAATATTCAGGAAAATATTTTTTGAGTTTCTCTGTAAACCAATAATTCCTGAATTGTATCTCAAGAACGCAAAGTAGAACTTGTTTTTTTAACAGATACGTATTAGAATAGTGAAATATTAAATCTCAAACAGTATAACGATATTCATATTTAGGAGGTCTTTCCATGATCACATTTTTAGCCCGGCATTTCATACGAGGATATGATCAGCCTGATTCCCCGGATGTGAGAAAGGCTTACGGAACCCTGTGCGGAGCAGTTGGGATCTTTCTAAACCTTCTCCTGTTCGCAGGAAAATTTTTTGCTGGCCTGCTCAGCAATTCCATTGCCATTACAGCCGATGCCTTCAACAACCTCTCCGACGCTGGTTCTTCGGTTGTCACCCTTATCGGTTTTCAGTTGGCCGGTCAGAAGCCGGATCTGGAACACCCCTTTGGCCACGGCCGCATCGAATATCTGTCTGGTCTGGCCGTCTCAGTGGCGATTCTAGTTATGGCCGTTGAATTAATTCAGTCTTCCTTCAGCAAAATCCTCCATCCAGAGGCCGTTGATTTCCAGGTGCTGACTGCAGCGATCCTGGCTGCTTCTATCGGAGTCAAGCTGTATATGGCTTATTATAACCGATCCACTGGGAATCGTATTCATTCTGCAGCCATGAAGGCAACGGCAACAGACAGTCTCAGTGATGCTCTCGCTACATCTGTCGTTTTCGCCACTTCCCTTATCGGGAAGTTTACTCCCCTGAACATAGATGGCTGGTGCGGCCTGATCGTGGGATTTTTTATCCTATACGCAGGCTTTTCCGCTGCCAAGGACACTCTTAATCCTCTCCTTGGCCAGGCTCCAGATCCAGAATTTATCCAGAGCATCCGCCAGATCACCCTTGCCCACCCGGAAATCCTCAGCATTCACGATCTTCTGGTTCACGACTACGGGCCAGGGCGGAAGATCATTTCCCTCCACTGCGAGGTTCCGGCATCCGGCAATATTTTAGAGCTCCACGACGCCATCGACAATATTGAGAGGGAGCTGTCTGAAAAACTCCACTGTGAGGCCGTGATCCACATGGATCCCGTGCAGAATGAGGATCCCGAGACGATCCGCCTAAAGAGCCGAGTTCTGGAGATTATCCGGTCCATTGATCCTGTTATCTCCATGCATGATTTCCGCATCGTCAAGGGGCCGACACACTCCAACCTGATCTTTGATATTGTCATCCCTATGAAGTTTTCTATGACCCCGGAGGAACTGACCCAAGCCATCGATCAGGCCGTCAAAAAAATCAGCCCCGATTACTACACTGTCATCAATGTAGACCGGGACTATACGGAAGCCTGAGTTTTGTCCTTTTCCGGGCACTTCTTTCCCTATGAGAAAAAGCCGGAGCCCTATCTGTATTTAGATAGGACTTCGGCTTTTCTATTCCTTAAGGAAACCTCTTGTCTTCTGTCTTGGCGGATCGAACTGGGATAAACGGCCTGCTACAGGAAATATTTCACTCCGCTCTCAAAGATTTTCATATCCTGCTGGCCGTAAATATTCATTGCCACCCTGTCGCCCCGGCGCTCTGAATGGGCCATCTTGCCCAGGATTCTGCCGTCAGGGCTGGTGATTCCTTCAATCGCCATATAGGAGCCGTTGGGGTTCCATGCCTCATCCATGGTCGGTCTCCCGTCTCCGTCCACATACTGAGTCGCCACCTGGCCATTTTTAAACAGCCTGTCCAGCCATTCTCTGCTGGCCACGAAGCGCCCTTCCCCGTGGGAAGCGGGGTTGCAGTAAATGCCGCCCAGCTCAGCTCCAGAAAGCCAGGGGGACTTACTGCTCACAACCTTGGTGTAAACCATCTTGGAAACGTGGCGTCCGATGGTGTTCATAGCCAGCGTCGGGGAATCCTGCCTCTGCTCACAGATAGTCCCCTCCGGAACCAGCCCCAGCTTGATCAGAGCCTGGAACCCGTTGCAGATACCCAGCATCAGACCATCCCTCTCATTTAAGAGCTTTTCAATTTCCTCTTTCATGGCCTCATTGCGGAATACTGCTGCAAAAAATTTTGCGGAGCCCTCCGGCTCATCACCTGCAGAGAAACCGCCGGGGAACATAACAATCTGAGCTCTGGCGATCTCTTTCCTGTATTCTTCCACAGAATCCCGGATATCCTCCGCGCTCAGGTTGCGGAATACCTTTGCAGTGACCTGGGCTCCGGCCCGCTCAAAGGCCGCCGTGCTGTCATACTCGCAGTTTGTTCCAGGGAATACGGGGATAAATACCCTGGGCTGCCCGATCTTGTGACTGCATACATAGACGGTCTCTGCCTGGTATGGCTCGTCTGGAACCGGCGTCTGCTCCACTCCGGACTCTGTAGGGAACACATTTTCCAGGGTCTTTGTCCAGGACTGGAGGGCCTCCTCCATCGGGATCACCGCGCTGCCGTACTCCAACATTCCCCGGTCTGTCACCTCACCGATGACTGTATAGCGGATAGAGAGCTCTCCCACTTTTCCATCCGGCACTTCCAGCACCAAATTTCCCCAGCCAGGGGCGAAAAAGTCTCTCGGATCCAGATTGTGTTCCATTTTAATGCCTAATTTATTTCCAAAGGCCATCTTGCTGACCGCCTCTGCGATTCCATTGCCTTCAACGGCATAAGCAGAAATAATCTTTCCGGCCTTCATATCTTCAGACAATTTCTGATAGCCATCCATAATCTGGCTGTAATCCGGCAGATCGTAAGAATCCTTATCAATCGTAAAGAGAACCAGCTTGCTTCCGGGCTTTTTCAGCTCAGGCGTGATAATATCCTTTCCATTCGCCACATCCACAGCAAAGGAAACTAAGGTGGGCGGAACATTGATCTCCCCATGCTCCTCATCGTTAAAGGTTCCGGACATACTGTCCTTTCCGCCGATAGAAGGAAGCCCAAAGCCCATCTGAGCGCTGTAAGCTCCCAGAAGAGCTGCAAAAGGCTGGCTCCATCGGGTCGGATCCTCCGTCATTCTCTGAAAATACTCCTGGAATGTGAACCGGATCTTTCTGTAGTCCCCACCTGCTGCCACAATCTTTGCCACAGAGGAAAGAACCGCATAGACAGCTCCGTGGTAGGGGCTCCAGCTTGACAGATAGGGGTCAAAGCCATAGGCCATCATCGTCACCGTATCGCAGTGTCCCTTTAAGACCGGCAGCTTGGCTACCATAGCCTGGGTTTCGGTTAACTGGTACTTTCCGCCATAAGGCATAAAGACCGATCCTGCGCCGATGGAGCCGTCAAACATTTCCACCAGGCCCTTCTGAGAGCACACATTTAAAGATGACAGAAGGTTCAGCCATTCCTGCCTCACATCCCCCACTTCCCGGCGGATGAAGGGGCTGCCCTCCCGGTTGGGAGCCAGCAGAGTCACATCCGCTTCCTGGTGCGCCCCGTTGGTGTCCAAAAAAGCTCTGCTGATATTTACGATAGTCTTGCCTCTCCAATTCAGCACCAATCTGGGGCTCTCCGTGACCACAGCCACTGTAACTGCCTCCAGGTTCTCTTCAGCCGCGTATGCCAGGAACTGATCCACATCAGAGGGAGCTACCACAACCGCCATTCTCTCCTGGGACTCTGAGATGGCCAGCTCTGTTCCATCCAAACCTGCATATTTCTTCGGAACTTTGTCCAGATCCACCTCAAGACCTGCTGCCAGCTCCCCGATAGCAACCGATACGCCGCCGGCGCCAAAATCATTGCATTTTTTAATAAGACGGCTAACCTCCGGGCGGCGGAACATTCTCTGGATCTTCCGCTCAGTAGGCGGATTTCCCTTCTGCACCTCAGCGCCGCAGACCTCAATGGATGCCTCCGTGTGAACCTTGGAAGAGCCAGTGGCTCCCCCGATCCCATCGCGGCCGGTACGGCCTCCCAGCAGGATGATGATATCTCCAGGATCCGAAGTCTCCCGAATAACCGCCTTCCTGGGAGCTGCTCCCATGACAGCACCGATCTCCATTCTCTTAGCGGCATAGCCCGGATGGTAAATTTCTTTCACATAGCCCGTAGCTAGCCCGATCTGATTTCCGTAGGAGCTGTAGCCGTGAGCCGCCTCTGTGACGATCTTTCTCTGAGGCAGCTTGCCTTTCATCGTCTCCTCCAGAGGTCTGGTGGGGTCAGCCGCACCTGTCACCCTCATTGCCTGATATACATAAGTTCGCCCGGACAGCGGATCTCTGATAGCTCCTCCCAGGCAGGTAGCCGCGCCTCCGAAAGGCTCAATCTCTGTGGGATGGTTGTGAGTCTCATTTTTGAAATTTACCAGCCACTCTTCGGTCTTGCCGTCGATCTCCACCGGAACCACAATCGAGCAGGCATTAATCTCATCAGACTCTTCCTGATCCTTTAGCTTGCCCTCGGCTTTCAATTTCTTCATAGCAATGAGGGCCAGATCCATCAGGCAGACAAATTTATCATCCCTGCCCTTGTAGAGTTCCTCCCGATCTTTTAAATACTGATGATAGGTCTCCTCGATAGGTTTTCTGTAATCGCCGTCGGTAAATGTCACATTCTTCAATTCAGTAGAAAAAGTAGTATGCCGGCAATGATCGGACCAGTAGGTGTCCAGAACGCGGATCTCTGTCACGGACGGATCCCGCTTTTCTTCATTTTTAAAGTAATTCTGGATATGGAGGAAATCTTTAAAGGTCATAGCCAGATTTAAAGAACCATACAGGTTCTTCAGCTCGTCCTCCCCCATAGCGCAGAAGCCGTCAAAAATCGCCACATCTGCCGGGCTGTCAAACACTGTCACCAAAGTCTCCGGCTTTTTCTCATCCGCCTCTCTGGAGTCCACGGGGTTGATGCAGAAATTCTTGATCTTTTTCACCTGTTCCTCCGTCAGATCACCGGAAATCACATAGGTGGTCGCAGACCGAATCACCGGCTCTTCCGTCTCATCCAGCAGTTTGACGCACTGCTCTGCAGAATCGGCTCTCTGGTCAAACTGTCCAGGGAGATATTCCACAGAAAAGCAGACATCCCCCTCCTTCATAGGAAACGTTTCTTCATATAAAAAGTCTACAGGCGGTTCTGAAAAGATTGTCCCCAGAGCAGCCTGGTAAGTCTTATCTGTCAAATTTTCAATGTCGTAGCGGATCAGCACCCGAACATCAGAAACCGTCCCGATCCCCAGATAGTTTCCGATCTCCTCACGCAGTTCCTTTGCCTTTACAGCAAAATCCGGTTTCTTCTCAGCAAAAACCCGTTTTACGCTCATTCCTCATCCTCCTGTCTCAATGACAAACCTTGGTTGCCTGTGCACAGCCAAACAATACTAGCCTCCATGTCTGCACAGCTCTCTCGTATTATCATACCACAGGTCATAATAATAAGTAAAATTAATATAGCTTATGCTTTACATTATCTATATTAATATATCTAACATGCAGTCAGGGCTGTTTTCCCATTTCATTAAACTTTTCTCAAAACTCGAATCTCCTTCCCAGATTACAGGGAACAAAAAGGCAGCAGACCTCTCAAGATCTGCTGCTTTACATTGCTCTAACGTTTCCCTTATTTTTTCGATTTGTCTGTATAATACAGATGCCTCGGAAGCCCATCTGTCATAATCGGTGTCAGTTCCGCCTGGATCAAGGGGCGAATATAGCTGACAAATTCCGGCATCACGTAGTCGCCTTCCTCATTGATCCACTCTCTCGGCACCTTCTTTTCAATATTTGCCACCTTATGTACATCATAGATATCTGTAACACAGATATATGGATCGTCAGATATTCTCTTCAGAATGATCATCTTTCCAGTCTCACCCTCAAAGGCAGCTTTCACTGCAGCACCGCCCACCTGAAAAGCCTCCGTTATATCTACTCTGGAAACAATATGGGACGCGCACCGCTGAAGAGAATTAAACTCAATTGCTCTGGTCTTGCAGCCCACTTCCCGATTGATCTTTTCTGCCAAAAATCTGGCGGTTCCCGTAAGCTGCTTGTGGCCGAAAGCATCCACAAAATCGATTCCATCTGTCAGCTCACAGACGTAGCGGCCATCGGCCAGCTTTACGCCTTCCGAAACAGCAACGACCACAGAAGATTTCTTCTTGTGAATCTCTGCGATTTTCTGCATAAACCGATCAATATCAAATGGAATCTCCGGCAGAAAGATCATATCCGGCCCCTCACAGTCTTCACACTTTGCCAGAGCTGCAGCCCCTGTCAGCCAGCCTGCGTTCCGCCCCATAATCTCCAGGATTGTTACATTCTGCTGATCATAGACAAGGCCGTCGCGAATCACTTCCTTAGTAATGGCACCAATATACTTGGCCGCGCTGCCGTAACCTGGCGTGTGGTCTGTAGCCGCCAGGTCATTGTCAATGGTCTTTGGCACGCCCATAAAACGAATCTTGCTGCCGTTTAAAATTGAGTAATCAGACAGTTTCTTTATGGTATCCATTGAGTCATTTCCGCCGATGTAAAAGAAATACTCAATTTCCATCTTATCCAAAATGGCAAAAATTTTATCATAAATTTCCCGATTCTCGCTGATTTCCGGCAGCTTAAACCGGCAGGACCCCAGATAAGAAGAAGGTGTGCGCTTCAGCAGCTCGATGTCCAAATCATTGGTGATGTGATCAGCCAGATCCACATAGCGTTCCTGAAGCAGCCCCTGGATGCCGTGAAGCATTCCATATATCTTCTTTGCTCCTCTGTCCTTTGCTGTCTTATACACTCCCGCCAAACTTGAATTGATCACTGCCGTTGGGCCTCCCGATTGCCCGACAATGACATTTCCTTTTATTTCCCGCATAATTGTTCCTCCTACTAATATGACGTTTATACGGAATTACCCCTGCTATTCATTCTATTACAAACGAAAAGGAAAAGTCAACGGATATTGTGTATATTTACCGATACAACCTTCTGATTACTCAAAAAAATACACTCTATTTCACACTTCTGTCCAGAATCGAAACAGCGTCTATCGTCATTTTCATAATATCCCGGATCTCGTCAGAGGTCATTTTCATGCGCTCTGCCAGTTCTTCCACCGTGGCCTCCCGCCCCAGTTCCTCTGCCATAACGCGGGAGACCTCCTGGAGAACGTTAGCTCTGGCAGCCGCTTCCTCCCCGGCAGTCTGCTCCCGCCGCTGATCCTCCAGTGCTTCCTCCAGGCTCTGCCGGATACATTCCCTGATCATGCGGAGGAAATCTCCCCCTTCATACTCGCTCACTGCCGTCAGCAGCGCCATATTCGCTTCCTGGATCACATCTCCCGGCGAAAGTGCCCCATCCATATAGTCGGAAGCCAGTTCCATCGCCAGCTTTAAATGGCCTTCTACCAGCCTCTTCTTTGCCCCCTCGTCCCCTTGGGACGCCTTTGCAAGAAGGACTTTCCTCTCAGCCTCCGTGCAGGGGACAATCTCCTCCAGATCGTCTAAATACATCTGGTAAAAATCTTCCTGTTCAACTGTCTCATCGCGGTATTCCATATACGTCTCCTTTCAATCACCTCTTTACAAGCTCCCTGTTTCCGTGCTAAAATAGGGGAGTATTTATAAGGAGGACTAATGATGGATATCAATTATGAATTATACAAAGTCTTTTATCACGTTGCAAATACGTTAAGTTTTTCTGAAGCATCTAAGCAGCTATTCATCTCCCAGTCCGCAGTCAGCCAGTCCATCAAGGTTCTGGAAAAGAAGCTGAACCAGACGCTTTTTATACGCAGTACAAAGCGGGTTCAGTTAACCCCGGAGGGCGAAATCCTTCTGAAGCATATCGAGCCGGCAATCCATCTGATTCAAAAGGGCGAAAACCAGCTTCTGGAAGCCAATACTCTCAACGGCGGCCAGCTTCGCATTGGAGCCAGCGACACCATCTGCCGGTATTATCTGATTCCATATCTTCAGCAGTTTCACCTTCAGTTTCCCAATGTCCACATCAAGGTGACGAACCAGACTTCCATTGAGTGCGCTCATCTGCTGGAAAACGGACAGGCAGATTTCATTGTAACGAATTATCCCAACTCCGGTCTGTCCAACAGCCAGACTATACGGGCCATCCGCGAGTTCACAGATGTCTTCGTGGCCAACCGGCAGCATTTTCCTCTGGAAGACAAAGTTTTCACCTTAAAAGAACTGCAGGATTATCCGATTCTAATGCTGACCAGGAAAAGTACTACCAGCGAATTTCTCCACAAAATGTTTCAGAGAAGCCGCCTGGATCTGGTGCCGGAAATCGAGCTGTCCAGCAATGATCTGCTGATCGACCTGGCCCGCATTGGCCTTGGAATCGCTTTCGTCCCGGACTTCTGCATCCCGGAACATGATAAGGATCTGTTCATCCTGAAACTGAATGAGCAGCTCCCTCCGCGCCAGCTGGTGGTGGCCTACAATGAAAATCTTCCAGTCTCCCAGGCTGCCAAACAGTTCATCGGAATGTTGTAGCCAGGTTCCTTCTGTCAGCTTGTTTCCCAGAAATTCTCAATAATGCCCTTGACCTGGTGATGGCCCACTGCATAGTAGCTGTCCCATTCTCTGGGAAACAGTGCCTGATAATCTTCCCTCAAAAATCGGTCATCCAGCAGGGCGATCACACCCTTGTCCTCCATCGTCCGGATCACCCGGCCTGCAGCCTGCATAACCTTATTCATGCCCGGGTACTGGTAGGCATAATCAAAACCATTCCTT
This sequence comes from uncultured Lachnospiraceae bacterium, assembly GCA_944376125.1. Taxonomy (GTDB): domain Bacteria; phylum Bacillota; class Clostridia; order Lachnospirales; family Lachnospiraceae; genus UMGS1370. Next base: position 29,224 of record CALWBQ010000039.1, read on the forward strand.
CCTTTTCGGTCGAAATAGCCTTTCAAAATTTCCTGCTCTGTGCAGACCATGGGGAGTCCGGTGCCGATCACAATCACCCCGATCAGCCGTTCTCCTGTCAGATCGATTCCTTCTGAAAAAATCCCCCCCATAACGCACAGGGCCGTAAGGCCCCCTTCACCAGCCTGTTCCGGAATATTGAATGCTTCCAAAAAGCGGTCCTTTTCCTGTTCTGTCATCTTGGAAGACTGAACCGCCAGCCTGGGAGCTTTGGACACCCCCGTCCATCGTCTTCTCAGGATCGCCTCGATTTCCCCTAAATACTGGTAAGAGGGGCAGAATACCAGATAATTGCCGTGCTTTTCCCCCACGATCTCTTCTATATAATCTGCAATCCTTTCATATTCCCTGGCGTTTCTCCTAGTATAGCGGCTGCTGACATCTCTGGCAATCACTAAAAGCCTGTTCTGAGGCGGAAATGGAGAATGGGCATAAACTGCGTATTCTTCAGGATCCCCGCTCAGCAGCTCTTTGTAATACCGGACAGGCAGCAGGGTGGCAGAAAAAAATATTGTGCTCACCGCCTGATCCATACATTCCCTCAAACTGCCTGACGGATCCACACAGAAGAGTCTCACCATAAAGTCTCCGGAGGGCAGCAGCTCTGTGTAGATCTGATACCTGTCATCCAGCTTCTCCTGTACATATAAAAAATTTCGAACAGCAAAATAAAAATCTAAAACCATATCCCGGTTCTCAAATTCCGGATTTCTGTCCATAAATGTTTCCAACTCTCCAAAAGCCGCTATAAGGTGAACCGTAAAGTGATTGATATCCAGAAGGATCTCATATCCATCACATTCTCGTTTCATCTCCAAAAGCGCCTTGTTGCATCGATCCAGAAGGCCAGCCAGTTTGGGAGCCCTCTTTTTTACCAGCCTTTTAACTGTCAGAAAATCTTCCTTGATCAATTGGGCACTGTACATCTTTCTGGCACGCTCCACCAGATTATGGGCCTCATCCACCAAAAAAAGATATTTGTTCTGGGGACTTCCCTCGGCAAAATACCTCTTCAGGCGAACATTAGGGTCAAACACGTAGTTGTAATCGCAGATGATGCCATCTACCCAGCTGCTGATATCCAGGCAGAATTCAAACGGACAGATCCGCCAACGCTGCGCGTACTCCAGGATTTTCTCTCTGGTGATTCCCTGCTCGTCCTGTATTATCTCATAGACCCCATCGTTGACTCTGTCAAAATGGCCCTTCGCATACGGACAGGCATCAGGATTACATTCTGGCTTTTCCAGGAAGCACAGCTTCTCTTTTGCAGTAATCGTTACACTATTAAAATAAAGGCCGCTCCTCCTCAGCACAGCCAGCGCTTCCTCGGCAACGCTCCTGGTAATCGTCTTTGCTGTCAGATAGAACAGTTTGTCAGCCCTCCCCTCCCCCATAGCCTTAACTCCCGGGAATATCACAGACAGAGTCTTTCCAATGCCTGTGGGGGCTTGGATAAACAGGTTCCGCCCTCTGCTGATGCTTCTGTAAACTGAGACAGCCAGCTCCCGCTGACCTTCCCGATAGGGATAAGGAAATTCCAAATCTTTGATAGACTGGTTTCTTCTTATTTCATGGTGATACAAAAATCTGGCCCATTTTACGTATTCGTGGAGAAGGCCCATAAACCATGTTTCCAGTTCCTCCCACGAGCGTTCCTCCCGGAATCGGCGAATCTCTTCTGTCTCAATATTGCAGTACGTAATTTGAAAGGCCACTGCTGGGAGCTGGCGATTCAGCCCGTACAGATAACCGTAGCACATAGCTTGGGCCAGATGAACTGGAACCGGATCTGTCAACTCCTCCAAATCCATATACAGACACTTAATCTCATCGATAGTCACGCCTCCGGACTCCGTCACAATCCCATCTGCCCGTCCTTCCACCTGAATCTCGATCTCCTCTACCCGGAAGGTATGTTTGAGCGCCACCTCAGCCTGGTAATTAGCCCCCATCTTTTTCTGGATCTTGCGGTGGAGACGGCTCCCCGCCTGCATAGCCTCCTTCTGAGCCCCAGCCGTCCTGCGATTGTCCAGATCGCCGGATCTGAGAACAAATTCTACCAGATTTCTCACGGAGATCCGTACAGCGCCCTCTCCCTCACTCACGTTCCTTCACCTCCCAATCTGCAGGTATAATAACCGCTCTGCGGTTATTATACCACAGAACATCTGTTTAAAAAAGGACTCCACAGAGAACCAGGATTCCCGATGATATAGACAGGGCTCGCTGCAGACCGCAGTTTCCTATAAATTTCTCCCTGCTGAACCCCGGCGCCCGACGCGGTCGCTTCTAAGCTAAATTTCTGCTTCGTGTGGGTACGCATCCTGCGAAACGCTTTGATTGAATAAGGCATACTGTTTCCGAATGAAATCAAAAAGGCGCGGCCGATACCGACCGCGTCTGCAGATATTCTCTTATGCAACTACTGTCATATTTCCCTCAAGGCTGTCTAAATAAGACTCAAATGCCTCGCTCTCGCCATTGTATTCAACGGTCAGCACTCTGGTCAAATCCAGACTCAGAACTCCTAAAAGGGACTTGGCATCAATCACTACCCGGTTGTAAAAAATATTAATGTCAAAATCACATTTGCTTGCTTCCTGCACAAATTCCTTTGCCGCAGCAATAGACGGCAGCATGATTTTTCTCCGTTTCATTACTTCTTCACTCCTTCGAAATGAATTAAAATGTGGTTTATTTTGTGTTCACCTATATATAGCACGATTGGTTTTAAATGTCAAATTTTCCTCTTATTTCCAATATTTTCTTTTTGTTATGATTTTTTACCTTTAATTTTGGGCTTCCATTCAATTTTTTTTGCATTTTTACGCCTTTTTTATGTAAAGGAAACCGGCCCATCTCCAAAATGAATTAAAGTTCTGGAAATTTCAGGCCGGTTTTTTTGCGTTTGCATCAATTTTTTATGTAAGTGCTTACAGCTCATGCCATCCGCACAGACTTACCTTTTCAGCACCAGATGCTGAGGCAGACCGTTTACCATAAATGGCTGGTAATCCCCCTGGATCAGCGGCTCAATGTAATCCAAAAATTCCTGTGTCACATAGTTTCCTTCCTTATTTAACCAGTTTCTCGGAACCAGTTTCTCGTTGTTGGCGATCCTGTGGACATCATAGATACCGGCGGCGCTCATATAGGGGTCATCAGAAATCCGGTCAATCACCACCATCTTTCCAGTGTCTCCCTCATCTGCAGCTTTTACCGCGGCGCCGCCTACCATGAATGCCTCATTGACATCAACCCTGGAGGCCATATGAGAGGCACTTCTCTGCAGAGTGGAAAACTCTACACTCCTGGTCTTGCAGCCGATCTCCGCGCCCATAAATCCTGCCAAATACGCCGCCGTCCCCTGCAGCTGCCTGTGGCCGAAGGCATCCACATAATCAGGACCTCCCGACAGCTCACACACATAGCGGCCATCAGCCAGCTTGATCCCTTCTGAAACCGCAATTACGACGGAGCTTTTCTTTTTCAAAAGCTCTCTCACTTTCTTCAAACATTTGTCTAAATCAAAGGGGATTTCTGGAAGGTAAATCAAATCCGGCCCCTCGCATTCCTCCGTCCTCGCCAGGGCTGTCGCGCCGGTCAGCCAGCCTGCATTGCGCCCCATTACTTCGATGATGGTTATCATACTCTTATTGTAGGTAAGGCCAAGGGCATCGCGAATAATCTCTTTCGTAGAAGCCCCAATGTATTTGGCTGCGCTGCCATACCCGGGAGTGTGGTCCGTCAAAGCCAAATCGTTATCAATGGTCTTCGGCACACCTAGAAACTTCTGATTGTGTCCTTTGACAATGGCATAGTCCGACAGTTTTTTGATGGTATCCATGGAGTCATTTCCGCCAATATAAATAAAAACCTCGATCTGCAGCTTATCCAGGATCGCGAAAATTTTTTCATAGACTTCCGGATTGCTGTGAATCTCAGGAAGTTTATAGCGGCAGGAACCTAAAAATGCAGAAGGAGTCCTCTTTAGCAGCTCAATATCCATATCTGAGTGGATCTGCGTCGACAAATCCACGTACTGTTCATCCAAAAGGCCCTGTATCCCATGGAGCATCCCATATACCTTGTGAAAGCCTCTCTCCTTGGCTGTCTTATACACCCCGGCCAGGCTGGAATTGATGACAGAAGTCGGTCCTCCGGACTGTCCTACGATAATGTTCCTCTTCTTTGATGCCATAGCGATTTCCCCCTTCATCATTCAGATCATTCTTTTCTGATTATATCAGAGGAGAGTTTTCTTTTCAATTACAATATAGGCATTTTACATAATTATTTATGAATATTTGTATGTGATTTGTATATTTTTCTTCTATTTTTTCTCTATATCAGAGCGGAAAGACGGATTTTTCAGAGCTGAAGTGTTGCAATTTAATAAACAGTTTTAAAAACTTCTCAAAATACCCATTGACACCACCCCCAGAGTGTGGTAATATAATCAGGCACGAGGCAGTACAAGCTGCCTGAAAACATAGGGGAATAGTTCAATGGTAGAGCAGCGGTCTCCAAAACCGTAGATGGGGGTTCGAGCCCCTCTTCCCCTGTTTCCTTTGGGAAGAAAATTATAAGTGTGGAAAAGTGTGGGAAGGAGCTCCTGAATATCCTGAGAGGTATTGAGGGGTTTTTTCTTTTTTCATTATTGCAGCAGGAGCCTCCATATGAATCATCCAATTTAAGAAACGCTCATATTCAGTACCATTTCACACCATGGAACCATGGTGTTTTTGTTGTGTTTCTTATCGTACAGAAAGGATGTTTTCCTATGGCTCAAAAACAGAATATTCATCTGATGTATGCCATCGCCTTGCTTCAGGGCATGGTATTCTACAGCCCCGTGGCCGCTCTGTACCGCCAGGACGCAGGCATCACCTTTTTTCAAATCACCCTGATCGAGAGCATTTCCATGGCTCTGACCATAATTCTGGAATTCCCTATGGGACTTATTGCCGATAAAATTGGCTATCAAAAAATGATCAGCCTCAGCTGCACCCTCTTCTTGTTCTCCAAGATAATATTCTGGAGAGCCGACAGCTTTCAGGACTTTCTTGCTGAAAGGCTGATCCTGAGCGCTGTCACTGCAGGTCTGTCAGGAGTAGATTCCGCTTTTCTCTATCTCTCCTGCAGGAAGGGAGAATCCCAGAAAGTATTCGGAATTTATGGCAATCTGACCATCTTGGGGATGATGGCGGCAGCCGGTGTTTACGCAGTCTTCATCGGCGAGAATTACCGATTGGCCGGATTTCTGACCGTCCTGACCTATGGGATCGCCGCCCTGCTTTCCTTTGGTCTGAAGGAACCTGCCCGACGGTATGGCACAGATGGCGCTCATCCGACAGCCGTCTCAGCGCACCGCTCTTTCCTCTCTTTTAAGTTCATCAGCCCTGGACTGCTATCCCTCGTCATAGCAGCTGGCCTCCTGAATGAAGTCCATCAGACCATCACTGTTTTTTTGAATCAGCTGCAGTATGAAAAACTGGGGATGTCCGGCAGCCATATCGCCCTGGCATATATAGGGATGACTGCTTTGGGACTTTCCGGCATTTTTTCAGACCGGCTGACAAAATGGCTGGGAAACAGGACTGCGGGGTCCACGCTCCTCCTTCTCGCCTGCATTGCCTGCCTGGTTCTCACCTTGACCGGAAATGCGGCTCTGGCAGTGGCCGCTGTATTTCTGCTGCAAATCGCATACAGTCTTTTCCAGCCCCTCCAGCTGGAGCTCCAGAACCAGCTGGCAACAGACCGCAGCCGCGCTGCAGTTCTCAGTCTTAACGCTGCCCTCATGGATGTCATCGCAGTATTTACAAATCTGATCTTTGGCCGCGCCGCTGAATACCGCCTGGATGCCGCTCTGGGGTTAGCCTGTATCTTCTGCGGATGCGGATTTCTCCTGTACAGGCTGACAGACGGAGAATCGTCTTAACACACAGCTACTGCCTCTGAGCGGCAGTCTGGCAGTGGAATATTATTATAATAGCCGTCCTCCTCCCCGTCAGCCTGACAGGCCCGATTCCAGATACTCAGTGCCGCCTGCACCGTAATCTCCAGGCCGTGGTAATAATAGAGACTGGCGCTGGTGTGAGTTACAACATCTTCAATCAGCAGTCTGGCATCTTCATTTTCAAATACGACTTCATTTAAATTACTTTTTGTGATCTTCATGCACAGCGCCTCCTTTTTGCCCTTAATCCGAACAAACGTTCTAACTATACTATACAAACATTTGTTCGATTTGTCAAGCGTAAAGCAGTCTGCTTATGAAACTCTATGCGGGGCGCGGTTTGCTGCACAGTCCTTATGATACAAAAAAGCCGCATCAGCAATTTCTAATGCGGCTTCCCTGCCTTACTTGTCTAATAAATATATACACTGTTCCGGCAGCCGGGCCGGAGAATTCCTCTCAATCAGATCCTGCTGTCACTGCAGATATCCGATCGCTTCCTTCACATTGCTCACTCCGATGAGACGGATGGAATCGTCTGTCTTCATCCGATCCAGGCAGGTCTTGGGAAGAATACAAGTTGAGAATCCCATCTTCACCGCTTCTCTCACCCTCTGCTCCGCCATGGTGACGGCCCGGACTTCCCCAGAGAGGCCCACCTCCCCGAACAGAACTACGCCTGGATCCACTGGTCGGTCTTTGTAGCTGGACATCAGGGCCATCACTATGGCCAGATCCAGAGCCGGTTCATTCATGCGAATCCCTCCGGCAATGTTGACGTAAGCATCAAACCGAGCCAGATCGTATCGGCACCGCTTTTCCAGAACAGCCATCAACAGGTTGACTCGGTTGTAATCCGTTCCCGCCGCCGTCCTTCTGGGCATTCCAAAGCTGGTCTCTGTCACCAGGGCCTGAACCTCCAAAAGGATGGGCCGGGTTCCCTCTATAGAGCAGGCAACCACAGCACCTGACGCGTTTTCCGGTCTTCCCGAAAGCATATATTCTGATGGGTTTTCCACCTCCGCAAGGCCCTGCTCGCCCATCTCAAATACGCCGATCTCATTGGTAGATCCAAAACGGTTTTTTACGCCCCGCAGAATCCGGTAGGCGGCATGGCGGTCCCCCTCAAAATACAGAACCGTATCTACCATATGCTCTAAAACCCGGGGGCCCGCCACAACCCCCTCTTTGGTGACATGTCCCACAACAAATATCATGGTCCCCAGCCCCTTTGCAATCTGCATCAAAAGACTGGTTGACTCACGCACTTGGCTGACACTGCCAGGTGCTGACTCAACCTCCTCGCAGAACATAGTCTGGATGGAATCGATGACAGCAATCTCCGGCTTATCCCGCTTTATGATCTCCTCTATCGTCCCCAGATTTGTCTCACACAGAAAGCGCAGATCCCCGGCAACTTCCCCGATGCGGGCTGCCCTCAGTTTGATCTGCTTTAGGGACTCCTCCCCAGAAATGTAAAGAACCCTGCGGCCGCTGTTTGCCAGATTGCGGCACACCTGCAGCAGCAGGGTCGACTTTCCGATACCGGGATCCCCGCCGACCAGAACCAGAGAACCGCCGACGATCCCGCCGCCCAGCACGCGATCCAATTCCGGGAAACCGGTTGGGATCCGGTCATCTTCCTCCACAGAAATCTCTGATAAAAGTGCCGGCCGAATTTTCTCAATCCCCCGGCCGCTTCCTTCCGAATAGCCGGATAAACTGCGGGAAGCCGAAGGGCCAAGGCCCCTCGGCTTCTTTTTTTCAACCGGCTCTTCCACGAACGTATTCCACTCTCTGCAGGCAGGACACTGACCCATCCATTTGGACGACTCGTATCCGCACTCTTTGCAGAAAAATGCAGTTGATCTCGCTTTTGCCATATGCTATCTCTTCTCCACACGGATATCCGCGGCTGTCCCCTCGTTCAGCTCCACACTGACTACCAGCTTGCCGCTCATATTTGTTGTCATCCCGCCTACAGAGATGCCATCCACAAACACTTCGTACTCGGTGTCATCCTCCAGCTGAATGGTAAGCTGGGCATCCCGGTCTCCTTTTACCTGGCAGGTACATCCCCGCCCTGTCACATTTAGGTGCTCAACTGCGGTTCCCGGCACTGACTCATAAACGAACATGCCATTGCGCTCCAGTTTGGTAATGTCGCAGCAAGTTTTTACTTTATATAAATCGCCCTGATGTTCAAAATTATCCAGTTTTTGCTTGGAAGGCAATTTGTAATCTCCAAAACTGATCGTTCCGTCAGCCTCGCTGCGGATTAATACATTCTCCGGCATCTATTTATCCTCCTGGTATATGGTATGGTATAAAATTCATTTCGGAGTCTATTATATCATCTTTCGATTCAAATATCTAGCAATTTAACGGAACCTTCAGAGAAAACTCAAGTCCATCCCCGGCAGCTTTTACCTCTACCTCATCGCCCACTTTCACAGTTCCGTCCAGAACCGCTTCGGCCAGCTTATCTTCCAACAGGTTTTGGATTGTCCTGCGGAGCGGCCGTGCTCCATATTTCTCGTCATAGCCTTTCTCCACCAGCAGGTCTTTTGCCTCCGGAGTTACATCCAAAGTAATAGCCATCTGCTCCTTTGCCCTGGCGGTTATTGACCGCAGCATAATGGAGACAATCTCCTTCATATGCTCTTTAGTCAGCTGATGGAATACGATAATATCATCGATTCTGTTGAGAAATTCCGGCTTAAACAGGCGTTTCACCTCGTCCATGACCCGGCCTTTCATAAAATTATAACTTTCCTTCTCATCGCTCGCAGAAGCAAAGCCCAGTCTCTTCGGGGAGACAATGTTCTCCGCACCCGCATTGGAGGTCATAATAATAATGGTATTTTTGAAATCAATCTTCCGCCCCTGGGCGTCCGTAATATGTCCGTCGTCCAAAACCTGCAGAAGGATGTTAAATACATCGGGATGAGCCTTCTCCACCTCATCAAAAAGGATGACAGAATACGGATTTCTCCGAACCTTCTCGCTGAGCTGGCCGCCCTCCTCATAGCCGACATAGCCTGGCGGTGAGCCAATCATTTTAGAGACACTGTGTTTCTCCATGTACTCTGACATGTCAACCCGAATCAAGGCATTCTCTGTCCCGAACATGGCTTCCGCCAGTGCCTTGGACAGCTCCGTCTTGCCTACGCCGGTTGGCCCCAGGAAAAGGAACGAACCGATAGGTCTCTTGGGATCCTTCAATCCCACACGGCCTCTCCGGATCGCCTTCGCCACGGAAGTAACCGCCTCCTCCTGGCCGACCACTCTCTCGTGGAGGATGGACTCCAGCTTCTTCAGCCTCTCCGACTCCTCTTCCTCTAACTTTCGCACCGGGATCTTAGTCCATTCGGCCACGACATCGGCCACTTCATTCTCATCCACTACCATAGGCTTGCTGCTGCGCTCTTTCTGCCATTTCGTGCGGATTTTTTCTATCTTTTCCCGCTTCTTCTCCTGCTTCTTTTTGATGTCACCAGCCTTTTCGTAAGCCTCTGTCCGGATAGCATTCTCCTTCTGCTTCTCCAAGGCAGCAATATCCTCTTCCAGATCTTTGATTTCTGACGGTTCTTTGAAACCTGAAAGGCGCACCTTGGATGCCGCCTCATCGATCAGGTCAATGGCCTTATCCGGCAGATACCGGTCGTTGATATACCGGGCAGACAGCTTTACTGCCGCCTCCAGGGCATCATCTGTGATAGTAACCTTGTGATGTTCTTCGTAGCGGGGTCTCAGGCCCTTTAAAATCTCCACAGCCTCGCTCTCCGTAGGCTCGTCCACTGTGACAGGCTGGAACCTTCGCTCGAGGGCCGCATCCTTCTCAATGTATTTGCGGTATTCTTCAAGGGTAGTCGCGCCGATCAGCTGCAGCTCGCCCCTGGCCAGCGATGGTTTTAAGATATTGGATGCGTCCAGGGCGCCTTCCGCCCCTCCGGCTCCGATGATAGTGTGAATCTCGTCGATAAAGAGCAGGACATTGCCGTCCTGGATCACTTCTGAGATTACTTTTTTAATTCTCTCCTCAAATTCTCCGCGGTATTTGGATCCTGCCACCATACCGGAGAGGTCCAGGGTCACAACGCGTTTCTGCGCAATTGTTTCCGGAACCTCGCCAGAGGCAATGAGCTGAGCCAGCCCTTCCACCACTGCAGTTTTTCCTACCCCTGGTTCTCCGATGAGGCATGGATTGTTTTTGGTCCTCCGGCTCAAAATCTGAACCACTCTCTGCATCTCTGTCTGACGTCCGATAACCGGATCCAGCTTTCCTTCCCTTGCAAGGGCAGTCAAATCGCGGCTGTAGGCATCCAGAGTGGGGGTCTCCTTCTTTCCTCTGGACTTTCCGCTCATAGCATCCTCCCTGGTGGACTGGGGAGCATCCTCCCCCATCGCCACCAGGAGATCAATATTTAATTTCTGGACGCTGATTCCCATGGTATTTAACAGCCGGGCTGCCACACAGTCGCCCTCCCGGATCATTGCTAAAAGCAGATGTTCCGTTCCGATGAGAGGTGCCTTGAAGCGGATAGCCTCGCGGTAACTGTTCTCAATCACCCGGCGGGCACTGGGGGTATACCCCTCCTGCTCCGCCAAGCCTACTGTATTGTCCGGGGCGATCAGCTGGCTGATCAGTTCCATAACTTTGCTCTCTTCCACCCCGTTTTCTTTTAACACTCTGGCTGCGACTCCGCTTCCCTCGCGGATCAAGCCCAGAAGCAGATGCTCGGTCCCCACATAGCTGCGGCCCAGCTCCTGCGCGGCATCCACAGACAGATGAATGGCTTCCTTTGCTTTCGCAGTAAAACGATCCGTCATATATTAAGTCCTCCTAAATGTCCTAATTCGTATTTTAACTGATCTGCTCTCGTAAAAGAGGCAGTTCTCTTCTCAGATAAGCGGCTCTGGCTACATCCAGCTCCTCCTGATTCAGAGGCTTGCTGGAGAGTTTCTGAAGGTTGGCCGTCTGAATTCCCAGCATCAGCCGATAAACCGAGCAAGGCTCCTCCGTCCGAATCAGCCTGTCAGCCATCCCGGCCATCAGTTGGGACAGGAAAATCATAGCGTCCTTTCTGGTCAGCCGTCTGGCATACTTCAGGATGCCATAGGACTTGTAAGCCTCGTCCTCCCGCTCCAGCCTGTGATTTTCCAGAGCCATTCTCCGCACCTTTCTTTCCTGTGCATCCAGCTGCCTGGCGATTTTCGTCACCAGCTCAACGATCTCTTTTTCACTCTGGCCCAGGGTTTTCTGGTTGGCTACCTCATAGAGAGCCCCGTAATTTTCAGAGCCTTCTCCGTAAACACCGCGGATGGTGACGCCGAAACGGCTCAGCTCCGCCAGCATATTGGAAAACTTCTTTCCCATGGACAGGGTGGGCAGATGCAAAATAGCACAGGCCCGCAGTCCCGTCCCTGTATTGGTGGGATAAGATGTCAGATATCCGTACTTTTCATCAAACGCATAGGGAAATCTGGCATTGATATAATCGTCCAGGCGGTCGGCTCTCTGCCACAGTTCTTCCAGATGAAGCCCTGGAGCCAGGATCTGAAGCCGGATATGGTCATCTCCGTTTAAGACAATGCTGGTTGCCTCGTCCTCTGACAAAATAATGCCCACCGGACTCTTTTTGGCCACCGTTCCGGAATTCAAAATCCGCCGTTCTCTCAATGCCTGGCGATCCAGATCCTTCAGGTCGTTCAGCAGGGCATATTCATAGGTTCTGCCGTCATCCTGGGTCAGATCCTTCAGGCCAAATTCCAGGCGTTTCACCAGATCCAGCCCCTCCTCGTCCGAGAGCTTTTGAGGGAACATATGCCCATCCCAGTTCCTAGCCAGACGAATCCGGCTGTATACAATATTTCCAGAGGAAGTTTCTGCTTTTTCAAACCATCTAAGCATCCTGATTCTCCTCCTTCTCTAATTCTCTGATCTCGTCCCGGTATTTTGCCGCCTGCTCGTATTCCTCCTCAGCGATGGCGGTGGACAGCTTTGCTTTCAAAAGCTCAATCTGTTCCTTCGCTGTCCTTCTGGACGGCTCCTCATCTTTCTCTAGGACAGCCGATGCCGGCTGCATTTTCTGATATTTTGGGCGTTTTCCCACGTGAGCATCGCCCCCCTGGAGCTTTTTAATATTGTCGCTCATCAGAAGGTCGAACACACTGTAGCAGTCCGAGCATCCAAACCGGCTGTTCTTAACAAATTCTTCGTAGCTGGTTCCGCAGGTAGGGCAGACCACCTGAGCCAGCTTATCCTCCTGCTGTTCTTCCTCCTCGCCGACCCCCAAAAGGCCGGAAAGCAGTTTCCCCAGCGGGAACTCTCCATCAAAGATAGCAGAGTACCCTGTAAAATCCATTTCCCTGGCGCACTGGCTGCACAGATTGTGCTCCTTCTTTACGCCGTTGATAATTTCTGTATATTTAATATTCGCTTCCCGAATTCTGCATTTTTCACATAACATCGTATATCCTCCATTAGAATGATTTCCCTGCAGGAAAGCCTGAAAACTACTCTTTCTCTTTCTTTGTAAAAGCATCAAATACCTGATCTAGTATGGAATGAGCCTCTTCTCTGGTGACATCCCGGCAGATTCCTCTGGCGACGACCTCTGCCATGCTTTGCCGCATCTCTTCCAGCGCCTGCATCTTATCCATATCCAGGCAGATAAAGGCTCCTCTGCGGCGGTCCAGCTTTACAAAGCCCTCCTGCTTCAGCACAGCGTAGGCTTTATTAACTGTGTGCATATTAATTCCCACCAGATCCGCCATCTGCCGCACAGACGGAAGGGAATCCCCATCTCTCAGTGTCTCCGTGGCAATATCCATAATAATCCGGTTGCACAGCTGCAGATACAGCGCTTCATCACTGCTAAAATCAATACTCCAATACAAGCTATCACCATCTTTCGTTATATCTGTTATAGCAACACTATAACATATGGTTCTGAATCCGTCAAGATGTAAAATTTGCCTGGCGGATCCGAAACATCTCATCCATCATCAGCCAATTAGCTTTAAAGAAATTCATAAGCTGCCAGTAACCGGATCCCAGCAGACCAAATTCCTGGATCAAATCAAATTTCGCCTTTATACTCCGAATGTCCTCAAACCATACCTCATGTTGGATCCCATACTGCCAGTACCGGAAAAATGGCGACTGGGCTGTCTCATCAAATCGAATCTCCACACCAAAATCAATGGCAAGCTGAATCGCCTCCTTATTGCTGACTGTTCTGGCCCTAGTCGTCCCCCGCTCATAGGGAAGGGGCCAGTCGTAGCCGTAATTGGGGATTCCCAAAAGAATCTTTTCCGCCGAGATCTCAGACACAGCATATTCTACCACCCGTCTCACCATATTGAGCGGCGCCACAGCCATAGGCGGCCCCTGGCTGTATCCCCACTCGTAGGTCATCAGCATCACATGGTTGGCCGCCTCCCCAAGGAGACGGTAATCAATCCCTTCATATAAAAGTCCTCTCTGGTCAGCCGAGGTTTTGGGGGCCAGGGCAACGGAGACCGGATAGCCGAACAAGTTCATCACCTGAGTAGTCAGGCGCACAAAGGCGGCATAATTTTCCCGGTCTTCCGCAAGGACGTACTCAAAATCAATATCCAGGCCGGCAAACTGCCTCTCCTGCATCGTCCTCCCAATCTCCCAGATCAGCTTCTGCTGAGCTGACGGGTTTCTCACCAGAGCCGACACTAGATTGTTGTTAAACCGCCCGTCGGACCCAAGTGGTGTCAGCACCATAACTGGCCGCACTCCTGCCTTCCTGGATGTCTCGATCATCCACGCATCATCTGTCGCCGGATAAATCAGACTGCCCTCCGCCGTAAATCCGTAGGAAAAGACATTGATATCCGTCAAATACGGCAAGGTCTCCTCCAGAACCTTGGACTCGATAAAGGGATAGGCATAGCCTGTGCTGGTCAGTGTTGTCCTGTAAGGCCAGGGCACTGTCCCGCGAATATAGAGTGACTGGCCCACAGCCAGACGGTAGGGATAATCGATCTGGTTGTCCCGGATCAGGGTCTCCACCGGAATCCCGGCAGCCGCGGCGATGGCGTCTACATTGTCCCCTTCTTTTACCACATATATTACCATTTGATCATTCCTTTTCTGAACTGTCTTCTGCCGCTGCACGGCGAGACAGGTTATTTGATTTAATATATGTGAGAGGGGATGGAAAAAGAAGGGCGGAATTGTCAGGACTGCCGCACAACGTAAAAAACTGCCGCGGTCTGCGCTCCAAACAGAGCGTGAACCGCGCCAGTTTTTTCTGCAATACGGCATATGGATTTATGAATTGTCTGCTGTACGCTGACCCTATTCCTCCTGCCAGTTCAGTTGAAAAAATCAAGCTCATCCGCCGCAAAAGCAATATCAATCTGAAATTCCTCCCGTTGCGGGAGCTGAAGTCCCTGTTCATCTGCAATCACCAGATAGTAGGCAGCGCTATTGCTGTACTTTAATGATTTCAAATTAAAAGTACATCGAAATGTACGCTCTGTTCCATTCTCGCTTGTTTTATCTGCAATAATCTTCTGAACATCGCTGATCTGCTTACCGCCAGCATCCACAAAATAAACCTGGTAGGTTGCAGCTTCCCGATTTGCTCCCACGGCGTCCTTTTGGTAGAAGTTCAGGTTAAAAATCATATTGCTGATTTTTCTGCTCGCAGACAGCAGGCTAACAGTGACCGGCTTGGTATCATATTTCTGCCTGTTGCGCTTGTATTCCATTGAATCATTTCTCAAATGGTGATAGTCAATCACTGGAACTACTATCTCCTGCAGACTAATACCGCCATGAACGAAATTTAAACCGCCGCCGTTCATCTTGATCCGGATACTTCCTCTCGGCGTAAATCCATCAAATCCAGTTTCTCCATCCAGGAATTTCACCGGCATCAGATAGTCTGGTGATGCGCCTTTCTGCATGATGGCATACCGTCTGCCGTACTCTACGTCCATGCTGTTAAAGCTGGCCTTATCCGCCTTGCTGTCCTCTGTCAAAGGACTGTATGTATATAAGAATCCATGATCGGCAGTAATCAAAATATTAGCTCCGCCAAACTCGTTGACGATAATGCGAACCATATTTTTCAACTCAGAAATTGCTTTCTCACAAGCTGAAAATACAGCGGTATCGGAGGTATGACTTGCTTCATCAATGGTATCATGGTAAATATAGACTACTTCCATGCCCTTTACCAGAGCGCTTCTCTCAGCTCTCTTCATACCGATAATGTTCTTGTACTGCAATGCCACACTTGCGGGGTTGGCAGCTTTCAAAACCTTGTCGCGGTTGGCGCTGGCTGTGGACTGCCCGTCCGCCAATACAGAAAGTAATTCGTTTTTTACCTCTACAGACAGCTTGGAGTGAGGCAAAAGAGCAGCCATACCAAATTTTGTAATGGACGGAAAAATGCCCTGCATATTCTGGAGCTTTACCTGGCCCTGGTTCTCCCTCTGCAGCTCTTCCGCAAGGGTAGCCGCCACTTCATAGCGCATGGCATCAGAAATAATCACGAACACTCTGGAATCTGCATTTTTTACACGGCTACGATAAAAGTCTTCCTGTTGAGGGATTTCCATAATCTTTCCATATTCAGCCAAGTCATCTGCACAGACATTGGACCAGTTATTTCCTAGTTCTCCTAGAAACCAGTGGGAATAAAGTCCTTCCACCTGGTCTGCAACGTGCTTAAACAAATCATCAAGCAGGATATTGGATGTTTCCAGGCTTCTCTGGAAGCAGAGGTGGAACTGCCGATAATAGCGATCCATCTGATAATAATCTGCCGTGTAGTTTTTCCAGATTTCACAGGCCCGGGCTAAATGGAACCCGGCAGAGTGCTCTTTGAAAAACTTCTGCATTTTCGCCACCTGCAAAATGCCGTCGTAGAAGTCGGCAAAATCCTCATACCAGACACAGGTGCGGCGTTTCTCCACCACTTTCACAATCAAATCCACATCAATAATCTGATTGCTGATTTCCGTCATCAATTTTGTCAGAATCACTTCATTGATGCAAGGAAAGCATTCCGTATCTATCAAGTCTTCCAACGGCATCTGCTCAAAACGCTGAGGAAGACGGGCCTCTTCCTCCACATAATGAGCGATTTCATAAAACTGGCGATTATTGTCACTCCGCAGCCAGTCTGATACGAAATCATAACAGTACGCCTGATGAGGAAGGGAGAGAAATTTGTCCAGACCTGCCAGATGTTCCCGGAACAATGTGCGGGTGGATGCTGTCAGCAGCAAATGAATCGCAAGCTGACCGATATCACCCTCCTCCTCACAGTAACCCGTTCCCTGACGAGCCATAGCCCAGAATGCATCGTTTGCACCATAGTTTACGAACTCCTGATACAACGGATTGCTGTCTTTATCGAAACCGGCACGGAAGATACTCTGAATGATCTGATTTGGCTGTGCGTCTTTCAACCCGCAGATTGCCGCCATCACCGCTAGGTGCAACTGCGCCGGATTGGAAGGTATTTTAGCTTGTGCTGCAATCTTTGCGCGGCGATCTTTAGCATTAAAAAATTTGCGGTAATGCTTTACCTGTTTCCGCATCGCAAAACTTGATACCAATCCCATTTCATCCATCCAGATGGAAATGAGATCAGCGCGGAACTCCTCGCTGTACAGCTTTATATCAATCAGCCAGTCATCGTCCGGTCTGTCAAAAGACAAGGGATTATAGACCAGATAGTTTGAAGTCAGGTCATCATGAGAGAGCAGCTTTTTTACCATAAAAGTATTGCTTCCTGTCAAAACAACGATCTTTACATTCTCAAGCTGAATCCCATCCAGCTTATCCTCAAACTCTCGATCCTCGTCGTACCAGAAGATAATGCGGCGGTGATAATATTCCGGCAACGGCAACGCAAATCTTCCGTTTAGTTCCTGTATTACTTTTTCTATGTCCACGCTGCGTTATCTCCTTTCCATATTGTTTACATAAATTGTGCTTCGTGAAGCGCCTTCTTTTCTCAGCCAACCGCTTTCAACCATTTTTCCTAAAATTTCTCTGGTTCTGCGCTGTTTTATGCCAAGAAGTTTCATCGCCTGTGCCGTTGTAACACCGGTATTTTCCAACACATACTTATAAATTTGCTGTTCCTGTTCAGTTGCCGGCAGTTTAGCGGCGGTTTCCCGGCGGTTTAACGGCGGTTTAGCGGCACTATTGGGGGCAACAGTGCCGTCAATCCGCCCTCGATAGATATTAATACGCAAATCGACTTCACCGCCAATGAACTCCGGTTCCCGCAGACCAGCAGCTTTTACCTTACCGATGATTCTCGGAATACCGCTTCCCCAATGCTCGATCAAATTCATATAGGAAAACGCATATGCAAGAGCTTCGTTACGAATCTGGGAATATCCCTCCTTCATACGCTCCAAAGTTTGTCCCATTGGCAATTTCCCTGGAGAAGTGATTTCTAACCGATTGTCATACACCGCAACCTGTATATTGCCATGATCCAGATAACTGCGATGCACCGCAGCATTGATGATCAGCTCACGAATGGCATCCGGCGGAATTTCATAAACATCCTGACGATAAATACCCACAATGGTAGCACCCAGATGAATATTCCGCAGAACAAACTGAAATGCTTCCTCTATTTGTTCCCAGATCGGACCGGTATACTCCCGGCGATCAACAAAAACTTCTTTTGTCGTTCCCTTGAACACGCCGCATTGCGTTGCAACATGAAGTCCTCCGCATCCGGTTAAAATAGTATAGGCATTGGACGGATAATCCTTTCCATCACGTTCAATCAGAACTCCCCAGGAACGAAGCTGCTGTCTTCCAACATCTTTGACAGCTGCTTTCTGCTCCTCATTATGGGCGTTCTTGATTGCCTGCTCCTTCATGGCTTTACAAAGAGCGTCAATATCTTCATCTGTGACATTCAGCCCGGTACACAGAACCTGGTCGAAGTAGCGGCTACTGCCCTCAAACATTAACTCTTTTACCATGTACTCATCAGCAAGGCGGGTAGTTCCGGCGACACGGACATATACGCCGCCATCTTTGCCGAGAGCTTTGATATAATATGGCCGTTGTCTGCCCCCAGAAACCTCTACTATAATAATCGTTTTGCCGTCAACCGTCTGTAAAGTAATATCGGGAATAATCGCCGGTTCACAGCTGTCTGACACTGCATTGGCAATAGCATCCATTTTTTTGAATACATCTTCCTTGTCAAAGCCGATCACTTCTCTGGTCTTATCAGCCACTCCGAAAATGATTTTTCCCCCGGTTCCGTTCGCAAAGGCAACCACAGACTTCATATATTTGATACTTTTTTCTGGCAGGTTTTCCTTAAATTCCACATTTTTAGATTCCCCAGCAAGGATTTCTTCTATGGTCAATAGGATACACCTCTCTTTCTATGGCAGCTTTTGCTGCTCTTACTTTATTTTAGCCAGAACGTCCTGGAACTTTGCATAGTTGACTTTTACTCCATCGTCCAGATCAATAGCAATCATCTGGTCTGCCAGATGGTGAATTTTTTCCTCATAAGTCCGTAGCTCAGTATCCTGATCTTTCAAGCGGTTCAGAGCTTTATTCAGCTTCACACGCTCGCTGGTAGACGCCGCTGCAATACGATTCTCCATATCCGCAATAGCGGTGCGGTAGCGGCTCTGCTGCTCATGGACATAGTCGGTGCGGATGCGGGCAATGGTGTCCGACTGATAACGGTGCATATAGATGAGAGCCTTGAAGCTGTTCTTCTTTCCGCTGTCAAACAGCCAGTAAATCGGACGTTTCTGGTAAACCTTGCAGTGGTCGGCGTAGAAATTATTGAGGAAATAATTGCGGATGACTTCTCTCGGCTGGCCTTTGCCCTCCAGGGCATCAGCAATAAATTTCAGATTCTCTTCCAGAGTGTCACTGCCGTAAACTGTTTCGATGAACTTCACAAAACGGCCGACTATATCATCGTCAAAATATTCATCATCACAGATAGGGATAATGTTGTCCTTATCGGCAGGATAGGTGGTATATTTGCTGGCATCCCACTCGCCGCCGGCGTAGGCAAGCCCTTCCACATCCAGAGAATACCTGCCGAACATGCAGCCCACGGCGTAGGAAATCAGGCTCTTGATGTCACGCTGCAAATTAGCCTTGCGAACAGTCACATCCTTGTCCTCCACTTCCGGGGTCAACTCGTCCTGCAAGCCGTAAATGTCAATGAAAATGCGGTTGAGTTCTTCCTCGTTGGCTTTCAGTTGGGCGAAACGGTTGTTGCACTCTGTTTCCCATTGGGCAAATGCTTCAGCAACAGTAGAAACAGAACGAATGAGAGGATGCTTTGTGAAGTCCCAGGAGGTTTCAAAGGAATCCCAATCTGCCTTTGATCTGCTCACATTATCAGTAGCTATTATTTCTACTTTAGCTTTAACGTTTTCTTCAAAAACAATCGGTATATTAGCAATAGAACCAGCACCATAATTCAGAGTTGGGTTTATCACTTTTAGGATTTGGTCGACTACCTTGGTATTAAGCAGTGCTATCAAATATTTCCAGGTTTCATTAGGAAACATGGATGATCCTGCGGAGTCAAATAAAGCACCGAAATCTGAGCGTCTAAAACTTGATTTCCCTGCAGTCAATGCGCTCCATGTAATAGAGTTTTGAAAATATCGGCCTTCACTTCGAATTTCCTTTGTATAACTCCCTCCTTTGTACCTTTTTACAATAGCATCTTTCATTTCTTGCCCGTCGTTTTCCCAATTAACCACATACTCCTTATTTCCATACCATTTTCTATATTCGCCGCCTTTGTTTAATGGAAACCATTTTTTTTGGGATGTCTTTGCATCTTTTGCATTATGAAACCCAATTCCACATAGATTAAATGCAACTTCAAACCATAGTCTAAGGAAACGATTATTATCTGTGGTCGCCAAGCCCTTTTTAGGGTGAGCAACTGTCTCTAACAAAGTTCCATTTTCAAAAGCAATGTAAAATTTATCATTAACCCAATACGCCATAGGACTTCCTGGAATTTTGGAAAAGTTAGATTGCTGGGCTTCGTAAAAATAACCGCAGTCTGGATTTTGGATCGCTTCCAACACTTTTTCTTTTTGTACTTCCATTCCGCCCTTAAAATCGGACAGCCGGAAGCATAGCGACTTGTTTTCGCTTGTGCAATTTTGCAGCACAAAGGAACAGATTGGAACCGTCGCTTCCTCAAAAGCAGAATATTCCATCTGAATCAGCGATGTAATAGATTTGCTGTTGATAATATACTCACGTAACTTCTCGTAAGTCTTGATAAACATCCAGACAAACGGAGTCATAAACGCAGAATATGCTTCTTTTTTGCAAAATCCAAAGTTTCGATAAATGAAAACACTGAATAAATCACCAGAGTAGTCTTTATAATTCTCCGTCACGAATTTCTTTAACTTGTCGTTGTATTTGTTCAGATATGGCGGGTTCGTACAGACTACTGCATATTTCTGGGACAACAGGCGGCGGCAATTCCAATCATTCAAACGAATGTCATAATCCATGTCGAACAACGTAAGCACTTCAGGCTCTTCTGGCTGTGCTTCCAGCGTGTCAACCTGCAACAGGGAGCCGTAGGCTTTCAATTCGTGATCCATCTTTGGATAATATACCTGCGGATAAATTCCATGCTTGAAAAATCTTGCATCGTACTGTCTAGCTTTCATCATTACAACAAAATAAGCCAACTGAGTGCAGCGCTCATCAATGTCAAAACCATATAGATTGTTTTGCATAATCTCTGCCACAGCTTCTCTATCGGTATAACCATACTCTCGGTAAATCTCCATCAAAACATCAAAAGCATATGCTAAGATATGACCGCTACCCATACAAGGGTCGAAGAAAGTCAAGTCCTGCGGAGTTACCGATTCATTTACAGTTTGAATTTTTCCATCTTTCGGTTTCACCAGAAATTTCAGTTTTTCCGCAAGATTGCTTTCCGGATGCCGTTCAATCCAATAACGACCGAGAGAGTTATCGACCATGTAGCGAACAACCCAATCTGTAGTAAAGAGCTGTGTTGCTGCTGGAATATCTTCTTGCTTAACTGTACCCTTATAAATGTTTACAATTTCATCGTGCTTTTCCGAAATATAATATTGATACAACCAACCAACAACTTCAACCGCATCCTGCCAATCCTCCTCCGGAATCAACGAAATCATCTGCTCAATGACGCTGCCTTCCCGAAGCAGGTTGTCTGGAAGCAACAGCTCGGTGTAATCAGCGATTCGCTGGAACATTCCTGGCAGAATGGGATTAAGGGAGTTGCACTGGATAATTAGCAGATATCTATACAGATCTTCAGTCTGGTTAGAATTTTTCAGCTCATAGACACGCTCCATGTCCAAACCATCCATATCCAGATGAATGGCTTCGTCAAGAATCTGCGGCTTAAATTCGTTAGCTCCGTTGGTAAACACTCGCACACGGGTTGGGAGATAACCGTTGATCTCCATGAATCGCAGAGCGATAAACCGGTTGAACCAGGTATAGGCAACCTCCTCCATTACTTCTTCAAAACCTTTATAGTTAATTTGCAAAATCAACGCTCTGCGCTGATTTTTTTGAACATCCGTCAAGACTTTGCCACCCACGCTGTCAGCGTCAGCATCAATGGCGTTATCCCGTGTAATTCCATATTGCATGGCTTTCTGGGACACACGCTCAATCAGCTCCCGTCTTGCCCAGACAGCAAATTTTTTAATTGCATTTTTATCCATGATTTATTCTCCTAAATGAGCTCACCAGAATCCGTAAAATTTGTTTGCAAGGCATCTGCATCCTGTTCCATAAGCGTATAAATTGCGTTTTCATTGGGTAAGATAACCTGTTTAGCTTCGTCCATGAAACAATCAACAAGATTTTTTCCCTCATAGTACAGGGAAAAGTGATCTAAGATGAAAGCGTTTTTGCCGACATTGAATACTTTGATACCATACTCTGAAGCACTTGTCTTTGTGCGAAGTTCCTTCTCAGTCAGTTTATCTTCCGGTATATCCGTCATCTGAAAGCATAACCTTGGTTGCTCCCTGAGGGAGATACTCCATTCATTCAAAAACCAAGCTGCAAAAGCACCAATAATAGCTCCAGCTAAGGCAATAGCAAGTTCCATCAATAAAAATCACCTCATAATCTTTAACTCAGCTTTATTCCATCGCAATCCTTCATCATGGCAGTCAAATAGCTTTTCACGCGTTCTACATAAGCGTCAATATCTTCCTGGCTTTCCAATACTTTTGCTGGGAAAGCTGCCTGACGGTACACAGTCTTGATTACTTTCCTTGCGGCAGTCTTCTCTGCCCCGTAAGATACCTCTTTTTCGGCAACGATTGGCGGCTTTTTCGCGGTTTCAATTCGTTCGCAAATATCATCTTTGTACGACCAAATCTGCGGAACCAAGCCGTCCAGCAGGGCAAGGCTCTGAAGTTCCCGGATTTTGGCTTTCTGCTGATCGAAAAAAGCATCGCCCCTTTTCACCAGGTCCATGCAGGCGGCATCGTCGTCTGACAGAGTGTGGACTTCTTCCATGCACTGACGGATGATTTCCAAAAGCTCGGCACGTTTGCCCTCCAATAGTCTGCCGTGTCCTTCCCGTACTTTATCCATCAACCCGTTCAGTTCTGGAATTCTGCGGTAAATGCTTTTCGGGTCGCTCTGCACCACAGTGATCAGGCGAATCTGGTTCAGCGCTTCGTTAGCTTCTTTCTCTTTTTTGAGGTAATTCAGGTCATTTTTCAGGTCTTCCTCCATTTTGACTGCAGCGTCAAACACCTGGACTTGATTCTTAAAGAATCCTTCCACACGCTGCATCTTTTCCTTATTGTCAAAAAGATTATCTTCCTCTTTCAGAACCGCATCGATCAGGGCAATGTTATCTTTTCTCTGAGAAAGGATCTTGTCCACCTGCTCGATGGAAGCAAGAACCAGATTCCGTTCCGGGTACTTATGCCTCTCATATCTGCTGCTCAGTTCCAGGTAATGCTCTCTCAAAGCGGTAAATTTCTGCACGACAAACGCAACCAGACCATCCTCATCGTCCGGCACATCCATCACATCAAAATATTCCCGGAGTAGTCCTTTCACGGCCCGCATCTTGGCAGCGGTGATCATCTGGCGTTTGCTGATGCTGGTCTTACCGATCTCGCTCTTTTTACGGAGCATATCCGGCAGCTTCGGGTTGTCTGGCTGAATGGTGGAACCGGCGTATTTGATAGTGACTTTCTGGTCATAAATCAATCTGGCAACCACGGCTGCAATGTCGATTTCTCTCCAGCCATAGGGAATTGCACTGTAACGGCTTTGAATATCTGCCATTGAAGTCGGAAGATTTTTCATCGCCTGCATTTCCAGATACTCTTCAATTTTGGCAGCTGCACCGCGGTTCGGTTCCATGCCAGGCATCATGTTATCTGTACCGGTCAGTATTTCAATGATATCCGCATCGGTATCTGCATTTTTTTCAATCAGAGACAGCTCACTGTATACATGGGAAACCAGGTATTCCAAAGCCTGGTCAATTTTGCTCTTTGCATTGCCGCCTTTGATTTCAATATGCTCGCCATCCACATAGAACTGTGCAGACTCGATGGCTTTGACCAGATCCTCCATAGCAGTCTGCTCATACTTAGTCGCCTCTTCCTGCTGATCCCGGATAATATCCTGAACCGACTTTGGAAGCTGGTTTACATTTCGCTGTTTGATATACTTGCGAATCTTCATAGCATTCTCTAAAGATTCATAGTATGGCGTTTCAGTAAGTACAACGATCGCTTCTTTGCCTTTAGATTCTGTCATCAGCCGCAGCTCAGATTTTTCCGCAGCATCCGTGGCGACTGTCAGAAAACGCAGACACATTCCGCCTGTAAAATTGCCGATATTAATACCGTCTACCATTTGGTCAAAAGCAAAGTCGTATTTCCCATAGCGGTATTTCTTTGTAGTAAAAATATCGGCAAAAATCATCTGTCCGATACGGTCTACAATGGAGGCGGTATCGACAGGGGTATTTTTGATCTCTTTCTGGATGTCCTGTTCTTCATCAGTCAGGAAGTTATAAACTTCGCCTGTTCTTCCTATGTAATTCTGGCTCATCAGACGATTCAGACAACCGCGAACGGTTTCACGCATGGTGATTTTATCCATACGAATATCATCTGCCATCAAAATCACGATGTTATCCAAATTGGCAGGAATATCATCAATATATCGAATCAGATACAACAGTTTCAGCACATCTACATCCAGCGCTTCAATGCCATCTCCATTATCTGCAGCTCTCTGGCAGCGCTCAATGACACGGCGGATAGAACCGTCCAGGAAAGTATGTACGGTATCGTAAAAACGGAAGAAGGGCACAAGGGCATACTCATCCTTCCCCTGTATTTTCTGTGCGGCCTCCTGGAAGCCGGAAAGCATGGAGCGTTCACCACCGGAAAGATGTTTGCCGGAGTTGCCGTGTTTACGGATTTCAGCAAATACTTTCTGCATGATGATAAACTGGTAAGGTACAAAGGGGAAGTTTGCCGCAAATTCTCCTGGGCCGGAATAGCCCTTAATATCCAGAATCGAGTCGGTGAAGCTGAACAGATTGCGGAGGACTGAATCATTTTTATCATAAACTCTCTCCAGTTCCGCTTCCGCCGCTTTATTCTTCTTCAGAATACGCTTCTGGATCACTTCATCCACGGAAGAAGATGAAAGGCTCAGCCGGGTTTTAAAACGAGCCTGGATACGGGAAAACTCATCTGCACGGACTTTGATGATCTCATCAATCGCTTCTTGTCCCGTGCAGACAATCCACACCTTGCCGCCGCATTCACTGCCGATTTTCTCTACCAGTGACTGGAGATTCAAAAGCATATCTGTGTCTGTGCCGACGTACTGCCCTACTTCGTCCGCCATAAAGAGAAGCCGGAAGCTGTTCGGCTTTGTTTTCAGATAATCTTTGATATCGTCCACTAACTGAGCGATGGAAAACTCGACGGCTGATTTGTCGTTAAACCACGCTCTGGCATCTTCTTCACTCATATCCAGAACTTCCATCAGAGTAGGGATAATATACTTTCCATTGAACGCAAATGCCTTGCGGGATTCCAGCCAGGGCATTCCTTTTTTTTCTTCAAAAGTGCGGCGGAACTGTTCTGTTTTCCCCTGCTGATCAATGTACTGTTCCAGCTTGGCAACTTTCAGATTATCTCCGAAAAAGCCTAAATGATTATAAAAAGTCTTGGCAAAAACCCGGAGAACGGCGGTTTTATCTTTGTTAATAGACCCCTCAATATCAATATTGAATAGAATGGTTTCCGTTTTCACCTTCGTGGAGCGATCAATCAGCATAAAGGTTGCCGGGTCGTCCTCGAATTTTTTGCGGAAGCGTTCCACGCTGCGAACTCCGTTTACCTCTTTGTTTTCCAGCAAATAAGACAGCATTTTCAGGAAGTGAGATTTACCGCTTCCAAAAAATCCGGAGATCCATACGCCTGTATCAGAGGTAGGTTCATCCAAAGCATCACTGTAATAGTTAAAAAAGGTAACAAAGTGTTTCTTCAATTCCCTGGTAATGACATACTCATTTAATTCCTGCTCAATCACCTCATCAGCGGCCTGATCGACTTTAATGACTCCATTAATTTTTCGATTGATGTCATCTGCAAACATATCACGAATTATCATAACCGTATCTCCTTATACAATATTGAAAGCCCTGTAATAATCATTGGGCTGTAATCTATTAAATAATTTCGTATGGTGGCCATCAAACTCACCTGGATACATCACCAAGATCGGGACATTCGAAAAATGAGGCTGCAGGGCTTCCAGCAAAGTATGGATTCTCATAAAGGGAAAAACTTCTCCCACACCGGTAAGCATCAGCACATCGCCTTTTTGCTGCGGCTCATACTGAATTTTATCAATAAATTCTCCTTCACCGATGGCAGAATGAAGCTGCTCCAAGAGAAAAATACTTCCATCATTCGCTTCCATATCCGGAATCGCATCCAAAATATCCATATCTTCGCAGGCCGAAAGGAAAATTTGATATAGATTACAGATTTTCAATCGACATGATAATGAATGGTCTGTTTTAAGCTGCTCGACAAAATGGCGAACCGCCATTTCCTCTTCTGGATCATAGCAGAAAATGCGAATATTGACTTCGTTGCTTAATCCTTTTCCTTCTAAAAATTCAGGCTCCTGAATTAAAGACCTGACATGATCCAGACGCTCTTCAATGTGACTCATCTCCCTGCACCTCCATTACGAAAAGCAATTAAACGCCGGCAGAACCGTCAGGTCGCCATGGCTTCTAATTGCATTTTCTAAAATTGGATATAAATATACTGGATTCAAATGGTCTGCCCGGACATCATCCAGATACTCATTTTCAACCAAGGTTTTTACAATCACCTGCTTTAACTTGGCAATCGTCCCTTCGCTCCATGATGCTACAGAATTATCCTGTTCCTGCAAGCGAATAAAATAAGTATTTAAATCTATTCTGCCAAAGGAGCTGTCCTTTAACCGGTATTTTTCTCCAATGACAGTCAGCATAAATTCCCAAATCAAACGGCTTTGTTTCATCAGCGCATACAGGCAAATTTGTTTGGCGATCTCAGTTGGCTGTGCTGCAATCGCTTGGATTAAGTCCACATCTTCCATTGCGTTCAGTCTTTTGATGCAGGCTTTTGCCATACGGACAATCGTCTTTTCTGTCGGATACTGAAAAAGATTGTCTGCGGCAATCTGCGCCACAGTTTCCTCATCATTTAACCCACTATTCAATAATTTTGCTGTTATTCGCATCTCATAAAACAAAAAAGGTTCTCTTGTCAGCGATGCAATATACGGATAGGTGCTGTTCATATCAATTCCCCTTACGCGATCTGGTTTTACAGTTTAACAGTATCGCCTTCTTTATCTAACGCCGCATCAGCGCCATTTTTAGCGCTATTGTCATCATACTGGCCGCAGTAAATCTCCCGATTATGTAGCAGATGATGAAACTGGTTTCAGCGGATACATTCCAAATTCTTCATCTGCATTCCACTCGGAGATATTGACCACTTTTACTTCTTCAATTATTTTCCGTCCCATTGCAGCAAAATTCCCCTGCAAATCAAATGGAAGTTTCTTTTGTAGTTTATTCCGGATCATTAGCCTGGAAGCAGAATTTCCATTAGGATACTCTAAAATATAAATATATTTTTTCGGTTTATCTTTTCCTTTTAAATAGAGCCAGTGCAATGAATCATAAAATTTTTTTGCAACATTCTCCAGTTTGTTTTCGCTCTCTGGCCGAAATGCCCCAGATCTGGCTGCGCCCGGAATACTGGCATTTTTGTATTCCACCAGCAAAATATTTTTCTCATTTTCTATGACAAAATCCACATCACATAAAAATCCAAGATGGCCATATTGATGACTGGAATCCTGATAATAGGTGTGAATTCTGTCCGTTGACCAAATAGCCTTCGAACAATCCAAAGAGTATTGTCCGTTTTCTTCTATATACACTATAGACATATACTCTCACACTCCCAGATTATAAATCTCATTCAGCAACTCATTAAAAGCAGTGATAATAACGTTATTTTTCAAATTATCAAAAGTCTTTGATTTGTCATAATAAATAATATCTGTACCGTCTGCGTGAGATAAAGAGTGAAAGACCACGCTGTCTCCTGCTTGCTTTTTGACATCAAAATAGCTTGCAATCATATAGTCGTGTGTAGAAATAAATATTTGTACCCCCTGCCGCTGCAATTCAAGAAGCATTTCAACGATAATAGAAATATATGTGGGATTAATATTCGCCTCTGGTTCATCCCAGAAAAGAACAGATCCTTTTTCCAATGTACCGTTTTTTACAAGCTGCCATAAAAGCGCCATTTTTCTAATACCTTCTGCTACCAAATTAAATTCCTGTCTGGAGCTTCCATTTTTTAGATAGAATTCGTCTCGTTTAGCATCATAAACCACAGTACCATGCGTCATTTCTTGAATTCTTCTCAACATAGCATTCTTTGAAGCACTGTTTCTGCCAACAGAGATGTCAACCTTTGCTGCATTGATAATATCCAGGTATGTGTCGTCAAAACGAACATTATTTTTTTCAGTCGCAGCATTCAGATTATAGCTATGGGATAAAATCTCTTTAGCAGGAATAAAGATACTGCTCAATCCAGAAAAGGATTCTTCCCAACCATCTTCTCCTGTTACATCCGCTTCCCACTTTTTTGTTTTTCCATTAAAGGATGCCTTGAGCACTCTCTCTGATGCCATCTCAGATTCTCCTGCCGCAATACGAATAATACCGGTACGATTTCCGGGTTTTCTTGTGAGCAGCCGCGAAATTTTATAATCGTCAGGAAGCATTGTCAAAACAAGTTTATGGGGAAATGATACTTTTTTATCAATACTTTGGCAAGCAGAATATAAAACTTTCAAAATATGTGTTTTTCCAGTTCCGTTCTCACCAATCAGGATATTGATACCCGGATCAAATTCAATTTGCTGGTCTTCAAAAACCGTAAAATTTTCCAATTTAATTTTTTTGATAATCATGGCCAGTCACCTCTCTCTATTTTTGACAAAAGCACTATCTCTTAACCGGTATTTCTCTCCAATAATAGTCAGTATCAATTCCTCCTACGATCTTTCTCTGGTTTCAGGAAGGATATCCATTATGTCATCTACCGTACAGTTCAACTTTCTGCAAATCCTTACGAGAATCTCCATCGATACAAATTCATTCCTCGAAAGTTTCGCAAGCGTATTAGTGCTGATTCCAACTTCTTTCGCAAATTCTGTCTTGCTCCATTCTTTATCTATAAGCATCTTAAAAAGTTTATTGTAGGTTACATCCATGCCCTTTCCTCCTGTTATTTCAGCCCGCAAACGCGCTTGCATTGAATCTTCGGCTTTTGCCCTGGTATAATAACCGCTTTGCGGTCATTATACCATGTCCCTGCGGGACACGGCTGCCTCCGGCGGAATTTTGCGCCCGGATTTCTGCGGTAAACGCAGAAACCGGCATGCGCAGGTATAATAACCGCTTTGCGGTCATTATACCATATCATCTCAAAAATGCCCAATTCTTTTTGCTTTCTAAGAAGTTATTTCCCCAAATGCAAATAATAATTCCCTATTTGAACAATCCGTTTGTCTAAATGGTTCAATTCATATCAAAGATACTCTTTCCCAAAATGGAAAGGCCGACTGGATTGCTCCAATCGGCCCATGTCAGGGGGTAAAATCCGGTATTAACTGACAGTCCATTTCCCTGTTTCTGAAATCATACCTTTAAAACTTTTTAATCTTCCCAAATTCCGTCCGGTTCATCTTCTCAGCCAGCTCAGACCGCAGCTTTGCCAGGTCGGCTTTCACCAGCTTTTTATTTTTTACCAGGCAGACGCCATCCACAAAGACCGTGTCCACATTCTGGGGAGAAGCGCTGTATACCAGGGCCGAGTAAGGATCGTAGACTGGAAACATACTGGCCGATTCCGTTTCCAACAGCACCAAGTCAGCCTGCTTGCCTGCTTCGATGGAACCGGTAATCCCATCCATTCCCAGAGCCCCGGCCCCCTTTATGGTGGCCAGCTCCACGATACTCTTCGCTGGGAATGCGCTCCGGTCCCTGGTCTCATTCTTGTGGAAATCGGCACACAGCTTCATCTGAGTGATGATGTCCAGAGTGTTTCCGCTGGCTGGGCCATCCGTCCCCAGCCCCACTGCAATGCCCTTCGCCAGCATGGCGCTGACCGGCGACACGCCCTTGGCCGCCTTGGAATTAGCGCCAATACAGTGGGCAGCTTTGGCACCCTTTAAGGCGAAAAGCTGGATATCCTCATCTGTCATGTGGATGCAGTGTGCTGCCAGTGTGCTGCTGTCAAGGACTCCGATAGAATCCAGAAACTGCACCGGGGTCATGTGATACTGATCCCGGAAGTACGTCATCTCATAATCCATCTCCGCTGTGTGGAGAGTAAAGGGAGCTCCGAATTCCCGGTCCAGAGTCCACGCCGCTTTCAGAGTTTCCTCTGAACAGGTGTTGGTCCCATGGGGAGCGGCACAGCCCCGGATGCGGGGATGGTCCTTGTAGTGCTCCATCAGCGTTCTGGCGTAGGCCAGGGCCTGCTTCGGATCCGGGCTGTCGCAGGTAGGATCTTCCATGATGGTCTCCCCGGCAATCCCCCGGATCCCCATCTCGTCCATAGCTCTGGCAGCTTCCTCCTCAAAGTAATACATATCCACCACAGTGGTAACACCGCCCAGCAGCATCTCCGCCACCGCGTAGCGGGTAGAGAGGTAGGTCAGCTCGGCGTCCATGGCCTTCTTCTCCATGGGCAGGAGAAACACTCTCAGCCGGTCTTTGCAGTCGTCCCCTAGCCCTCTGAAGGAAACCATCCCCAGATGGCTGTGAAGGTTGACCATGCCAGGCATCACAATCCCGCCTCGGGCGTCCAGGATATGGGCATCCTCCGTAATCATCCCAGCTTCCATCGGCCCTGTCTCCAGGATTTTTCCATCCTCAAAAGCCACATATCCCCTGTCGTAAATATGGCCCTGGGAATCCATAGTCACCACAATCCCATTGACAATAATTGTCTTCATCTGCTGCTTCCTCCCGTCTTATGCATTTTCGCTTTCATTCTCTCCCTGAATCCAGGTCTTTTCAATAAGGGGCACCAGATTCTGGGTTTTGACATCAAACATCCCCTTGTCACTGATCTTGAGTTCCGGGGAGACCAGCAGGGTGAGGGTGGAGATGGACATGATCTCATTATTGTTTACATACCCCATATCCCGAATAGCGCGGCGCACCCCGGCCAGCTCTTCTGCCAATTCTTCCACCGGCCTGTCGGACAGGATTCCTCCTACCGGGAGATACGCCCTTGCCGTAATCTTTCCGCCCGAGGCCGCCGCGTAGCCGCCCTGGATCCTGAGGATCTCCCGCTGGGCAATTACCATATCCTCGGGGGAATTTCCCAGAACCAGAAGGTTATGGCTGTCGTGGGACCAGGTGGTGGCGACAGCTCCCCTAGAGGTAAAGGCATTGGCGGCAAAACCATAGCCAACCCCTCCGCTCTTTCCATGGCGCTCAAAGACAGCAGCCAGGCACAGTCCGGCCTCCTGCCAGCACAGCTTCCCATCCCGGATGGGAACCTGGCGCTTCACCCACTTAGCTCTGGTTCCAAAAGATTGGATTTCCATGGCATTTACCAGGGCAAAATCGCCCTGTCCCCGCACCTCAAAGTCCTCCGCTTCGGCCGGCCGGCAGTGGACAGAATGATAGAAATCTTCTGGGAAAAGGCCCTGCTCCCGGCAATCTTCCCTATCATTACCGGAGGGCTGGTATGGTTTCCCGTTTTTGTAGACTGCCTCGATGGAGAAATTCTCCAGGCTATTTAGAATGATAAAATCGGCCCGTTTTCCCGGCCCGATGATTCCCCGGTCATCCAGGTGCATCCTCCTAGCCGGAGTCAAGGTGGCGCAGTAGATGGCTTTCTCCACCGGCATCCCATTTTTCACTGCCAGGCGGAGAATCCGATCCAGATGGCCTTCCATCAAGTGATCCGGCATGGTATCGTCCGTCACCAGAGCCACGTTTTCATAAAGGGAGTGCTTTACTACAGTCTCCACCACATCCGGAGTCAGGGATTTGGCCTGGAGCTCCAAGAACATCCCCATATCCGTCTTCTCCAGCACAGATTCTGGGGTCTGCTGGGTGTGGTCTGCATCCACCCCCTCGCAGATAAAGCGGGCACAGTCGTCCCCGGTCAGAGATGGGCAGTGGCCCTCAATCCGCACCGGGCGGCCGCACTGGCCGCAGAGGCGGATAAACCGCTTCACCGGCGTATCTTCCTCAGAGATGAGATCCTGGTAATTCATCACCTCTCCCAGACACAAAACCCTCTGATCCTCTAAAAGTTCCTCTACCTCCCTGTCACCGATAACCGCGCCGGGGGTTTCCAGGCGCAGACTGGTAGCGGGAACGCTGGAGGGAATTCCGTAATAGATATCCAGCTCTGTTTCCTGATCCATAAAGCTCCGGATCCCCCGGATACCGAACACATTGGCGATCTCATGGGGATCCGCCACCACACAGGTGACACCGTGAGGAAGGACTTTTCTAGAAAATTCTTTGGGATAAGTCATAGAGCTCTCAATATGCATGTGGATATCGATAAGTCCCGGCACCACATATTTGCCGGTCCCGTCTATCTCCGTCTCTGCCTCTAAATGCACAGCAGGGGAAATGTTATAAAACCTTTCCCCTGCAACTGCAATATCCATTTGTTCGAAGCATTGGCGGTATGTCCGGTAAACCCAGGCGTTTCGGATGATCAAGTCAGCCTTCATACATACCTCTCCATTCTGGCTTCTGCCTTTAGCTGTTGATGATACGGTTCCACTGATCAATCCAATCGCTCAGCACTTCGTTGACCAGAGTATAATTTAAAACTCTTGCATTTTCTGCTGTCTCACCATAGGTCATGTTAACAGACTGTTCAGGCGTCAGCTCTACCTGGCTGTTGGTAGGCGCTTCGTTCAGTGCCGGAGCGGTCTTGGTCTGCAGCTCTTTGCTCAGACGGTAGTTGATATACTCATAAGCCAGCTCTTTATTCTTTGCATTCTTTGGAATACTGAGCATATTAAAGTTTGCGTAGGTTCCTTCCGGAGCAAAGTAAATCAGGTTCGGATTTGCCGCCAGAATCGTGGGAACACCGAAATCACCGACCACGGCAACTGCAACTTCACCGGAAGTAAACATATTGATCAGATCAGAGGACTTGGCATAGGACTTTACCAGGTTAGGCTTTAACTCTTCCAGCGCCTTAAATGCGGCCTCCCCCTTATCAGCCTCAATATCTCCGCCTGCATGGTCATTGGCCACGTAAACCATAGCTGGGCCAAAGGTGGTGGTGATGTCCGGGATTGCTACCATTCCGGTCAGGCTGGGATCCCAGAGATCATCATAACCGGTAATCTCAATATCTATCGCATCCGGGTTGTAGATGATGCCAATGCTGTTGATGGTGTAAGCGATTCCTTGGCCTTCCTCCGCCAGAGTTTTGGCAGATCCGACCAGGTACTGGCTGTTCTCGATCTTGCTTAAATCAATGGGCTCAAATAATCCCTCAGAAATCCCTTGAGCCGTCATAGCCTGGGCCAGCTCGATCACATCAATGTTGGACTGAGAGTTTGCGGAAAGTTTAGTATAACGCTCATTGGTGCTTCCAGTCTCCGTCACAATCTTGCATCCGAACTGTTCCTCAAAGGGAGCGTACACTTCCTCAGCGGAAATGTCCTCGCTCAGGCCATAGGTGGACAGAACCAGCTCTCTAGAATCGGAATCTCCGCTTCCGCCCTCTGTTCCTGCCGCCCCGGAACAGGCGGTCAGCAACATTGCTGCACATAAAGTTGCTGCTGCTATCTTTTTCATAATTTTTCTCTCCTTTTATTATATATGGCCTGGAACCGGAAATATCCGGCTCCGGTTTCTATCATATTGTTGATGAAACTCTCGCGCCGCGCGATTACTTGAACGGCAAAAGGTCTACCTGCTTACCAGGATCAGCTTATTTGCCGGCAGATACAGACGGATGGGATCCCCCTCCTGGAATTGATCCTCCGCCCTCATATTCACCATAAACTTTCCAGCGGAAGTAGAAACCTCATACTGGTAGCTCTTGCCCAGGAATGTGCGAACTCCCACAGTTCCTTCCAGCACATTGGCAGTTCGTCCCTCCCGGTCGATCTCAATGTCCTCCGGGCGGATAGTTCCCGTCAGGGCCGCCTCCTCGTGGGGCGTTTCCACCGCAAACACCTTCCCGTCTGCCGTCTGGTAGACGTCCCCGGACTTTTTCAGATCCAGGAAATTCTCAAAACCAATAAATCTTGCCACAAACTCTGTCTTTGGATGACGGTAAATATTCTCAGGGGAATCGTACTGCTCAATGACACCCTGGTTCATAACCGCCACTTTGTCGGAAATGGAGAAGCACTCTTCCTGGTCATGGGTGACAAACAGGGTTGTAATCCCCAGCTTCTTCTGAATCCGCTTGATCTCCACCCTCATGTTGACTCTCAGCTTTGCATCCAGGTTGCTTAAAGGCTCGTCCAGCAGAAGCAGCTTCGGCTCAATCACCAGCGCTCTCGCCAGGGCCACTCTCTGACGCTGGCCGCCAGACATCTGCTGGGGAAAACGGTCTGCCAGGTCGGTAAGGCCGCAGACCTCAAGGATATCCTTAACCTTGCGGTCAATCTCGTCTTTTCCCATCTTTCTCATCTTTAAGCCGAAGGCCACATTGTCATAGACGCTCAGATGCGGAAACAGAGCGTAGCTCTGGAACACCAGGCCAAAATTTCTCTTGTGAACCGGCACCTTTGTCAGGTCATCGCCGTCCAGCCGGAAAGTGCCCTCCTGAGGATCGATAAAACCTGCAACCACCCTGAGAGTTGTTGTCTTACCGCATCCGCTGGGACCCAAGAGAGAGACCAGCTCGCCCTTCTCTACTTCCAGATTCAGTCCCTTTAAAATCTGTTTCTTCTTATCATAACATACTGCAATATTTTCCAAGGTCATAAACGCCATTGTATTTTCCTCCTACTTAGCCAATGAAGCGATTCCCAGGGTCTTATCCACAATCACCATGATCAGCATGGTAGCGGCCATCAGAACCACCGATACGGCAGATACAGTTGGGTTGTAATTGTATTCAATGTAATTCATCAGCGTCGCCGGGAATGTAGAGACACCCGGTCCGGACAGAAACATTGATACCGGTATATTATTGAAAGAATTGATAAAGGCCAGCATAAAGGCCGCTGAAATTCCGGAGGTGATGTTGGGAAGCACGACTCTGAAAAACGCCTTCATCTTCGGGCATCCCAGACTCCAGGCCGCTTCCTCGATGGAAAAATCAAACTGATCCAAGCTGGAACCCACCACACGGATCACATACGGCAGAGTCACCATAAAGTGCCCTGCCAGCAGTCCGGCAAACACCGGTATCCGCAGAGTCAGCACCAAAAACTGGTACAGGACAAAGCCGATTACGATTCCCGGAACGATAGTGGGAGACAAAAATACGGATTTTAAAATTCCTTTTCCCTTCATGCCGGAGCGCGCCAGGGCATAGGCTGCCGGAATTCCCACTAACAGAGCGATCACTGTTGCCAGAAGCCCAATCTCCAGGCTGGTGAGAAATGAATTACGGAACGATTCCAGGCTGAAGACATTTGCAAACCACTTTAAAGAGAAGGAATCAATAGGGAAGGTGATGGCGCTCCCTCCGCCAAAAGCTGTCACCGTGATAATGCAAAGGGGGATAATCAAAAAAGCAAAAACCAAAACGGCAACTGCTGTCAAAAGTTTATTCTTACCCATTGCTCTCTCCTCTCCGGTCCAGCCTGTTTGCCAGAGCATTGAAGCCCTTGATGACAATCAGGGTCACCACAATCATAATCAGCGAAATTACGGCAGCTCCGTTCCAGTCGCCTACCGCCATAGCTCTCTGATAGATAAACGTCGCCATTACCATATTCGTGTTGCCTCCCAGAAGCTGCGGCGTCGTGTAAGCTGTCAGTGTTCCGGTGAATACCAGGATGCCCCCGACGATAATTCCAGGAAGGCTCATGGGGAAAATCACTTTCATAAAAGCAATCAGCCTGTTGGCTCCCAGGCTCTGGGCTGCCTCCATCATATCGTCCCCGATATTCTCCATAACGCCGGAGACTGTTACGATCATCAGCGGCAGGAACAGATAAACGGAACCGATAATGATGGCAAATTCTGTATAAAGGAGCTTTACCGGCTTGTCTGCCAAGCCTACAGCCATAAGAAACCGGTTTACAATCCCGTTGCTCCCCAGAATATTAATCCACGCGAAGCTGCGGATAACCGAATTGGTCATCATCGGGAAAATTGAAACGGCCAGAAGGATCCCCCGCCATTTCTTGCTGCAGCGGCTGATAAAATAAGCCGTCGGAACACCCCCTATCATACAGACTGCGGTGGTAATCAGCGCGATCTTTACGGTCCGGAAAAAAATTGTCATATAGTACTCGTCCTGGAAAAAGCTGATGTAGGCACTGAACGGGTATTCTCCGTCGGAAAAGGTGGGCACGATTACACGCAGAAGGGGAAGGAACAGACAGACTGCCAGAATCACAAGCCCTGGCACTACCATGATAAAAGCACTGCTCTTTTTCATCTCTACCTCTCCATTTACCTTGTGCCGGCCCAGCGTTTCACCACAGGGAACCTCCAGGCCGGCCATTCATTAGTTACATTAATTCTTCTATGTACATTTATTATAAAATGTGATATAGTATACGTCAAATACATGTAATCTATATTTTTTATGCAGTAAAGCTATAGGAGGCTTGTCATGGATCTCAAGGAAGCGAAATATGTTCTAGCCATCGCCAAACACAAAAGCATCAGCCGGGCAGCCGAAGCTCTCTTTATCTCCCAGCCCTCTCTGAGCAAATATCTGAAAAATTTGGAGCAGCAGCTTGGCTCTCCGCTGTTCAGCCGCGTTGGAAGCCAGTACCTTCCCACCTATCTGGGGGAGCGTTATATCTACTACGCGGAGCAGATTGCCCAGTACGGTTCTCAGTGGGATCAGGAGTTTGATGATATTATGCACCAGAACCATGGGCGTTTAAACATCTCCATTCCTATCATGTTAAGCAACAGCATCATCGGCCCTGTCCTTCCGCCCTTCCACAAGAAATATCCTCACGTCAATGTCAATCTGATGGAAGAGGTCAATTTTATCGCAGAGAAAATCATGGACGATTCCAGTATAGATCTGACCTTTTACAATGTTCGGGAATTTCCAAAGAATCTAGCCTTCCAGGAATTGTCCCGTGAGGAGATCGTGCTGGTTCTCTCCTCTGACAATCCTCTGGTCAAAAAGGCCGTTCCAAAGGCTGGTTTTTCCTATCCCTGGATTGATCTCAGGCTGCTGGCCAATGAGAATTTTATTCTTCTCTATCCGGACCAAAATACTGGAGGTCTTGCCCTGGAACTCTTTAAAGACTACGAAATGATCCCGCATGTTCTAATGCACACCAGAAACAGTGAAATGTCCATCTGCCTGGCTATGGAGGGCCTTGCCGCCGCATTCGCCCCGGAAAGCTACTACCATTTTCTAAAAGATCGGACTTCTGGCAGCCCCATCTGCCTCTCCATCGGCAAATCTAGGATTGAGAATATCCTCATAGCCGTTTGGCCGAAAAACCGCTATCTTCCCCAGTATGCCAGAGATTTTTTGGAGATGATTGCAGCATACTGCGCAGTAAGATAGAACTTCTTCACATGATCTCCCCCATCCACTCAAACAGATCCATCTGATGGCCGGCTTCTTTTGCCTTTCTGGTCCTGGCCTCCCCGCGGGTAATCTCTGTCTCTGGAATTTCTGACAAAAATTCTGATGGGGTCTCTGTGCTGATCAGGATCAGTTCTTCTTTTGCCCTGGTCATACCTACAAAAAAGAGTCGGCGTTCCTCCTCTTTATCCGTTTCCCCCTTATCAGTCTCCAGCGGGATCATCCCCTGGTCTGTGCCGCAGATCATAACAGCCGGAAATTCCAGACCTTTGGAAGCGTGAAGGGTCATCAGGGTCACGGCGTCCGAGGAATAAGTCTTTCCGCCGCAGCGCTTCAGATCCCCTTCTTCCCCCAGCGCCAAACTATCCAGAAATTCTCCCATGGTCTTATAAAACAGGGAACAGGATCGCAGCTTATCAAGAGCCTGATTGTTTACGTCCCCGGACTGGGGCAGCTTCTCCGACAGTTCCTCAAACCAGCGGTCCAGGATCTTTTTCGGTGAAGCTGAGGCCAGGCCGTCCCGAAACTTCTCCGCCTCTGCTTCCAGAACCATATCTGCCGCCGGGCCGTCCTCCAGCCCCCACAGCAGCCTGCAGCATGCCCGTCCTGCCATCTCATCCTCAGGGTGCAGGATGTAACGGAAAAAACTGATCGTCCCCCGCACAGAGCAGTCCATCAAAAAATCCTCTCTGCCAGCTACCACATAGGGGATACCCTCTTTTTTCAGACATTTTTCCAGAAGAGCTGCCTGTCTCCTGGTCCGGTAGAGAAGAGCGATCTCCGAAAAACTGCGCACCTTTCTCCCTTCCCGTTCTGCCCCGTTCTCCTGGGCATCCAGCATATCGATACCGCCTGCCATGCGGTTGATCTCTTTGGCAGCGAAAATCGCTCCCTCCAGTTCTCCTGACGCCTGCACCAGACGGATCTTGTCTTCGCCCTCCCGGTTGGGAGACAGAATCCGCTCTCCACCAGGATTATGGGAAATTACAGAGGCAGCGCCCCGGATAATCGGTCCCTCTGAACGGTAATTTTCTGTCAGCCGAATAATTTTTAGCCCCGGTTCCTCCTCCGACAGCCGATCAAAACAGTGGGCATCTGACCCTCTAAAGCCATAGATAGACTGATCCGGGTCGCCAATCACGAAGAGTTCCCTCCCATTTTGGTTCCATCTACGGATCAGCTGGTACTGGACAGGGCTGATGTCCTGAAATTCATCCACCAAAAGGTAGGAAAATCTCTTTTCCGAAACGTTCCTGCCGCTCTCCATAAGCTCCAGCGCGGAAGATAAAAGGTCATCGAAATCCAGGGCTTTCTGCTCTTTCAGCCGTCCCTGGTAATAAGCAAACGCCTCTTCGTTCAGGTCTGAATCCATGCCTGTCTTTTTTCTGGAGACCTCCTGCAGAAAGCGCCCAGGCTTTACATCCAGGCCAAATTTCTCTATGGTCTCATCCGCAAGACCCCCTGCCGTCATCTCATCCGCCAATACAAAGGGAATGTCCTGGTCTTTCAGGAGACTGAGGCAGATGGAATGGAAGGTTCCAATCTGGATTTTGTTTGCCGGGCGCGCACTCCCCAGCTCTTTTTTCAGTCTCTCTCTCATCTCAGCCGCTGCTTTGTTAGTAAAGGTCACAGCGGTGATTTCGGATGGCCGCACCTTTCTCACATTTAGAAGGTATAAAATCCGGGATACCAGAGTTCTGGTCTTTCCCGTTCCCGGGCCGGCAATAACCGCCACCGCCCGATCCAGAGCCTGTACCGCTTCCTGCTGAGCCGGATTAAGGCCAAAAGTCTCCGGCGCCTTGGCTGCAGCCGTTTCTTTTTCTGCCTGGCCGGCCGTATCCAGCTTTGGCTGTTCCTCCACAGGAGATGTTCGCAACGGCTTCCGGGCCGCGCCGATCAGAGCAAAAAAGTCCATCTGCCCTTCCGTATTGGCCAGCTCATCGGAGGTGAAGAGTTTGATGGTTCCATATTCCCCGTCAAATCCGGGGATCCGCTCCACCTTGCCTTCTCTCAGGCGCCGAATCCCCTCTGCGGTCATCCGTCCGGCCACTTTCTGAATTTCCTCCACAGGCACTTCCCGAAGAATCGAAAACTCAGGGCCAAGTTTCTGCAGCATCTCCTCATACTTTGCCTGCACCTTAGCGCTGGCTGCCGAATGACCATCTGATGCTGCGATGACCTCCGGCAGAGGAACCAAACTCTCAAAGGGCTTGGCATCCGGCTTCTGGTACCCTTCAGGTCTGTCTGAGAGCTGTTCTGCCCTGTGGGCCACGCCGATAGTCAGTTTCCTGCCGCACACTGGGCATTTTCCCTGGTATTGCTCCGCCTGGGCGGGGCTGAGGCAGAGATGACATTTGCGGTGGCCGTCATAATGGTATTTTCCCTCCTCTGGAAAAAACTCAATGGTCCCGCCAAGGCCCTCCCCAGTCTGGATCGCCCGGAAAAGCCCCTCATAGGACATTTCTGTGTCAAACAGTGTGGCCTCCCTCCCCAGCTTTGCCGGAGAGTGGGCGTCAGAATTGGACACCAAAAAATATGGATCCAGCATAGAGAGACGCCAGTTCATCGGCGGATCTGAGGAAAGTCCAGTCTCCATAGCATGGATATAAGGCGTCAGATCCTCGAAGCACTCCTCCACTGTATCAAAACCGGAAAAAGCGCCAAACAGGGAGAAATGCGGCGTCCAGATATGGGCCGGTATATAGATCGACTGTGGAGACAGCTCCAGCAAAATTTCCAGGAGATCTCTGCAGTCCAATCCCAAAATTGGCCTTCCGTCAGAATGAATATTCCCGATAGTCTCCAGCTTCTTTGCGACCTTCTCCGCATCCTCCAGGCTCGGGAGCAGGATCAGGCTGTGTACCTTTCTCACCCGCCCGTTCTTTTTATAGATAGAACTAATCTCTCCTGTCACCACGAAGCGGGGCTCAGGTGCATGAAGCGTCTGGCTTTCCAGCCGGTACGCCGGCTTCAACCGGTACAGCCCGCTCTCCGCTGGCTCCAACTTTTCTCCTAATTCCTCCCGCCAGGCTGGATGGGTAAAATCACCCGTCCCCACAATATGGATTCCTTTTTTCTGCGCCCAGAGATTTAGATGCTCTGGCACCGCCTCTTTGCTGGTGGCCCGGGAATACCGGGAATGGATATGCAAATCTCCTATGTACATACTGTGCTTAATCTCCTTCTGTCAAAAAGGTATAAACTGCCCTTCCTGTTTCTGCTAACTCGTCGGCAGAATCTTCTTTCGAATATGTAAATCCCAGCCGGTCAAAAGTCTTGATCTGCTCCGGATCCTCGATCCTGTTTTGAGCCATAAACCGGACCATCTCTCCTCTGGCCATCTTCGCCTGAGTTGCTTTCTGGCGAACTTTTCCATCCTTCTTTTCTCCGAAAACACAGGTGATAAACCGGACACCGTCCTCCAGATACGGCTCAATGCATTTTGAGTACTCTTTGGATGCCAGATTCACAATCACGGGATATCTTCTGCCATCGCTTTCTTCCCCCAGATTTTCTTCATTTTCCAGGAATCGGCAGAGAGTATCACCCCAAAACTCGTACAAATTTTTGCTGTCCTTCTGGCCTGCATCCCCCCTCACTGCCAGGTGCGCCTGCATCTCCAGCCGATAGGGCGCCACTCCGTCCAGGGGCCGGAGAATCCCATAAAATCCGGACAGAATTCTCAGATGGTCTCTCACATACTTCCAGTCCCCAGTCTCCAGCGTCACAGGCGACAAGTACTGGTACTGAATCCCTTCATAAGCCAAAAGTGCCGGCGTCAGCACGCCGATATTTCTCAACTCCATGATCTGAAATCTAGCAAAATTCTGCCTTGCCAGGTTTTCATTGCACTGCCACAGTTCCCTGCACTGGGCAAAATCCAATTGTCGGATCCGATTTAACAGAACTTCTGTCCGGTCTATAAATGCCGGAAGGGCCTCTGCCGGGAAAAAGTCTGTATTTCGGTTCATTTTTTTTGCCGGTGAAATGATGATCTTCATACGGCCGCCTACAGGTTTTCCAGCATCTGAGCCGGATTTTCCTTTGCTTTCACTTTTCCGAAGGCTTTCTCAATCATCCCGTTTTCATCGATCAGATAAGTGGTCCTTACCACGCCCATAGTCTTTTTCCCGTACATATTCTTTTCCTGCCACACATCGTAGGCTTGGATTGCCGTAAGCTCGGGATCTGATAAAAGGGTGAAGGGCAGGTTGTATTTCTCCTGAAATTTTTTGTGGGAGGCCACACTGTCCTTGCTGATCCCGATAACCACAGCTCCCTTTTCCTGAAACTGTGGGTACAGCTCCCCAAAGCCGCATGCCTGGGCCGTGCAGCCCGGAGTATTATCCTTGGGATAAAAATACAGAACTACCTTTCTTCCTTTCAAATCCGACAGGCTTACCTGGCTCCCATCCTGATCCGGCAGTGTAAACTCCGGTGCTTTTGTTCCTATTTCTAACATGGTCTGTTTCCTCCTTGTCATTTTTTCATTCTGATTCCCTTTCAAATGTAGCACACTCCCCGCTGCTTTATCAATATGAACCTGTATTTTTTTGGCGGAAACCGCCTTTTAAACCACATAACAATGTGATAAAATAAGGGCCGAATGGAGGAAATGAGACATGAAACGACTATTGCTTCTGACCACAGGCGGAACCATCGCTTCCGTAAAGACGGAAAACGGACTGGCACCTGGCACCACCGGGGAAGAAATTCTTTCCTATATCCCAGAAGCCAAACATATCTGTCAGATTGACGCTGTGCAGATTTTCAATCTGGACAGTACCAATC
Source organism: uncultured Lachnospiraceae bacterium (assembly GCA_944376125.1). Lineage (GTDB taxonomy): Bacteria > Bacillota > Clostridia > Lachnospirales > Lachnospiraceae > UMGS1370. The sequence continues at coordinate 71,417 of CALWBQ010000039.1, forward strand.
TTCAGCCAGAGCATTGGCTGGAAATCGCGGCAAAAATCCGAGATGAATATGATCGGTACGATGGTTTTGTGATCACCCATGGGACAGACACCATGGCATACACATCTGCTGCGCTCTCCTATCTAATCCAGGATCCTGACAAACCAGTGATCCTGACCGGAGCCCAGCGGCCCATCAGCGCGGCCATCACAGATGCTACCAAAAATCTTATGGACAGCATTCGCTTTGCTGTCAAAGATGGAGTCCACGGCGTTTACATTGTATTTGACGGCAAGGCGATCCTGGGAACCAGGGCCAGGAAGGTACGGACCAAAAGCTACAGTGCATTCGAGAGCATCAACTACCCTGTAGCAGCTTTTATTGATGACAAGCGCATCCTCCAGTATGTGGAGGCAGATGAAGAGCGGGGATCTGTCTGCTTTTACGACCGGATTGATCCCAGCGTCTTTCTTCTAAAACTAATCCCTGGGATGGAACCGGAAATTCTTAGGTATATCGGCAGCCGGTATGATGCCATCATCATAGAAAGCTACGGCGTGGGCGGCATTCCCTTTTACGACAAACGAAACTTCCTGGAAGAGCTGGCTCGGCTAAGGGAGGCGGAAAAAATTGTAGTCATCGCTACCCAGGTTATGCTGGAAGGCAGCGATGCCGAGATCTATGAGGTAGGCTTTAAAGCGGTCAATGAATACCACGTCCTCCAGGCTTACGACATGACAGTGGAGGCCGCTTCAGTAAAGTTAATGTGGATTCTGGGGATCACCCGAGACTTTGCAAAGGTGCGGGAGCTGTTCTATCGGCCGGTGGAACACGATATTGTGAGCACACAGCAGCTGGAAATTTAAAAAACCTGGCTTCAGAAAAAGCAGTTCATATCATCAAAGGAGAAGAAATGGATATTTACGAACAGATCATCAAAGAAACCGACAAAATCACAGGAGAGCTGACCGCCCAGCGCCGGGATTTCCACAGATACGCGGAGACCGGCTGGTTTGAAATGCGCACCTCTTCCATCATTGCGAGGAAGCTGACAGAGCTGGGATACGAAGTCCTTACAGGGAGTCAGGTCTGCAGAAAAGAATCACGAATGGGAGTTCCGTCTGAGGAAGCCTTGGATGCCCAGTACCAGAGAGCTGCCGCCCAGGGCGCTGATCCAGAATTTTTAAAAGATACCAGGGACGGCATGACCGGAGTTATAGGGATCCTGCGCTGCGGCGCTGGCCCTGTCATTGCCATGCGCTTTGACATCGACGCTCTGGGCGTGTTTGAGGAGACGGATTCCTGCCACCGCCCTGCAAGAGAGGGTTTCCGCTCTGTAAACGAGGGATTCATGCACGCCTGCGGCCATGACGCGCACGCAGCCGTGGGCTTGGGGGTTGCCCAGGTATTAATGGATATAAAAGGTTCGCTTCACGGCACGGTCAAACTGATCTTTCAGCCTGCGGAGGAAGGAGTTCGCGGAGCAAAATCTATCGTTGACAACGGCCACCTGGATGGCGTCGATTTCTTTCTCGGTTCCCATGTCACTCCCAAGAAAGACAGCGATCCGGCAGCGGTGATTCCAGGAAGCATCGGCTACTTTGCCACCACCAAATATGATGTGGTCTTCCATGGAAAAGCAGCTCACGCTGGCGGATCCCCTGAGCTCGGCCAAAACGTCATGCTGGCGATCGCAACTGCGATCCTGAATCTCTATGCGATCCCCCGCCACTCCGGCGGAGCTTCCAGAGTCAATGTGGGGACGGTCTGCGCCGGCAGCGGAAGGAATGTCATCGCCGATGAGGGGAAAATGGAGATCGAGGTTCGGGGAGAAACTTCAGAGATCAATCAATTTATGGAAGATTATGCAAAAAATGTCCTGGAAAACGCCGCCAGGATGCACGGCTGCACCTGCGAAATCAAGTTGATGGGAGCCGCCTATTCTATGAAAAGCGACATCTCCCTTATGGAGCGCATCAAGGCCGTGTGTGAGAACCATCTCAGCCTCCCGGTTTCCCAGCAAATGGCCGCTAAAGGCAGCGGCAGCGAGGATGTCTCCTATATGATGCGCCGTGTCCAGGAGCAGGGCGGCCAGGCTTCTTTTATGAGGATCCTGACAAAAGAGGCCGGTCCTGGCCACAGCAGAACTTTTGACATTGACGAGAGCGCTCTCCCCAACGCAGTGAAAATTTTCTGCGGGGTGGCTTACGATATCTTAAAATAGGAGAGTACTATGAAAAAATTTCGAACTTTGCGCCGCACGCTTCTCCCTCTGCTGTTTGTCCTTGCTATTCTCACCGGCTGCAGCCAGTCGGAATCAGAAACCGACTATTCCAAGCCGGAAAATTGGGCCTATATCGATACCGGAACCGTGGGCCGGGATGCCGATGTCTTCTTCATCTGCCCCTCTGTTTACAGCGGATCCGGGGATGATGGCCGCCCGATCATCCTGGCCGGATTTTCGCAGGGAGCTGATATGTGTCTGAGACTGATGAAAGACTTCTTTGGCCAAGACGGCCGGATGGATCAGCTCATCGCCTGCTACGCCATTGGCTAGCGGGTAACAGAAGATGATCTGCAGGAATTCCCCCACTTGAAAATGGCCTCCAGGGAGAGCGATACCGGCGTCATCATCTCCTTCAACAGTGAAGCTGAAAATGTGGCAGATTCCCTGATGATCCCTGCCGGAACCAGAACCCTGGCCATCAATCCTCTGAACTGGAAAACGGACAGCACATTTGCTGACAAAAGTCTCAACAAAGGGGCCTGTTTTACGGATTACAGCGGTTCCATCCTCACAGAGATACCGGAGCTTACCGGGGCATACGTTGACCCAGTGCGAGGGGCCTTAAAAGTCCCTGATGTCTCCCCAGACGACTACCCTGCCGGGCTGTCCATCTTTACAGACGGCATCTACCATCTGTATGATTATCAGTTTTTTTACCGGAATCTCCAGGAAAATGTGCAGGCCCGGATCCTCGCATATATGCAGCAGTAAAATCCTCAACAGTGGGATCACACACCTAGAATTTAATATTTCTCAAACATTTCTTCAACACTTCTGATACATTTGAGATGTAACATACAGCCCATGAAGGAGGCGCATAACATGTCAAAATCAAAACTTGTGGAAACAAATGAGAAGATTGCTGAGGGCGTGACCGACGGATTTCAGAAAATCGAAGACAGCGTGGTCGGCACATATAAGAAGGTCGAGGACAGTGTCGTCGGCACGTACAAGAAAGTAGAAGATGCGTTTGTAGACAAATTTCTGACCCATGAAGGCGAATCTGTGGAAGACGCAAAAAAGCGCCTCGCCAGAGAGCAGGCTGAGCGCAAAGAAAACGGCTGATCTGGTGATGGCCATGAAACCCAATCCATAAGACAACTGACCCGCATGACAGTGATGCGGGCCAATTTTTTTCATCCAAAAAAATTCAGATGCCGTCTGTAAGGCTCTGACATCCTTCCTTGGCACGTATGCAGATAGCAGTCACGCGGCCGTACCAAGAGTTAATCTCCGGAATCAGCCGTTTCAGGAAATCACATTGACTGCTCTAGAAATTTCTTTCCCTCCAGCAGTCCCTGCTCTACCGCCTCGATGCTGCCCTCATAAGCCGAATCCTCATGCTCCAGGCTGATGGTCCCATCATAGCCGCAGGCTTTCAGCATCGAAAGAAGTTTTTTCCAATTCAGCTCTCCCTGCCCAGGAATCCGGTAGCTCCACCAGCTGAAATCCGTCAAGATCCCGGTTCGGGCAAGCTGTTCCCGGTCAATAACGCAGTCCTTGGCATGGACATGAAAAATCCTCTCTTTAAACTCTTCGATAGGGCCATAGGGATCGATCATCTCCCAGACCAGATGGCTGGGGTCGTAGCACAACCCGACTTTTTCGCTTGAAAGGCGCCTAAATATCTCTTCCCACATCACAGGGGAGATGGCGATATTTCCCATGAGAGGGCAATTTTCAAAACACAGCTTTACATTGTTTCTTTCTGCCAGTTCCACCAATGGCTTAAACAACTCCACAACCCGGTCCAGACTGCGGATAGGGATCTTGCGGATCATATTTCCCCGATCTTTCAACGCGGGATCCCGGTCGTAGATCCCCTCCTCGATAGTCTTGTCGATGCCGGTAGAGGTAACAACTTTCTCAATTCCCAATTCTCCTGCAAACTTGATCCTCTTTTTCAGTTCTTCGATGTGTTCTCTCGCCTCGGCATGATCCGTGCTCAGATAATTGCGGCAGTATATCAGTGCCGTCACCCCGATCTTCCCTTCTCCCAGAACCTTTTCGAACGCCTCCCTGTCCAGGGGAAGCATGGGACCACATTCCAGATCTGTAAAACCGTTGGCAGACGCCCAGCCGGCCACCTCCTCCAGTCTCTGAAATCTCTTGCTTCCGGAGTGCCTGGCCTGCTCCACCAGGGCATTAGTCAAAAATCCTATCTTCATCTGTCACACTTCCTCCCTATTCCTCTGCCGGCCTGTCTGTTTTCCCGGCAAGCGGCAATTATACAAACTTTTTCAGATAATCTACTGCTTTCTGGTAGCGCTCGAATGAGACCTCCCCCTTTTCGTATTCTACGACGGCCCAGTCATCCGGCCCCATAGCCTTCTTTAAAGCATCCATCAGTCTCCGGTAATCCATATCCCCGGTTCCCAGATCCACATATCCCTCCTGCTTCTGAGCAAAGGTCTTTTTGCCTTCCATCATCTCTTTTTTATAGTCCCGCAGATGAACATAGCGGAACCTGTCCGGAGCCGCCTCGATCAGCCCGGCAGGGTCATACCCGCTGACCGCGGCCCAACCAGTATCCAGGGCGAAATTGACCTTGGGCGCGTGTTCCATCAGAGAGAGGAACAGAAGGCCCTCATTTTCAAATTCCCAGCAGTGATTGTGGTAATTGACCGAAACCCCTCTGTCTGCCGCCTTTTCGGCCATTTCATTCAGATTTTCTGCCATCTTTTTCACCGCCTGCGGGTTTCTCAGAACCGGATCCCGCTCCGCCTCCTCAGCAGTTGAAGGCCCTGCTCCGATCATGCCAGTGAGAATAATATTTTTATAGGGCATGACCTGAAGAAATTCTGCCCCCTTTACAATACTCTCCTCCGCCGCCTCCGGTTTATTCAGCAGATCCATCCACTGGATCGATACATGGAGCCCCGCCAGGTACAGTCTCTGGCTGTTCAGCGCCTCCAGCAGGTACTCCCTCTTGTCCAGTCCGAAGAATCGGGAGCCGATCTCAACCCCCTCGCAGCCTGCACTCTTCAGGCCCCTGAGAATATTCTCTGTCTCTGTCAAAATTCTGTTTGTAAATAAAACTGCATGGCATCCTATTTTCATATTCGTTTCTCCTTTGCATCAGCTTTTTACTGCTCCTGCTATCCCGTCGACAAAATACTTCTGGAGGAAAATGTACAGCAGGATGATGGGGATGACGCTGATAAAGCCTCCGGCGGCGATCCCAGTCCAGTCTACTGTATTCTCACCTTTAAATGCGTAGAGTCCCACTGCAAGCGTTCTGGAGCTCGGGTTGTTCAATGTCAGAACCAATGGAAGCAGAAATGCGTTCCAGGTCCAGATCGTCTGCATGATGACCACTGTGATGGAAATAGGCTTACCCAAAGGCATCATAATATACCAGAAGGTCTTGAAAAAACTGCATCCGTCCACCTTGGCCGCATCCTCCAGCTCATTGGGGATCCCCTGAAAATATCCGGAGAACAGCATAAGGAAGATCACATGGGCCCCTCCGGACTGGGCCAGGATCAGTCCGGTTCTGGTCCCAACCAGCCCTGCGCTGCGGATGACCTGGTACGTGGGGATGATGGTGCTGACCAGGGGAATAGTAATGCTTGCCAGAAAGATGGACAGCAGCACTTTCTTCCCGACAAAGTCGTACCGGCCCAGGGCGTATCCCGCCGTGATGGTCATAACCAGGACAATGATCACAGAGAAGATCGTTACGATAACCGTATTAATAAAATATGTACTGAAATTTGCCTTCGTCCATATGCGGATAATATTATCCAGGGTAAAGGTCTCCGGGATCAGGCTCAGACGGTTTGCAAAAAACTCGTCGTTGGTCTTGAACGATGCCGACGCCATCCACAAAAATGGATACATCCACAATACCCCTATGACAATCAGAACCGCGTGGGATATCAGCGTTTTCACTGTTTTTTTTGATTTTGTTTGTTTCATAGCCACCTCACCGTTTCTTTCTATCACTCGATCCGATTCCTGCCGGTCAGATCTGAGATTTGCTATTCAGCTTTGCCTTCGCTATATTGAGGATGATTCCAATAACAATAACGGTAATTCCAAAGAGGATCGCTGCCGCGCTGGCATATCCAAGTCTTGGCATTCCCATCTCGCTGGAAAATGCCTGCCGGTAGACAAAGGTTCCGATAACATCTGTGGCATAGTAAGGACCTCCCTCCGTCATAGTCTTTACAATATCGAAGACCTTTAGGGAATTGATAGCGCATAAGATAGCGATCACGCCCCCGATAGGAACAATCAAGGGCAGCACGATGTGGAAGAAGGTCTGTCGTCGGTTAGCCCCGTCAATGGCAGCCGCCTCATACAAATCCTTGGACACACCGGACAGACCAGCCAGCCAGTAGATCATGTAGGTGCCGCAATCCTTCCAAACAGAAATCCCTACTACCGTATACAGGGCGATAGAACCGTCGCTCAGGAATTGAACCGGCTCATCTATGATGTGCAGAGTCTGCAGCAGCGCGTTAACCGGCCCCGATACGCCAAAGATAAAGATCATAATAATTCCCACAATAGACGCCGTGGTGATAACTGGAAGAAAGAACATCGTCCGGTAGACGACTCTTCCTTTCATCCTGTCATTGTTCAGGATATAGGCCAATATCAGCGATACCACCAGCTGACAGGGGACCAGAAGAAGGGTGTACTTGAAACTATTTATAAAGGCATTCCAGAACAGGGAATCGTTGATCAGCTCCAGATAATTTCCTAGGCCCGCAAAATCAGCGCTGCTGGTAAGGCCGGACCAATCCAAAAGTGAGTACTGGATGCTGCAGATAATCGGATATCCCTGAAATACGATATAAAAAATCAATGTCAGCGACATAAACAGCCAGCACCAGAGATTGACGGAATGTCTCTCTCTCTTTTTTCTGGCGCTGATCGTCTGTGTTTTTCCTGCTTGTGCTCTCATTCTTATCCCTCATTTTTCTGTAACAATTCAGACATTTCTAAATAACCGGCATCCCGTTCCAGACAGAATCAATGATTCTCTGAATTTTGATTCCGTATAAAATATCTGTCTCAGGCCGTCTGTTCTCCGCTATGCAGCGCACAAAATTCGCTGCGTTTTCACTGGCCGCCAGCATTTCCGGATGTTCGGCTGCCTCCCAGCGGCTGTTTTGCGGCGCTGCCGTAATCTGCTCCGCTTTCCCGGTAAAGCCTTCACCTCTCCGGCGCGGCTGATAGATAACCGCCAGGGGACTCTCCATGGAAAACCGGACGATTCCCAGTTCCCCAATAATCTCCAGCTGGTTTCCCAGAGCGCCGACTCTGCTGGTCAGCGCGCTGAACAGAACGCCTGTGTCCGTAAATCCCTGGAGGACTGTACAGTCATCATTTTCCACCGGCTCCATGCGGCCGCCCTCCATCCGTTCTTTCACGCATATCTTTCCATTTCCGTCCAGCTTCTGAAACTCTCCGGCTCCTTCCCCTAAAAGGTAAAAAAATGTATCAAATATATGGCTCCCGAAATCTCCCAGGGAACCGCTTCCGGATAGTTTTTTCTTCAACCTCCACTCTCTCGGCACCGCCTCGTTGGCCAGCCTTCCGCCTCCCATCGTGTGGCGGTACACGTAAATCGTTCCCAGCTCTCCCCCTGCGATCATCTCGTGGATCTTCTGCAGAGCCGGTATGTTTCTGTAATTGAAATTTACCATGTGGATCCTGGAGGACGCCTTTGCGGCATCCTCCAGTCCCTCCAGGCCGTCCTCTGAGATGCCTACAGGTTTTTCGCAGAATACGTGTTTTCCTGCCCTCAGCAGTCTTTCCACGTAGTCCACATGGGTAAAATTAGGGGTACAGATGCTGGCGCCGTCGATCTGATCCAAAAACTCGTCAAAGTCCCGGCAGATACGGATCCCTCTTCCTTCCTTCTGAGCCAGCCATTTCTCTGCCATTTCAAGGTTCTGATCGTATACTGCCGTCACCCGGGCAGCCTCTGCCATTCTGTATCCATCTAAGTGAGCCGCTGCGATCCCGGTGCTTCCTCCAGTGCCGATGATGCCGATTCTGACTGCACACATATCCGTCCCTCCATCTTTACTGCAATTCTGCATAATCTTCTTCTGTGTACGCTTCCATAGGATCCCAGTTGGGGAATTCAAATGTGCCAAAGTCCAGTCCCACTGCTTCGCTGGCCCTCTGCCACTCGGCCGTCGTCGCGTCAGCCAGCTCTGTCAGAATCCCCTGAATCTGGTCCTCCGCAATGCTGCCTGCGATCACTCCCTGAGCGATGGAGCCGAGACTGGGATCTACTGACCTCACCTCTGCGTAGAAATCATTGACTTTACTATCCCTGTGAGTCGCAATCGGGGTTGCCAGAGTCTGTTCCTGAGCGATATTGTAGTAATCCTGGCTGGGGCCTTCGGTCATATATTTTTCGTTGATGCCCTTGATCACGCTGTAGCGCTCTCCGCCTGCAACAGTCGCCCCCTGGAAATCCTCTCCGTAAAGCTCAACCAGATACTCTGCCGCCAGCTCCGGATGCTCTGTCTGAGAACTGATGCCCATCCAGGCGATGGTCTCGCTGACCGGCAAGTAGCCCTTCTGCCCGTCATCCGGAATGATCAGAGGCATAACACCGTAATTAAAGTCCGGGTTCTCCTGACTCCAGGTTGCGATACACCAGGATCCCTGGCACAGGAATGCCGCCTCCCCCTGAGCAAAGATGGAGCGGGCCTCGGGTGCCGTCAGGTTCACTGTGTCCGGATGGATGCTGCCGTCCTGGTATAGCTGGGACAGCAGGGTGTAGGCCCCTGCCATCGCCGCCGAATCGTAGGGCGCCCTTCCGCCCGAGGTCAGAGCCATATTATTGTCACTGAGCTGGCCTCCTGCCAGATTCGCAAGCCCTCTCACCAGGCTCTCCAGTCTGGCGACCTGCTTTCCGCCGTCAATCAGCCCGTAATACTGCCCTGCTCCATGTTCTGTCACAATCCGGCAGGCTTCCCGGAACTCTGAGTACGTGGTCGGCACCTCCAGGCCGCACTCCTCCAAAATGTCTTTGTTGTAGAACATCAGTACGCTGGTAGGCGCTGCCTTCTCCGGGAGCGTGTAGTAGACTCCGTCTATATAGTGGTTGCCTTCCACCAGGGTTCCCTCCTCAAACTGATCGAAGAAGCCTTCAGGCATCAGATCATTCAGAGGCAGGAACCACCCTTCCTGCACACAGGTAGGCAGCCGCATGGTGCTGATAGGCACCGGAAACAGATCCGGCGCATCGTTTGACATAATCGATGTCATCACTGTATTCTGGAACTGATCCTGGGTCAAGCACGTATATTCGATGGTTATGCCGGGATGCTCCTCCATAAATTTCTGGTGGAATTCATCCCTCCAGGTTTTGGAGCTGTCGCTCCAGTCCACGACCCGCAGCACGATCTCTTCGTCTCCGCCGGCGGAATCCTGCTGCTCGCCGCTCGCCGCCTGCTGCGTGCTCGCTGCCGCTGTCGTCTCTTCCCCGTCAGTCCCCACACTTGGCATAGCGCATCCAGTCAGCACTGCTATAGACGCCAGCAAAACGGCCGCTCTCTTCATGTTGTCTCTTTTCATAAATTCCCTTCTCCTTCCTACTTTTATCACTTGGTCCAGTCAAAAATAACCCCCAGATACTCTTCGTCTCCCACCGCAATCCTGGCGTAAACTTCCGCCGCATCCTCCGGTCTCACCTTCTGGGTCAGAAGGGGCTTTACCGGAAAGCTCCCGTCTCTCAATTTTTCAATGAGAATCCTGGAAGTGCGCTCTGTGGAATGTTTGACGAATTTATTGCCGCCCATCAGAGGATATCTCATCTCATGTGCCCCCTTCACCTCCACGTTAAAGCGGAACTGGTGGATGTGCTGCAGCAGCTCTGTGACATTCGCTTCGTAGGGCTTTCTGGGAGACCCCAGCAAGATCAGTTCCCCTCCCCAGGCAATGTTGCCTATATTCTCACAGACCACTTTGGAGCTCCCCGTGGCGTCTATCAGCGTCGTTACCATTCTCTTTTCTGTCAGCTGCTCAATCACCTCCTTGACATTGACAGTATTGGGATTTAACGTCTCATCCGCCCCGCACTGCTTTGCAATTGCAAGGCGCTTCTCTGAAGGATCCACCGCGATCACTCTGGCTCCCTGCATTTTTGCCTCCATCATGGCTGTCAGGCCAATTAGCCCCTGGCCGATCACCGCTACATCGTCGCCAAACTCGATGTTGGAAGCCCTGATAGCGGAGGAGGAGATCGCCGCCATACGGACAAACGGCACATACTCCAGCGGTGTGCCGTCGGGAATCTTGATCACCAGGTCATCCTCCGAGACCACCTCATATTCACAGTGTTTCCCCTTGTAATATACAATGTCGCCGATCTGGAAGCGTTTCGCCTGCTTCCCGGCGGCCACTACTTCTCCGACTCCGCTGTACCCCGGAACACCGGGCAGTTTAAACCACAGCTCTTTTCCGGAACGGCACGCCGTCTCCGTCCCTGCGCTGATCAGAGAATAGTATTTTTTGATCAGCAGCTCATTGGGCTTTAATGCTGTTTCATCCAGCTCTGCAGTCTGAAGCTCCACCACCTCTGGCGCCGTAATCACTACTTTCCTGTAAGAAATCATCTTGTCCTCCTTCTGCATTTATGTGTATTTTTGATGGTTTAACGCGGTACTATTTTATATAATTTGTATATTATTAAATAAATTATTTAATTAAAATGCTAAAAAATAATTTGCCTGGCCAGCCCGCTGCTCACGGGCTGCCTAGAAACAACTTCTTGACTGCCACAGCGCAGGCTCCCCTGGCGCCATGGTACGGATCGGCCGGGATAAATTTCAAATGAATATCCTCCTTCTGAAACGGGAAAATGTGCTCCTCCACAGCTTCCGTCAGCCTCCTTCTGGCCAGCTCACTGTTCATCAGAGCTGCCTCTATCAAAATAAGCTCCGGGCTTAAAAAATTGATGATATTGGAGATGGAGATTCCCATATATCTGGCCGCCTCCTCCACCGTGCGGCAGACCTCCGGATCCCCGCACTCCACAGCTTTCAGAATATCGTTGATGCCTGGGACATCCCTGTCTTCAGTCAGCTGCTCCAGGATCGGGGCCTTTCCCTGGCGGATCAGGTCGACGCACTGCTTCTCAATGCTCATCTCGCCTACCAGGGTCTGCAGGCAGCCCCGCTTACCGCAGGTGCACAGGGGGCCGTCCTCCTTCATCAGCATGTGTCCCAATTCCCCGGCCCCGTAATTGCCGCATTTCATAGGTTCCCCGTGAGTCATCATAATGCAAGAGACGCCGTGGCGGGCAAAGTAATAGGCATATATCTCCGGCAGCCTCATCCTCTCAAACAGCTGCACAGCGGTGGCTCTGGCCCTGCCCTGGCTCTCCATCACAACCGGAAAGCCTGTGGCTCTGGACAGTTCCTCCCCCATGTGCTTGTCCCTCCAGCCTGTGACAGATCCAAACCGTATAATCTGATTGTCGCTGTCGATCAGGCCCGCGATGACGACTCCGATCCCCAAGACTTTTTCATCAGGAATGTTCTGCTCCCTCAGCATTCTCTTCACCGCAGCGATGGCCTGGCTGAGGTTTTTTTCATAATCATCCTGATAGCTTTCCAGGGTCTCCCGATATACGATTTCTCCCAGAAGATTGCAGATGCAGTAATAATTAGTCGAAAAAATCCATTCCATTCCAATTATATAAAAAGCATTCGGCACAAAATCCACAAATGCTGCTTTTCTTCCCAGGGTGACCGTAAATTCCTCCTTATCATTCTCCACTTCCCGGATGATCCCTTTTTCAATCAGCCCTGCGATCACGGTTGTGATAGTCGGCTGCGTCAATCCCAGCCGATCCGCTATCTCTGCACGGGTCAGGGGCCCGTATGTGTAGATTGTCTCCAAAATAGAAGATCTGTTTAACCTCTTTACTTTTGGCAGGTTAGAACCCTTTGCATTTACCATTCTTCCCTCTGCTTCGGCAGGATAATATGAAATGTACCTGGCCAATTCTCTTTTTATTTATAATTAATTTAATTAAATAATATATGGTGTGTATATATTTGTCAATACATAATTTATTTTTTAACATAGTTTTTGTGTAAGATTATTATTTTTAATTATTTATTTTATTTAATTATATAAGCATTGAAAAATCTCTTTGTTCTCAGGCTTTCCGCAATCCTGATCCCAAAGAGATTTTTACATATTATAGACAGATTTCACTCTGCGTCCGTGCGGATGTATAAAGCCCCAGAACTACTTCCAGAGTTCTTCTGGCATCCTCCGGAGGCCATGGGGCTGTCCTCTTCTCCCGCAGTGCCTCATAAAAATCTGCAATCTGCTTTTCATGGAACGTTCCCCAGTAGTTTTCTCCGACAGCTCCCCTCTTGCCAGTTGACGGCAGAATCACTTCTTCTCTTCCATCTCTCCATCTGATTTCCATCTTGTCCAACGTCAGGAGAGCTGTCCCGTTTTCACAGTCGATCTCCACCCGAATCGGACTGTTGGAGGTATAGTAATTGCAGGAAAAAAAGGAATAAATGGATCCATTTTCCAGAGTAATCGCAGCGTCAGCTTCATCCTCCACCTCAATGGTCTTTAGCACCCTCCGGGCTGTGTGCCCCTGCACTCCAACCGCCTTCAGACCCGTCATATACAGTACCAAATCGATAGAATGTATCGCCTGATCAATCACCACGCCTCCGCCCTCCGTGGCATATCGTCCCTTCCAGTCACACTCATAATAGCTGGGCGGCCGATGCCAATTGAGTGTAGAAAATGCGCCTTTCACATCTCCCAGCGCTCCGCTCTGAATCAGTTCACGGACCCTCTGAACTCCATCGATATAGCGGTTCTGAAAAACAATGCCGAGCTGTGCTCCGCCTCTCCTGGAGGCTTCTATCATTCCGTCAGCAGCCTCCAGAGAAATATCTATCGGCTTTTCACAGAGAACATGGATCCCCATTTCCAGCGCTGCTGCCGCATATTTACAATGAAGGTGATGGGGCAGCAGGACGTGAAGGACATCGGGGCGGCATTCACTTAAAAGAGCCTGAAATTCCGGAATATCTGTGTTGTCAGAGGGGATACAGCCGGGGAACTGTCCGGCAAAGGCTTCCGCCCTGTCCAGATGCTTGTCCACAGCCAGAACAGGCTGACACTGCTTCCCCAGGTTAAAAAAAGCGCTGGCATAAACGGAGGAGATCCGGCCGCAGCCAATTACGGCAATCCGCAGTTTCCTCATATTTACCCTTCCTTTGCTCTTACAAAAATTGTTCCAGATGGCGGCGTCCACGGAGCATTCCCGCTTTTACTTTATCCAGATTTCCTTCCCACACAGGATCCTCATGTTCAATGCTGATCGTATTATCATAACCGATCTGATAGAGGCAGTCAATCAGTTTATTCCAGTCAATCTCGCCAAGCCCCGGCACTCTGTACCGCCACCACCCTCTGAATTGATTTTTGACTGGTCTGGGATTATATAAAATTCCTTTTCTCTTCAGGACCTCCGGGAGAATTTCGGTATCTTTGGCATGTACATGGGCGATCTTATCTCCAAATTCTGAAATCGCCTGGTAGGGATCCATGAACTGCCAGATAAAATGGGATGGATCAAAGGCCAGTTTCAGCCGCGGACTGTCAACTTTATCAAAAATCTTTTCCCACATAAATGGTGCAAAGCCAATATTTCCCATAAGAGGGCAGTTCTCAATACACAGTGTAACATTATTTTTCTCGGCTTCCTCTGCCATAACACTTAAAAATTCCGCCGATTTATCCAGGCTCTTCTCCGGCTCAAAGCACACCTCATCAAAAGCCTCCTGAGATACGCCTGTAGAGCAGATCACCTTGGCGATCTTATATTTTCCCGCCATGTCGATCCTCTTCAATATGTTTTCCCGGTGTGTCTTTGCAGTTTCCGGATCATTTGTGAGGAAATTCCGGCAGTAAATCAGGGCTGAAATATCTATGATCTCCTCTTCTCTGATTTTGGCAATCGTCTCTTCGCTCAGCTCTACTGTGGGACCCACTTCCATATCCTGAAAACCGTTTTGTCTTCCCCACTCAGCAATCTCCATCAGGTCTTTCATTCCATTGTCAGCTAAAACATTTGTCAAAAATCCGATCCTCATTTTTCATCCTCCCAACTCCAACTGCCTGTTCTTTCCATGCTGTCAATCATCGCCTGTACCCGCCCGGCGTAGGCCACTGTCCTGTAATTGACAGCCTTTCCCTGAACACAGTCAGCAAAATTCTGCAAAATTCCAGCATGGCCCTGCAAGCCTGAAACCGGTATCTGCTCTCTGGTCTGATATGGGCCCTCTTTTTCCTTTTTCCATATCCACAGCACATCGTCCTGATCAAAGTCTCCGTACAGCATTCCGCCCTCTCCGGCGATCTCAATCGAATGCCTCCACATTCCGATCCGGCTGGTATCACAGCTAAAGACAGCTCCATTCTTCATTTTTCCAATAAATACTCCACTGTCATCATTGGTGACCTTTCGCATACTTCCGTCAGCCAGGTCCCGCCGTTCAGGAATAGAGGTGCTCAATAATGCTTTTAACTCGATTATCGGACCGCAGCAGGGTTCCAGCAGATAGTGAATGATATCCAGCAAATGGCAGCCGAAGTCGCTGACTGCACCTGCCCCTGAAGTCCTGCGGTCCATCCGCCATTCCAACCCCACCTGTTTGTTGGCGATACGATTTCCTCCGAGCTGGAGATGGAAGCGGTAAATCTGTCCCATGTCCCCTGCATCCAGCATCTTTTTAATTTGCTGGTAAATGGGAAATTCTCTGTAATTAAAGCACACCATTGCCACCTGCCCAGGATGCTTTTTTTCCTCTTCCAGCAGTTCTCCCAGACTTTCCGCATTTGTAGACACCGGCTTTTCAATCAAAACGTGCTTTCCCGCCTGAAGTGCTCTGACTGCATATTCCACATGAAGGCTGTTGGGGAGGCATATTCCTATCGCGTCTGAATGTTCCAGCAATTCCTCCCAGCTTTTGCAGATTACCGTGTCTGTCAGACCGCATTCTTTATACGTTCTCAGGGCCTGCTTCTCGTCAATATCGTAAATTGCAGACAGCTTTATATCGCTGCACTGGTTCAATCCAAAAATATGGTTCCTGGCAATCCCTACCGTACTGCCGGTTCCAATAATTCCATACCTGATAGGTTCCATCGTCATCCTCCTTTATGACTTTACCGCCCCTGTTGTCAATCCTCCCATAATCTTTTTCTGGGCAAATATAAATACCAGCATCATCGGGATAATCGACAGCGAGAATGCCGCAAAAGCCAGTGTGAAATCTACAGAATAGGTTCCCTTAAAGTTGTACTGGAAGAGCGGAAGGGTCCAGTATTTGTCACTGACATTCAAGATAAGCAGCGGCATCATAAAATCATTCCATATCCAGAGAGTATCTTTAATCAGCAGCGTTGCCAGCATCGGCTTCATAATCGGGAACGCTATTTTCCAGATCGTCTGAATCCGGTTGCAGCCATCTATTGCAGAAGCCTCTTCCATATCTCTGGGGATTGTTTTTATGTAGCCTACCATCAAAAAGATATCCTGACACAGGGCTCCGCATGCGTACAGCAGAATCAGACCGATGGGATTTAACATGTGAATCGATGACATCAATTTCACCAGCGGCAGCATCTTTACCTCAAAAGGCACGAAAATCCCTATTGTTATAAAATAGAACAGAAATTTGAAATACGGTTCTGTCCCCATGCGTCTCGCAATGGGAAAGGCCGTAAAAGGAACAATAATCTGGATCAGCGCAACGCCGACCACCGTAATGAAGACAGAGTTAAATGCATACCGGAAAAAGTTTGCTTTGGAAATTACTTCTGCAAAATTATTCAGATAGAAAGATTCCGGCAGCGCAAAAAAGTTTTGCGAAAGCTGCTGAGGCGTCTTCATAGCATTGGCGATTGTCAGATAAAGAGGCAGAGCAATCAGCAGACAGCCGAGAAATAAATATATATATTTTACAGAATTACATACATATTTCTTCATCACTCGTTTACCTCCTTATTCTGCGTCATCTTTACCTGTATCAGAGAAATCGCAGCAATCATTACCAGCAGCACAATGGACTCTGCCACTGCATACCCGAAACGCCGTTCTTCAAATGCCCCTTTATAAATCAGCGTTCCAATGGACTCCGTCGCCCCGCCGGGACCGCCTCCGGTCAAAGCCATGATATAGTCAAATACTCCCAAACCAGCTTTCAGCTGGAGAATAAATACCATACTGAATGTAGGCAGAATATATGGGACCGTAATACTCTTAAACTTCTGCCAGAATGTCGCCCCGTCAATGCTGGCCGCTTCATACAAATCCATCGGAACATTTTTCAGTCCTGCATAAAACAGAACCATGGGAATTGCCGAGGCCGTCCAGATATTCGCAAAGAGAATTCCATAGATCGCCAAATCCGGATTGGATAGAATGTTGGTCTTTAAGACCTCAATATTCAGCCATTCCCCTATCAGAGGTACTGCCCTGTAGTAAATTTCTTTAAAAATCAGGCCGACAGTCATCAGGCTCAGAACTGCTGGAAAGAAGAACATAGACCGGAAAAAATCTCCGCATCTGATCTTTGAATTTAATATCAGGGCGGTGGTCAGGGAAATGACCACCACGCCGATAATCAGCAAAACAGTATATTTTACAGTGAATCCCAGGGAACCCAGAAATCTGCTGTCCGAGAACAGCTTTATATAATTCTGGATTCCCACAAAATTATAATTTTTACTTACCCCATTCCAGTCTGTAAGGCTATAATAGAATCCCATACATACCGGAACCATAAACAGGAAGCTGTACAACAGAAACCCTGGTATCGTAATCAGGAAATCCGTTGCCCTTCCAGCCCCTTTGTAGGCTTTCTTTTTCTTCTGCATCACAATCCTCCTTATGACATCAGGGTCTTTCTCTGTTTCCTGCTATTCTGCGCTGCTACTGGTTGTAAATCATCTTTACCGAATTATCCAGATCCAGCAAAAATTCATCAATATCCTTATTCACCAGCAGTCTCTGGAATACATTGTTAATCTCGCTGACCATACCCGCTTTCCAATAAGCTCTGGAAATTCTGAAAGATTTTCCTTCATCCATCAGCTCTACAAGAGATGCAAACTGCGGGGTCGCAGCCTCTACACCTTTAATCAGAGAAGGGGAACCCTCCATATCTGCCAGCTTCTGGGCATTTTTGGTTGTGGACAGCCACTCTAAGAACAGCTTGGCTTCTTCCTTATATTCAGAATCCACAGAAACTGCGATTCCAAGATCCATATTGATTCCAACTCTGGTGTCCTCCGCCTTTTCAGCCGGCAGTGGGAATACACTGACATTTATATCCGGATTTGCTTTCAGCACCAGAGGCAGAAGCCAGGTTCCCTGATACATCATGGCAGTCTCCCCATTTGCGAACTCATTAATTGCCTGTTCATAGCCCACACCAAGACTATCTGGCTGAGCGTAATCGCGCATCTTTAAGAAAATCTCTCCTACTTTGCGCATGCCTTCACTGTCTACAGCAGAGGTCTTTCCATCCGCAATATCCTGAAACAGTTCTCCCTTATCATCAAAGATCAATCCTGTCAGTCTATCTGCCAAAGCACTCAACGTCCATGTTTCCTGATCTGAACAAGAAAGAGCTATAATTCCATTCTCCTTAAAGGTCTCACACACTTCGAAAAACTCATCCAAAGTTGTCGGAATCTCAATTCCATATTCTTCAAACATATCTACATTGTAGTAGATTCCGCTGGCATTAGAGAGCACTGGAAGGAAATAATTTTTTCCGTCAATCTGATTGTCCAGATAAGTCTCTTCTGTAATATTCTCCTTCATAAATGGCTCTTCTGACAAATCTTCAAAAAATCCGTCCGTAGCATATATCAGGAAATCATTGTCGTAAGGGAAGGTTACCAAATCCGGCATTTCATTGGCCACTGCTCTGGATTGAAGAACCGTTTTTGTATCTCCCGGACAGTTTACTTTTACTGTTATATTGGGATATTCTTTATGAAATTCTTCTACCATAGTATTCATAATGTCTGTTACTTCCACTTTATGAAGCAGCATTTCCAATTCTACTGCTTCTCCCCCTGATGCTGCAGCTTCACTTCCCTGGCTTTCCTCTTCAGCCTGAGTGCTGACATCTGCACTGGTCTGTGTCTCTTCCTGCCCGCTGCAGCCGCTTAATGCCATGCAGACTATAGCTGCTCCCAATACAATGTTGAGTCGTTTTTTCATTCACCCATACCTCCTTAAAATATAAAATAAAAACCACCTTAGTATTTCTAAAGGTGGCTTTATTATACAAAATTTGTCTGAATCAAAATATCAAAAATGTCATTTGTAGCATATCAAATTTGTTACTTTTTCCCTCCTTTCCATTTTGCAGGTGTCTCATTATAGTATTTTTTAAATGTCTGAATAAAGTGAGATGTGTTTGTATAACCGCACATGTAGGAAATCTGATGAATGCTATAGTTTCCATCTTCCAGATACTCTGCTGCTTTTTCCATTCTGACTTTCATCAAATATTTTGAAAACGATATCCCAGTATAATCGCGAAACAATTTTCCAAAATATTTCGGATTCATATAATACCGTTCTCTTGCCAACGCCTCCAACGAAATAAAATCATAGTAGTACTGATGAATATAATCTACCACATCTTTCATGGGGTTAGAGTTTTCTTTAAGTGCGGAATCCGTAAACGCTGAAAGCAGTTCCTGAAAATAATTTAATATTTCTTTTATTGATCGGAAACTATTAATTGACTGAATCAATACAGCCTCGTTTTCTTTCCGGTAAGTAAATTGGTACTCGCGAATACAGTTAACTATTTTTTGGTAAATATACTGAATCTGAGAAAAATGACACTTATCGTCAATACTAGACTTAAATATTCTGTTTAATACTGCACATGCAAGCCCACAGTCCTGCTTAACCAAGGCTTGACTGAACATCTGAAATTCGCTTTCATTCAACGGAACAATCCGTTCCTCCGAATATAAAAATATTTTGTTCCACCTGTCAATCAAGCGATTGTTTAGAGCCGCCAATGCCTCGTGGTAAGCCTTGGCTGTATCTTCCTGTCTCAGATAGGGATTGCTGATGCCGATATAAAGATCACAGATCTCCAAAAGCGGCTCCAACTCTTTCTTTATCTTATCGACATCCCCTCTTTCAACACCGCATACTGCTACTAACTCAGACAGACGCATAGGATTGAGGGTATATCCCATATTCTCTCGGAATATTCGAAAAAGAAATTCGGTGATCTGCATACAAATTTTATCATCGATATCCCCATTGGCCCGGATAGCCATTACAATATATTCCCGAGATTGGAATGACAGTTCTGTTGTGCCCTCGCCAAAGACTATCTGACAAATATCTTCTGCAGGGACCATGGTACGGATTTTTCGCTCCGTGCGGCTTCTTTCCCATGACTCTTTCAAAATTTCTCTTAATTTTTCTTCATTAGCGGGTTTCAATAAATAATGGTGGATTCCCAGCTCAAGAGCCTTCTGGGCGTATTCAAATTCTGCATAACCGCTTACCACTACAATCTCATAGGTTAACTTGCTTTTTCTGAGATAATCTGCTAGCTCCAGGCCATTTTCTCCCGGCATATAAATATCCAGAAAAATAATATCAAAATGCAGTTTCTGCAAAATAATTTTTGCTGTAGGTACATTTTCCGCCTCATATATTTCGGCGCTGTCTTCGCTCATAATCTCTTTAATTCTTTTCGCCAGAGCTTTTCTAGCATAAATTTCGTCATCAATAATCAAGTATTTCATAATTCACATCCAGTCAATTAATCGGTAATATTATTACAACCTCTGTCCACTCCTTATATTCGCTGTATAGTTTTAATCCATAAATATCTCCTGTTCTCCTTTTCAGACGGTTATTCACATTAAAAATTCCAATCGTTTTTGCATCCTCCGAATTTGTCTCGTCCAGCTTCGCATTTAATTCTTTTAATTTTTCCGGTTCTATCCCGAAACCATTATCCCAAATAGATAGCTCATATAGCTCATCAGACTTCTTCTTCAGCGTAATCCTGATGCGCAGTTTTCCCTTTGCCCGATTGTGCGCAAATACATTTTCCACTAATGGCTGGAGGGTAAATTTTTCTATCTGGCACTTCAGAAGATTCTGATCCAGTTCATATTCTACCGTAAACTTTTTAGGAAATCTCAACTCTTGTATAGCTAGATATCGTTTAATGAGATTCAGCTCATCTTCTACTGTAACCGTATAATTCCCCTGCATATTATAGCGAAACATCTCTGCCATATTATCGGTTATAGATACAATTCGCCCTTCGCCATCCAATACTGCCAAGGAACTGATCAAATTCAGCGTATTATAAAGAAAATGAGGATTAATCTGAAACTGAAGCATTTTTAATTCCGTTTCTTTTCTTTTGAGCTGCTGAACATAATTTTCCTGTATCAGCTGTTTTAACGAATGTGACATTTTATTAAATCCTGTCACCACATCCCTTAAATCACTGTGATTCTCAAATTTCTGATCTAGTTCTACGAAATTTCCGCCCTCCATTGTCTCCATAGCCTTTTTTAAATGGCGAACTGTCTCATTTAGGAACTGAAAAGAGCGAATCTGTATCAAAATCATAAAAATGCACAGTACAGCCGTAAAAATAATCAATCCGATGTTTCCTGCAATACATTCCCTCCAAAACATATTCTCTCTGTAATACGTAGCAAAAAACCATTTTGACACTTTATCCTGCTCTATTGTTACTATGTATGGTTTACCATCCGCCTCTACTCTTATTTCCGCTGTGCCTCCTCCTGCATATTCACTTGGATACTTCTCCGACAGTTGTTCTCTAATTAGATCTGCAATACCGTTGTCAGGCTGTTTCTCTATCATCTGACTTTCGCTGAAGACGAACATTCCCTTTTCTTCTTTTTCTAAGAAGCGAGTTCTTTCCATAGCATCTGAAAGAGCCGAAAAATCCAGTAAATACACCATATATCCGACCTTTTCCATAGTATTCATGCTAAACATCTGACGTGTTAAGAGAACTCTCTCTTTTTGTTCTAAAATGGATTGATTGTCATAAACTTCTGATAGCTGATAGGATGCACCGTCAGGATATCGGTTAATTTCGTTCTGGATCATCTTTCTGTCTACATCTGAAAGACTGGTTTTAGATAAAAAGCCCCCTTTATTTCCCACAAAGCAAACATCCGATATCATACGATTTCCGCCTACGATATATGATATCATCCTCAAAATATATTGACTATTGCTTGCATACTCGGGATCGCTGTATAAGTCTAATCCTCTCAAGGCTTCATTGAGCTCTGGATCTGTATAATGCATAGAATATGTATTCATCGCCAGTTCAATATTTAAGGATATCTCCTGCATAGCACTGATTCGGTCAGCAGTCAGCTCGCTGGTTTCCTTTGCCTTAATTTGTCCAATCTCCGCATACAGATACAATGAAACAGCCAATACAGACATTACAACAGTAAAAATAATATAAAACAAATTAAGCGGTGGAACTCTCTGTTTTTTTATGTACTCTCCAAGTTTCATATTCCTATCCAAACCTTTTTAAAATATTTTATTTAATTAAATAATTTATTAGATAGTTTGTCAATACCATTTCTTTATAACGAAACATTCGCGAATAAAAAACAGGACGAATCTCTCGATTTCATCCTGCTTTCTGCTTTTCTATTGTTTCTCTACGACAATCTCATTTTAAAATCCCCATATCCAAATTCCTTTACCGTTCTGATTTCTCCGTCTTTCCCCCGCCAAGCGATGGCCGGGAGGGGCATCCCGTTAAAAGTATTGGTCTTTACCATGGTATAGAGAGCCATATCCTCAAATACTACAATGCTGCCCTCCTTTAGCTCTTCATCGAAGGAATAGTCCCCGATCACATCTCCCGCCAGGCAGGTAGGGCCGGCCAGACGGTAAGTGTACGCCTTTTCTCCGGGTTTCCCGCTTCCCGCCAGGGGCGGCCGGTAGGGCATCTCCAGAACATCCGGCATGTGGCAGGCAGCAGAAGTGTCCAGGATCGCGATTTTCATCTGATTGTCCACAATCTCCAAAACCTGTGAAACCAGAAATCCGGCGTTCAGCACCACCGCTTCCCCCGGTTCCAGATATATTTCGACGCCATAGGTTTCCTTTAGACGGCGAATGATCCTGATGAGCCTCTCCACGCCGTAATCCGGGCGGGTGATGTGATGCCCTCCCCCCAGGTTCAGCCATTTCATACCAGACAGATACTTTCCAAATTTCACTTCAAAAGCCTGCACCGTCACCTCCAGAGCGTCAGAATCCTGCTCGCACAAAGTATGGAAATGGAGACCATCCAAAAGCGGCAGCAGACCCTCATCAAAGTTCGCGGCTGTGGTTCCCAGTCGGGATCCCGGGGCACAGGGATCGTAGATAGCGTGACCCTCCTGGGTAGAACATTCCGGGTTGACCCGCAGCCCCACAGACTTTCCGGCGGCCCTGGCTCTCTCAGCGTATTTTCTCACCTGGGCCGGTGAATTAAAAACTATATCATCCACATACTGCAGAAGCTGGTCAAATTCTTCCGGGCGGTAGGCCGGAGAATACACGTGGGTCTCCCCGCCAAACTCCTCATGGCCCAGCCGGGCCTCATAGAGGCCACTGGCTGTGGTTCCGGCCAGGTACTTTCTCAGAAGCGGATAGCAGGAAAACATGGAAAATGCCTTCTGGGCCAGCAGAATCTTACAGCCGGCCTCCTCCGCCACCCGCTTCAACAGTTCCAGATTCTTTGTCAGCCGCTCCTCATCTACCAGAAAATACGGCGTGGAAGGCGCTGCCATCAGTCTACCAGGACCGGATCCCGGTCCTCTCTCCAGGGAAGTCCCCATTTGTTCAGCGCATCCATAAAGGGGTCGGGATCAAACTCTTCCATATTGTAGACGCCTGGCTTATTCCACTGCCCGGTCATCACCATCATAGCTCCGATCATAGCGGGTACGCCTGTGGTGTAGGCAACCGCCTGGGATCCCACCTCTTTGTAGCACTCCTCATGGTCACAGATATTGTACAGATAGTAATTCTTCTCTTTCCCATCTTTCTTGCCCCGGAAGATGCAGCCAATATTGGTCTTTCCCTTTGTCCTGGGGCCAAGGGTGGAGGGATCCGGAAGCACTGCCTTTAAAAACTGCAGAGGAATGATCTCTCTCCCCTCATACATAATCGGCTCAATGGAGGTCATGCCCACGTTCTCCAGACATTTTAAGTGAGTCAGATAGCTCTGGCCAAAGGTCATAAAGAAGCGGATTCTCTTGATGCCCGGGATGTTCAGCGCCAGGCTCTCGATCTCTTCATGGTGAAGAAGATACATATCCTTCTCGCCAACCTCTTTAAAATTGTAAACTCTCTTGATCTCCATAGGCTCGGTCTCTACCCAGTGGCCATCCTCCCAGTAGGAGCCCTTTGCGGAAACCTCCCGAATATTGATCTCCGGGTTAAAATTAGTGGCAAAGGGATAGCCATGGTCGCCTCCGTTGCAGTCCAAAATATCAATATAATTGATCTCATCAAACTCATGCTTCAGCGCGTAGGCTGAGAAGACGCTGGTAACACCCGGGTCGAAGCCGCTTCCCAGAAGGGCCGTGATTCCTGCCTTTTCAAAGCGCTCTCTGTAAGCCCACTGCCAGCTGTACTCAAATTTTGCTGTATCCTCCGGCTCGTAGTTGGCGGTATCCACGTAGTTGGTCTTGGTGGCGAGGCAGGCATCCATGATGGTCAGATCCTGATACGGCAGAGCCAGGTTCAGGACAACATCAGGTTTCTCCTTCTCGATCAGGGCGATCAGCTGATCCACCTGATTGGCGTCCACCTGGGCTGTGGTAATCTTCGTCTTGGTCGTTGGCTCCAGCTTTTCTTTCAACGCATCACATTTTGACTTGGTGCGGCTGGCAATGCAGACCTCCGTAAAGACATCACTGTTCTGGCAGCACTTGTGGATAGCGACAGAGGCAACGCCCCCGCATCCGATCACTAATACTTTTCCCATTTTCTTTCCTCCTGTCGGCAAAATTCTATCTTCTATCAATCAAAGCTCAACGGCCGCTGTTTTATTCCGGAAAGGCAAGCAGCATTTCCCTCACAATCTTGCAGGCTGCCGCAGTGGAGATTCCGCTCATATCGTAGTGTGGGCTCAGCTCGTTGACATCGCAGCCCACGATCCATGCCCTGCTGCATACCATGACTGCCGCTTGGCGCAGGGCGTCAAAGCTGACGCCGCCCGGCTCCGGTGTACCGGTTCCCGGGAAAACAGACGGATCTAGGACATCCAGATCCAGAGTAAAATAAACCGGCTTCCCCCTCAGCATACCCAGGGTCTCCTCCAGACCGGAAAAATCAAATTTTCTGGTTGTTACATGATCCCGCCCCCAGGCAAATTCCGACCGGTCCCCGGAGCGGATGCCAAATTGGAAAATCTTTCCGTCTCCCACCAGATCCCAGCACCGGCGCAAAACGCAGGCGTGGGACAGTTGGGCATCCAGGTACTCCTGACGCAGATCCGCATGGGCGTCAAAGTGAATAATCGACACCTCCGGGAAATGGCGGTAGACAGCCCGGAAAGCTCCCAGCGTCACCAAATGCTCCCCGCCCAGCAGGAATGGCCGCTTCTTTCCAGAGAGAATAATCTCCGCCCTCTCCTCGATCTGATCCAGAGCCTTCCCAGCATCCCCCAGACACAGCTCCAAATCTCCGCTGTCTAATATCTTTTTATCCGCCAGATCCCTGTCCTGGTAGGGACTGTAGCACTCCAGCCCGTAGGACTCCCGGCGGATGGCCCCGCAGCCAAATCGGGTGCCAGGCCGGAAGGATGTGGTAGAATCAAAGGGCGCTCCGAACAAAACGGTATCCGCCTCCTCCCAGGAAGCGTCACACCCCATAAATACCTCAATATTCCTGTTCAACATCTTTTAACAGCTCCTCTACGTATGCGGGGATATAGAAAGCCCCTTTGTGCAGCGTGGTGGTATAGTAGTTGCAGTCCAGCCCCCGCATATTCCATCTCACCTCGTCCAGATCCCTAAGCGGGTGGTACTTTTTGGAGGCAAAGCCGAACAGCCAGTGCCCTGACGGGTATGTAGGAATATGGGCCTGGTATACCTTGCTGATGGGGAAGGATTCCACGATCCTCTTATGAGCCCTCTGGCAGGCGATGGCGTCCTCGCTGTAGAAGGGGCTTTCATGCTGGTTGACCATGATGCCGTCCTCCCTGAGAGCCTTATAGCAGTTCCCATAAAATTCCCGGGTAAACAATCCTTCACCAGGGCCAAACGGATCTGTAGAATCCACAATGATCAGATCATAGCAGTCCTCACAGGACCGGATAAACCGCAGGCCGTCCTCATAGTGGATGGATAATCTGGGGTCATCCAACCGGCAAGCCGTCTTAGGAAGATACTTTTTGCACACCTCCACCACCAGCGGGTCAATCTCTACCATATCGATGTGGTCTACATCCGGATATCGGGTCAGCTCCCGGATCACGCCCCCATCTCCCGCACCGATCACCAGGACGTCCTTTACCCTGGGATGGACCGCCATGGGCACATGGGTGATCATTTCATGGTAGATAAACTCATCCTTTTCCGTCAGCATCATGTACCCGTCCAGAGCCAGAAATCGTCCGAATTCGGGGGAATCAAAGACATCGATCCGCTGAAACTCGCTCTGGCCGCAAAAAAGCTGGCGGTCAATGCGAATCGAAAATTTCACATGGGGCGTTTGGAATTCCGAAAACCAGTAATCCATTCTTTTTCCTCCTTATAACCTATCCTTTAAAACATTCAGCCGCAGAATCTCTGGATCTTCCGGGCCAGTCATCGAACACCCTTTTTTCTTGGCATACTCAATGTAGTCCAGAATTTCCTTCGTAATCCTCTCACCGGGAGCCAAGATTGGGATTCCCGGCGGGTAACACATGACAAATTCGCTGCAGACTCTCCCTGCTGTCTCCCGGATCGGCAAGGACTCTTTTTCTGAATAAAAAGCATCCTGCGGGGACACGGCTACCTCCGGATCGATGTACTCCTGCTTCATCAGTCCCGATTTGTCTCTTCCAAACCGCCGGCGCACTTCAGACAGCGCCGATACCAGGCGCTCAATCTCCCTGGGGCGGTCCCCGATGGAAAGGTATGCTAAAATGTTTCCCAGATCACCAAACTCAATCTGGATATCGTACTCGTCTCTCAGAAGATCATAGACCTCTATGCCGGCCAGCCCTACATCCAGGGTATTAACCGACAGTTTCGTCACGTCAAAATCATATATGCTGTCGCCGTTAATCAGCTCCCGAGAATACGCGTAATAGCCGCCGATGGCGTTAATCTCCTCTCTGGCGTAATTTGCCAGTTCTACTACCCTGGCGAAAGCCTCTCTCCCTCTCAGTGCCAGATTTCTTCTGGAAATGTCCAGGCTGGAGAGAAGCAAGTAGGAGCCGCTGGTTGTCTGAGTCAGGTTAATGATCTGGCGCACGTAGCCAGCCGAAACCGCTGGCCCTGTGAGAAGCAGAGAGCTCTGGGTCAGACTGCCGCCGGATTTGTGCATGGAAACCGCAGCCATATCTGCCCCAGCAGCCATAGCAGATACCGGAAGCCCTTCCCCAAAATAAAAATGGGTTCCGTGGGCCTCATCTGCCAGGCACAGCATCCCCTTCTCGTGGGCCAGCCTGACGATGGAACGGATATCTGAACAGATCCCGTAGTATGTCGGGTTGTTCACCAGGATCGCCTTGGCCCTGGGATGCTCTTCAATCGCCTTTTTCACAGCCGCCGCGCTCATTCCCAGAGGGATCCCCAGGCGGTCGTCACACTCCGGATTGACGTAGACCGGGATTGCCCCGCACAAAACCATGGCCCCCATGACGCTGCGGTGGACGTTTCTGGGAAGAATGATCTCGTCCCCCCTCTTTGCCACGGCTAGGATCATGCTCTGAACTGCGGAAGTCGTTCCCCCCACCATCAGAAAGGCATGAGCTGCGCCGAAAGCCTGGGCTGCCAGCTCCTCCGCCTCCCGGATCACAGAGATAGGATGGCATAGATTGTCCAGAGGCTTCATCGAATTCACATCCATTGCCACACAGGCTTCGCCCAAAAGCCGGGTAAGCTCCGGATTTCCCCTTCCCCTCTTATGCCCCGGCACATCAAAGGGGACAACCCTCATTTTTTTAAACTCTTCTAACGCCTCATAAATCGGCGCCCGCTCCTGGGACAACGGTTTCATGCCTCTCATCTCCTTTTCATTCATCTTTCTTTCAATAAATATTGCGCCCGCTGAAAATCTCAATCATCTCCCTTCGGAGGTTATTCGTAATCTCCAGCCGCAGCGTCGGCGGAAGTTCATAGGCATCAGTCTTAAACAGGTAATTCTGGAGATCGATATCCTTTACCATCATCTTTGTGTGGAACATATTGGCCCCATACACGTTGATGTCCACAGCATCGTACCTGCGCAGGATTTCGGGAGAAATATAGTCTTGAATTGACGCTACCTTGTGATCCAGAAAGACTTTTTTCCCATCCACATTTCTCGTAAATCCCCTAACCCGGTAATCAATCGCAATAATATCAGAATCAAAGGAGCCAATCAGATAATCCAGTGTGGAGAGCGGCGTGATCTCTCCGCAGGTAGCCACATCAATGTCTACGCGGAAGGTAGCCAGGCTGGTCTCCGGATGGTATTCCGGATAAGTGTGGACTGTCACATGACTTTTGTCCAGATGTGCCACGATAGTATCTCCCGCCGGAATCATGGATCCCTCCGCGATCAGGATGGTTACAGATGCGCCCTGGGGTTCATAATCCTGCATGGCGATATTTAAGACTTTCGCTCCAATCATATCGGTCAGAGTTGTCAGGATGTTTTTCAGTCTCTCTGAATTGTACTGGGCATCGATATACGCAATATAATCTCTCTGCTCCCTGGCTGTCTTTGCATAACAGACGTCATAGATATTAAAGCTCAAGGCTTTCGTCAGATTATTAAAACCGTAAAGCTGTAATTTTTCTCCCATAAAGGCGTCCATCCTTTCTCTGCTATCCTCTTTTCTCTCCTTCTTTGAAAGCGATTGCTCCGCGCCTTCAGCGCTCCCGCAATCTCGGCAATATTCGGATTCCGGCCTTCCGGCCTCCTTCCTCATATTCCCTTGCCTGTCCGATGGAGATGCAAAGCAGCATGCAAGCATGCGCTTCGCATCTCCGCCGTCCAGGGCTTTCAAAATAAAAAGCAGGCTGCTGCAAAATGCACACTGCCTGCTTGTAACAATCAAATTATGGACATGGTATCGGAGGGTGTTCCCCTCCCTTATTGGGTTCGGAATATACTATCTGTCCAGAGTCTATATAGCAAATACTCACTTTTACTACTCTTATTGACCGTTTACAAGTTGACGTACGCATCCGCGCATCGGTTATAAAGTGACCAACTTATAAATTTGAGCTTCGCTCAATCCTTCCAAGCGTTTCCCGCTTTTCCGGATACATCATAATCAATAATGGCAGCATTGCTGCCCATCGGCAGTTGACCCGGCTGTCCGTATGGCCTTAACCCGCTCTGCGGGTGGTCAAAGAAGTTATTTGCATGGACCACTCTGTTAAGTATATTCCATAGCGTAATCAGTTTACCTGATTTGACAATTCTTGTCAATAGTTTTTCCCGTTTAGAATCAATGCGGAATCATCACTTAAAAAATCTGGAATCCTCCTCTACAGGAACTGTATCTGATGTTTCCAGATACCAGTCCAGAAGTCTGTGCTCCAGTTCCATCCTCTGTTCCTGATATCGGCTGTCATAGTACAGGTTTTCGTACTCTTTCGGATCCTTTTTTAAATCATACAGCTCGTTCTCTCCGCTGGTTCTCCGCACCAGCTTGAAATCCAGCGTCCGTATCATAACCGTGCGGCAGACCGTCTCCGGGTGCTGCTGCTGCATATCCCGCTTTGCCCCGTAGAAATTATTAGCTATCGGAACCGTTTTGCCGTCATTTCCGCCGAAAAGCGGGCGTCCGGGACGTCCTTCAAAACAGTGGGGTTCCCTGGTATCATACCCGCCTTCGCAGAATACCGCCCTGTCCCGGTCCCCATCCGCCCCATTCAGCTGATTTATAAGAGAACGGGCAAAGTGGGTGTGTCTGGCCTGGATCCCAGCAGCCTCCAGCACGGTAGCCATAATGTCAAAGAGCTCTGTCTGCTCCCTTACCACATGGCCCTTTTTGCCGCCCGGCATGCGGATAATCAAGGGAACCCGGATCAGCTCATCATCCATAGCATTGGGCCACTTTTCTACCAGCCGCCTGGTTCCATGCCAATCGCCGTGATCTGAAGAGATAATGACCATGGTGTCATCCTTCAGCCCCTTCTTTTCTAGCATCCGGTCTAATTCCCCCATCATCCAATCGACATATGAGACGCTCCCCAGATACACTGCATAGATTTTCTCAAAAATTTCTATGGGCAGTCCATCCAGATCCCGGTACCTGCGGATCCACTCTTCGTAGGACGGCTTTCCAGCCACAGGGTCATCCAGCAGGGAGGCCACCTCCTCTGGCCGATATTTTTCGTAAAATTCCCGGCAGACAGAATAAGGAGGATGAGGCATGGAGATAGGCAGATACAGGAAGAACGGCGGATCCTCCTTCTTCTTCCCTTCCAGATAATCCAGGGCTCTGCCGATATCCGGCTCCACAGGGCGCTCTGCCCCTTCCGGCTCTCCTGGCTCCATCAAAAAAGTCTTGTCCCCCGGCTCCCCAGGTTTGTACACAGGGGTACGGCTCTCGTACCCTCTAAAGGGTCTGGAGGGAAGAGGCTCCTTTCCTGCCCGCTTTAAGTCAATGTCATCGCACACCTCATCCAGATATGCCTGGCTGTAAAGATCATTTTTCCCAAACCATTTGACCTCATAGCCTCCCTGCTTTAAATACCGGAGCAGGCTGGGCTCATCAGGCTTGAGGAGATTCCACAGGGTTCTGTGCCCCCGATTGTGGACATAAGTTCCCGTCATCAGGCTGCAGCGGGAAGGGCTGCACACCGGATTCTGAACAAAGCAGTTTTCAAACCGGGTTCCCTCTGATGCAATCCGGTCAAACTCAGGTGTCCGGACTGCTGGATTTCCGTAACATCCCAGGGCGGATGCACTCATTTCATCGGCAAACAGAAAAAGAAAATTCATTGCCTACCTCCTTTATCTCACTTCTGTCTGGCAGGTATAAGACCGCCTGCCTAAAAGATTCCGTTTTTCCCCTGTCAGCTCTATTGTATCTGAAAAGGCGATATCTTTGGAACTGGTTCCGATCATCACATCCAGGCGGCCCGGTTCCACTACAAATTCCATCTCTTCGTTATAGTATCCCAGCTGGGCAGTGTCCAGGCGGAAGACGACTGTTTTTTCTTCCCCGGCGCCCAATTTCACCCGCGCAAAACCAGAAAGCTGTTTCACAGGCCGCGTCACCCACGCGTCTCTAAAATAAGTGTAGATCTGAACCGTCTCATCTCCTTCTCGATCCCCTGTATTCCGCACCTTGCAGGAAACCGTGATCACGCCATCTGTGGGAATCTGCTTCTCTGCAATCTCAAATCCAGACAGTTCGAAACTGGTATAGCTCAGCCCATATCCAAAGTAATACAGCGGAAAATTCGTCCCATCTACATAGCCGCTCCCCATAATCAGACTGCCTTTCTCACTGTCATATCCGCTTCCGGTACGGTGATTATAGTAGATCGGCACCTGTCCCACACTTGCCGGAACCGTCACCGGCAGTTTTCCTCCCGGATTCTTTTTACCCAAAATGACTTTGCTCAGAGCCTCCGCCCCTTTTACGCCCGGAAGCCATGCCTGGATGATGGCCTGAACATGATCCTTGGCCCATCCAGCAGCGAAAACGCCCGGTCCATAGAGGATCAGGATTATGGGCTTTCCGGCCTTGGCCACCTCCTCTAAAAGCTGCTGCTGCACTCCGGGGAGATCCAGGTACTGGCGGTCTTTTCCCTCTCCTCCGGTGGTTCCGAACCACCCGCAGTTGCCTCCTAGGGTCATAATCACGAAGTCGCTGGCCTCCGCGGCTTTCCTCGCCTCCAGGAAGCCCTCTTGCGAATCATCAATGACATTGCACCCTTTGGTGTAAGTCACTGTAGCCCCTGTATCTTTCACGGCATCCGCCAGAACCTCTGCCAAGGTACGGACATGGTATTCCTTTTCCAGAACCGAATCCATTGTCCCCATTCTGGCCCACTCAGCATCACTGTAAATCTCGCTGGTAAACGGCGTCTTCTTTTTGCCAGCGCTCTTCTCATTCTTTTTCTGTTCATCCACCACACCGTTAAACGTGATATCCGATACATCCCGGTCGCTGTTCATGGCCTTGATGATCTCGACGTAAGATGGATAGGTGTAGCCGCTGATGGGCTCTCTCCGGCTGCCGCCGTGGGGTCCGATCACTGCAATCTTCTTTCCTGCGGGGGACAGCGGCAGAATATTGTCCTTATTTTCAAGGAGTATGATGGATTCTTCTGTAATCTTTTCTACCAGATTCCACTTCGCCTCATTAGACATTCTGCAGACTGCCTGGCTCTCGTCAATGTAGGGATGGTCAAAGAGGCCATAACGGAACTTCGTTGTCAAAACCCGGCGGCATGCCTCATCGATCCGCGCTTCATCCAGCTTTCCAGCCTTCACATATTCCGGCAGCTTCCGAAAGCCATTGCCTACAGGGATCTCTGTATCTGTGCCTGCTCTCATAGCCAGAAATGCCGCTTCTTCGTACGATTTCCCGATTTTCTGAAAATCGTACAGCTTACTGACTGCTGCTCCGTCTGAGGTCAGCATTCCCCGAAATCCCATGGTATCTCTCAGAAGGTCTTTGGCTATCTTCTTATTGGCGATCACCGGAATTCCGTCTATATCTGAATACGAGGCCATCATTCCGTCTACATCTGCCTCTTTTACCGCTGCCTCGAATGGGGTGGCAAAGACCTCATAGAGTTCCCGGTCGCCGATCCTCTCGGCTGTCATATTGATCCCACCCTGGGTTTCTGCATATCCCAGGAAATGCTTGGCAATGCAGGCAACTCCATTCTCCTTGTCCTGCTGCATTCCCTGAATATAGCGGATTCCCATTTGGGAGATCAGGTAGGGATCCTCCCCGAACGTCTCATAAGTCCTGCCCCATCTGGGATCCCGGGAGACATCAATCACCGGGCTCATGACCTGCTTAATCCCTACAGCTTCCGTCTCCTCCTTTATGATCCGGGTCATCTCCTCCGCAAGCTCCGGCTCCCAAGTGGAAGCCACGTTAATCATAGCCGGAAACAGCGTCCCTCCTGCCCCCGGATATCCGCAGAGGCTCTCTGACTGGAAAATAACAGGAATGCCCAGCCTGGTCTCCTCCACAAAAAATCTCTGAATTTCATTGGATATCCGCGCAATACTTGCCGCAGAAAGCAGACCTACTGTGGAATACTGGGTGATTCTTCCCAGGCCGGCAGAAAAATGCTCCCGCAGAGCATGTTTGTCAACCTCCCCTCTGCAGATGAAAGAGGCTGGAAGATCACCGCAGCATTGAGCCACCTTCTCCTCCAAAGTCATTCTGGACAGCAGATCCTCCACCCGCTTTTCAACTGGCTGGCTTTTGTCTTTATAAAGCATTCTGAACCCTCCCTCTCATTCAATGTTCTCCGGTTTTCCCAGAGCCTTAAACATGTAGCCTTTATACGCCTCCACGCCCGGCTGATCAAAAGGATTCACCCCGAGCAGCTTCCCAGACAAGAAGCAGGCAAATTCAAAGAAATAAAACAACTGCCCAAAACTGTACTCGTCAATGGCATCCACTGTGATGGTAAAACAGGGGAGACACTGGCTGTGGGCCATCCGCGTGGCCTCAAATGCCTTCCGGTTGATCTCCCAGAAATCCACTCCATTTAGATAATCAAATCGGTCATCCACCTGGTCTTTCTCCAGCACATAGGCGGCGTCCTGATTTCTCACTTCCAGAAAAGTCTCCGCCATGACATGGCTTCCATCCTGGACAAACTGCCCCACAGAGTGGAGATCCTCTGAACACTCCGCCGCCACCGGGTATATGCCCTTTCCATCCTTCCCCTCGCTCTCTGCAAACAGCTGAATCCACCATTTTGCAAAGAAGCGGTATCTGGGCTCAAAGAAACTCAGCATTTCCATTTTGATCCCCTCCTGGTACAGGAGATTGCGGATAACAGCGTAGCGGTAAGCTGGATTGTCCATCCCGTCTGTCTCCCAGAGGAGCTGCCTCATATCCTTTGCCCCCTGTACCACCTTGCGGATATCAATGCCCGCTGCCGCCATGGGAAACAGCCCTACATCAGTGAGCGCCGAGTAGCGGCCTCCTACCGGTTCTGGGAAAGTCAGAAATGTGTATCCATGTTCTCTGCACAGCTCCTCCAGATGGCTCCCCGGCGTGCCTGTGGCAATGATCCTCTCAGCGGCCCCCGAGCCATATTTCTCCTGCAGAAATTTTCTTAGAACCCGAAAAGCAGATCCCGGCTCTAATGTCTCAAAATTTTTGGCAATCACATCAATATAGACTGATTTTCCTTCCAGCTCCCTCAGCAAGCGGTTGATCTCATAAGGAGACAGGGTATTTCCTGCATAGTATACCTTACAGCCTGACCGCTGGTCCAGAGCTTTGATGACAGAGCGGGCCGCATTGTTAGAGCCTCCTACGCCTACCAGCACAAATGCATCCGCCTTTTCCCGAACCTCCTTTGCCTTCTCCTCCAGCCTTGCCAGCTGTTCCTGAGATGCCCAGTCCTCCGGATCCAGCCAACCCAGGACATCCCGGTACTCCTCCGGACACGATCTAGCGTAAGAAAGCAATTGGCTGTGCTCTTTTCCATAGTTTTTCTGTCTGGTTTCCGACACCCGGTTTTGACTGTCCTGATAAGTAAATTCAAACACGATTGATCCTCCTTTTCTCCCGCTCTTTTTTATTTATTTAATCTAATTAAATAATATTACATAGGAAAGGATTTGTCAATTCTTCTTTGCCATTTCTCCAGCTTTTCTTTTCCATCAATTCATGGTACACTGGTAACAATATAAAATAAGCCGCCGTTATTTGCCGGCGGCAGAATGGAGCTGCTTTATGAAGATTATCGTAATTGACGGCCAAGGCGGAAAAATAGGCCGGACCGTTATTGACCAGCTAAAAAAACGGTTTCCGGAGCAGGAACTCTTAGCCATCGGCACCAACAGCATCGCTACCTCATCTATGTTAAAGGCCGGAGCCTCCCAGGGTGCAACGGGCGAAAATCCGATTTTGGTAGCCAGCAGGGATGCCGATATCATCATCGGTCCCATCGCGATCGTCATGGCGGATTCTCTTCTGGGCGAAATCACACCTGCCATGGCCAATGCGGTCTCCGCCAGCAATGCCTACAAGATCCTTATCCCCACAAACCGCTGCAACCACTATATCGCCGGCTGCCAGGCTGTGTCGCTCAGCGACGCCATCCAGGCTGTGTGCGATGAGGTAGGGCGGATGTTATCCCTATAAATCTTCCTCAGCCCCCATATGCTTATCCTTGACTAACCCGCCTTTCTGCTTCTATGATAATACTGGGAGGGGATGTTATGCAGGCATTATCAACTGTCCAGCCAGGGGAAATTTATGAGATCAAATGGATGTTTGGAATTCCAGAAATTTTGGACTTTCTGCGTCTTCACCATGTGCAGGAGGGGCATCGGATCCAGGTCATCCAGAAATCGGCCGGAGGGCTGATCGTCGGGACGGATGGCATCCGCCTCGCACTGAGCAATGATATCGCAGACCGGATACAGGTCTGACAGACTGCATTTTCAACACAGAAATGGGCAGCCGTCTGAATGGCTGCCCATTTCTGTGTTCTTCTGCCACGGATGCACTGCTGCGGCCGCAGCTATTGTCCCATCTTTTTATAGCGTTCTGCCATCTCATCCAGGCTGACTTGCTCTACCAGAGGTGCCTTCCCGTAGGAACCAAACTGGACGATCAGGGTGCCTACCACTTCCTTTACTCCCTTCTCAATGCACTCTACAATGGCAGCTACATCATCATCCGGCACCACCCCGTACATTACTGTATTCATAATAGGCGGCAGGAATACCCTCGGATCAAACTGCTCCTTCTTGGCCTCCAGAATCTCATAGATCGGACCGATAGACGCGCTGGTCCTCTTCTCCGGGTATTTTGCAAACAGCTCTTTCATATTTCTGGTAACCGCCAGCCGGATATCGGTATCAACATTAATCTTATTGATTCCGCAAGGAATCACTGCCTGCAGTTCCTGAATAGATATGCCGTAGGCGTTAGTAATGTTTCCGCCCAAAGCATTGATCTCATCTACAATATATTTCGGCACGGTGGAGGAACCGTGGGATACCAGGGCGCCAAAAATCCCTTCATGGTTCAGGCACTCCCGGATAGCAATGGCAATCTCTTTTCTCAGCTTTACATTTTTGCCCTTACTGGCCCCGTGCATTGTCCCGTAAGAAATGGCCAGAGCGTCCACCCCAGTCTTTTTGAAAAAGTCGACGGCCGCAAGGGGATTGGTGTAAGTGGAATTTGCCGCAAACACATGGTCCTCCACTCCGGCCAGCACTCCCAGCTCGCCCTCCACGCTGACTCCCCGGGGATGTGCATATTTTACTACTTCTCTGGTAAGCTCCACATTTTCTTCAAAGGGAAGGGAAGAGCCATCAATCATCACAGAGGTGTAACCTCCCTCAATGGCAGCTACGCAGGAATCAAAATCCCGCCCATGGTCCAGGTGCAGGACAATCGGAATTTCTGAATTTGCCCCGTATTTCTTTACCGCGTTGGCGATATTTTTTGCTCCGACTTTCTTATCCTCAAGGGCCGCATGGGTAAAATCTGTACAGCCCCCCATAAAACCATTGGCCAGATCAGCGCCCTGCAGGATTGCCGCAGACCGGAACATTTCGTGGACTTCAATGACAGCCTTTGCCTGGGCGACTGCGTTCACATTGAACGCGCCCTGTGCGTAGCCGTATTTCACTGTTGCCTCCATCAGAGGCCGTAAAGGAATCAATGGCATAGTCAATCCTCCATATAATTTTATTTAATTTAAATAAATAATATTCCTCTTTTTCCTTTTTGTCAATCCTTAATCCTCAAGGGCCGCTACATAATCCGTAAACGTCAGCGTGATATCCGGATGATTCTGAAGCAGTGATACCGGGAATTCCGATGTAGGCTCCCCGTGGCCTGCACGCCGCACAACAGCCCTGTGCCAGTTCCTAAAACAGCCCAGACGGATCTTTCTTGCGTGGGCAATCTCATAGATCCCAATGGTCACGCAGTAATGAGGCATGTCCTCCAATGCTCCATTGAAATCTCCAATGGCATTGGCCGCCCTTGTCTCCGGAGATATTTTCAGCACGCGGGTCTTCTGCGCCAAAAACTCTTCGTTGGTCAGAGAAGGATCTGCCTCATTGAACGCCACATGCCCGTTGATGCCGATACCTCCGAAAGCGATATCCACACCTCCCAGCTTTTCAATCAGTTCCGGGATATAGGAGAGATTTCGGGGATCCGGGAAGACTCTCTGCTCTTTGGGCATTACAAGCTCCGGCCGTATCTTAGAGTAGACCGTTCTCTCCATAAATCCTCTGAAGCTCAGGGGATGATCCATGGAAACCCACTCTTTGTCATCGTCCAGGTACTCATCCATATTGATGAACCAGACATTTTTCAGAGAAATTCCCTCGCTGTTTACCATATCAACAAAATAAGGATATTGGCCAATCGGTCCCACCGGGCAGATAAAAACCGTTTTTTCCCCTTTTTCATTGTGAAGTTTGATCTCTTCCGCCATCTGCTCCGCCATTTTCTGAAAAACATGCGCATTATCCTCCAGGCAGATCAGAGGCATCCTGGGATTGGTCAGGAGCTTTTTCTTATCGTATTG
The DNA here is from genome assembly GCA_944376125.1 of uncultured Lachnospiraceae bacterium. Taxonomy (GTDB): domain Bacteria; phylum Bacillota; class Clostridia; order Lachnospirales; family Lachnospiraceae; genus UMGS1370. The sequence goes on from CALWBQ010000039.1 coordinate 108,699, forward strand.
GTAGTATTCGTGTCTCATCTCTCATCCCTCCATATATTTTTTCAAAAAGATCCCAGCGGATGGCCGCCGTCACACATTCCCGTTTCCGGCAGCAGAAAATGGGAGCGCTGCCCCTTTAATGGGCAGCGCACTGATAACAATTTAATTGCCTGCTTCTTCCATTACATCCAGCATGACATAATCGCTGACCGGAACCTCTGCTGCGACATCACCAGATGCAATCAGATTTTCCTGCTGAATCTTGTAGTAATTCTCAACGGTTCCATCTGCCGCACCTTCCGCAACTTCCTTGCCTGTAAGCCAATCAGCATCGCCTCTCTGGCTGTATACGGAATCATAATCTGTCTTTGTCTGGTCTGCTACGTACTGTGCAACCTCTTCATAATTTCCATCTGCAGCGTAGTCCATTCCTTTATACAGAGCTCTGACAAAACGGATAATATTATCCCTGTTCTCTTCTGCATAGGTAGGGGTTACAATCCAGCTAGCCAGTGATACGCTTGTATCAGAAAAAGTCTTATTATCGCAGAGCTTTGTGGAATCTGCCACTTCTTCCAGGATCTTTAAGCTGTTGGGCGACCAGGTAGCGCAGGCATCTACGCCGCCGGACAGCATTGCAGTAACGATGCCGGATGCATCCATGTCTACCGCCTGGATATCACTCATTGTCAGACCCGCTTTGCTCAAACCCATTTCCAAAATATCTTCACTGGAAGTGCCGGAAGAATAAGCTACCTTTTTGCCCTTTAAATCCTCCAGAGTTTTAACATCAGGACCTCCGATCACGGCATCGCCGTTGGAGATATGGGACAAGGCAATAATCTTTGCCTGTCCATTGACGCACAGTTTATGGGCGCCCTGGCCTATGTAGCCGATATCAATGCTGCCGGATTCCATCGCAGCGATGATCGTGGGGCCATCCTGAAATTCTACGAAATTGAGGGTAATCCCCTCCTCTTCCATATACCCCTTAGCCACTGCCGTTGTGACAGACCACAGGCTTCCGTAGTTGGGCATATATGCAACATTCAGAGTGATCGGCTCCTGGGCCTCTGCCGCTTCTGCTGTCTCTGCCGCTGCACTTTCGGCCTCAGTCTCCTCCGCCTCAGTTTCTTCCGCCTCAGTTTCCGCTGCCTCCGTCTCTGCCGCAGTCGTTGCAGCCGTTGTTGCGGTATCGCCGGATCCTGAGCATGCTGCCAGGGACAATACCATGGTCGATGCCAATACTACCGATAATGCCTTTCTCATAATAAGTCCTCCTTTTACATTTATTTATAGTTTTTACTATTTTCTGACTTCCAGATACTCCTGATATACCTGACTCCAGATCCGGTTTTTCAGTTTAATAAATTCCGGCGTCATCTTCGTCTCCTGGGTTCTCGGGTACGGAATATCAATATCCACAATATCTCGGATACGCCCAGGTCTTGCACTCATAATTACAACCCGCGTTGCCAGGACGATCGCCTCCTCAACATCATGGGTAATAAAGAAACAGGTTTTCTGCTCTTCCTCCCAGGTTTTTAGAAGTTCTGTCTGAAGCTGGGTTCTGGTCTGGGCATCCAGGGCGCCGAACGGTTCATCCATCAGAAGCACTTCCGGCTGGACGGCATATGCCCTGGCAATGGCAACTCTCTGCTTCATGCCGCCGGACAATTCTTTGGGATAGCTGTCCACAAACTCTTCCAGATCGACCATCCTGATGTATTTCATAGCCACTTCCTTGGCTTCCTCATCGCTCATCCCTTTCAGCTTCAGGCCGAACATAACATTTTTGATTACAGTCAGCCATGGGAACAGGGCATACTGCTGAAATACCACGCCTCTCTCCGGCCCAGTGCCCTCCACTTTCTTGCCGTCCACATAAACAGCTCCGGATGTAGCATCCAGCAATCCCGCAATTATGTTCAGCAGTGTCGATTTTCCGCATCCAGAAGGTCCTACCACACAGATAAATTCATTTTCCTTAATATCCAGACTGATTCCATTTAGAGCTACCATCCTGCCCTTGCGGCCCTCGTAGATTTTCTCCACATTGTCGATTTTAACCTTTACTCTTCTCTCTTCTCTTGCCATCTGGTGAACCTCCTCTCCCACATCTTGATCAATTTTTCGCTAGTGATTCCGATAACACCGATAATAATAATATACAGAAGCATCGGTTCCACTTCAAAGCTGTTATTCAGGGAGCGGATCCTCATTCCCAGACCTGCAACTGCCCCGGTAGATTCCGCCGCAATCAGGGTTGTCAGTGCGACAGAGACCCCCAGTCTCACTGCTGTCACGATAAAAGGGGTTGTTGCAGGGAAAATTACTTTTACAAAAATATCTTTATCCTTTGCCCCGAGTACCCTGGCGGCCTTGATCAACGTTTCATCCACATTCCGGACACCCTGATAGATGGTAACCGTCATAATCAGGAAAGTTGCCAGCCAGATCACGATCACCTGCGGCCTGCGGCCTACACCCGCAGAAATGACCACCAGAGGCACGTATGCCAGCGGAGGAATATTTCGGATAAACTGAATCCAGGGTTCCACAATAAAACGGACCGGGCGGTACCAGGCCATCAGAAAGGCTACTGGAACAGCCGTCACAAATCCCAGGATAAATCCCAAAATAACCGAGATCATACTGCTGGAAAAATCCTGCCAGAGTACGCCTCTCTCAATCATAGTCTTCAGAGATGCCAGAACTTTTGGCAGAAACGGAAAGCTGCGGGCTGTTTTAGGGTAAATAGACAGGCAGTACCACAGTACCATAGCCACCAGAAAAGAAATACACAGCCACCCCCAATTCGGTATCCTGGAGATCAGATCCTTTTGCTCATTTTGCTTTTTACCATCACTCATACAGCCCCTCCTTCTATGCATTTTTTCACATCCTTGCTGCTGATAGTTCCCATTATACCATATTTTTCACAATTTGAAACCTTTTTCAGCCCAAACGTTTGTGTAATTTATCAGATATGCTTGAATTGTCCAAATTATAGCTGATTCCAGAATTTGCTGTGAGTTTTCCGAAAAAAGCATGGATTTTTCCCAATTTTTCCAGTATACTTAGAGCTATAGCAGCTCTTTTTCAAAAGGAGGACATCTATGACACTGAAAGAGATCGCCAAAGAAGCCGGCGTTTCTATATCCACTGTTTCCCGGGTTATTAACAATAACTCCAAGGCAGCCAGCAAAGAAGTGCAGGATCGGATTTGGGAGATTGTTCGCCGCACAGGGTACACGCCAAACTCTGTGGCCCAGCACCTGAAGCAGGGAGGAGTCCCCACATCAGAGGTGAAATCACGCTCCCTGGCGTGCCTCTTTGCACGGACACCAGCCATGATGACAGATATGTTTTTCAGCTCCCTGGCCCGCAGTTTGGAACAGGAAGCCTTTCAGCACAATTATATTTTAAAGTATTCCTTCAGCTCCTTTGATATCAACAATCCTGCTTCATTTCAGGTAATTGCAGACAACCATGTCAACGGCATCGCTGTCCTGGGCCGGTGCGACAAACCGACATTAAAATTTCTAAAGCAGTATTTTAACAATATCGTCTATGTAGGGCTGAACAGCCTGGACGCAAAATACGATCAGATTATCTGTGAAGGGCGGCAGGCAGGACTTACCGCCATGGATCACCTGATCCAGCTAGGCCACACCAGAATCGCCTATATCGGCGAAACTTCCTGCGAGGAACGCTACGCAGGCTACTGTGACGCTCTGGCCAAACATAAAATTCCTCTAAAGAAGGAATATGTTGCCGATGTCCACCTCTCCTCCGAAGATGGCTGCCGGGGCGCAAAAATGCTGCTGGAGCGCAAAACCGATATCACAGCCGTTTTCTGCAGCAATGATATTACGGCCATCGGCGCCATGCACGCCTTCCAGGAGAGTGGGATCCGGATCCCCCAGGATATCTCTCTGATCAGCATCGATGACATCGACACCGCCTCATATTTGTCTCCAATGCTGACCACAATCCATATCCCCACCCAGGAAATGGGGCAGATGGCAGCCAAGATCCTCATCGACCGGATTGACGGCGGCCACAGACTCCCTGTCAAATTGAATCTTCCCTTCTATCTGGCAAACCGCGAAAGCTGTGCCAGATATAAAGGATGACTCTTATACCCACAAATAAAAGGAGGATTTATTATGATTATCACTATCCAGGATTCTAAAGCGTCTGCTTCCATTGATTCCGCAGGCGCTCAGCTCATTTCTTATCAGGATCCCTCCGGCCGGGAATATATCTGGCAGAGAGATCCCAGCTACTGGGCTAACTGTTCTCCTATTCTCTTTCCCATAGTCGGAGCGGTCAGAAACGGCCGCACGGAGATTGGCAGTTCCTGGTATGAGATACCCAAACACGGTTTTTTAAAGATCTCTGATTTTAAGGTGACAAAGCAGGAAAAAAATTCCGTCACATTTTCTCTGAACGATTCGGAAGAAACCCGCAAGGTTTTTCCTTTCCCATTCTGCTTCCAGGCAGCCTATTCCCTGCATGACGGCGTTCTCACCATGGACTGCTGTGTAGAAAACACCGGTTCCTCCCAGATGCCCTATTTTATCGGAACTCATCCGGGATTCAACTGTCCTCTGGAGAAGGGGGAATCATTTGAGGATTATGTGCTGGAATTTGATCAGGAGGAGACGATTGGGTACCGCTCTTTCGACTCTGTCAATTCCCAGTTCGATATGAGCCGCCGTCTTCCCTTCCCCGGAGACGGCAGGACAATCCGGCTCAGCTACGAGATCTTTATGAACGATGCCATCTGGTTTGATGCCCCCAACTCCAGGAAGGTCGAATTGAAGAATCCATCATCCGGCCGCGGTGTAGCGGTCAGCTACCCTGACTATGAGACGGTGGCCTTCTGGACGCCGGCTGAAAACCGGGCGCCTTTCCTGTGCGTTGAGCCGTGGAATGGCTCTGCCGCCTGTTCAGATGAAGACGATGAATTTATCCACAAAAACCATCTCCAAACCTTAGATCCAGGCCAGTCTGCCCATTACCAGCTGAAAATTCAGTACCTGTAATCCAACTGCTGGCCGTCAAAAAAAGACAGGGAGCGGCGCACCGGCATTTGCTAGCTTTTTGCCGGAATGCGCCGCTTTTCATTTGGGACGCCGGAACCGCATCCCGAACATTCAGGCTGAACCCAGAAGATAAGCTAACAGATAAACCGTCCCTTTGCAAGGGAGCCCGCCGATTCGCAGGCTTTTTCAGCACTTTCGTTTTCGGCGGATTTCGACATATACTGCATAAGCCTCTCCGCTGTCTCCTTTCTTCTTCGAATACTGATATCCATCTCTTTTCCATTTCGAAGCACTGCATAGCTCCCCTGAACTGCCTTTATATAAGCCAGATTTACCAGGCAATTTCTATGGATCCGGACGAACCGCTCCTTCGGGAGTTTCTTTTCCTCTTTTCTGATGCCTCCGCGTATCTGATACTCTCTCTCCCCATCGGAAACATATGTCCTCCGCTTCCTCGTATACAGATAAGCAATCTCTTCTTCTTCCAGAAAAACCGTATTATTTCGGAATGTCCACATGTACATCCGCTTCTTTTTTCCCTTCCCCTGACAGATAGCATCCATAATCTGAGCAAAATCTGCATAGGAACCAGCCAGCACTTCCGGCGGGACCGCGATTATACCGCAGGCACATTCTGCCAGCCTTTCCAGCAGCTCACGCCTGCCTCCAATCCAGTCAGCCTGCAGATTTTCCACGCAGCATTCCTGATAGATTTTCATATAACGATTCAGCCGCTTGCTCCATCCCTCCTGCTTCTCGCAGAAAATAGTCACTTTCATCCTGATTCCCCCTTTTATCCGCTTATAAACGTATCTTTTAGAGAGAAATTACTAGTATAAAAAATATAACTATTTATAATATTTGTTTTCTTTTAAAGTAACTATTATAACAAGATTAAATCAGGCTTTTCCTCCTTATACTTTAAGAAAGATAAGGAGGCTTCTCATATGGATATCGACTTTATTCGAAAACGGATCACAGAACTGCGCCTGGCCAAAGACTGTTCAGAATATCAGGTCAGTCTGGATCTGGGCTATAGTAAAGGGTATATTCAGAGCATCACATCCGGCCATTCCCTGCCTTCCATCCGGTCTCTTCTGGATATCTGCAACTATTTTAACATCACTCCAGCAGAATTTTTTGATGAAGAAACACCGCTGGATTCTCCTATCATCCGCCAGCTTGTGAAAGATCTCAGGGTGCTCCCCGCCGAGGACCTTCAAACGATTCTGGAAATTACAGAACGATTTAAATATTACAGAGAACAAAAAAGCCGCCCTTCCGGAAAAGGCGGCTGATATGATATCCAAAGTCTGGCTTTCGGCGTCCGTATCTGGCAGGATCAAAATACTGCTTGAACCAGGAACATATAAAAAACAGTTCCGATGCCGATGCTCAGCAGGGAATTTCTTTTCCAGCAATGGAGGGCGGCAACTGCCGCAACTGCCAGAATTTCAGGCAGGCCGTGGGATGGCCCTAAAAAATTTACTCCTTTTAAACAGTACACAACCAAAAGCCCCATAGCTGCATATGGAAGGGTTTTCCCCAGATATTCCAGGTAGCGGGGCTTTTCTTTTCCCGCTGGAAACAGGATAAACGGCAGAAACCGCGTGATTAGAGTTCCGGCCGCCATAGCCGCCACGATCATCCATTCTCTCTGCATGCTGTTTCCACCTTCTTTCTATCTGTCCTTTCTAATCCTACAATCACTGCCAGAATTCCCGCCATCGCCGGGATGATAAAGGCATCTGCCCCAAAGACTGCCAGGCAGGCGGCTGAAACCAGCAGGCCGGTTAAGGCCGGCCGGTGGTCTTTTTGCGTAAGCCACTGGTCAGTAAAGATTACCACAAACAATGCTGTCAGCGCAAAATCCAGTCCTTCTGTGTTGAATGTGAGAAAGCCTCCTGCCAGGCATCCAATAACACTTCCAGCCACCCAGTATATCTGATCTAAAAACGAAATCCAGAAATACACTGCAACCCTGTTCATCCCTTCAGGCGGCCCTTCGCTGCAGATGACAGAGAAGGTCTCATCGGTCAAAGCAAAGATTAAATAAGGCTTGTATCCTTTTATGCCCCGGTACTTTTCGAGAACCGAGAGGCCGTAAAACAGATGACGGGCATTGATCATAAGAGACATCGCCAGCGCATACAAAGGGTGGACGGCGGCAGCCAGCAGAGAGACTCCTGCATACTGAAGACTTCCGGCATAGACAAATACGCTGATGGCCAGTGTCCAGACCAGCCCGAAACCATTAACCTTCATCAGGATTCCATATGCTGCCCCCAAAAACAAATAGCCCACCAGAACAGGCACAGTTTTCGGGAAAGCATACCGAAACGCGGAACAATCATTCTTTTCCATATCTTCTTTCCTTCCTCTTGTAGCGCAAAAATTCTCTTTGTGCTATACTTAGCGTCAGCGCATACCTGCGCTGTGCCAGCGGCACAGTTCGCCGGCATATCAACCGATTCATTTTAAACGCTTCTGGAGGAAATGTCAATGGATTACACCTGCTGCACCCTTTGTCCCCGCATGTGCCGGGTTGACCGCACCCGCCGCACCGGTTACTGCGGCTGTTCTTCTGTCCTGACAGCAGCTAGAGCAGCCCTGCACCGCTGGGAGGAACCCTGCATCAGCGGAAACGGTGCCGGAGGCAGCGGTACTGTATTTTTTTCTGGCTGTACTCTCCGCTGCTGTTTCTGCCAAAATCATCAGATCAGCAGCGGCCATTTTGGAAAGCCCCTCACCGCTGAACATCTGGCTTCCGTCTTTCTCCGGCTGGAAGACCAGGGAGCGTTCAACATTAACCTGGTCACGCCTACCCAATATCTCCCGGACATCATAAAAGCCCTTGATCTGGTTCGCCACAAGCTCTCTATCCCCGTGGTTTACAACAGCGGCGGCTACGAGCGGGTGGAAACCCTTAAAAAGCTGGAAGGTTATGTGGACATCTATCTGCCGGATCTGAAATATTTCGATCCCGCACTGTCCTCCAAATACTCCAACGCCCCTGACTACTTTGAGTTTGCGGCTCCCGCCCTTCAGGAAATGGTTCGCCAGACCGGAGCGCCCTCGTGGAAAACCGGTTCTTCCCTGCTCGCCCGCGGGACAGTGATTCGCCATATGGTGCTTCCCGGCTGCCGGCAGGACTCCATCCGGCTTCTTCATTGGATCAGGGACTCTCTCCCCCCGCACAGCTTTCTCATCAGCCTTTTAAGCCAGTACACACCTTTCTTCCACAGCAGTGATTACCCGGAAATCAACCGCAGAGTCACTTCCTTTGAGTATGGCAAGGTGGTAGATGCTGCCATTGATCTGGGGCTCACGGAAGGATATATGCAGGAGAAAAGCAGCGCCAAAGAAGAGTACACCCCTCCGTTCGATCTGGAAGGGCTGAACGATTTTTAGTTCACCGCCGGTACCTCTCATGGTGATCAAAGTCTTTGTCACTGGACTAGGTGTCTTTAGCTCACTGACGATCAAACAAGAATTCTTCTTTAATAATTGATTCCCGCTATCCCCAGTTTGCCATCGCGCACATTGAATATAATATTGGCCGTTCCCCCGTCCGACAGCACAAATCCTGCCATGCTGGGCGTCAGGGCATTCTCATCTGCCGCCCCAACAGAATCTACCAGCTCCTGGGTAAAGATCTTATCCGCTCCCAGAGCAATCATATCTTCGCGGTTCTCAACCGTCACACTCCCTTCCGGGAAACCTACATAGACAGGGTAAGTCGTAAGGTCTGCCAGCTTTTCCAGATCCTTTTCTGCGACAGCAGCCTTCACCTGTCTGCCGAATGCCGCAGCGTCCTCGGCGCTGACTGCAAAATTGTCCTCATAATTTTTTGATGCGGTCTCCTCCTGGGCAGCCTCCTGTTCTGTCTCAGGAGCCGTGGTCTCCTGAGACACGGCTGTGGTCTCTGCAGCTTCTGTCTCCTGGGCAGCCGATGCCGTCTCCGTCCCCTGCTGTCCGTCCGAGCTGCATCCCGTCGCCAAAACCATCGCTGCCGCTGCTGCTAATATTGCTTTTCTCATTTTCATCATTCTTTTCCTCTCCTTCTGTTTTTATATCCATACGCCTCTTTCATCGGCGCATCTTGCATTACTTTAGCTCTCCTTTTGCCGGTTGATCTCGAATTCCTGCTGTCCTTCACTCCCCGGAGCGATCTCATATTTTTCAAATACAATCACCGGGTTTCCCGCTTCATTCAGATAAAAAGGCGTTTCCTCCGTGATTCCTGTAAAATCATCCCAGTAATTTCCTCCGTTTTCTTCCATCTGGCTTCGGATGCTCTCATCTGCAATCTCCCGGTAATGTTCCCCCAGAATGTCCTCCAGCGTCACCAGTTTTCCCTGTTTTAGGTCAAAATTATAGTACCGTGTCTCACTGTAAGCGCTGCTCCAGTTCTCCGTTCCCATGATTGCCAGGGACAGGTATTCATCCGTCTGGGATTTGACTTCATACCAGACTCTGATCTCAATATTGTGGGCTGCCCATTCTTCCTTAGTCCCTCCGGTGTCCAAAAATGCCTTCCTGTACTCCTCCGCTCTGGTTTTTGCCTCCTGGGCGTACTGCTGGCAAAGATTCAGGATCTCTTCATTTACAGACTGTTCCAGGCCATTCATATCCTCTGAGATCATCTCGATTGTCGGAATCTCCACTGAAATTTTCAGATCATCCTCTTCCGTCTCATAGGAGCGGAAAGTGAGGACCCGCGCCACCGGCCCAATCACCGGAAGTTTCCCGGCGCCTTCTGCAAAAGCCGTACTGGTATTCAATGCTGCGGTAAACAGAACAGCGACAGCAGCGGCGGCGGCTGTTCCATGCTGAACTCTTCTCCGAAAGGCCAAAATCTTTCTCCTCCCATTCATTCTCCCGATCTCCCTCTGAACCCGCTCAGACAGCTCATCCGGAATGGCGATCTCATCATACTTTCTCTTGGCTTCCTCCATAGACCTCATATCTCCACCTCCTGAATCTCCACTTTCAACAGTTTCAGACCGCGGTAAAGTTTTGCTTTTACCGTATTCAGATTCAATTCTGTAATCTGAGCAATCTCCTTTAATGACAACTCTTCAAAAAAACGAAGTTTTATGATCTCCTGAGTAACCGCATCCAGCCTGTTGATATGGGAATATAAATCATCCTGGATTTCAAATCCTTTCTCTTCATAAGGAAGATCTTCCATTTCTCCCGAATTTCCTGCTATTTTCTTTCTCTCTTTTAAAATCTTCAGACTCTCATTGACCAAAATCCGGTAAAACCAGGTCTTGACCGCCTCCTCATTTCTGATCTGGCCGCAGTGTTCCAATGCCCTGCAGACCGAGTTCTGAACCGCATCTAGTGCATCCTCCTGATTTTGGACATAACTAAATGCCAGGCGGTAAAATTGATTCTGATTTTCAACAATATAGTCTGCTATCTTGTCGTACAGATCCCGCTTCATTCTGTTTTCCCCTCAAACTCTGTTTTTTCTTTCTGTCTTATAGATCGCTCAGCCCCCCTAAAAGTTGCAGAGAGAAGATTCTGATGAAAAATTTTTTATGAGCCAAAAAAATATTGGCAAAAATGGAATCCTATGATATAATAATCTAGCATTGCATTTGGAGATATAGCTCAGCTGGGAGAGCATTTGCTTGACGTGCAAAGGGTCACAGGTTCGAGTCCTGCTATCTCCACTTCTTAGAAAGCCTTGTGAAATCGGGAAAGGCTTTCATTTTATATTGATAAGAAAATATTCACATCAACTTTTTGCAGCATTGACAGACAGCGTGTGTCAGGGCCATCGGTTTAGCCGGTGGCCTGTACTGTTTCTATAAGAGACTGCTGCGCTTAAAAAATTTAATTTAGGATGCATCTCAACACGTTCCGAGCAAGCAAGAAGCGGCCTATTCGGCCGCTTCTCTGATTTCCACCCCTTCGTAGAAAAATTCCAGGATATCTTTATAGTCTTTCCCTTCTTTCGCCATTCCCTGGGCACCATTTTGACTCATCCCCACGCCGTGACCGTAACCGCCTCCATAAATATGGAATCTCAAAACACCGTCTGGGCCGGTCCTGGGCTCAATGGCAATGTAGGCGCTGGGCAGAATGGAAAAACCGCTCTGGGTCTGCCCATCTTTTCTGGTGATTTCCATATCCGAACTTCCCAGTACATTCCGAATCTCTGTCTGCCCGTTCAGTTCCCTTGAGCCGTCCGTCCCGCTGATGGTCACCAGCTTGGCGATGCCTCCGGGGCCTCTCTCATTGACCTCCAGATTTGTAACCGTCCCGATGCCGCTGACTCTGGCCGTCAGCTCCTCCGCTGTAATCTCTGCCTCCCAGCGGTACATCGGATAGCTCTGATCGTAGGCGGGATAATCTTTATTTTTAATAAATTCCGAAAAGGCTTCGTTGCTGGAGAGATTCAGCGTCTCTTTCCGGTCCCGCAGCTCGGCTGCCTTCAGATAAGGCGTGGAAGATCCGTCGGTTCCCCAGGCGCTCCCATCTGTAGTATGCCCGCAGGAAGTAGAAAAATAAAATGCTTCTATCGCCCTTCCGCTGTAAAACATCATCTGTCCATATGTGGCATTCACTGCCTCAGACGCCCGGGCAGATTCCTCTGTATTGTTGTAAACCTGAAAGCTGGTGCTGTCGTCTACATGAGCCCCGTACTGGCTGTAGCTGTTTCCCAGAATCTGCCTGTAGGCATATGTCCGTGCACAGACTGCCTGAGCTTTCAGTGCTTCCAGCTCATAGCTCCCCGGCATCTCACTGGGCACTACCTTTTTTAAGTAATCCTCCAAATACAGATCATTTACCAGGGTCAGGCCGCCTTCTTCCTCCTTGATCTCCAGGGTCCCTGAATAAGCTGGTGTCCCCTGGGATCGGGAGATGGATGTGATCTGGATCGATCCGCTTTCCTCTATCGGCGTCACCGCCATGCGGCCGTCCTTCAGATACCGGCTCCCAGGCTCGATCGTCAGACTTTCCCCGCTTCCGATCTCATCCTGCTTTTCCCCAGTTTCCCCATAAGTGATCACAGCGTCTCCCTGAAAGGTAAGGGTCACGGAAGGATGGAAAACTGACTGAAAACCTGTTGTCATCAGGAGAACCCGGATCCGCTTGGCATCAAATTCCCGGGTTGTCAGGGCCGCACACAGCTTCCCCTTAGCTGTTACAAATTCCTGCAAATCGTATCCCACCAGAATGTCCGACAGATCCTGCTCCTCAAATTCCCCATAGACCTTATATACCCGGAAATTTCTGTCCAACGGGATTTCCCCGTACCCCTCAATTTCAATCGAATCCTCTTTGACAGCTAAAACCTTTCCGGAAATCGTATCGGTCTTCAAAGAAATTTTTACCAGCTCCCCCTGGTTCACTTCCAAATCTACCAGATGGTTCTGAAAACTCTCAGCATCTTTCACGCCTTCCGAGGAAAAGGTACGGATGACGGAACCCAGGTGAACTTCAAAGACTCCGCCCTCGCTGGCATCCAGCCAGACATTTTCATACACGATATCCTCTGAGACAAGCTCCCTCACAGCGATCATCTCGTCCTGCCGCACCATAATCCTGATCTCACAGTCAATATACTGATCCAAAGCCAGACCTTCAAAGCGGAAATCACCCTCACTGGTATACGCTGTCCAGCTCTCAGACGGCCGAATATTGGACGGCGTTCCATATAACAGTACATCCAAAGTCTGAACGCCGTCGGGATCTCCCACTGCATCTACCATCTGGTCATAGAGTGTCCACCAGTCCTCTTCCGGGTAAGCATCTTTCCTGTTTCTCTGCACCATGCCGGCAGAGGAGGCCAGGCGCTTCGAGATCGCCCCCGCTATGTAATCCGCCTCCTCATAAGTCAGCTCTTGCTGAGCAGCCTGGGCTGTAGGCGCCGTAAGCTCTTCTGACAGGATTCCCTTGTCATACAGATAATCCATGTATGGAACGTACCAGTTATTCTGTTCCTTCTGTGAAAAATGAGAGGTTCCCGCCTCGTTCTCATATTCCTGAATTGCCTCTCTGGAATCCAGCAGCAGGGCGGCCGCCTTAGCCGCCCTCGCTCTGGTAAGCCCCTCCGCCTTCCGGTCCGGCTCCAGAACCACAATAATCACCATCAACGTAAAGACCAGGGCAAGGATCCCTACCACTCTGATTATGAATGATTTCTTGCTCATAAAACCTCACTGTGTCTATTTACTGTTCAGTCTGCGAAAACTTTTGTCCTCCTCCACGCTCTCCAGGCCATCGTACTGGGAGGTCTGAATCGGAAGTTCTTTTTTCTTTAAAAGGCTGTTTATGAAATCACCCATCAGCCGGTAAAATACAGCAAAAATGGGAACACCCACAATCATTCCGACAAATCCCATCAGACCTCCGAAGAGAAGGATAGAAAAGAGCACCCAAAAGCTGGAAATTCCCGTGGTGTCGCCCAGGATCTTGGGGCCAAGGATATTTCCGTCAAACTGCTGAAGCAGCAAAATAAAAATCAAGAAATACAGGCATTGGATCGGGCTGACCAGAAGGATGAGCAGTGCACTTGGGATTGCCCCGATAAAGGGGCCAAAAAATGGAATGACATTTGTAACGCCCACGATCACGCTGACCAAAAGGATATAGGGCATCTTCATAACAGATAATCCCAAAAAGCAAAGAATTCCTATGATAATGGAATCTACAATTTTCCCGATAATGAAGCCGCCGAACACATGATGAATATACCGTGCTTCTCCCACGATCCGGTTCGCCCACTTCAGCGAAAAAATCCCATAGATAATCTTCTTTGCCAGAGAAACGAATTGATCTTTGATATTCAGAAGGTAGATCATAACGATCACGCCGATTAAGATGTTTTTCATCCAGACCAGCAAACCGAGAACGCCGCTGGACAAACCGCCGATGAACGTCAGAATTTTATCTATATTCAGTTCCAGAACTCCCCGGGCCCACTCGTACACACGGTTTAAGGCATCCACGGCTATAGTGCTTGCCTCCGAGTTCCCGCTGAGCACCTGAGTCAGCCAAGCTGAAAGGTTGCTGATATTCTGGGGGAGGGCATTGATCGCATTTTCGGCGCTTGCCAGAAGCTCCGGTATCAGCATGGAAAAAAGCCCTGCCACCACTACAATCAAAACAACGGTACTGACCACCGTTGCCAGAGCCTTCGCCAGAGTCCTGCCTTTCTTTTCGTTCTTGATCCAGGCACCAAAACGGGGCGCCGTCCATGCCACACACCTATTGTAGACAGGTGTCAGCAGATATGCCATCACCGCCCCATACACTACTGGAGCCATAATGTCCAGAACCATTGCAATGGCTTCCCTGATGGTGTTTAATTTTATCAAAACAAATGCAAATGCAATACTGGCGGCAATAACGGAAAATGCAGTGAGTCCCCAACAGATATAACGGTTAAATTTTTTGCCTTTCATGTATCCTCCGAAGTAGTATTTGAGATGCCAAACGCTTGAATTTCCAGCATCATCTATATGTAGATAAAGCAGCGATTGCTCGCTGCTTTTCTCTTCTGCAACCCCAAAATGCCGTTTCTTACTAATTGACCCCTAGCAAAGCTAGGTGGGCAACCTCACTCAGGTTTCTGCCATCCACTCAGAGGAGGCCCGGCATCCGCCTGAAAATATTGGAATCCCGATGTCATAGTGTAGGTTCAAATAAAGTAAGAGTGTCGAACATTCCAGGTGTTACAGGTTCACATAATTTTTACATATGTTAGTATACAATAAAAGCACTTTAATTTCAAGAGACTTTTTTTGCCAGACAAGCTGATTTTTTTATGGTATAATGGGTAATGCAAAATGAACTGTTCAGGCGCACAACAATTTTTATCCAGGAGGTTTCACGATGACATTTGAAGAAGCAAAAGTCTTTTTTGAAAAAGACCTGTTTGCCACCCAGGCAGCAGGCATTGTGCTGGAGGAGCTGGACGAAAACCACTGTCTCTGCACCATGAAGATTACCCCTAATCACCTTAACGCTGTCGGCTCCGTCATGGGGGGAGCACTGTTTACCCTGGCAGATTTCGGCTTTGCAGCCGCCTCTAATTTCATCCATCCAGGAACCGTAACCCTCTCAAGCCAGATTGAGTATCTGTCTGCCGCCAAGGGAAGCCTCCTCACCGCCGTCACCCGTCCCGTCAAAGAAGGACGCCACGCCTGCTTTTATGAGACAGTCATCACGGATGAGCTGGGCACTAAGGTAGCCGTCATCAACGCCACCGGGTACCGGAAATAATCCCCCTGCCAGGCCTTCCCAATCAGGTGAGAGTGTCCAGCCTGTAGATCTCCTCGCCGGCCAGCTCGATTCCTGCGGCCTTCATAGCTGAGGCCGCTTTTTCTGGCTCAGAAACCTTCAGCACAAGGGATGCCGCCGGTGTATTGACAATATACAGATACTCCACATTGACACCGCCTTTATTCAAGATGTCCAGAAGGCGTTCCAGCTCTCCCACTTTTCTCTCCAGCTTTACAGCCAGAACTTCGGTCATAAGAGCGGAAAAGCCTTTGGTCTTCAGGATTCCAAGCGCTTTTTCCGGGTTTGACACCACAGTCCTCAAAAGTCCATACTCACTGGTATCTGCCACACAGAGGGAGAGGATATTGATCCCCTCCTCCGATAATGCCCTGGAGACCTCCAGCATCCTTCCAGGACGGTTCTCCAGAAAAATTGACAACTGTTTTATGTACATAGGGTTTCCTCCTAGTGCTCATATCCCAGCAGAAATGCCTTTTTATTCAGTTCCACCGTCTTAGGTGGTACTGTTTTCTCAATCACATCCAGCCACAGTTCCTTCGGAAAATCCATGTGTTTTGCAGCTACGCCCAGAACAATCACATTGAATGTCCTGCTGTTTCCCAGCTCTGCCGCTTTTTTCCCCGCCTCCACAGAATATACCGTGTGGCTGGCTCTCAGGGTATCCAAAATCCCCTCCGGGTATTTGGCCGCCCCGGTTACAACAGTGATGGGATCGATTCTCTCATCGTTGACCACAATCACGCCGTCAGGTTTCAAAAACTGGATGTAGCGCAGCGCTTCCAGACGTTCAAAGGCGATCAGCACATCCGCCTGCCCTTCCTCAACGATCGGTTCTGCCACCTGGTCACCGTAACGGACAAAGGTGACGACGCTCCCGCCTCTCTGGGCCATCCCGTGAACCTCAGAAAGTTTCACATCATATCCGCCTTCTGTGGCAATTCCTCCTAAAATGCGGCTGGTCAGCAGCGTTCCCTGGCCGCCTACCCCTACGATCATAATATTCTTTGTCATTCCGCTTCTACCTCCTCAATCGCACCAAACTTGCACAGCTTCATGCACAGGCCGCAGCCATTGCACATAGTGGCATTGATCTTAATGGTGCCGTCCTCGTTCCTGGTAAGAGCCGGGCATCCCGGTTTCAGGCAGGCTCCGCACTTTTTGCACTTGTCGCTTAATTCCCGGCATTTTGTCTTAAAGGTTACCCCTTTTAACAGAACGCAGGGAGATTTGGTAATAATGACAGACACTTCGTCTCTGGCCGTCTCTCTCTTTACCACCTCTGCCAGCTCGTCAATGTCAAAGGCATTGACTTCATATACGTGCTCGATTCCCATAGCCTTGCACAGGTTATAAATGCTGATTGCCTTGACGGTCTCCCCTTTCAGAGTTTTCCCTGTAGCGGCATGATCCTGGTGGCCGGTCATGGCGGTGGTGGAATTGTCCAGAATGATGACGGTTCCCGACGACTGATTGTAAACCATGTTCATCAGAGAATTGACGCCTGTATGTAAGAAGGTAGAGTCTCCAATAATCGCTACCCAGTTTTTAATATAATCTCTGCCCTTTGCCTTTTCCATCCCATGGAGAGAGGAAATGCTGGCTCCCATACAGATGGTGGTATCAATGACATTCAGCGGCGCCACTGCTCCCAGCGTATAGCAGCCGATATCACCGGCCCCATGGATCTTTAAGCGGTTCAGAACAGAGAACACGCTCCTGTGAGGACATCCCGGACACAGGATAGGCGGTCTGGCCGGAACCTGCGCAGGTGCAGCAGCCTCGATGGTCTCCCCCAGCACCCTGGTACGAATCATGTTAGCGCTGTACTCGCCCTGGAGGGTAAAGAGCTCTTTTCCGATCACTTCGATTCCCCATGAGCGGATCTGCTCCTCAAAAACCGGTTCCAGTTCCTCAAATACGTACAGTTTCTTTACCTTAGAGGCAAATTCCTCGATCAGCTTTCTCGGCAGCGGATGAACCATTCCCAGCTTCAGGACAGAAGCCTGGGGCATTGCCTCTTTCACATACTGGTATGGGATGCCGCTGGTAATAAAGCCCACCGACAAATCAGCGTACTCTGCCCGGTTGATCTCCATACTGGAGGCATCCTCCGCCAGCCGCTTCATTCTCTCTTCCACCACAACATGGCGGCCCTTTGCATTGCCCGGCATCATCACGTATTTGGCAGGATTTCTTTTATATTCTTTATCTTCTGGAACAATCCGATCCTCCAGCTCCACGATGCCCTGGGAGTGGGACAGTCTGGTAGTGCTCCTGACGATGACCGGTGTGTCGTATTTTTCGCTGATCTCATAGGCCAGCTTTACAAAATCCTTGGCTTCCTGGCTGTCTGACGGTTCCAGCACGGGGACATTGGCCGCTCTGGCAATCATCCTGGTATCCTGCTCGTTCTGAGAACTGTACATACCGGGATCATCCGCTACGATCAGAACCATGCCGCCGCCCACGCCAGTATATGCTGCAGTGTAGAGCGGATCAGCAGCCACATTCAGCCCAACATGCTTCATACATGCCAGAGAACGGACTCCGCTGATGGAAGCCCCGGCAGCAACTTCCGTCGCCACTTTTTCATTGGGGGACCACTCTGCATAGACCTCGTCATACTTTGCCAGATTTTCACTGATCTCCGTGCTGGGAGTTCCCGGGTAAGCTGCAGAGACCTTTACCCCTGCTTCCCAGGCGCCTCTCGCGAAGGCTTCATTCCCTAACATGATTTTCTTTTCACTCACCTTATATTCCTCCTTTGCTAACTGGGCCGGCTCTCGCCGCTGCCGCCGGAATTATGTTCTTTTCTCAGGTCAATGACCCGCTTCGCCTTTCCCTCAAAGCGCTGCAGGGTGTTGGGTGACACCAGTTTTACCTCGGCGTCCAGCCCCAGAACCGTGTGGAGCTTGGAGCGGATCTCTTTTTCCAGGTTTTCCAACGCCTGGTAAGAATCCATCAGCATATCCGCAGCGACTTCCACCCTGACCTCCAGGGTATCGCTGTGGCCCTTTCTTCCCACCACGATCTCGTAGTGCGGGGCGCAGGCACTGATGTTTAAAAGTACCTCTTCGATCTGGCTGGGGAAGACATTAACGCCCCGGATCTTCAGCATATCATCGCTGCGGCCTGTCAGGTTTTCCATCCTGGCCGTTGTCCTTCCACATGGGCAGGGTTCATACATCAGCCTGGTCAGATCCCTGGTGCGATACCGGATCAAGGGCAGAGCCTCTTTCGTCAGACAAGTCACCACCAGCTCTCCCCGCTCTCCCGGCGGGAGAACTTCCCCGGTGTCCGGGTCAATGATTTCCGCCAGAAAATGATCCTCATTGATATGCATCCCGTTCAGCTCCAGACATTCTCCAGAGACGCCTGGGCCGATCAGCTCACTCATACCATAATTTTGAGTCAGATTGATATCACTCCCCCAGACTTTATACATCTCCTGGCGCATGGCTTCTGTCATCAGCTCGCTCCCCACAAGGGCGGTCCGGATCGTCAGATCCCTCTTTGGATCAATCCCCATCTCCAGAGCCACCTCCGCGATCCGCAAAGCGTAGGACGGAGTGGCCACCAGCAGGGTACTGCCAAAATCCTTCATATAGAGAATCTGCTTCTGTGTATTGCCGGAGGATGAGGGGATAATGGCCGCCCCAACTTTCTCCAGTCCCTTGTGGAGTCCCAGCGCACCGGTAAACATCCCGTAGCCGAAGCAGATCTGGGCCACATCGTCCTCTGTCGCTCCGCCCTGGCAGGCGATTCTTGCCACGCACTCTGACCACGTGTCCAGATCCTTTCTGGTGTACCCTACAACCGTCGGCTTTCCTGTCGTCCCGCTGGAGGCGTGGATACGGATCAGCTCTTTTTTCGGTACAGCAAACAGCCCGAAAGGATAGTTGTCTCTCATATCCTGTTTCGTCGTAAACGGCAGTTTTTCTACATCTTTTAACGTCCGGATATCTCCAGGCTTCACGTGTGCTTCATCCATCTTTGCCCGGTAAGCCGGAACTTTCTCATAGACCCTGGCCACTACCTCCTTCAGCCTTTCAAGCTGAAGGGCCTCGATCTCTCCTCTGGACCAGGTCTCCTCCTTTGCCCATATCATCGCAGTTCTTCTCCTTTAATCTGACGCTATTTTTTTAGTATATCACATCAACGCGTTAAATGCTAGCTAAAAAACTTTATTTAGGCAGGATCCTATTTTCGTCTTCCCATTCTATCTTTCTTTAAAGTAAGTACCAAACTTTATTGTAAGTATCGCACTTTAATGTGCGTACTTGTTTTTATTTTCATTCTTGCTAGTATTTTAATATGAGCAGCAGGTCAGCACAATTCTCCGCGCTGTATGGGGCGGCTATGAAGTCGGCAGCAGCATTTAATCCATATATAAAAGCGGAACGCTTTATATTAATCATCATGCTATTTTTAAGGAGGAAATCACCATGAGATCTGAAATCAAAGAATACCAGGCCGTAGAAGAAGCAGCAATGAAATTTGTCAAGAGCGTGGCCGAGGGCAACAGCAAATACGCGAAGGAACTGTTTACTGACGAAGCAGTTCTGTTCGGCTATCTTGACGGCAAACTGGAACATGGCTCCATCGAGCAATTTTACCACAACGTGGACACCGTATCCGGCGGCGACCATTTCAAGGCCCGCGCAGATGTGCTGCTGGTAGAGGAATCCCTGGCTGTGGTACGTGTTCTTGAAGAAGGCTGGGGCAACCGTATCGACTTTACCGATGTACTGCTCCTGTTGAAGATGAACGGCGAGTGGAAGTGCGTTGCCAAAGCCTATAACCAGAACTCCAATACCATTCAAAAGCAGTAATATTTATAAAACAGGAGGAACTACTTATGGGAAAGAAAATTGTCGTAATCACAGGCAGCCCCCGCAAAAACGGAAATAGTTTTGCGATGACCGATGCTTTTATCAAAGCTGCAGAATCCAAAGGGCATAAAGTCACCCGCTTTGATGCCGCAATGATGAAGATTGGCGGCTGCCATGCATGCGAAACCTGCTATAAGACGGGAAAGGCTTGTTCTTTTGATGATGATTTTAATACCATCGCCCCGGTTATTCTGGAGTCTGATGTCATTGTCTTCACTATGCCGGTTTACTGGTACTCGATTCCTTCACAGATTAAGGGAGTGATCGACCGCATCTATTCTCTGGTTGTGGGCGGCAAGGATATTGCCGGAAAAGAATGTGCTCTGATCGCCTGCTGTGAGGAAGAAGATATGACCGTACTGGACGGAGTTCGCATACCCATCGAGCGCACAGCGGCCCTGAACAAATGGAAAATGGCGGGGGAAGTGCTGATTCCCGGTGTTTTGAATACAGGTGATATTGACAGCACGGATGGCTGCCAGCAGGCCGCTGCGCTGGCAGATAAAATCTGAACGGCCGGCGAACCATTATAAGGTTTTGGGACAGAATGGACGGGGATGTTATAGCCGAAAATCCGGCGTCCTCTCTATTTTCAGAGCAGGACGCCGGATTTTTGCCGTACTTAAATTATTCCACATCCGGGCTCAGAGGGTATACCGTTTTTTCAGGGGTTCCGCTTCCCCATCTGCAATAAATAAACAGTGTTTTCCCATGCCTGATGCTCTCTGCAATAGCAGCCAGACGCTCATTCGGTTTTCACTTTTTCATCCGCCTTGTCCTTCTCAATGCTGTCCTCTTCCGTGATCTCTCTCACCACCCGGCATGGATTTCCCACTGCGACCACATGGGCGGGGATATCTTTTGTGACAACACTCTTAGCACCTATGACGGCATTGTCCCCGATCGTTACACCTGGCAGGATCGTTACATCCGCCCCGATCCACACATGATCTCCGACCACAATCGGCTTCGCTTTCTCAAATCCCCGGTTTCTCTCTTCCGCAAGCAGGGGATGGGCTGCTGTGTACATCCCGCAGTTGGGGCCGATAAAGCAGTAGGAACCGATTTTGATAGGCGCTCCGTCCATGAGATACGCATTGTGGTTGATAAACGTATTGTCGCCGATAAAGCAATTATATCCGTAGTCTGTATAAAAGGGAGAGAGAATCACTGTGTCTTTTCCTCTGTTGGGCAGAAGGCTCTCCATAATCTCTTCTCTCTTCTCCGGCATCTTGGGAGATGTTCCGTTGAGACGGAAGCACAATTCTTCTGCCTCCTCCCGCAGCTTTAATAATTCCGCATCATTATTTGCGTCGTACCACAATCCTTTTTCTAATTTTTCGCGTTCTGTCATTTGATAACTCCTTTCAAATCCAATGCCTTTTGGTACATTCCCTCAAGATAGTAGCCATCGAGGTCATTCTCATAAACCAATACCGGCATATATTCTTCCGGTATATACCTCAGGCAGTCCTGCCTCAGCCATTTCAGGCTCTCTTTGCTCAGCAGATTCCCGGTCAGCACAATAATCCCGGGATTTATAACAGCTATGACGGCAGTGACAGCTTTTGATACAAGGGGACGGCAGGTACTTTTTTCCAATACTCTCAGTTCTTCCTCTAGCTGGATTCCATAAGGCAAAAATCCCACCATTCCTGCGAACTGATTTTTTCCTTTTAAAATCATTCCCTGGTGAACGCTTGCAGTTCCCGGAAGCACATGGGCCGGAAAATTTGCCAGAGTAACCGTCTCATCCTCTCTGCCGCATTTTCTGTAATATCCGTAGGCTTTCAGGTGCATATCATTTTCCATGTAAACCGGGATGTGAAAATCCTGCTCCAGCCGCTTCACGAGCGCCGTATCTTCCAGTTCTGGGATGTCAGAATGTCTGATGACCCCATTTTCTGCAATGCTGGGCGTCCCCACTATCATTTGAGATATATTTTGGTGCTGTCCGTGTACTCTCTCTATCTCAGCGGCCACCGCATCATAATCAATGACCTCCAAATGTTTCCGGGACTTCTCCAGTATATTTCCCACCGCAGACAGCAAGTAAAGGGTCAATACTCTCTCGCCGTCCAACAGCTCAAAATAAATACAGAGAAACGTTTCAAAGTCTTCATTAATCCGGTAGCACACGCTTTCTCTGCCTACATCCTGCAGGCGTCTCTTTTCCCCGGTCACCTCCCCCGACTGCTCCATCTCATTCAAAAGTGTATTGCAGGTGGCTATGCTTAACCCCGTCTTCACCGAGAGCTGCTGTTTCGTATACTGCCCTCCTTCCCAAAGAATCTTTTGAATTTTATGCTTATTTACCTTCCTGATATCAGCAGAATCTTTCATTTCCCCCTCCTTATTACAAGAGTTATAATAACATTTATAATTACAAAATGCAAGGAGCTCCTTTTCCCAGGTCGGCTGCCGTCCTCCCATTCCTCCGCCTAAGTTATCAGATGCCGCACAAAAAAGAGAACTCTCCGCACTGCGGAAGCGTTCTCTTTTTTCTATCATTATATCACGTTTTCCTACTGAATATTTCCGCTTAGGATTCTCGCCAGCTCGCTGTCGGAGTCCAACACAACGGTCTTATTGCTGCCGATCAGAGAGGCTTTCAGCGCGTCCAGGGAACGGACATAATTGTAGAAATCTGCCTTCTGCTCATCGTTGTATGCCTCAGACAAAATCCTCATATACTCGGCCTCCCCCTCCGCCTTGATCTTCTCGGCATCAGCATTTGCCTTTGCGATCGTCTCCCGGACAGTGCGGTCCGTCTCATTTTTGATCAGCTGAGACTCATACTCTCCGTCTGCCTGATATCCGGCTGCAATATTATTCCGTTCAGAAATCATCCGGGTGTAGACGCTCTCCTTGTTGGAATCCGGCAGATCCAATTTTTTCGTCTCCACAGCGTAGATGCGGATCCCATAGCTGTCCAACGCAGATCCGATATTTTCTGTTATATTCTGGGAAAGTTCTCCGTCCCGTCCGGTAATAATATCCTCCTGGTCTGTGGACGCCAGAACATTTTTGATGGAATTGTACACTACATTTCCAATCCGGATCTCCGCATTTTCCTTGTTTGCATTTAAAGTAGTCAGGTACTTCAGCGGATCCTGGATGTCCCAGAGGACAAAACTGTCCACCGTCATCACTTTTTTATCCCTGGTGGTCACATCGCTGGGCACCAGATCAGAAATCATCTTGTACTTGGGAACACTCTGAACTTCCTGGATAAATGGGATCTTAAAGCTGAGGCCAGGCTGGGAAACGACTTTTACAACCCTGCCAAACTGAGTAACCAAATTATACTCTTTCACTGTAGTCGTCACGATGCTGGAGGCCAGCACCACCACTGCTGCAATCAAGATCAGCGGAATCAGTGTCCATTTTATTGTCTTTTTCATTGCCCGCTCCCTCCATTCTGGCTGTTCGCGCTTTGAGTCTGGGGCTGCCCCGCCTGGGCAGTTCCTGAGGTTCCGGAAGAATAAGCTGCCGAAGCCGCAGTCTCCGATGTCCCTACAAAAGGTTCCAGAGGCAGAACCGTCTGCGTCCCATCGGAAGAATTAATGATCACCTTCAGATCTGGAAGCACTTCCTCCATAGCCTCGTAAAACATTCTCTTTTTCGTGATCAGAGGATATTTGCTGTATTCTTCATATAGATCATTAAATCTGGCTGCCTGGCCGGTAGCTTCGCTAATCTTTTCCTGCTTGTATGCCTCCGCATCCTGGATCAGCTGATCAGCTTTGGCGTTTGCCGTCGGGATCTGTTCCGACTGGTACTTTTTCGCCTCATTGATGGCTGTATCCATCCCCTGTTTGGCATCTTCCACTGCTTTAAAAGCATCTGTGACCTCAGCCGTAGGAGGCTGTGCATCCTGGATCGTCACATTGTAGATCCCGTAGCCAATGTTCTCTGCTTCCAGGCGGCTGGAGAGTTTTTCCTTCACCTGAGCCTGTATCTCGCTTTTCCCCGTGGTGATCACATCATCTACATTGTAAGTTCCCACAGTGTCCCGGATATAGGACTGAGCCAGATTCTTTATAATCTCCTGGTATGTCTCAGCGTGGGTAAAAGCCTGAATCGGATCCGTCACCTGGTATTCAATGTAAAAATCCACATTGACAAAGTTAAAGTCCTTAGTGATCATCTCGGACTCGCTGGTGATACTCTGAGGATTCGTCTCATCTACATCCGGATTCGCGTCATCCGATACCTCATAACCAATCGGCATCCCCATAATATTCTTTGTGATCTTGTGAACCCTCTGGATAAAGGGCAGTTTAAAATGAAGTCCTGCTGTCTTCTCCACAGAAGGACTGCCAAACGTCGTCACAACCGCGTAAGTATTCTCATTCAGCATATAAAATGAATCCAGCGCGCAGACGGCAATCACCGCCAGAGCCAAAACAGCTCCCACAATTCTTCCTATTTTTGCTGCTGATTTTTTTACATTTCTGTCCACATTCTTTCTCCCTTTTGACTTTTTCTCTGTCCGGTTTCCTGTCTCCTCTTCTGTCTGAAAAGCATCTGATTCTGGTGTCTTTTCATCTTTCTCTTCTGCCGGTTCCTCAGGGCGGATATTTCCGTAGTCTGCGTCGGGGCGCATGCCGCCGGATTCCCTGGGCTTGAAAAATTCTTTGATGCGGCCTTTCAGATCCAGACTGTCATTCTGCAGGAGAAACGCCAGCAGAATAATCATGACAATTAGCAGATCCATAGTCCTCTCCTCTCTTTTATCAAGATGATCTTAGTGTATCATACTCAGCCCCTAAAGTAAAAGACTATTCTGTCACAACCACATACTCGGCTTCCCCGCAGAAACCTCTCTCACGGGCCTTATCCTCCTCCCAGACTGCCAAGATCCGGTAGACCCTGTCCGGCACCAGCTCCGCCTCCCACATCTCTCCGGTTTCATATTCGTTCTCGGACACTGGCTCTGCCTCTGGATCCCCGATCTGATCCCGGTTCCATTCCGTCAGGGTATATCGATCCGGCAGAACTGGACATGATATCCAGTACAATGTCTTCTCCTGTTTCTGATAGGACGGCACGTCCAGCTTTTCGGCCTTCTCCATCCCACTGTCCAGCGGATGGCTTCCGCAGGCCAGGATGGCACTGCCCAGGCCCTCATCAGGATCATTCCACATCGTCCAGGAATAATTTCCCGAAGAAACTTCAAATGAATTCAGAGCGCTGGAGAGCGGATCCGTCAAAACAATCGCCGGAGGCTCTGTCAAAAGCGCCGGCTCTTCTGTACTCTGTGTCTCTCCAGGTGTTTCCGCCTGGGAAGTCTCTTTCCCGCTCTCCGGCGCTGTCTCACTGGCGCTCTCCTGCACTGCCTCCCCAGCAGTCTGGAGAGAGCAACCTGCCAGAAGCAATATGCCGGCTGTCAGCCATACACAAAGCCCTTTTCTTCTCTTCATCTTTGATCTCATCCCCCTTATTCCCAGGCGCAGTCTTCCCGCCGCCAGACACGTTTTAACTTCCTTAAAGTTATCTTACCACATATCCTTTAACTCCTACTTACTTTTCTTTTACAGATTTCTTAGGAAAACTGCAGAGTTGCGCAAAGGGAACAAAATTCCCTGCTCAATGAAAAAGGGCGCAGGGACTCTCCCCTGCACCCTCTGCCCATCGACTGCAGAAATGTTGTTTTTTCCTGCACCCCGAAGCTGCATACATATTAAAAACGTTCTATCCCGTCCCTGGTTACACGGGCATAAACCAGCTTTTTTTCTGCTCCTTTTTCCCGGCTGATCCGGTATGCCGCCTTCAGCTTCTTAACAGCCCCTGGCAGCAATTTCTGATCCGAGGTTCTGAGAACAGCCAGCACATCGCCGGGCTGTACCGGATCTCCGTATTTTTTCCTGAGAATCAGACCGGCACTGTGATCGATGGGATCCTCCTTCCTGCTTCGGCCTGCCCCCAGCATCACCGACACAATACCGATGGCTTCCGTATCCATGTGAGAGATGAAGCCCGCCTCATCCGCCTTTACTTCCATGGAATAAGGCGCCTGATGGAACTTTTCCGGGTGATCGATATAGCTGCCGTCGCCGCCCTGGCTCTCTACCATATCTTTCAGAGCTTTCAGCCCTCTGCCGTCTGCTATGGAATCCTCAGCCAATTTCGTACACTCTTCAATGGTTCCTGCCTTCGCCATATACAGCATATTGGCAGCAAGGTCAATGCACACCTCCGTCAGGTCAGCCGGTCCCCGGCCCTTCAGCACCTCAATAGACTCCTGCATCTCCAGAGAGTTCCCCACTGCATGTCCCAGTGGAACGTCCATATCCGTAATCAGGGCACAGCAGTCACGCCCAGCGTGAGTCCCGATAGCCACCATCTTCTCTGCCAGCCGGATAGAATCTTCAAGCGTCTTCATAAATGCTCCGCTCCCAGTCTTGACATCCAGCACGATGGCATTGCTCCCGGCAGCAATCTTCTTGCTCATAATGGAAGAAGCAATAAGAGGAATACTGTCTACTGTGGCTGTGACATCTCTCAAAGCATACAATTTTTTATCCGCCGGAACCAGGTTGCCGGACTGACCGATGACAGCGGCCCCCGTCCGGTTGACAATCTGGAAAAACTCTTCCCTGGGGATTGCAGTCTGAAATCCCGGAATACTCTCCAGCTTGTCAATAGTTCCTCCTGTATGCCCCAGCCCGCGGCCTGACATTTTTGCTACTTTCACACCGTTGGCAGCGACAATGGGGACAATCACCAAAGTCGTCTTATCTCCCACGCCTCCGGTACTGTGTTTGTCTGCCTTAACCCCCTGGATTGGAGACAGATCTACCATATCCCCAGAACCGGCCATCTCCATAGTCAGCTCTGCTGTCTCTCTGTCCGTCATCCCCTGAAAGTAAATAGCCATCAGCATGGCCGCCATCTGGTAATCTGGAATCTCCTCATCTACAAATCCCCGGATCATCCAGGCAATCTCATCCTGTGAAAGCTCCTGACCATGCTTCTTTTTTTCAATCAGATCGTACATTCTCATACGCCTGTCTCCCTTCTTGCCCCGGCATGGACCAGAGGCTCAATAGCTGCCTTCTTCGATTGCCTCTGCCTTAGCCAGCTTCACGATCCGGCTCGTCCCAAGTCTGGAAGCGCCCAGGCGCAGGAACTCCTCCGCATCCTCAAAAGATTTGATCCCGCCTGCTGCTTTGATCTTTACGCCAGGCCCCACATGCTCTGCAAACAGAGCAATATCTTCAAAAGTAGCTCCTCCCGCAGAAAAGCCGGTAGAAGTTTTAATAAAATCAGCCCCCGACTCCGTGACAATCTGACACATCTTGATCTTCTCCTCCCTCGTCAAAAGGCAGGTCTCAATGATAACCTTCAAAATCTTATCCCCGCAGGCAGCTTTGATCTCCTGGATCTCCTCTTTTATCTTGTCATAGTTCTGATCCTTCAGATCTCCAATATTGATCACCATATCGATCTCATCAGCGCCGTTTTCAATAGCATCCTTCGTCTCAAAAACTTTCACCTTCGTAGTCTGGTAGCCGTTGGGGAAGCCGATCACGGTGCACACCGGCATCTTGCCTGCCAGATACTGGCTGGCCCTCTTAACATAAGAAGGCGGGATGCACACAGACGCGGTTCCGTAAGCCACAGCATCATCGCAGATTTCTTTAATCTCTTCCCAGGTAGCCCCCTGGGTCAAAAGAGTGTGGTCAACTGCTTTAAAAATGTCTTTCTTTTCCATATATCTATTCTCCTTATCTCTCTTGTTAAAACCTGATCCG
The DNA here is from genome assembly GCA_944376125.1 of uncultured Lachnospiraceae bacterium. Lineage (GTDB taxonomy): Bacteria > Bacillota > Clostridia > Lachnospirales > Lachnospiraceae > UMGS1370. Next base: position 136,650 of record CALWBQ010000039.1, read on the forward strand.
CCACTAAGCATCAGCGCCTTTGCAAAATTTGGCTCAAAAAGCTGACGCCTGAAACATCTCCCTTCGCCCCCAGATAATCCAAGATCGTGGCGGCAGTATCCGCAAAGGAGGACCGTGTGCCCAGATTGACTCCCGGTCTGATTCCTGGCCCTGCAATCACAAGCGGTGTGTACTCTCTGGAATGATCCGTAGACGGCGTGCTGGGATCGCAGCCGTGGTCTGCCGTGATCATCAAAATATCATCATCCTTCAGGCTGGCCAGCAGTTCTGGAAGCCTCTCATCGAAATACGTCAGGGCCCTGGCATATCCGTCTACATCGTTGCGGTGGCCGTAAAGCATATCGTAATCTACCAGATTGGTAAAGCAGAGTCCCTCAAAATCTCTGTTCATGTACTCTAGAGTCCGGTCAATTCCCTCCGCATTTCCGGCTGTTCTGACCATATCTGTGATCCCCTGGCCGGCAAAAATATCGTTGATCTTTCCGACCGCCAGCACCTCCATGCCAGCCTCTTTTATCACATCCAGCATGGTAGCTTTCGGCGGCTTCAGTGAGTAATCGTGACGGCGGGAAGTCCTTTGATAGGGCCATTCCCCTTCGAAGGGTCTGGCAATGACCCGGCCGACGCCAAATTTCCCCGTGCACAGACGCCGGGCAATTTCGCAGTAATGGTACAGCTCGTCAATGGGGACAACGGATTCATGGGCCGCAATCTGGAACACACTGTCAGCCGAGGTATAGACGATCAGTTTCCCGGTCTCCACATGCTCTCTCCCGTAATCTTTGATCACCTCTGTCCCGGAATAGGGCAGGTTGCAGAGAACCCCTCTCCCTGTCTCCTTCTCAAAAGCATCCAGAAGTTCCCTCGGAAAGCCCTCCGGAAATGTGGGGAGAGGCTCCGGCGATATCACTCCAGCGATCTCCCAGTGGCCGATGGTCGTATCCTTTCCTTTTGATACCTCTGTCATCCTGCCCACTGCTCCGGACGGTTTTTCCTCCCCCGGCCTGCAGGACACTCCCTCAATGTTAAAAAGCCCCAATTTTTTCATATTCGGCATGGAAAAGTACGGGCTGGCCGCCGCTGCTGCCAAGGTATTGCTCCCCTCATCTCCAAAATCTGCCGCATCCGGCATCTCGCCGATCCCAACGCTGTCCAGAACAATCAGAAATACTCTTTTCACTCTGCAGCCGCTCCTTTCTGTTTTATGATATTCTTAGGCTCAGTTCATCTTAAAGCCTTTCTCTTCTGGTTTTACTGGGATTTCCTGGATCTCCAGATCCTCTACCCGCATAAACCCATTTCCCTTCCTGATTTTCATCAGAAGAGCTGCTACAGCGGAAGTTCTTCCCTGAAGCTCAAGTTCCACAGATCCATCTGATTGATTATAGGCGTATCCAGTCACCCCCAGGTGAACTGCCTCCATATAAGCAAAATAGCGAAAGCCCACGCCCTGGACACGGCCTGTGGCCCGGACGCGGCAGCGAACCAGATTTTCCATAAAGCACCTCCCTGCAGCCAATTCAATGTTAGTTTACCATCTCGCTTTATAAAGCTCTCTGCGCAGGCACAGAGCTTTGCAAGGCTCATTTTACCATATTTCCCAAAATTAGTGAAGACATTTCCTGGCAGGCCCCGTTATAATAAGTGAGAAAGGGGGGAAGCTGCTTGACCGATGAAGAAATCCTGGAACGTCTGATCCATCAGTATCAGAATCTGATCTATTCGATCTGTTACCGTCTGACCGGCGACTATTTTGATGCCGAGGATTTGGCCCAAGATACCTTTCTCTCTGCCTATAAAAATCTGTCCCGGTTTGACGGCAAAAATGAGCGCGCCTGGCTATGCCGGATCGCAACCAACAAATGCATCGACTATCTGAAACGGGCCGGAAGGCGCAGCGTCCCTACAGAGGATGAGTATTTTTCTTCCATCCCCGACAGCAACTCGTCTCCTGAGCAGACCTGCCTGGAGGACGATGTAAAGAGACGCTTGTATGAGTGCTGCTGTCAGCTTTCCCCGCCCTACCGGGAAGTGGCGCTGGATTACTATTATCACGAGATGGAGATCAGCGAGATCGTCGCCAAAACCGGGAAAAATGTTAAGACCCTTCAGACTCAGATCTACCGGGCTAAAGGAATGCTACGAAAATTATATCGAAAGGAGGATCTCAAAGGATGAAACAGCCCAACACCCGTATCTACTTGGAAACCCTTGAGGAAATCGCAGCATCGGATGACCTGATGAATGCCTTTGCCGATGAAACAGAGCGGTATTATTATGTACCGGCTCCCCATAATTTTGCCGTGTCTTTGCAAAAGAGGAGCCAGGCCCTGGATGTCCGGGCTGTCGCCAAGACCCACCAGGCCTCCCGAAAGCTGCAGCTTTTGATTTATAGTCTGCGTGTCGGCACGGCAGTGGCCGGAGCTCTGCTGTTCCTCTTTGCCCTCCCTTCTATGGACCGTCCTTCCCCTCAGGGACCTGAACACCGCTTCGAACTGCAGGTTCCGCTGAACACGCATTCTCTTTCTGACTCTCTGTCAGAGTTTTCTTATGAATTTTTTGATTGGAGGTAATCGTATGACAAAGAAAAAAAATCGGCTGTTTACATTCTGCTGCTCGCTCCTGCCGGGAGCCGGGGAAATGTACCTAGGATTTTTCAAACACGGTGTCAGCACTATGGCTCTCTTTTTCCTGCTTCTGACCCTCAGCAGTTCCCTGTTTCCTCCCCTGCTCTATATGGCGCCGGTAGTCTGGTTTTACAGTTTTTTTCACTCTAACCATCTGGCATCCCTGGCAGATGATGAGTTTTATATGCTGGAAGATGACTACCTTTTCCACATTCGCAGTCTGGTCCAGACTAAGGATCTTCTGCTGACCCAATACCGCAAACCCTTCTCCTTCTGTCTGGTATTTTTGGGGGCCGCTGTTCTCTGGCAAAATATCAGCGAGTTTATCCGGATCTTTTTCTCGGATCTTCTCTCTCTCCCCGAGCCGCTCCAGGAGATGCTGTTCTGGTTCAATCGCCGTCTTCCTCAGATGCTGGTAGCTGTAGGCATCATATTACTTGGAATCTGGCTGATCAAAGAAAAACGGACAGACCTGTTCTTCCCAGGCGCAACTGGGGGGGGTACTGGGGGCGCTCCGGATAATAAAACTCTGTAAAGAAAGGCTTTCTCTATGACAATTTTTGATGTAAATCCCACTGGCTCCGGCCATTTTCTCACACTCTCCGATGCCCTGTCAGCGGCCGCCCAAGCTGATGGCCCAGCTAAGATCCGCCTGTTCCCCGGAACCTACCAAGGCCAGATTGTGATCTCTGTCCCGGGCATCACCTTAGCAGGCATGGGGGACAGCCCGGCTGATACTGTAATCACCGGCGCCCTCTCAGCAAAGGAGATTTTAGCGGATGGAAAAAAGCGGGGTACCTTCCGAACTTACACTCTGATGGTGGATGCTCCTGGTGTCACCCTGGAACATCTCACCGTAGAAAACACTGCAGGACCCGGAGAAACTGCGGGCCAGGCTATCGCCCTATATGTGGACGGAAATGGCTTTCACGGAAAAAACTGCCGGTTCCTTGGACACCAGGACACCTTGTTCACCGCTCCTCTCCCGCCTAAGGAGATCGAACCAGGCGGGTTTATTGGACCAAAACAGAACGCCCCCCGGTCCGATGGAACTCATTATTACGAGAATTGCTATATAGAAGGCGGAGTCGATTTTGTCTTCGGAGGCGCTGCCGCCTATTTTGAGGGGTGCACCTTCTGCTCTAATGAACCCGGCTTTGTCTTCGCCCCGTCTACCCCCAAAGGGCGGCCATACGGCTATGTCTGCCGGGATTGCCGCTTCACCGCATCCTGGCTGTCCCAATCCGGCAGCTCATCCCCGTCAGATGGCGCTCCCAGCGATCCGGTCTATCTGGGACGCCCCTGGAGAGATTATGGAAAGGCGGTCCTTATCTCCTGCTGGATTGACAGCCATATCCACCCGTCAGGCTGGGATGACTGGGGAAAAGCCGAGGCCAGAAAGACTGTTTTGTTTGCTCAGTACGGCTGCCTTGGCCCCGGTTCTTCCACAGCCTCCTGGCCATCCTGGTGCACTTCCCTGCCAAAAAAAGACCTGCCCTTCTATGAGAAAGAGCAGGTGCTTTCAGAATTCTTTAATCTTCTTTGATCTTCACAACAACCTTCTTGATAGGAGCCGGCTCCCCATTGGCAGCCTTTGGCTTATGGGCATCCCACGGGAAGAAAATCAGATACTGGTCATCTTTGGCCGGCATCTGGATGCCCGGGTTGGAATTGTCGAAGATTACCACATCTTTATCTGGATTATATGGCGTCTTTACCGTCATCTCAGCCACAGGGGCATAGGTCATAACCTCGGTTCCTTTGATCACATACTGGATATCCGTGTAATGCTCATGGGCCTCAAACTTGGCCTCCTCCCACGGTATGGTGGTGTATTCCATCACATTGGCATACACATCTTTCCCATCGATCTCATACTTTCCTGGTTCCAAAGCGGCCAGATCCGTATTCAGAAGGAAATCCACTGCCTTCTGGTATCTGTCACCGATTCCCAGCTTTGCATAAAATCCCAGATTTTTCTTTTCATCAAAAATCATATTCCATTCTCCTTTGCTATGTAATCACTAAGCTAATAGTAGTATACACCCAAAGGGCAGGAAAACTCAATCCCTATTCAAAAGTTCTTGATGTTATCTTCAGCCATCTGATCTATCATTTGAAGAATTCATGGCCGTCATGTGAAAAGAGGTAGGTCAGCTTTCCGTCAAAGAAACGGATGGCTCCGGATTCCGACCGCCCGCGATTCATAAAATACAGGGCTCCCTGGGAGTAATCCTCCCCCGAAAGAGCGCGGTTCACACATTCCACCGTTTTCTCTGTCACCTGAACCCGGTCGATAGAACCGTCTAAAACCGGAGAAAATTGGTTTTTCTGGTATACAACCTCAGTAATGCTGTCCGGAAAATCGTCATCTCTAACCCGGTTCATAATGACATTGGCCACCAGGATCCGGCCCTTTTCATCACAGATCCCAGCTTCCGCCTGGACAATTTTTAACATCACCTGGTAATCCTGGGATGTATAAGGAATCCTCAAAGCAGCTCTTCTTTCTTCCTCTGCTTTCCTTCTAGCTTCCTCTTCTGCCCTAGCCCGCTCTTCTGCCTCTTTTTCTTCCTGTATTCTCTGCTTCTTCGCCTCGAGCTCCGCTTTCGCTTTCTCTGACGCTTCCTGCTGCCTGACAGTGTCTTGTACCAGCCGCTCCCCTACTAGTCGGCTCTCCTGCCGCAAAGCAGTGAGTTCAGCTTGTATTTTTGCTTCTGTAATCAAATCCAGTCCTTCAGCTTCCGGCTCTTCCAGCGACTCCTCGCTTTCTTCAAACCTTCCCTCCGCGAATACCGTGAGAGCGCTTTTTCCTCCCGCTCCAAATCCGCCTGCAGTAAATACAACCACTGCTATCACTGTGCATCCCGTTGTTATCACTGCAGTTGACCGGTACATCTGCTTGGTCACTTTTACAACGGGCATAGCCAGCCCACGGATCACCTGCATCATCGTCTGAAGAAAAGAATAGAATGGAAACATCGATACTCTCCTCTTTCCTGTTATTTTTCTGCAGCCATTCACCATGGATGAATTGCTGCATTTCTTGCCTGCGGCCAGTCTTCTCTGCGTCTTCTTTGTCGACAAACCGCGACATTTTGGGGCATTTAATGGGTTCAGTCCCCACTTTTAGTTCGATTTCAGGGGTGGCATGGCACATTATATGGGAATCGGTGTGCAAATGTCAATGGAGAAATAATATTTTTGTAACATTCTCCAGGGGCAAAAAATTGCGCCCTCCGCATTTTTATGCAGAAGGCGCATTTTTGCCCAGCAAATATCTCTATTTTTTGTGCTATATGTCTTTTTTATTTTTACGAAAATATTACATTTTTGTTAATTTTCCCGTTGCGCAGCTTCTGTCGAATCTGGCCGTCGATACTTTATGTCAACTCTTTTCAGACCAGCGAAGCAAAGGTCCCTTCCACATAGCGGCAGAGATCCTTAGGATCCAGCACAATCTGCAAGCCTCTCTGGCCTGCGCTGACCGCGATCTGATCATATAGCTGAGCCATCTCTTCAATATAAGTTGGAAATTTCTTCTTCATTCCTACAGGAGAACAGCCTCCTCGGATATATCCAGTCAGCGGCAGCAAATCCTTCATATGGATCATTTCTACCTTTTTATCCTTTGCCGCTTTGGCAACCTTCTTTAAATCCAGTTCCTCATCTACCGGAATGCAGCAGACCAGATATCCCGTCTTTTCCCCTTTCAAAACCAGAGTTTTATAGACACTGTCGTGGTCTGCCCCCATCATATCTGCCGCATGGCTTCCGGACAGATCCTCCTCATCCACCTTGTATTCTCTGGCCTCATAAGGGATTCCGGCTTTATCCAGAAGGCGCATCACATTGGTCTTAACCATATATATCTTCCACCTTCCTATGAGCGTTCCAGGGGACCGTTATAGCCCAGCACCCCGCCGATGTTGACCGCATTCTCATAACCTTTCTTTTTTAATACCTCCACAGCCCGGCCGCTGCGGGCTCCGCTCCTGCAGTAGACAAACAGAGGAGTCTCTTTTTCATAAGAGATCTGCTCCAATTTGTCTAACGGCAGGTTCACGCTGCCAGGCAGGTGGCCGCCGCTGTACTCTTCTCTGGTCCGTACATCCAGCAAGACGGCCCCCTCGGTCTCCTGGGCCTGCCGAAAGCCCTCTGATAGGTTCTTAGGTTCTTTATGAAACAGGAACATTGTCACTCTCTCCTTTCTCTCAAAGCACAAGGCACCAAAATGCCTCAACATTATTATATACAGCTTTGCGAGAAAAACAAGGAAATTCTCAGCCTACTGCTCCCCATCCAGCTTCCAGATATCCCGATTGTACTCTCTGATGGTACGGTCCGAAGAGAAATAGCCGGCCTTGCTGATATTAATCAGCATCTTTTTGGCCCACTCTTCCCGCTTTTCGTAGTCTTTGTACGCGCGCTCCCTGGCCCGGCAGTACGCCTCGAAATCAGGGAAGGTCATAAACCAGTCTTTATTTAACAGTTCATGGTACAAACGCTCCAGATTTTCCTTGGATCCTACTGCCATCATGGCGTCCCCTACCAGAAAGTCAACAGCCCGCTTCAGTTCCGGATCCTTTTCATAATATTCAGCCGGCCGGTAAGAGCCCTCCTGATAACGCTTGATAACGGTTTCACTGGAATCCCCAAAAATATAAATATTGTCATCGCCTACCAGTTGGTGGATCTCCACATTGGCACCGTCCTCTGTCCCCAGCGTTATAGCACCATTGAGCATAAATTTCATGTTTCCGGTACCGCTGGCCTCCTTGGAAGCCAAGGATATCTGCTCAGAAATGTCACATGCCGGAATCAGCTTTTCCGCCAAACTGACGTTGTAGTTTTCAGCCATCACTACATTGAGGTGTGGCCTCACTTCCGGGTCATTTTTTATAATCTCTGCCAGGCACAGAATCGCATGAATGATGTCTTTTGCTATGATGTAGGCAGGCGCTGCCTTGGCGCCGAAAATAGCCGTGATAGGAGTCTCCGGCTTTTTCCCCTCCTTGATCTCCAGGTACTTGCGGATCAGGTATAGAACATTCATCTGCTGACGCTTATACTCGTGAAGGCGTTTGATCTGGATATCAAAAATAGAATCCGGATCAACGGACAGTCCCTCTGCCTCCTTCAGATAGACTGCCAGATCCCTCTTATTTTCATCTTTAATCTCCAAAAGGCGTTTCAAAACCTCGGGATTTTCTAAAAATTGCGGTTGTCCCAGCTTTTCCAGCTCTCCGGCATCTTTTTTGTAGCCTTCCCCGATGAGGGAGGTGATAAAGTCTGCCAGCTTGGGATTACTGTAAAGAAGCCACCGCCGGAAGGTGATCCCATTAGTCTTATTGTTGAACTTTTCCGGATACAGCCGATAAAAACGGTTCAGCTCCGTCTCCTTCAGAATCTCCGTGTGGAGAGCAGCCACACCGTTAATGCTGAATCCATAGTGGATATCAATATGGGCCATGTGGACGCGGTCATCTCTATCTATGATAGCCACCCCCTCATCGTCAAATTTTCGTCTTACCTTGTCATCTAGTACTTCGATGATAGGAATCAGCTGCGGGACTGCCTCCTTCAGATAATCAACCGGCCATTTTTCCAGCGCCTCCGCCAGAATTGTATGATTTGTGTAAGCGCATGTGCGGCTCACTACATCAATGGCATCCTCCATATCCATGCCGTGTTCTTGGGTCAGAAGCCGGATTAACTCCGGAATAATCATAGTCGGATGCGTATCATTGATCTGAATTACCGCGTATTCTGGAAGGTCGTACAGGGTCGACCCTTTCTCCAAAGCCTCGTCCAGTATCAGTCTTGCCCCGTTGCTGACCATAAAATACTGCTGGTAGATCCTGAGGATCTGCCCTTCCCGATCGCTGTCATCCGGATACAAAAACAGCGTCAGATTCTTCGGGATATCCGTCTTATCAAAGCTGATTCCGTCCTGCACCAGAGATTCATCCACCGTCTTGACATCAAACAAGTGCAGTTTGTTGGTCCGGTTTCCATACCCCGTCACCTGAATATCGTACATTACAGACTGGAGGGTAAATCTCTTAAACGAGACCTCATAGGATACGCCCGTCTCCCTCAGCCAGGAATGGTCCGTAATCCAAGGATCCGGCTGTTCATCCTGTTTCAAGTCTTTGAAGCACTGGCGGAACAGCCCAAAATGGTAATTCAGCCCGATACCGTCCCCGTTCAGGCCCAAAGTCGCAATAGAATCCAAAAAGCAGGCCGCCAGCCTCCCGAGACCTCCGTTTCCCAGAGAAGGCTCCGGCTCCACTTCCTCCACCTCGCTCAGTGATTTGCCATTGTCTTTTAAAATCTCTTTTACATCCTGGTAAATTCCCAGATTGATCAGGTTATTGGACAGCAGTTTGCCAATCAAAAATTCTGCGGAGATATAGTACAATTTCTTTTTCCCTTTGCCGCTCTCCCTGCCCTGGGCCATATTCTCCGCCAAGGACAGAAGTCCTGTATACAATTCTTTGTTGGTACAGTCCTTTATCGGCTTATGACATGCCTGCTCCATACGCTTTTCCAATTCGCTTCTTTCCATAGCTTCATCTCCTTCAAATGGCCGGCAATGCAGCCATTGCCTCTTTCCATATGTTGATGATAACTATTATAGTCTCCAGCCTGCGGAAATTCTTGCAATATTAGGCGCAAATATTGTACAATACTATCATCTTTTCAGAGGAGGTTCGTCTATGAATATTCCGGAAAGAAGGCCCCGCCGGGATTACCATGAAATCAAAGAACATGCCGAAAGGTCTTTTCCGTTTAATATTTATCCCTGCTCTATCCCTGTAGATTTTGAGCAGGTTCGCGTTCATTGGCACGAAGAAATGGAAATTATCTCCGTAAAAAAAGGCTGCGGGACTGTGACGGTAGATATGCAGCCTTACTTCGTAGATGCCGGCGATGCCATTGCGGTTTTTCCCGGACAGCTTCACGGCATCAGCCGCCGGGGGGCAGATGCCTTCGAGTACGAAAATATCATCTTTCTGCCAGATATGCTGAAAGGTCCCGGCTCTGATCTCTGCAATCTCTCCTTTTTAGATCCTATTTTATCAGAGAGCATTGCGGGACCTATTCCTTTTTCCTCGGATTCCCAGGAAGGCAAATTTTTCTCCAGCCAGATCACCCAGTTAGATCAGCTGTGCGGGCGTCATCCATACGGCTACCAACTGGCTGTCAAAGGTGTTTTATTTCAGCTTCTCTATGCCATCGTCCGTCACGAGCTGTGGAATGAACGAAAAAAGCCCAGCACTTCCCGGGACCGGATGAAGCAATTGCTGGGCTATATTGAAGAACACTATGGGGAGAAAATTACCATTCAGCAGGCCGCCGGCTTCTGCGGCTACAGTTCCTCCCATTTTATGAAGTATTTCAAAAAGTATACTGGGATGGCTTTTATCGAATATCTCAATGACCACCGGCTGGCATCCGCAGGCCATGAGCTGCTGAACTCAAAATCATCCGTCACCTCCATCGCGCAAAACTGCGGTTTCGACAACCTGTCCTACTTTAACCGGCTGTTCCGCCAGAAATACGGCGTCTCCCCAGGGCAGTACAGGCGCCAGGGAAAAGGGTAAGCTGGCTACAGTTCCTCGGCTTTTCGGATGCAGGCCCTCACTGCACTTTCCACAGCCGCTCTCATCCCTTTCTCTTCCAACGCCAAGACTGCTTCCATCGTCGTGCCGCCCGGGCTGCACACCATGTCTTTCAGTTCTCCCGGATGCCGCCCTGTATCCAAAACCATTTTTGCGCTCCCCAAGACTGCCTGGGCGCAGAATCGATAGGCTGTCTGCCTGTCCATTCCTCCAGCCACGGCCCCATCTGCCATAGCCTCAATAAACATATAGACATAAGCAGGGGAGGAACCGGAGACGGCAGTCACTGTATTAAACAGGGGCTCTGGCAAAGGCTCCGCTTTTCCAAAACTATTTAGTATCTTTGCCACCTGTTCTTTCTGTTGTTCTGTTACAGCGCGGCTACAGCAGAAAGCCGTCATTCCTTCTCCCACCATAGCGGGGGTATTCGGCATAGCCCGGACAATTGGAACCTCTTTCCCAAACCAGCTGTCCAGTTTTTCCAAAGTCTGTCCTGCTGCTATCGATACTACCACAGTCCGGCTGTCCAAAACATCCCGTATTTCCGGGATCACATTTCCACATATATGGGGCTTAACTGCCAAAAAAAGGATCTCGCTGAATCTCGCTGCCTCCTGGTTGTCGCTGGTAGTCATAATCCCATACGTGTCTTTCAGTTTTTTCCTGGCTGCTTCGCTGACATCAGCCGCCAGGATTCGTTCAGGAACTGAAATTCCTGCCTTCAGAATTCCACTGATAATGGCGGCGGCCATATTCCCGCCGCCGATCAATCCTATTCTTCCCTCCATAATTTCATCTCCCAAAATCATCAGTAGGTAATATTGGGAGCTGTCACTGCAAAGTAATTGTCATAATCTTCATACAAAGACACCTGCGCTCCCTCACCGGCCAGATCAGTCAGAATTTCCCGCAAAGCCTCTATATCCACTTTGCCCGCTGTCTGCCCTTCCAGATATTCCATACAATACTGAACGCCTCCCCGCAGGGACATATTGGTCACTGACAAAGGCCATCCGGTAAAATGCCCAGTCATGTTCTTTTCAGCAACCTTTTCCACAATCTGCTGGCTTAGATAATCGTAATCTCCAGTATATTCTTCCGGAATCTCTATCCCCAGAGGATTAGCATAAAAACTAGGAGACGGATCCTTAATGATCAGATAATAGCCTTCCTGCATATCCGCCAGTGTCTTGATAATGGGTTCTGTCTGAGCCAGGTTTGTCCCATAAAAAGCCGTCATCTCGCCGTATTCTTCCAGTTTTTTCGGCACATCCTCCAAAACAAACTGCTGTGTCCCTGTTGTGCCTGCGTCAGAAGTGGGATCAGGAGTCGTCACATCTACAAAGGTAATCCCCAATTTTTCACTTTCTGATTTCAAATTGTCATGGTAAGCCAGCTTTGTAGCAATAGCCATATGGCGCGGAAATGAATAATGTACAACCGTTTTCACCCCGAGCTCAGATAATGTCTGAGCATCCTGAATCCCTGCCGAAGCAAAATCTGTGTTAAATACTACATCGGCTGCGGCTGCAATGACATCATTGTCATCCATAGGAAGTCCCGCCCAGATAAAAATATCGTCCCTGGTCTCTCTGATTTTATCGATTGCAGCTGCAGTCCCGCTGACAGACTGAGTGAAAATGATCGCCTTGATATCAGGATCTGACGCCAGCGACAATGCGGTGGAAATTGTCGTCTCCATCTCTGTGGCAAAATTATCCGGGAATGTCACATGGACAATCGTATCTGGGTATTCCTCAGCCAGCTCTTCTGCTACTCTATATTCCTCCTCTGCCTGTGAGACTGTCGTAGTCATAATACCAATCTTATACCCCTCATTGGATTCTGCTGAATCCGAAGCAGCCTCCGCCGCCGTCTGTGCGGCTCCTGCCGTTGTTCCAGCCGCTTCTGTGCTTCCGCCGCCCACGGTGCTCCCGCATGCTGCCAAACTCCCTGCCGCAAATAATGCCAGTACCCACAAGGTCATTTTCTTTAACATAGTTTCCTCCTCCTTATATGTTATCGTTTTGTTTCTTCATTTCTCCGCTTCTGCGCCGTCTGTTTCAGCCCGTATAATACTAAGGCTACCGTAATAACGGCATATCCTACAAACACGCGGAAATACTCTCCAATCTGCGCGTCCCCAAACAGCCGGTTCCCCGCCAGAGGGGAAGTAAAAAATAGAATATGGAACAGAGCTGCCCCTAAAAACACATGGCCAATCGATGCTTTTTTTATTGAAGCTCCGCCTACCAGCAAAGCGGCAATGGCGTATTGGCCCACCTGTTCGTGACTGCTGAAGGTATTCATATTTCCCATATTCTGCAGGTAGATCACCTGGCCCAGAGCTGCCAGAACAGTAGAAAACATGATGGAAAACAAGCGGCATCTCCCTACATTAATCCCAGATGCAATCGCTACATCCATATTATGTCCTGTTGTGCGGATATCCTGCCCCAGTTTCGTTCTAGTGAGAAATGTTGTCAGCAGACAAAGCAGTGCCGTAATGATCCCTACAGCCATAGGTACCTGTGTACCCTGACAAGCCAGGCGCAATGCGGGGATGCTCCACACAATGATAGCTGCCGCTGCCAGGATGCCTGCTGTAATCGCTGCCCTCCTGCATCTTGTTGCTGCCTGAAAAAACGTCTCTCCATAGTTTCTTTTTCTTCTCACAGTCAGAATCAAAAGAACTGCCACAGCACCAATAGCAGCATATACCAAAGACCAGTCCAAAGTAATTCTCCAGATATTATCCAGATAATTTTTAACATCATCGTGGAAGGCAATCGTATTTTTTAAACCGATCCCATTGGCAAGCATCAGCTCTTCATCATAAAAAGGGATTACGCGCCCCAGCAGGATCAAAAACATCAAATCAAACAGGCCAATGGAAAAGTATCCCAATATAATTCCTGTAATCATCTCCTGCCCTACTGCCCGGTTCATCAGTTTTCCTACGGCAAACCCGAAGAGAGACCCCAACAGAATACAGATCACCGCAGCTGCAAGCATCCCCAAAGCTCCCCCGACATTCCAGTGAGTGATAAGAATCAAGGCAATTTCCCCCGCCATCGCCCCCACTACGATGCTGAAGTTCAGCCCCATACCGCATAATACCGGAAGGATCAGCGATAGTATTAGAACTGCGTTTCTGCTGATTCTTGCTGCCGTTTCATTAATAATATAGCTCATCGGCTGTCCAGAGCACAGAATACTGCCAATACAGAGCACAGCAAAGAGGATTGTCACCGCATTATCCTTTAATCTGGTCGTCATCGTACCTTTCATTACACTTTCCTCCCATCGATCTTCGTCAACGCATAGAGGATAACCCCGTTGCAGATGATAACACGTGCAATTTCTGAAAGGCTGCTCCCATCATCAATTAACTGTGCCGAGACTACCGGAGCGATCGTCAGAATCGCCTGGTAAAGCGTCAGGCCGATGATAACATGCCAAATGTTGGCCCGTTTTAGAGTAGCGCCCCCTACCAGAATTGCTGCAATAGCGGGAAACGCCATATTCCGCGGCGCGGTATAAAGCTGGTACATTCCGATCCCCTGGGCATAAATCACAATTCCAACAGCACCGCACATGGTGGAAAGGACCGTTCCCATGATCCGCATCCTGTCGTTATTAATACCGATGGACTTTCCAAACATAGGATTCATGCCGCTGACTTTCATCATAATTCCCGTCTTGCTTTTTTGAAAGCCCCACAATGCCAGACATCCAAGGCCGAACGCCAGAAACAGCCCTGTGGGGATGGTCACATTTCCGATCTGAAAAGCGAGAAAATCATTCAGCACTTTATCGTAAAATCCATCCAAAGTGATCGTACTTCTGACCCCGTTCCCCATAGCCCATTTAATTCTGGAATCACTGAAAAAGGGAAACAGCATCCATCCAATGCACATTAACGATACAATGGAAAAATTAATGTAAGTTCCAACCATCATCTCCGATCCCCGCAGATGATTCAGCAGCTTTCCGTAAAAGAATCCTACAGCCGCCGAGAGAGCAGAGCCTAGAAGACATGCTGCCAAAATCCCACCAATTCCAGTCAGACCCCACTCTACTGTTAGCACTCCGGCAAACTGACCGCATAGAATTCCCAGCGGAAGGGCAAAGTTGAGTCCAATTCCGCACTCTACCATCGGCAGCATTGCCAGCACAAAGAAACTATTGAGTCCGATCCTGACTAAAACATCTGAGGTAATCCCGGCACTGTCCAATCCAAGAGCAAAGGTCAGCAAAACCAAAATTGCTAAAAAGATGATGATAATCAGCCGGGAAAACCCTATGGCCTCATACAGGCGTTTTATCTTCTTCATCATTTTCCCCCTCTCCCGTTTTTTTCTGAATCGAGCTGCTCATAAGAAGACCAAATTTATATTCCTCCTCATCTGGCCCCAGAATACCGGCCACTTTTCCTTCCGTAACAATCGCAATCCTGTCACATACAGACCGCAGCTCCGCCAGTTCTGATGATGTCATAATAATAGTCATGTGGCGTTCTCTATTTAATTTTACTAAATAACTGAGAATCAGCTTTTTGGCTCCAATGTCAATCCCTCTAGTAGGCTCCGATATAAAAAGTACCTCAGGATCCATGGCCAGAGCTTTTGCTATCGAAACCTTCTGTTGATTTCCTCCGCTCAGCCTTTTACACGGCTGGCTTCCACTAGTGCATCGGATATCAATCTCTTTAATCATCTTCGCCGTATAAGCCGCTGCTGCCCTGTGATCGTAAAATCGGATCCCTGCAAACTTTCTAAGGTATTCTTGATTAACCCGCAGAGCGGCAATGACTGTATTCAGCTCGATGGAAGCCTCCAAGTTAAGCCCTACTCCCCTTCTGTCCTCCGACACGAACATAATCTTCTTTTTCAATGTTCCTAGGGTATCTTCCATATGAAGAGGCTCCCCCCGATACAGCACTGTCCCGCTGGCTGGATACATCCCCATAATGCCATTGGCGATTCCGACTTTTCCGTGTCCCGCCAGGCCGCCTATTCCCAGTATCTCACCTTCCCGTATGTCCAGATCCACGCCTTTGACACGCTCTCCAGGCATTGCTACGTGAAGATCCCGGATAGAAAAAAGGATTCCCCCTGTTTTTGCAGATTCCTGTCTTTCTTCCCTTTTGATCAGTTCAACCGTTCTCCCAATCATCATTTCCGACAATTTTTCGGCAGTCATTCCCTCCATAGAACACTGAGCAACCAGTTCTCCGTTTCTCAGAACAGCAGCCGTATCAGCATACTCTATTGCCTCTTCCAGGCGATGGCTGATAAAAATAAAAGAAATCCCTTGTCTGGAAAACGCCCTCACAGAATCCAGAAACTGCTTTGCTTCCCCTTCTGTCAAAACTGCCGTAGGTTCATCCAGCACTACCAATTTTATATTCTTTTTGTTCAGTTCCCGGGCAATCTCAACAAACTGTTTATAGCCGACAGAAATGTTTTCTACTTCTACCGTCTCATCCAGCGCCTCAAGGCCCAGGGAATCCAGGGTCTTCCGAGCTTCCATCCGCATGGCCCTGCGATCCAGCAGCTCCAGCTTTTTCCCAAAAATCCTGCTCAGAATATTTCCTTGAGATATCTCTCTGTTCAACCGGATATTTTCTGCTATCTCATAACCATCAATCAGCATAAATTCCTGGTGGACCATCCCGATTCCTAGTTCCGAGGCATCCGATGGCTTGGCAATCTTCACTTCCTTACCCTCGAAAATAATCTCTCCTTCAAATCCTCCAGTGTCGTGGATCACCCCCATCCCGAACAGAATATTCATCAAAGTTGATTTTCCTGCGCCGTTTTCTCCTAAAAGCGCTAAAATTTGCCCCTTTTTTAGCCGAATGCTGACATTTTTCAGTACCCGGACTCCATAGTATTCCTTCCCGATGTTTCGCATTTCCAGCAAATACTCTTGTTCCAATATGCCTTCACCCCGCTCTCTTCCGGCTGCCTGTCACTGCCGTTTCAGACTGTCCTTATAGTAAGATCCTCCCCTCATTACACAGAGAATCTTGTCGCGGTTCTGTAAGATTGCAATATCTTTCAGAGGGTCGCCATCAATTACAAGAAGATCAGCCTCTTTTCCCGCCTCAATGGACCCCGTAATTTTGCTGATCCCCATCAGCTCCGCATTAGCACTGGTAGCCGCCTTGATACAATCCATCGGCGTCATTCCCCAACGATTCAAACATTCCAGTTCTTTTGCCGTATCGCCATGGTTAATCAAAACCCCTCCGCAATCAGTTCCGATTCCAATCTTAATCCCCATCTCTAATGCTTTCCGAAACATTTTTTCCTGGTTCAGCAGCGCCTTTTTTGAATTTTCCACAGCCGAACTGCCCAGACCATACTTTTCGCCGTCAGCCATCGCCTGATAAACTGATGTGGTAGGTACCCAGAAAGTTCCATGCGCCCTCATCAGCTCCAATGTCTCTTCATTAATCATCATTCCATGTTCGATAGAAGTGACACCATTTTCAATACAATACTTTGCTGACTTAGCAGTGTGGCAGTGAGCCGCCACCGGCTTTTCCGAATTGCGTGCTTCATCACACAGCACTTCTATCTCCTTCTTTGAGAACTCATCTCGCGGTTTTCCCAAAAAAGGATCGTACAGACCTGATGTTACATATATCTTAATCAGGTCGGCTCCGGCAGCCACTTCCATTCTCACTGCCTTTCGACATTCTGCCTCTCCATCTACACAGTGTCCCGATCCCCCCGCATCCGGTTTGGACCACTGATACTCCGTAGACATAGATGCATGGCCGCCGGTCTGATTAATCGCTTTCCCTGAAGCGAGAATTCTGGGACCAGGCAGCAGTTTCTGATTAATCATGTTCCTCACAGCAATTACGCAGTCTCCAATATCTGCAACATTCCTCACCGTCGTAATTCCGGCTTTTATGGTGTCCATGGCATTCCAATACGCTCTCAGCGTCCTTGTTGGAAGATTGTACTGAGCAACCTCATTGATCACATTGTTGGAGGCCGTTGTCTCCAGATGGGTGTGGGCGTCCATCAGCCCTGGCATCAGCGTTCTTCCTCCTAAGTCAATCACTTCTGCCTGCTTTGGAATTTCCACTTCTTCATTTTCCCCTACTTTTCGGATCCTGCTCCCTTCTATCAAAACGCTTCCATTCGGAATGCAGCCTCCCTTCCCATCCAGTATCTTTGCGTTTATAAATGCAATCATCTTTTAACCCCCATTCTTTGATTTTGCAATCGATACCCTACTTTTTGAAGTTTTTCTTTGATTTTATTGATTTTGTCTGTAATTTTAGTTTGCAATCGATTTCAGTTTATGATAAAATTATAGACACATAAAACACATTTTGTCAAGTGGTTTCCATAGATGTCTAAAATTTTAATATTTCTTTTAGCACTTTTGTCTATTTTTCCTTTATTTTTTTGTAGGTGTAATACACTATGAAAATCACAAGATCTTATGGTATGATGAAACAAAGTATTAAAGGGGAGAGTTACTATGACTATTTACGATATTGCAAGAGAAGCCGGCGTTTCAGCCAGCAGTGTTTCTCGCGTTATCAACAACAAAGCCGGCGTCAAGCCGGAAACCAGAAAAAAGGTTCAGCGGCTTCTGAAAAAGTATCACTATACACCTGATGCTGCCGCCCGCGGCCTCGTAAGCCAATCCTCTAAAATCATAGGGATCCTGATCGCCGATATCCGGAATATCCACCACACGGATGGAGCTTATTACATAGAACGCCGCCTTGCAGCTCTAAACTATTGCTGTATCATCCTCAACACCGGCGATGATGACGATTCCCGCGCTCAGGCTATTTCTATATTAGAGCAGAGAAGAGTGGAAGCCGCTGTGCTGATCGGCTCCTCTTTCCAGGCAGAATCCGTCTCCCAGGCTATTCAGCGCCATCTGAAGGATGTCCCCGTTGTTATGATCAATGCGTTTATTGATCTTCCCAATGTTTACGGCATCCTGTCTGATGAATTTCACGGCGTAGAAAGCTGTGTAAAATTTCTGACAGAAAAAGGGAGAACTCATCTCGCATTCGTTCGAGACTGCTATACTCCAAGCTGCCAGCAAAAGGTGGAAGGCTTTCAGAGCGGCATGGCATCCCTAGGATTAAATCCTCAGCGGGTCTACGATGCCGGGGAAACGACAATCAGCGGAGGCTACCAAGCTACACTGCAGGTGCTGAAAGAGCATCCGGAGACGGATGGAATTATCTTTTCCGTTGATCTGATCGCAGCCGGAGGACTGCGCGCTCTTTATGATCAAGGGATCTCGGTCCCTGAACAGATCTCGGTCATCGGCGTGGACAACTCTATTTACGGCGAAATCTGCATCCCAAAACTTACTTCACTTGACAACAAGACCTTCGATTCCAGCATTGCTGCCTACCGGGTTCTGGTAGACTGTCTTGAGAATAAGACAGCCGCCCGGCAGATGATCCTCCCCTCAGCCATCGTAGTTCGGGAATCTACTCCCTAAGCTCTCAATTCGCCAACGATTTGGAACAGATCAATTATAAATAGCATAACTGATCTGTTCCAAAAATTTTTATTTGTTTTTTATTGCAATCGATTTCAATATTTGATATAATAGATTCGCAATCGATTTCAGTACGAAGCTAAAACAACTTTATTTTTCTAAAGTAAGGAGAATTTTATGATTTTTTCCAGTTTTAATTCTACTGATGATCTTTCCGCATATCCTCCCGCGCTCCAGCGCGCCCTGAATTATTTAAAATCAACCGATTTCTTGCATCTGGAGCCAGGGAATTATCCTATCGAAGGGGAAATGCTTTTTGCGAAGGTATTTGACCAGACTTCAATGCCTCTCGACCAGGCTCGCCCCGAATTTCACCGCAACTATATTGATATCCATTATTGGCCAGAGGGAGAAGATCTGGCAGGTTATGCACCTAACCCAGGTACTTATCCCGTGACAGATTCCAACGAGAAGGACGATCTGTATTTCATCGGCCAGGTTTCAGATGAGAATTTTATTCACTGCGGCTCCGGCTGTTTTGCCATCTATTTTCCCTGGGATATTCACCGTCCCAGCGTAGCGTTCCAGGACCGTCCAATTACTTATCGCAAAGTCGTCGTGAAAGTCCACATGGATCTGCTCTCCTCTTCCGGGAGGTGACGGTAATGAATATTGCAATCTTAGGTGCCGGAGCGATGGGGATGCTTTTTGGAAGCCTTTTGGCTCAAAAACATCATGTCTGCCTGATCGACACCAATCCCAGCCGCGTTGAACAGATCCTGGCAGACGGCGTCCAAATCCATGAGCAGGATGGAACGGTACATCGTTTTCGTCCCAGTGCCGCTGCATCCTCCGAAGGTATGAAGCCTGCAGATCTGGTCATCGTATTTGTGAAAGCTATGTACTCCCGCTCAGCCCTGAAAGAAAATCTTCGTCTGATCGGTCCAGACACGTTTGTTATGACTCTTCAGAATGGAGCTGGACACGGAGACATCATAAAAGAATTTGTACCCGGCAGCCGAATCATCATCGGCACAACTCAGCACAACAGCTCTGTCATTTCCGGAACATCCGTCCATCACGGCGGCGGCGGCAAAACTTGTATCGGCAGTCTGGAAGGCACGCCTCCAGAACTCCAAACCATTGCCAAAGCGCTCTCCTCATGCGGCATCGAAACTTCTGTATCTGACAACATACAGAAAATCATCTGGAACAAATTGTTCTTAAATGCCTCTGCCAGTGTCCTTACAGGGATCCTTCAGGTTCCTCTGGGATTCTTGGCAGACGATCCCCACGGCTGGAGCCTTACAGAAACTCTGGTACGGGAAGCTGTTTCAGTCGCCAGGGGGGAAGGTCTGGATTTCGATGCAGACTGTGTCCTGAATGACATCCGATGCACCCTGGAACATTCCCGCGATGGCCTCACCTCTATCTATGCAGATCTAAAAGCCGGACGTCTGAGCGAGGTTGATACAATCAGCGGCTTTGTAGTAAAATCCAGTGCCCGGAACCATGTGCCGGCGCCTTCCCACGCCTTTGTCTTAGAGCTGATCCATGCCATGGAAAACTGCTGCTGCCATAAACATATATGAAAGGTTGGTTACAATATGTGTACATATCAATTAAATGGACTTCGGGTTATTGATCTGACCAAGCATTTAAATCCTAAAACAGAGACCCGTCGGTGCGGTCTAACTCGTTTCAACACTGGAGGACCTATCCCTGACTACCACACCATTATGGATCTCACCAGCCATCTGGGCACTCATGTAGAATGCCCGTACCATCACCATGACGGCTGGACGGATGTGGAAGGAATGCCTCTCACTAGCTTTATGGGACGGGCAATCTACGTAAAGATTACCAGCCTCCCTCCCCGCTCCCATATTACCGCGGCTGCATTGGAGGATGCCTGCGGCAAACGCATCAAAGAAGGAGATATTGTGATCATTGACTCTCCCTATCCCCTGACGCCTTTTACGGAAAAGACCAACACGGAGGAAGATCTAAGGCTGTGTGTAGGTGCTGAGTCAGCCCAGTGGTTTGCTGCTAAAAAGGTAAAGTGTGTGGGCTTCGGCGACGGGGTATCTATTGAAAACTGCAATGAGGATGTCAAGCCCTTCCACGATATTCTAATGGCCAAAGACATCACGTTTCTGGAAGTTCTGAAAAACTTGGATCAGCTCACCTGCGACACCTTTTTTATGAGCTACTCCCCGCTCCCAATCAAGGGATTGGATTCCTGCCCTGTGCGGGCCTACGCTATCGAGGGGATCGAACAGTTTTCCTGATTCTCGGCCGCTGGTCAGAATATCCCAGCAGGAATTCGATCGCAACGGCAAACCCTATTGTGGTTCCCTCCCTAATGTGCTACACTTATCTCGACGGTCAAACAGTTCATTTGTAAAATAATGATAAGTTCGGGAGGGAACCTGCATATGAAAAAGCCATCTCTAAAACATGTGCTTACCATCAGCTGGATTTTGTTTGTCCTTGGGATTTTGCTGATTCTATTCGGCTATTGGTTTAGGGCGTTCTGGCTGATAATCGCCGCACTCTTTGTCATGCTGGCAGCAATTATTTTTCTCGCTGTTTTTAACCGCTGCCCTCACTGCGGCCGCTTTTTAGGCCACGCTGGCGGCGCATCTTTCTGTCCCCATTGCGGCAGGCCGCTTAAGGGCTAGCCCGATCCCATCCAAGACTGTATAAACTGCAGACAAAAGTGCCATTCAAGCACAGGCATTTACCGCCTGAACGTGAATGGCACTTTTTAAACATCATTTCTTTTCATTAATATAATTTACCAGCCCTCCGGCCTCAATGATCTTCTGCATAAAAGGCGGGAAAGCCTGACCCTGGAAGCTCTGGCCTGTCGTCTTGTCTGTGATCACTCCGCTGTCAAAATCAATTTCCACCTCATCCCCTGCATTGATAGCTTTGGCTGCCTCGGGACACTCAATGATAGGCATGCCAATGTTAATGGCATTGCGGTAAAAAATACGGGCAAAAGTCTCCGCAATAACACAGCTCACACCGGCACATTTGATTGCCAGGGGTGCATGCTCTCTGGAGGAACCGCAGCCAAAATTTTTATTGGCTACAATAATATCACCCTTCTGGACGTTCTTGACGAAATCCTTGTCAATATCCTCCATGCAGTGCTTTGCCAGCTCTTCCCCCTTCGTCGCATTGAGATAGCGGGCCGGGATGATAACGTCCGTGTCTACATTGTCTCCATATTTAAAAACTCTTCCACATGCTTTCATGGTCTGCCTCCTATAAACCAAGTTCACTGGGACTGGAAATCTTTCCGGTCACTGCGCTGGCAGCGGCTATGGCCGGGCTTGCCAGATATACTTCTGATTTCACATGGCCCATACGGCCTACAAAGTTCCGGTTGGTAGTGGAGATACATTTTTCGCCTGCTGCCAGGATTCCCATGTATCCGCCCAGGCACGGACCGCAGGTCGGTGTGCTGACGACGGCTCCGGCCTCGATAAAAATCTCCAGAAGCCCCTCTCTCATGGCCTGAAGGTAGATAGCCTGAGTTGCGGGGATCACGATGCAGCGAACGCCTTTTGCCACCTTTCTTCCCTCCATGATCTGAGCAGCAATCCGCATATCATCGATGCGCCCGTTGGTACAGGATCCGATCACAGATTGCTGGATCTTCACCTCTCCCACCTCATCGATAGTCCTGGTGTTCTCCGGAAGGTGCGGGAAGGCCACCGTCGGTTTTAACTGGGAGAGATCAATGGTATAGACAGCCTCGTACTCGGCATCCGGGTCAGCCTCGTATATCTTGTAATCCCTCTTGGAATGTTCCTTCATATACTGCTCTGCCAGATCATCCACCGGGAAGATTCCATTCTTTCCGCCGGCCTCAATGGCCATATTGCAGATAGTGAAACGGTCATCCATAGACAGATTGGCGATTCCGTCTCCCACAAATTCCATAGATTTATACAGAGCTCCGTCCACGCCGATCATACCGATGATATGCAGAATTACATCTTTTCCGCTGACCCATTTCCCAGGCTTTCCAGTCAGGACAAACTTTATAGCAGACGGCACTTTAAACCAGGCCCTTCCAGTAACCATTCCGGCAGCCATGTCTGTGCTCCCCACGCCTGTAGAAAATGCACCGAGAGCCCCATACGTACAGGTATGGGAATCTGCTCCGATCACAGCATCCCCGGCAACTACCAGACCTTTTTCTGGCAGCAGGGCGTGCTCAATGCCCATCTCCCCTACATCAAAATAATTGGTAATTTCATGGCGGCAGGCAAAATCCCTGCAGCACTTGCAATTTTCTGCTGATTTTATATCTTTATTTGGGATAAAGTGATCCATGACCAATGCAATTTTGTCCTTATCAAACACGGTCTGGTTCTTCATTTTTTCCATCTCGTTGATTGCCACCGGCGATGTAATATCGTTTCCCAGCACCAGATCCAAATCCGCTTCAATTAATTGGCCTGCCTTCACTTCCTCTAATCCTGCATGAGCCGCCAAAATCTTTTGGGTCATCGTCATTCCCATCTTGAATCCTCCTTATCCATTGCAGCTTCTCTGATTCTTCTTTACATTTTATCACACCATTTGATATAATAACAATACATATAATGCATGTTTGTTATAATGCACAGTTATGGAGGTTTAAAATGGAACAACACCTTTCTCAATATAAAATTTTCTACGAAGTTGCAAGGACAGGAAATATTTCCAAAGCGGCCAAGGAACTCTTGATCAGCCAGCCGGCCATCAGCAAGGCAGTCAGCAAGCTGGAAGAGAGCCTGAATACAACCCTGTTTCTGCGGAGCTCCAGGGGAGTGTCTCTGACAGAGGAGGGGCAGCTCCTATTCGAGTACGTCCGTACCGCTTTTGAGTCCCTGTCCAGAGGGGAGGAAGAACTGAAACGAATCCGGGAATTTCAGATCGGCCACCTGCGGATTGGAGTCAGCAACACCCTATGCAAGCACATTCTGCTCCCTTATCTAAAAGGATTTGTAGAAAAATATCCCCACATCCAGATCACCATCGAAAGCCAGGACAGCACCCAGACCCTGACCATGCTGGAGCAGGGGCGGATCGATATCGGTCTGGTAGCAGAGCCCAAGAGCAAAAAAGGGCTTTCCTTTACACCGGTACTGGACATCAAAGATACGTTTGTTGCCACGCCCCAGTATCTGAAAAATCTAAGACTCCGCGAGGGGCAGGACACCGATATTTTCCAGACTGGAACTGTCATGCTCCTGGACGGCCAGAACATGACCCGCCATTATATCGATCAGTACCTATCCTCCCACGAAATCGAACCCCGTCAGATCCTAGAAGTCACTACGATGGATCTGATCATCGAATTTTCAAAAATTGGCCTGGGAATAGGCTGTGTCATCCGGGATTTTATCCAAGACGAATTATCGGATGGTTCTCTTGTGGAACTGCCCATGGAAGTGCCCATTCCAAAACGAACCATCGGATTTGCCTGCAGTCTCAGCAACCACTCCCGCGCCCTCTCTCTGTTTCTGCAGTTCTGCCGGTCCATGGATCGCTGATTCATCCTCTGGAAAATGTTGACTTTTTAACAAACCAGTGAGATAATAGATCTAAGTTTTGGTTTTTTTAACCGCAAAAACTATACAATCACTATACTAGGAGGTAGAATAATGGAAACATATGGTCTGGAAAAATTAGGAATCATTAATCCGACAGCCGTTTACCGTAACCTGACCCCTGCCCAGCTTACTGAAGCTGCTCTGCGCAGAGGTGAAGGTACTCTGAGCAAAACCGGCGCACTGGTGGTAACGACAGGAAAGTATACGGGCCGTTCCCCAGAGGATAAATTTATTGTTGATACCCCTGCTGTTCACGATCAGATCGCATGGGGCAAGGTAAACCGTCCTATCACAAAGGAGAAATTCGACGCTATCAAAGCAAAAATGGTAGCTTACCTCCAGAATCGCGAAATCTTTATCTTTGACGGTATGGCCGGCGCTGACCCTGCCTGCACCAAGAAATTCCGTGTTGTAAATGAACTGGCGAGCCAGAATCTGTTTATTCATCAGCTTCTGATTCGTCCCACCGCTGAGGAATTGGCTTCCTACGGCGATGCAGACTTTGTTATTATCGCTGCCCCCGGTTTTAAGTGCATCCCTGAAATTGATGGCGTACATTCCGAGGCTGCTATCATTGTTGACTACGAGGCAAAGATGGTTCTGATTGCCGGCAGCCAGTATTCCGGTGAGATTAAAAAGAGCGTATTCTCTGTTATGAACTTCCTGATGCCTCAGGAAAATGTTCTGCCCATGCACTGCTCCGCAAACATGGATCCCGTTACCGGCGATACCGCTGTATTCTTCGGTCTTTCCGGTACCGGAAAGACCACCCTTTCCGCTGATCCCAACCGCCGCCTGATCGGTGATGACGAGCACGGCTGGTCTGATCACGGCATCTTTAACTTCGAGGGCGGATGCTACGCAAAATGTATCAACCTGGATCCCGAGGGAGAGCCTGAGATCTACAATGCCATCAAGTTCGGCAGCTTAGTAGAAAATGTTGTTATGGATCCCGAAACCAGGGAGTTCGACTTCTTCGACGGCAGCCTTACTGAAAATACCCGTGTAGGCTATCCCATCGATTATATCTCCAACGCTCAGATTCCTGGCGTAGGCGGAATCCCGAAAGTTGTAATCTTCCTGACTGCTGACGCATTCGGTGTACTGCCGCCAATCAGCCGTCTGGATGAGAACGCCGCTATGTACCATTTCGTAACCGGATTTACCTCCAAGCTGGCTGGAACCGAGCGCGGCGTCAAAGAGCCTCAGCCTACTTTCTCCACCCTGTTCGGCGAGCCTTTCATGCCTATGGATCCTTCTGTATATGCCAACATGTTAGGCGAAAAGATCGAGAAGTACAACACGAAAGTATATCTGGTAAACACTGGATGGACCGGCGGCCCTGCTTCCGGCGAAGGCAAGCTGGGAAGCCGTATGAAACTGAAATTCACCCGTGCTATGGTTACCGCAGCCTTAAATGGCGACCTGGACAATGTAGAGTACAAGCACGACGATATCTTTAACCTGGATGTTCCGCAGACCTGCCCCAATGTTCCGGATGAGATTATGAATCCCCGCGATACCTGGGAGGACAAGGCTGCTTACGATGTTCAGGCCAAGAAGCTGGCCAACATGTTTGCCGAGAACTTCGCCAAGAAGTACCCCAACATGCCTAAGAATATCGCAGAAGCTGGCCCCAAGGCTCAGTAAAAAAGATTCAGAAATCACAGTTTCAAGGGGGTCTGCCGTATCAGTCATTGATGCGGCAGACCCCCTTTTATTTTATAGGGAACTGCGTCCCTATTAAAAAACGCTCCGCAGAATCTTTGTTCTATACAATATTGCAATCAAACAGATAAAGATCTATGGCCATCTCTTCCATGAGATTTTCAAAGTACGGCAAAAATCCGGCGTTCTACTCTGAAAATAGAGGGGATGCCGGATTTTTGTCTATAACGAGCGGATGTGCCGCTCAATCATCCGCTATGGATAATTTTGCGGCTCTCCCTTTCATTTACTTTCTCAACTGTTTTCCAATCCATTTCATAATCTGAATAACCGGGAGATTCAGCAGAGCCAGACCATATACCGTCAGGATCTGTTCAGCATTCAGTGTCTGTACCTGGAAAAAGCCTTCCATAAGCGGAACCAGCAGTACCAGGTTGATCAACAGGAAGCCGATGGCGAAGGCGCCCTGCATATAAATATTGTTGAAGAATCCCTTCTTAAAGATAACGGGATCTGTGGACTTGCAGTTATAGCCATGCACTAGCCTAGACATACACAGGGTTCCGAAAGCCATAGTGCTGCCCAGCACTTCTCCTCCGCTGTTCAGACCGATCCGGAATGCGATAAAGGTCATAATCGCAATGCACAGCCCCTCCAGCCCGATTCTCCTTAAAAATGGAGCTGTCAGCAGAGACTGTCCGGCCGGACGAGGTTTCTCTTCCATCACAGAGGCCCGGTGAGGTTCCAGCCCCAGGGCGATGGCCGGCAGACTGTCAGTCAGCAGGTTGATAAACAGCAGATGAACCGGTGCAAAGGGAACCGGGAGACTCAGCAGCGAGGCAGCTAAAACCACCAGGATTCCGCCGAAGTTTCCTGACAGAAGGAACTGGATCGCATTTCGGATATTAGCGTAAACATTTCTTCCATTCTCTACTGCCTTGACAATAGTGGCAAAATTATCGTCTGTCAGAACCATTGCCGCTGCATCTTTAGCGACCTCACTCCCTGTGATACCCATGGCAACACCGATATCCGCCTGCTTTAAAGCCGGCGCATCGTTGACACCATCTCCGGTCATCGCTACCACATTTCCTTTTTCCTGCCAAGCACGGACGATACGGATCTTATGCTCCGGTGAAACTCTAGCATACACCGAGATGCCGTCCACAAATTCCTGCAGCTCCTCGTCATCCATGGAATCAATGACAGATCCCTCACAGGCTTCCTTTTCATCCTCCAGAATTCCGATTCTCTTTGCGATGGCTGCCGCCGTCACTTTGTGGTCACCAGTTATCATTATGGGCCGGATACCGGCCTTCTTGCACTCTTCTACCGCTTTCTGGCTCTCCGGCCTGGGCGGATCCATCATGGCGATGAGGCCGAAGAAAATCATATGATTTTCATCCTCAAGCTGAAGTTCTCTGACTTCATCAAACTTTCTGTAGGCCACAGCCAGAACCCTGAGACCATTTTCTGAGTAGTGACGGTTCGCAGTTTCAATATCCTTCCGGTCGTCCGGAGTGATGGGAACGACCTGACCATTTTTCTGAATCTGGTCAACCCGGTTCAGCATGACATCAACAGCACCTTTGGTGATCATGGTGTAGCCATCCTTCAAAAGATGAAAGGTGGACATCATCTTGCGGTCGCTGTCAAAGGGGATCTCGCTGAGTCTGGGGTATGCCTTCCGGACTCTGGAAGCAGGCACGCCTACCGCTGCGCTGATGTCTACCATGGCCACTTCTGTCGGGTCACCCAGACGCTCACCATTTTCATTGGAAGAATCGTTGCACAGTACGGACAGGCGGATCATTTCTTTATGAAGGGGATTCAGGGGATCCACCTCTGTGCTGTCCACATTTTTCCCTTCCATATAGTAGTGTTCCACAGTCATCTTATTCTGAGTCAGGGTACCAGTCTTATCTGAACAAATAACTGACACGCTTCCCAGCCCTTCCACAGCCTGCAGCTTGCGGATAATCGCCCCTGCTTTAGCCATCTTGGAGGTGCCGAATGCAAGGACAATGGTTACAATCGAGCTCAAAGCCTCCGGAATTGCCGCTACTGCCAGGGCTACTGCGAAGAGGAACGCATCCCCTACTGGGCCTCCTCTCAGAACCTGAACTGCAAAAAGCAGACCGCAGAAAATCAGAATCAAAATTGAAAGATTCCTGCCAAATTGATCCAAGCTCACCTGAAGGGGGGTTTTCTTGTCCCCGGCATTTTTTAACAGTCCTGCAATCCTTCCCACTTCTGTGTTCATTCCCACATCGGTCACCAGGAAAGACCCGCGTCCATAGGTAATAAAGCTGCCGGAATAGACCATATTTTTCCGATCCCCCAGAGCCCGCTCCCCTGGAAGCGCCTCCACCGTCTTCTCAACGCCAAGGCTCTCCCCTGTCAGAGCGCTCTCATCCGCTTTCAGGCTGGCACATTCCATGATCCGGCCATCAGCGGGGACACAGTCTCCTGCCTCCAAAAACACTAAATCTCCTACCGTCAGCTCCCTGCTTGGGATCTCTGTCATTTTTCCGTTCCGAAACACCTTACAGACTGGAGCCGACAAAGACTTCAGACTGTCCAGGGACTGCTCCGCCTTCACAGTCTGCATGGTTCCTAAAATTGCGTTCATGGTAATAACAATCAGGATTACGGCGGCACTCTCCGTCTCTCCCAAAAACAGTGACACGATTGCCGCGGCAATCAGGATCAGAACCAGAAAATCCGTAAACTGTTCCAGAAAAATCTGGAAAGGTGTCTTTTTCTTTCCCTCTGAAAGTTCATTGGGGCCATACTTTTCCTGGTTCTTTTTGATTTGTTCCGCAGTCAGCGGCTCAGGCCCGCCATTGACTGCTTTCCTTACTTCCTGAGCATCCATTTCATAATACTTGCTCATCCTCTTTTCTCCTTTCCCGTATCTGTCCTCCGCTTCCTATTCTTCCCCAAAAGCATCGGCAATATCAAAAAGCATGCGCTGAACAGCGCATATGCAGCGGAGCATTTTGTCTGACTGAAACCAGATCGGAATTCTTGCCAAACAAAAAAGGCGCTCCTTTTACTGCACAAAAACTATGCAATAAAAGTCTCGCCATTTCATTACGATACGGATGAATCTCTTCATCGTGCTGACATACCGTAAACACCGAACCGGTTATTCTTACTCCCGCTTCCGGTGTCAGCTACTCCCTTTCATCACGGATTACTATACGTGATTTTGGAACATTTGTCAAGTAAAAAAGGGAGAAAAATGCCCTTCCAACAGCTTGGCAGCACTCTTCTCCCCTTGCCTCCTTCAAGACAGCATTACCATTAGTTGTTGATCAGCTTATCGCTCTCGCTCCAGCTGTACAGCTTACGCAGTTCGGCGCCGACCTTCTCCATTGGATGCTCTGCCTCTCTCTTTCTCATAGCGTTGAAGTGCGGGCAGTTTGCCTGATTCTCCAGCAGCCACTCTTTTGCAAAAGAGCCGTCCTGAATATCGGAAAGGATCTTCTTCATCGCTTTCTTTGTCTCATCCGTAATGATCTTCGGTCCGGTGATGTAATCGCCGTACTCAGCAGTATTGGAGATAGAATATCTCATCCCCGCAAATCCGCTCTCATAGATCAGATCTACGATCAGTTTCATCTCATGGATGCATTCAAAATATGCATTCTCCGGAGCATAACCGGCCTCTACCAGAGTCTCAAAGCCTGCCTTCATCAGAGCGCAGACGCCGCCGCACAGAACTGCCTGCTCACCGAACAGGTCGGTCTCAGTCTCTACGCGGAAAGTGGTCTCCAAAATTCCTGCCCTTGCGCCGCCGATCGCCAATCCGTAAGCCAGAGCCCGCTCTTTCGCCTTTCCGGTGGCATCCTGATATACAGCCACCAGACATGGGGTTCCTCTGCCTCTCTGATACTCGCTTCTCACCGTATGGCCGGGTGCCTTAGGAGCGATCATGGTAACGTCAACATTCTTCGGCGGTACAATCTGTCCGAAATGGATGGCAAAACCATGGGCAAACATCAGCATGTCGCCTTCCTTTAAATTGGGCTCAATAGACTCTTTGTACATCTTCGCCTGCTTCTCATCATTGATCAGGATCATAATGATGTCTGCTCTCTTTGCAGCCTCTGCAGCCGTATAAACCTGGAATCCGGCAGCCTCTGCCTTTGCCCAGGATTTGCTTCCCTCATAGAGTCCGACGATAACATCGCAGCCGGATTCCTTTAAGTTCAATGCGTGGGCATGTCCCTGGCTGCCATAGCCGATAACGGCAATGGTCTTGCCCTCTAATAATGCCATGTTGCAGTCTTCCTGGTAGTAAATTTTAGCCATTTTCTTTTCCTCCTATCCTCTGTTTCAGCTCTGATTTATCAATGTCAGGGCAGATAACGGACATCGTTAATTCCTCTGGAAAGACCTGTCAGGCCGGTCCTTGCCACTTCCAGGATCTCATAATCCTCCAGAAGGTTCAAAAGGGCTTCCAGCTTGGACTGGTCCCCTGTCAGCATAACAGTCAGGGACTCTTTCCCCACGTCTACGATGGTAGCGCGGAAAATATCGGAGATCGCACTGACTGCTTGGCGGTCTGCAGAGTTTGCCCGGACCTTTACCATGATCAGCTCACGGTAAACAGAATGTCCCATCTTTAACTCTTTGATATCACGGACATCCTCCAGCTTGCTAAGCTGTTTTTCAATCTGTTCCAACACCTGCTGGTCTCCATAGGAAACCACCGTCATTCTGGAATACCTCTCATCCGCCGTCACACCAACAGTGAGGCTTTCGATATTATATCCCCGTCGGCTGAACAGTCCCGCTACACGGGCCAGAACGCCGGCTGTATTGTCCACCAGCAGCGATAATACAATCCTATCCATAGCGTCCCCCTTTTTATATATTAACATTAATCATAGCAACCTATCCCGGCTTTGTCAATTAGTTATATGGAATGGCTTCCATGAACCCTAGTTATAGTCCTTCTTCCACAAAATGAACCTGGTACCGTTCCCAGTACTCCCGGTACATGCGGTCCGTATAACCGTCCAAATTTAACTGCTACATCCTGAAAAAGACTGTTATATCCTTGGGCTGCCACTGTTCCTGGTAGGTATAGCAGTATTTCATTCCCGCTGATATTGACATAGCCTATGGGAATGTTGTCGGACCTGAGGCAGACGGCGTAATGGCGGCCGTTCCTGCTCTCATACGGGCCGGCATAGCGCTCCTGAAAAAATTTTTCCGCCTCCGCTCTGCTCTTTACCGGAAACCAGGGAAGAAAGCGGTTGACCTCCTTATCCCCGAAGATCCTCTGCACCGCTTCCATATCCTTCTCAGTAAAATGCCTGAGAATCAGCCTTTCTGTCTCCAGCACAATCTCTTTTCTTCCCATCACTCATTTTCTCTTTCTTAGCAGACAGGCGCCGGACGTTTCCGCCGGCGCCTGCCAAGTTTTTATATTTCAATATATATTTATATCTCTGCAATATTGATCAATGTCAGCTTGGCCGCCCGGTTCTCCATGGAAGTGGCCAGAGCTGCAGCCGTATCCAGAGAAGTCAGAACATTGACCCCTGTTTCCACGGCATTCCTTCTGATAACAAAGCCATCCCGGCTGTGCTCTGCTCCCTGGGGCGGCGTATCGATAATCAGATCTACCTCGTGTCCCAGAACCAGATCCAGGATATTGGGAGATTCCTGCTCCAGCTTTCTCACCTGAAGAGCCTTAATTCCGTGGGCTTTCAGGGCCTGAGCAGTCCCTCTGGTGGCAAAGATGCGGTAGCCCAGTGCCTCAAATCGCTTTGCGATTGGGATGATCTCTTCCTTGTCGCTGTCCCGGACCGTAATGATCATATTCTTATATTTAGGCAGACGGATTCCGGCTCCCTGGAATGCCTTGTAGAGCGCTTCATTAAATGTCTTTGCGATTCCCAGACATTCGCCGGTAGACTTCATCTCCGGCCCCAGGTTTACATCTGCACCGCGAATCTTCTCAAAGGAGAATACCGGCATCTTGATGGCAATGTAATCAGCTTCTGGCTGAAGCCCCGGCTCATAGCCCATCTCCCGGATCGTGTGGCCGCAGATGATCTGGGTCGCCAGCGGAACAATCGGGATACCGGTAACTTTGCTGATGTACGGCACCGTCCGTGAGGATCTGGGGTTGACCTCGATGATATAGACCTTGTCCCCGTCTACGATAAACTGGATATTGATCATACCCTTCACGTGGAGAGCTTTGGCCAGCCGCTCGGTATAATCTACAATCGTCTCCTTATTTTTCTCCGAAATGCTCTGGGCCGGATAAACAGAAATACTGTCGCCGGAATGGACTCCAGTTCTTTCAATGTGCTCCATAATTCCAGGAATTAAGATATCCTGGCCATCGCAGATGGCGTCCACCTCGATTTCTTTTCCCATAATGTATTTATCGACCAGGATCGGATGCTCCTGGGCAATCTGGTTGATAATCCCGATGAACTCATCAATGTCCTCATCGTTGATGGCAATCTGCATTCCCTGGCCGCCCAACACATAAGAAGGACGTACCAGAACCGGGTATCCCAGCTCTCTGGCCGCTTTTTTTGCTTCTTCCGCCGTAAAGACGGTGTGGCCTGCGGGTCTTGGAATCTGGCACTGCTCCAGAATCTCGTCAAACAGCTCCCTGTCCTCCGCCGCGTCTACGTCCTCCGCCGCGGTTCCCAGAATGGGAACTCCCATCTTCATCAGGGCCTCTGTCAGCTTGATCGCTGTCTGGCCGCCGAACTGAACCACTGCCCCGTCAGGCTTTTCAATATCTACAATACTCTCTACGTCCTCCGGGGTGAGAGGCTCAAAATACAGCTTATCCGCAATATCAAAGTCTGTGGAGACAGTCTCTGGGTTATTATTGATAATGATCGTCTCATAACCCTCTTTTTTAAATGCCCAAGTGCTGTGAACCGAGCAGAAATCGAATTCTATTCCCTGGCCGATACGGATAGGGCCGGAGCCAAGCACCAGAACCTTTTTTCTGTCATGGGATGCCTCTGCCTCGTTCTCGCTGCCAAAGCAGGAATAGTAATACGGCGTAGCAGCCTCAAATTCCGCTGCACAGGTGTCTACCATTTTGTAGGCGGCACGGATTCCGCTGCTATAGCGCATATGTTTGATCTCTTCCTGAGGAATATGGGTCAGCCGGGAAATCACAGTATCCGGATACTCGATCCTCTTTGCCTCCTTCAGAAGCTCTTCTGGAAAAGCCAGATCCACCGGCATGCCGGACTGAATCTTTCTCCCAGCCTCCTTCAAGGCGTTCTCCAGCTCAATCAGGATCTCCAGCTTATCGATAAACCACAGATCTACCTTGGTCACATCGTGGATATGTTTAGCCGCCACGCCGCGGCGAAGAGCTTCCGCGATCACCCAAATCCGCCTGTCATCTACCTGATGGAGCATCTCCTCCAGCTCTTCATCATTCATATATGAGAAATCGTAGGACATCAGGCAGTCCACATGCTGCTCCAGAGAGCGGATCGCCTTCATCAGCGCCCCCTCAAAATTGGTACAGATGCTCATCACCTCGCCGGTCGCCTTCATCTGAGTCCCCAGGCTTCTTTTCGCGCTGATAAACTTGTCAAAAGGTAGGCGGGGCATTTTAACCACACAGTAATCCAGCATCGGTTCAAAGCTGGCATAGGTCTTCTGGGTCACTGCATTCTTAATCTCATCCAGGGTATAACCCAGAGCGATCTTCGCCGCCACTTTGGCGATGGGATATCCGGTGGCCTTGGAAGCCAGGGCAGACGAACGGCTGACGCGGGGATTCACCTCGATGACACAGTATTCAAAGCTGTCCGGATGAAGGGCATACTGGACATTGCAGCCGCCGGTAATCCCCAGCTCCGTGATAATGTTTAACGCTGAAGTTCTCAGCATCTGGTACTCTTTGTCCCCCAAAGTCTGGGACGGTGCCACCACGATACTGTCGCCAGTGTGGACGCCTACCGGGTCAATATTTTCCATGTTGCAGACCGTAATCACATTGCCTGCACTGTCCCGCATCACCTCATACTCAATCTCTTTCCAGCCGGCAATGCAGCGCTCTACCAGAACCTGGCCCACCCGCGACAATCTGAGGCCATTTCCCAAGATCTCGATCAGTTCTTCCTCATTGTGGGCAATTCCGCCGCCGCTTCCACCCAGAGTGTAGGCCGGGCGCAGAACCACCGGATAGCCGATGGTGTTGGTGAAGGCAATGCCGTCCTCGATCGACTCCACCACCTGGGATGGAGCTACCGGCTCCCCGATCTTCTCCATAGTCTCTTTAAATTCCAGGCGGTCCTCCGCCTTCTTGATCGTCTGGGCAGTCGTGCCGATAAGCCGCACATTGTTGGCCTTTAAAAATCCGGCCTCCTCCAGCTCCATAGCCAGATTCAGTCCCGCCTGGCCCCCAAGGGTCGGCAGAACGCTGTCCGGCTTTTCTTTCAGGATCAGCTGCTCCACGACCTCCACTGTCAAAGGTTCAATGTATACCTTATCAGCGATATCTTTATCCGTCATAATGGTGGCGGGGTTAGAATTTAGCAGTACAACTTCTACGCCCTCTTCTTTCAGAGAACGGCATGCCTGTGTTCCCGCATAATCGAACTCCGCGGCCTGGCCGATCACAATCGGGCCGGAGCCAATCACTAATACCTTTTTAATTTCCGGATTTTTCGGCATTATCTCTCCACCTCCATCATCTTAATAAAACGGTCAAACAAGTAGCCGGAATCCTGGGGCCCTGGGCACGCCTCCGGATGGTACTGCACTGTAAAAATATTCTTTCCTGTATACTTCAGTCCCTCATTCGTCCCATCGTTTACATTGACAAATGCGGGAACTGCAACCTTCTCATCCAGGCTGGCTGTATCTACCGCATACCCGTGGTTCTGGGAAGAAATATAGACCCGCCCTGTCTCCAGATCCTTCACTGGGTGATTGCCTCCTCTGTGGCCGTATTTCAGCTTGTAGGTATCTGCTCCGGTTGCCAAGGCCATAAGCTGATGCCCTAGGCAGATGGCAAAGATGGGGACATCCGACTGGTAGAGCTTTTTAATCTCTTCGATTACTGCCACATTCTCCTTAGGATCCCCCGGACCGTTGCTCAGCATAATGCCGTCCGGGTTGGCCGCCAGAATCGTCTCCGCAGAGGTGTGGGCCGGATATACCGTTACTTCACAGCCTCTTTGATTCAAGGATCTGGCAATGTTCCTCTTTGCCCCCAGATCCAGCAGGGCCACCCGCTTCATTCCGTTCGCCATATCGGGATCTCCCGGAAGTGTATAGACTTCCTTCGTCGTAGTGGCATCCACCACACCGGTCACCTGGTAAGCCTTAATCCGCTGGCAGACATCGGAAAGAGAGGCATACTCTTTTGTGGTGATCATGCCGTTCATGGTTCCTTTTTCTCTTAACAATTTGGTAAGCGCTCTGGTATCAATCCCGCTGATGCCCGGAATATCATAGGATTTTAAGAAATGCTGTAAGGTATCCTCGCATCGGAAATTGCTGGGGATTCTAGAAAGTTCGCGAACAATATAACCATCTGGCCATGGACGGCTGGATTCCATATCTTCCCGACAGATGCCATAATTGCCGATCAAAGGATATGTCATGACGACGGCCTGGCCGGCATAAGAGGGATCTGTGAGAACTTCCAGATAGCCAGTCATGGATGTATTAAATACAATCTCGCTGATGACTTCCCGTTCAGAGCCGATACTGGTCCCCGTAAATACGGTTCCATCTTCTAATATCAGGTATGCTTTCATGTGGGGGTACCTTCCTTTCTGTGTCGTAAATGCGGGCAGCCCAGCAGCATTCGGATAGCAGCTTTTTCCTGCTCTCCGGCAGTTCTTCCGGAATTTTGCCCAAATTGACAAGATTATACCGCAAAGTTAGAAATTTTTCAACTATTTTTTTCTGAAATCCAGACAGCACGGCTGATTTTTATAATATCGGCCCCCAGGGACTTTCCCCGAGGGACTGGCAATCATTCTGACCAGATACAATATATTAATAATAAGCATGAAAAAAGGAGATTTCCCATGAATCTTCTACGAGCTGCGCAGACTGCAGAAAACAGCTCCTCCCGGGGGCTTCTGCAGGTCAATGTGGTATCGATCCAGAATAATTTCCCCATTTCAGGCGCCTCCGTCACCATCGCCTCAAAAGCCAATCCAGAACAGATCATAGAACGGATTTCTACCAACTCATCCGGTCAGACCCAGCAGGTTTCTCTCCCCACTCCGCCCTTGGAATACAGCTTCGAGCCAGGCGGCCCCATCCCCTACTCTGAATACGTCGTCTCCGTTGAGGCGGAGGGCTTTCAGCCTTTTACCGTCACCGGCACAGAGATCCTTCCAGACTCCACCGCTATCCAGCCGATTCGCCTGACACCAAAAAATCAGCCGGAGGCAGCCGATACAGCCAACATTCCAGATCATACACTGGTCGGCGACTATCCTCCCAAAATCGCGGAGGCGGAGATCAAGCCAGTCAATGAGAGCGGGGAGATAGTCCTGAGCCGCGTCGTTGTCCCGCAGACTATCGTTGTCCATGATGGCCTTCCCTCCAACTCCAGTGCCCCCAACTATTATGTTCCCTACCGGGATTACATCAAAAATGTCGCATGCAGCGAAATTTATTCTACCTGGCCCCAGTCCACGATCGTCGCCAATGTTCTGGCCATCATGTCCTTTACTTTAAATCGGGTCTACACAGAGTGGTACCGGAATCAGGGTTATGATTTTACCATCACATCCTCCACCGCTTTTGACCACAAATGGATCTATGACCGCAATATTTTTGAGAGTATCTCTGTGATCGTAGACGAAATCTTTGACAGCTACCTCTCCCGGCCTGGCGTCAAGCAGCCCATCCTGACGCAGTACTGTGATGGAAAGCGGGTGCAGTGCCCGGATTGGATGACCTTTTTGCAAATGGTTATAAAACGAAACATAGGATTTCACAGAGAGCACAGTTTTCTATAAAATAAAAATGCCTGAAAGGCCAGCTTATCTCCCGGCTCCTTCAGGCCCCATTGCCCTTTATTCTATCTTAATTCAGGGAACCAGAACCGGCAGTTCGCCGTGCCCTGCCCCCACCTCTGCACACTGCTATTATTATGCACGCTTTTTTTAGATCTGACAAGAGATTTTATGATTTTTTTGAAAATTCCTTATTTCCTTTAGAAAAACTTTAGCCCCAGTCCACATTTTTGTCACACCTGGCTGATATGATATCTATCAACACCAAGGCAGAAGCCTTTTCACATAAACTTTTTCATACTCATAGCCGGCAGTTTCCTGCCGGCACCTCCTTTTTACTATATCTATAAGACCTGCAGGCCCGCAGAACCGCCATTCCGCGGTTAAACCTCCATTCTTTTTAAAATCACAATTTTTTTAAATTTCCTCTTGCTTTTTTTTTAAAACTATGATAATATAACCAGGCTTGCTTATGGCCTCATGGTCAAGCGGTCAAGACGACGCCCTCTCACGGCGTAAACCCGGGTTCGATTCCCGGTGAGGTCATTTCTGAAGAATCCTGAAAAATGGATTCTTTTTTTGTGTCCCAGGAACTATGTGCCTTATAAAACAATATGCTCCGCAGGATGCACACTCATACAAATCAGAAATTCTCCGCTAAAAAATGGCTGCGCTCGGCGGAGTACCCGCAAGCGGATCGTTTTGTTCTTGTCCTGCCGTTTTATTCAGCACCTTCTGGCCGGTCCTGATTACTATCTGTTTCGTTTTCCAGGCACTCTAAAGCCTCCAGGAACTGAAGCTCCAGCCAGTTTTCCAGTTTGTTTTTCTCCTCCTCCCCCATTTCAGATGCCTTGACTTCTTTCCCCTCAGGCCCTGCCATAATCCGAAATAACCATTTTTCCATTTTGGTTTTCCTTTATCTAGTCTTCCTATATCCTATTCACTGCACCGCAAAAAATCTCTTTCCGCTCATTCTTTTTCCTTTCTTTTCATAAATTCTGATGATGCCATCTTTCTAGGAAGGAGCACATTATGTCTATCTCCGAAAGGAAATCTCCTCCTATCCGGACTGCAGCGCTATATATCCGCGTGTCCACCCATGATCAGGAGGAGCTGTCCCCTGACTCTCAGAAACGCCTTCTTTTAGATTACGCGAATACCCATCAAATTTCCGTATCAGAACAGTGGATTTTTCAGGAACACGGTGTGTCCGGCCGCAAAGCAGAGAAGCGTCCCCAATTTCAGGAAATGATCGCCCAAGCCAAATCCCCTGCACACCCTTTTGATGCCATCCTGGTGTGGAAATTTTCCCGCTTTGCCAGAAATCAGGAAGAAAGTATTGTATACAAATCCATGCTGAAAAACAAGTACCATGTCTCTGTCATCAGCATCTCTGAGCCCATCATTGATGGTCCCTTTGGAAGTCTAATCGAACGTATCATCGAGTGGATGGATGAGTTTTATTCCATCCGCCTGTCCGGCGATGTCGTCAGAGGAATGACAGAGAAAGCCCTGCGAGGCGGCTGCCAGTGCCGCCCTCCTCTGGGGTATTGCCTGCCTTTCCCCAAATCTCCTCTTCAGCCAGTGCCAAAGGAAGCTCAGATTATTCGCCAGATTTTCCTCTGGTACTGCAGCGATCATCTGAGTCTGGCTTCCATCGCCCGGCGGCTCAATGACTCCGGCACCAGAACCCGCCAAGGAAACCTCTTTGACAGGCGTTCCCTCTCTTACATCCTCCAAAATCCGGTCTACACCGGAAAAATCCGCTGGAACCGGACTGATAGTTCCTCCAGAACCATTCGCGATCCTTCCCAGTGGATCATCTCCCAGGGAGCTCACCCGCCGCTTATATCGGAGGAACTATTCCAACAGGCTGCAGACAGGCTGGCATTGGAAAAATCAACCGCTCATTTGCCTGGTGTGCTCCAGACTTCCAGACAAACCTCTGTCCCGCCAAAGCACTGGCTCAGCGGCCTTTTGAAATGCCCGAAATGCGGCCAAAACCTTTCTGCCTGCACCCGACACCGGAAAAGCCGCCCGGATACTCTTTACTTTCAATGCACAAATTATCTTAAAGGACGATGCACCTGTAACTGCTATCTGCCGGAGGATGTTATAAGGGAAGGCTTTCTTGATGCCCTCAGAACTTTTTCTGACCGCCATTGCCCTGCTGGCTGCCCGAATTCCCTTCCGGAGATGAGCCATCCCCATGGCCCTGCTCTCCACGAACAAAAAAGACAGCTTCTCCAGCTCCGCCAGCAAATGTACCGCCAAATTTCCCTTGCCCGAAAGGCATATCTGTCCGGAATCGACACTTTAGAAGAATACACTCAGACCAAATCATCCCTCCAGGCAGCTCTCAGGCAGACCGAAACCGCACTGAAAGACATAGATTGTGTCCACAGGAAACCTATGCACACTGCATTCCCTGACAACCTCCCCAGCTTCCTCCTCTCCTCCTCCTATACCAATCTGCAGAAATCGGCGGTTCTAAAGCGCATCATCCGAGAGATCATCGTCCAGAAAGAAGCCGGATGCATCGATATCTTTCTCCAGTTTCCCTTGTAGCCTCTGCTGTTTGGCTGACCCAATGGGGTTCGATGGCTTTGGGCGAGGAAGGCTATAGTCCCATAGAAATCCTCCGCTACTTCTACGGTGACAGCATCTACGTAAACAATGCTGAGGAAATCTCCGGCATTCCGGCCTCCTGGCCTGGCTATAACCTGACAGTCGGCTCCACCGGAGACAAAGTCCGGCAGGCCCAGGAACAGCTGGATGCCATCGCTACTATCTACACAGCTATCCCCCGGGTAAATCCCGATGGAATTTTCGGCCCTGCAACCCAGCGGGCTGTCCGGGAGTTTCAATCCGTCTTCGGCCTGCCCCAGACCGGAGTGATCGACTTTTCCACATGGTACAAAATCTCTCATATCTATGTGGCCGTCACCCAGATTGCAGAATTAACGTAACACGGCCTTTTTTCAAAAGATTTTTTGCCCAAAGCGGCCGGGGAACACAGAAATGTGCGGTTCCCCGGCCTTTTCTAGGGGCTGTCACTCTGATTTCTTCCAGCCCTGCTCTTCTGCAATGGTTTTCAAGAGCCCCCTGCAGCCCTCCAAAATGTCCTGATATGTCTTTTCAAAATCTCCCGTATACCATGGATCCGCAATATCCCCAGATCGGCCTGCAAATTTCAGCAGCAGATGGATCTTGTGCTCCGGATCCCGCCCCACAATTCTCTCAATGTTCTTGATATTCCAATGATCCATCCCTATAAGATAATCGTAATTCTCATAATCCTTTTTCGTCATCTGAACTGCATGTTTTTCCGCGGCGGAAATTCCCAGCCGCTTCAGGACCTCCCTTGTTCCCCTATGAACCGGATTGCCGATCTCCTCTGTGCTGGTGGCAGCCGAAGCGATCGCAAACCGATCGGCCAGTCCCTGCTTTCGGACCATGTCTTTTAAGATAAATTCTGCCATGGGCGAACGGCAGATATTGCCGTGGCAGATAAAAAGTATTCTAATCATCTATCTAAAACTCCTTGAATTTACTGTATTTCCTTGATTTATCGGTACTTTCCCTCGTTAGCTCTTTTCTCCTGTCCGTGGCATATCGTAGCATAAATTCGCACATCTTTTCCCTCAAAAGTAGTAAAAAAAGTAGTAAATTAAGGGCTGTTTCCCCATTTTACTACTCGGCATTTACTACCCTTTTCAGTTCCTCTTTTGCGTCGTCGTAACCTATATGCGTGTATGTATTCAAGGTTACTCCAATGTCAGAGTGTCCCATAAGGTATTGTAGGGTTTTCGGGTTCATGCCGCTTTTCGCCATATTGGAACAAAAAGTATGTCTACAAACGTGCGGCGTAACTTTCGGCATTTGTACTTTATAAATACTGTTGTACTTCTCGCAGATATGCTGAAAATATTTTTCCCAGTGTAGAGCCACCATAGGCATATCGTTCTTATCCAAATATAAGAAACCGCATTTGCCGTCTATCATAGGCTCCACTCTCGGCTTCTTCCTGTTGGCAATAATCCGCTCAAAACACTCGTACACTTCATCAGACATGGGAATTTCTCTTGTCCCGCAAGTGGTCTTTGTATCTTCAATCACATATTCCATGTTTCTTTTTCGTTGGAGCTGATGATTGACACTGATTTTTCTATTCTTCATATCAATATCCGCAAGTGTCAGTCCAACAAATTCAGAGATACGCAGCCCGGTCTTAAACAGAATATATATTCCCTCATAGTATCTGC
>CALWBQ010000040.1 GCA_944376125.1 uncultured Lachnospiraceae bacterium
CAGAAGACGATATCGTGTGCGCTCTGGAGATGTACAATGAAAACTATGTGACATTCCCGAGGGATGATATTGCGAAGCTCTCCGGCCTTTCTATGCCGGTCAACAAGCGGAACTGGCGCAAACAGAAACTACATATCCAGTACATGAATATGAATCGTCAGTTTAAGGTAATGAATGGAGAGTGCACCAATGGTGGGCGGCCATCGGCTCAGGGGAAGGTATATGAATGGCGCCAGCAGCATCCAGAGGGCCACAAGGCCGACTGCCACCGGGACACGGGCCTCGATCCAAAGACGATCCGGAAGTGGTGGGAGACTCCTTTGCAGGAGATATAATTTATTTATATTAAATAAATTATATAAACAATATATGTTAAATAAAAAGGAGCGGCACGGCCGCTCCTTTTTGCTGAAATAGGAGATCAAAGATTTTTCCTTACAATATCTGGATTATCCAGGGCATTTTCAAGAATCCGGCTGAGGACGGAGGTATATCCCCGCCCAAGGGATTTCGCCTTTTTGAGAGCCTGGGGGGAGAGCCGCAGTGTGACCGTCTGTTTCCGGCGGCCTTTTCGATTCTCAGCAGAGATCCGCCGGAACTGGGTCAGCTGCTCCGGGGTGAGTTCGGGACAATCTGCGTCCGGAACTACTGGCCTCGCTGCCAGGGCATTCAGCATTTCGATTTGAGAGGGGGTCAACGGCTGATCTGGAACAATTTCCTTACGGACAATCATAGTAGCGTCTCCTTTCCTGAGATGTAGCCTTTCTGGCTGATATGAGCCTGATGGTGTCTCCGCGTTCTGTGTATACGACCATGACGATGATGGCAACGCCATTGATCTGGCCTATGGTGATGTATCTATCTTCATCTTCAGAATGTGCTTCGTCATAGAACTCTATTCTGTTTTCGTCCTGGAAAACAAGTGCTGCAGTGCTGAAATCAATACCATGTTTGGAGAGATTGATCTTTTCTTTGTTATCGTCCCACTCAAATTGCATTTCTATCATCTCCCGTCCCCCTATAGTATATCAAAGTGTAACACAAAAAGCAACACACTATATAATAAATGGCGGAGTCGAAATGCTTCGCTATTTTTCATTTATAAATAATGTTGAGCCCGCAAAAAATCCAGTTGGCAACCGCTGGTTGCCCAAAAGTAAACCGCGTGCGGTTTACTTGTTTATAAAAATCATTACAATATCAAATATAGAAAGCAGGGACTCACGGAGCAAAAATTCGTATTGTTCAACGGAAAAATTAAAAGGAGGATGGACTATGAAAATGATGCGGAAAATTTTTACCCTGTTATTGGTTCTGGCCTTGTGCCTGGCAATGAGTGTCTCTGTGTTTGCATTCGATGAATGCGATTCGCCGACGGTCACGGTATCTGTTGGCGGCAAAAGCTATGATATCTGGTCTACTCTCTTTAGGGATGGCTCACGGTATCGTTCTGGGACTTGGATTCAGACAACGGATAACTCCAATATTCCGGCTGGCGGTGTGCAGGTGCAGACGTTCCTGATGAGCGGAAATGGGCAGATTGCGCAGTCCGCTCTGTCTACCATTCCGAATGCAACCTATTTCCATGTAGCTTTTACCCCCTATACATCTACATCTGCCAGTGGGATTTATGGAACCGGAACAGCCTATATCAAACTTAGTGACGGATCGTACAAGTCCTATTCTTCTGCGAACGCAAACGAGAGCAATTTGAATTCCTTGGCGCTTGTGTCCGAGGATGGTCAGTTGATGTCTGATGGCAGCTATCCGCAGAACAGCGAAGGAATGACATACGGCTCACTGGCACTTGCTGATGTTGTTGGTACAGAGCCGGAGCTGATTTCTGCTATTGGCACACAGGGAGAAAGCGGATATGTCCGCTGCGATGAACTGTTTGCCAACTATGATACAGAAGGATATGCCGGTAGATATATTGGCCTTTATGATGTCAATGGCAATGATATTGGCAGCTTCTTTATCACCTTTAACGACACTTCTGAATTTGTCGGAAAGGATATCGACGAGGTTAGAGCACTGCTGGCGGATGGCCGTGCAGAAAATCCGGAGTTGTGGGAGCTGGCAGACAAAGCTCTGGTTGATGGTGAATATCCTGTTAATGCCAATGGTGAAACCTATGGTAATTATTCTCTGAGAGAGCTTGTCGGCTATGCTCCGGATCTGGTTCTGGCCGTGAACGAGGATGGCGTGCAGGGGTATGTTCGGAATACAGATACTCCGGTGATGGCATTGAGTGAAAATGGTGAGAGCAGCGCGGCGATTCCCCTGTATGACAAAGATGGCAATGTTATCGGGACATTTGGAAATATCAATATCAATGAAGCACAGACCGCAGGGAAGGATATTTCTGAGGTTGCTTCTGAGCTGAAATAAATTTTTTACAGAGGATGCTCTGTGATTCCCAGAGCATCCTCTGTATTTACCGTGAGTGGTGGAGCCGAAAGGCTCCACCTTTTTTCTTGATATATTTTAAATATATGATATAATGTATATAAATTAAATATTGCAA
Source organism: uncultured Lachnospiraceae bacterium (assembly GCA_944376125.1). Classification (GTDB taxonomy): domain Bacteria; phylum Bacillota; class Clostridia; order Lachnospirales; family Lachnospiraceae; genus UMGS1370. The sequence goes on from CALWBQ010000040.1 coordinate 2,528, forward strand.
ATAAATGAAATAACTTATATACGAGGAGTGAAGCACAGTGAAAGTCATTGCAATCGCAAACCAAAAGGGCGGCGTGGCGAAGACTACCACCACCCACAACTTGGGCGCGGCGCTGGCAGCGGCCGGGAAGAAGGTGCTGCTCGTTGACCTGGACAGCCAGGCCAGCTTGACGATCAGCGTCGGCCTGGAGCCGCTGGAGGCGGAGCGTACTATCGTAGATGTGCTGCGGAAGGACGGGGAGCCGATCCGGGAGTGCATTCAGCGGATCAGTGACCGGCTGCACATCGTCAGCTCCATCATTGACCTGGCTCCCATGGAGATGGAGCTGCTGTCCCGGGCCAGTCGGGAGAAGATCCTGGATCGGGCGCTGAAGCCGGTCCGGGGGGAGTACGACTATATTCTCATAGACTGTCCGCCGCAGCTCTCCATCCTGACGATCAACGCCCTGTCCTGCGCCGATGGAGTGGTGATCCCGGTCAAGACGGATTACCTGGCTTACCGGGGCCTGACGCAGCTGCAGGACAGCATCCAGGAGATCCAGGAGCTGATCAACCCGGAGCTGAGGGTCCTGGGTGTGATTGCGACGCTGTACGATACCAGGGTGTCGGATGATCGGGAGATCCTGGCGCTGCTGAAGGAGGAATACAACCTGCTGGGCGTGGTGAAGCGGCTGGCTGTGGCCAAGAAGGGCCTGTACGACGGCCGGGCGGCCGTGGAGCAGGCTCCGGAGAGCCAGATCGCCCAGGAGTACATGGCTATTGCAAAAATGCTGATTGACGGAAAAGAAAGACGGGAGGAACTGTACCATGAGTAACCTGCAGGAGCGGGAGAGCCGCAGAAAGGCATCCATCGTTGGGAGCATGATCGAGAAGCCGGCCGAAAGGGCTACCGGCTCCGGCAGCCGGGGACGGCCGAAGGAGGAAGGCCGGGAGCTGAAGAAGCGGATCAGCCTCTCGGTGCTGCCCAGCTTGTATGAGGATATTCAGAAGATCGCCTATGTGCAGCGGCGTAGCGTGAGCGAGCTGATCGGAGAGCTGCTGGAGGGCTACCGTGCGGAGCATGAAGCAGAAATTCAAGGCTATGGAGACCTCAAAAAAGAATAAAAAATCAAGCTGGCAACCGCCGGTTGCCAGAAAGTAAACCGCGTGCGGTTTACTTTCATTTCTTATTGGGATAGATTTGGAGATGTAAATAATGACCTTAGATAAGAAACTGGCGCGTTTGCGAAAAAAGGCGGGGCTGTCTCAGGCGGAGGTGTCGGAAGAGCTGGACGTGTCCCGGCAGGCCGTAACAAAATGGGAAACGGGGCTATCCAGGCCATCCACAGAGAATTTACAATCTCTGAGTAAGCTCTATAACGTCCCGCTGGAGTATCTGTTGGATGAAAGCGAGGACGAACTGCCTGCGCCGGCTCCGACGGCCCCGGCTGCAGAAAACGGGCAAGAGCGAGATATACCAAAGAAAGGAACGAAGTGGATCAGGTTGCTGATCGGCGCAGTGACCTTGGCAGTTGTGATTAGCTGCGTACTGCTGTATGTAAATAGACAAGAAAAAGCTGAGGCGGGCCTTCGAGAACTGCAAGGAGAAGATATAGTGCCCAGTGAGGGGCCAGAATTTAATTTAAATTTGGAATAGACGAAAGGGGAAGAGTCCAATGGGTATGAAAAAAGGTGTCTGTTTGTTGCTCGCCTGTATTGTTAGTATGGGATGTTTAGCTTTCCCTGCGGGCGCTTTTGATATTGAAGAAAACGTGACAGAGATTACAGAGAGAAGAGCAACGGGACACTTCGATTTTGAAATCCCCGCGAACACTCTTATGCGCGCGAGCACTGATTTTCCAATGGAATATGGTGAGACCGTTACTATCAGGGCTACATATTCTCCTGCAGCTGCAAGTGTAGATTTTGGATTGATTGATTCCGACAGCAAGTTTCACTATGAAAGATGTTCTGATGGAGCCTTTGAAAAAACAATCAGAATAGATGAAAGAGGTACCTATACTTTTGCTATAAGAAACAATTCCAGCTACGCTATACACGTTTCTGGATTTGTAAATTACTAAGAAAATGTTATAAAAGGGAAGGAGAGTATTGTGCGATGAAAAGAAAAAGTGTTTTTTGCGTGATAATGATTTTGATGTTGTGTATGAATTTTGGACTCCCTGCTTTTGCAACAGAAGTAAATGGAGAAGTATTTAGCGTATCACTTCAGCCTAATGATTCTCAGAAAGCAAATTCCACCAATCAGATTTCTCGGTTGCAGGCTCCGTTAGAGATGGAGATTACCCTTTCCTCCTATGAGTATACTCATAATACAGTGATTGAAACAGAGGTCCATGTTTCTTGGGATAACGAAGAGGCATGGGACACGACATTGAGCGGCGAAGCATACGTTTACAACGAGAATGATCAGCCGGTTATCATTGGCTCGGTGCGTGGATATAATAATGAGATAAATGACGGAAATTTTGTGGGATTGGACTATACCTATGATGTTAATAGCCAAAAGTGTATTGCAACCGCTACATATAATTATACCGATGATGGTTCGTGTGATATGACGAGCTTTGGACAAAATACAGGTGAATTCAACCAGGCCATTTTAGCGAGTCTAAATGTATCGGAGACGATGCCCATAGAAATGGCTGAGACAGAGCCACAGGAAGATGCAAGTGCACTGAGCGCAAATGTGGACTATATTTCAGAATATCTCGCAGAGGTTTACACAAGAGGAGGAGCATTGCAGTATGATGTTTGGACTTATCCTGAAATGGAGGCAGGACATATCAACCATATTGCTGCTTCTGTGAAGGGAGATGCAACAGCAGCAGAAGATTATATTTTAGATTTACAACCAACAGCATACAGTATTACTCCGCGCTATTGTGAATTTTTCTTTGCATGTGACAGTGCAGGAAGAATGAGCACAGGAGAATATTTGCCTAAATCAAGATCCACAAGTTTTACAATTCCCCTTTCTTTGCCGCTTAGAGGTGGTCAGGCTCTGCCAGTAGATATTGTATTCACGCTCTCTTCTATTGACATCACCCATAATGCAAACCAGACGACTTGGGATGCGTATGATTTGAATGGAATCGATGGACTTGATCCAGATGATCCTGATGGAGTGGGATTCTATAACACGTTTACCTATTACGGGAATCTTGCATCCGGAGAAGAAGATAGTATTTACATGCAGGCACATGGATCTATTGGCTATGCCTACGTTTATGTGGATGAAGAAACTGGTGGGTTTAATAATTCCACGTGGTATGCGATGCAGTCATCGAGTGGAAGAATTGATGTTTATAATTGAGTGATGGAGTGGATTAGGGATATAAGCACAACAATATTTTTCCCTCTAATTTTAGGTATCTGCTTGGTTTTGGCTGCGATAATTTGTGCTAATTATGGTAAAAGAAAGGGCTATTCGTTTTGGGGGTGCTTCTTAGAATGTGTATTTGGAACAATCCCAGGAATCATTTTTGTTGTTCTTTTACCAAACATCTCAAGAGCAGAAGAACAGCAGGCAGCGAGTTTTCGCTACCGAGATAAAGAAATCGAAACCTTAAAAGCAGAACTTGAAACATGTAAAAGACGTATATCACAGATGGAGGATATCTTGGAGTCTCAAAGACTTAACGAGACCGCAGAGAATTGATAAAGGAGCATTCCAAAAGAAAAGAGAGAAGAAAATGGGCTACTGTAGTAGCCCATTTTCTTCTCTCTTTTCAGTATAACGGTTTACCCGTTTACGCTATGTGTGAACGGGTAAACCGTTATACGGTTATTTTCCTATTTATGTTGACTTCCCCTTTCTTCTATGGTACTATGAGGACGGTAAGAAAGGGAAAGTTTTGGGAGCTGCGGATCAGCGGCTCCGGTGAGGAAGGAGGCTGGATAGGAGTGCGGCAGCCGGTGTCGGCCGGGAGCCGCTGCAGGGATCAATGCTCGTCTGGGCGAGGGTAAAGAGTAATTAGGCCCAGAGCGTCTTGGCCGGGAGTTGCCGGCCGGGGGTTTAGCAATTTGCTAATACAGGAGCCGTTTGGGGAGTGATACACCTCTGTGATGCGCTGGCTCGCCGCAGTAGCCTTTTGCGAATTGGAATACGCGCACCATTGACCCCTTCACCAGTAATCCTTGTGAACGTGATGGGTAAGCAAAACGTATCGTGTCCCTTCCCACCTTCAGATAGTAGCCAGGATACTGTAGATCTCCTGGAGAGCCGCCCCCTCTACAATAGGGCCGACAGATTCCCAACTGCCGTAGAACGAATAAATGGGAGCTGCACACATAAGCAGTTCAAAAAAGTGTAGAGGAGCGATCCTCACCCTCGTCACACACAAGACGTTAAAAAGTGTTCTTTGC
>CALWBQ010000041.1 GCA_944376125.1 uncultured Lachnospiraceae bacterium
CAAACACAGTGGATGTATCTACCAGATGGAATTTCATGCATTGTTCAAGGATATGGGAAAAGATCTGTTCAAACAGATCCGTATCCTTAAAACGGCGGGTATAGTTCTTTCCAAAAGTAGAAAAGTGAGGAACCGGGTCCAGTATATCCAGACCGAGAAACCAACGATAAGCTACGTTCACTTCGATTTCTTTTATCGTCTGGCGCATACTTTTAATCCCATAGAGATACTGGATAAAAGGGATTTTGATCAGCATCACCGGATCCATGCTCGGTCTTCCATTATCCGCACAATACTTATCTTCTACAAGATCGTAAATAAAGTTCCAGTCAATTGCCCGGTCAATCTTTCGGAGCATATGATCCTTTGGTACCATGTCCCTTCGGGCCATGGCAGCCTCCGGCGGATTTTAGCGCCCGGATTTCTGCGGTGAACGCAGAAACCGGTATGCGCAGGTATAATCACCGCTTTGCGGTTATTATACCATGTACGGAGATGTACCGCTTAATTTTCGAGTTGATAAAGAGAATTTTTTCTTGATAAAAAAGGGGAAGATAATCGGAATGTTAATAACTACAGAAGAAAAGCCCCGGCGTAAACCGGGGACTTTGTCTACAGTCTGATGCCCCCTGATTATTCATCAGAGGGCATATAACTCACTTTTTAGCAACAATCAACTTGTCAATTATGATTGCTGGTGCTCTTTAATAGCAGCCTGTGCCGCAGCCAATCTCGCGATCGGAACGCGGAACGGTGAGCAGGACACGTAGTCCAGACCGATCTTGTGACAGAACTCTACGGAAGACGGGTCGCCGCCGTGCTCGCCGCAGATTCCTACATGTAAATCCGGGCGGGTGGACTTGCCCAGCTTAATAGCCATTTCCATCAGCTTGCCTACGCCAACCTGATCCAGTTTTGCAAACGGATCGTTCTCAAAGATCTTAGCGTCATAGTATGCGTTCAGGAACTTGCCGGCATCGTCGCGGGAGAATCCGTAGGTCATCTGAGTCAGATCGTTGGTACCGAAGCAGAAGAACTCAGCTTCCTTTGCGATCTCATCAGCAGTCAAAGCTGCTCTCGGGATCTCGATCATGGTTCCTACTTCGTATTTCAGTTCAATACCGCTGGCTGCAATCTCTGCATCTGCGGTCTCAACCACAAATTTCTTTACATATTTTAACTCTTTCGCATCGCCTACCAGCGGGATCATAATCTCGGGTACGATGTTCCAGTCCGGATGTGCTTTCTTTACATTAATGGCAGCGCGGATGACAGCCTTTGTCTGCATCTTTGCGATCTCCGGATAGGTAACTGCCAGACGGCATCCGCGGTGACCCATCATCGGGTTGAACTCATGGAGAGAAGCAATGATATTCTTGATCTGCTCAACAGTCTTACCCTGGGTCTTGGCCAGCTTCTCGATGTCTGCCTCCTCAGTGGGAACAAACTCATGCAGCGGCGGATCCAGGAAACGGATGGTAACAGGATTGCCCTCCAGAGCTTCGTACAGTTTTTCAAAGTCACCCTGCTGTACAGGAAGAATCTTCTCCAGCGCTGCCTCTCTCTCTTCTACAGTGTCAGAGCAGATCATCTCACGGAATGCATCGATTCTGTCGCCCTCGAAGAACATATGCTCGGTACGGCAAAGGCCGATACCCTCTGCCCCCAGCTCTCTTGCCTTCTTTGCGTCTGCAGGAGTATCCGCATTGGTTCTTACCTGCAGCTTTCTATATTTGTCTGCCCATGCCATGATTCTGCCAAACTCGCCGGCAATAGTAGCATCCACAGTAGGAATGATGCCGTCATAGATGTTTCCGGTAGAACCATCGATGGACAGCCAGTCACCTTCATGGTACTCCTTGCCTGCCAGGGTGAATTTCTTGTTCGCCTCATCCATTGCAATCTCAGAGCAGCCGGATACACAGCAGGTACCCATACCGCGGGCAACTACTGCAGCATGGCTGGTCATACCGCCGCGAACAGTCAGAATACCCTGGGAAGCCTTCATTCCTTCGATATCTTCAGGGGAGGTCTCCAGACGAACCAGAACGACCTTCTCGCCCCTTGCATTCCACTCCTTTGCATCCTCTGCCGTAAACACGATCTTGCCGCAGGCAGCTCCGGGAGATGCAGCCAGAGCCTTTGCAACCGGCTGTGCCTTCTTTAATGCTTCTGCATCGAACTGAGGATGAAGCAGGGTGTCAAGATTTCTCGGATCGATCATCTTAACCGCCTTCTCCTCGGTGATCATTCCCTCATCAACCAGATCGCAGGCGATCTTTAAAGCTGCCTTTGCAGTTCTCTTGCCGTTGCGGGTCTGAAGCATATACAGCTTTCTGTCCTCAATGGTGAACTCCATATCCTGCATATCGCGGTAATGATCTTCCAGAATATGGCAGATCTTTACAAACTCATCGTAAACTTCCGGCATAACTTCCTTCAGCTGATCAATCTTCTGAGGAGTACGGACACCGGCTACAACGTCCTCGCCCTGAGCGTTCATCAAAAATTCGCCCATCAGGTGCTTCTCGCCGGTAGCGGGATCACGGGTGAATGCAACGCCGGTTCCGGAGGTGTCGCCCATGTTTCCGAATGCCATCATCTGTACGTTTACGGCAGTACCCCAGGAATAGGGGATATCGTTGTCGCGGCGGTATACGTTTGCTCTGGGGTTGTCCCAGGAACGGAATACTGCCTTGATTGCCTCCATCAGCTGAACCTTGGGATCATCCGGGAAGTCCTCTCCGATCTTCTCTTTGTATTCAGCCTTGAACTGGTTTGCCAGCTCCTTCAGATCCTCAGCAGTCAGGTCCACGTCCTGAGTAACGCCCTTCTCTGCTTTCATCTTGTCGATCAGCTCTTCAAAATATTTCTTGCCGACTTCCATAACAACGTCAGAGAACATCTGGATAAATCTTCTGTAGCAGTCCCATGCCCAGCGAGGATTGCCGGATTTTGCAGCCAGGACTTCCACTACCTCTTCATTCAAGCCCAGATTCAAAATGGTATCCATCATACCGGGCATGGATGCACGTGCGCCGGAACGAACAGAAACCAGGAGAGGATTTTCCTTATCGCCAAACTTTTTGCCAGTGATCTCTTCCATCTTGCCGATGTATTCCATGATCTGGCCCTTGATTTCGTCGTTGATCTTCTTGCCATCTTCATAATACTGCGTGCAGGCTTCCGTGGTAATGGTGAATCCCTGGGGTACCGGGAGACCCAGATTGGTCATCTCAGCCAGGTTAGCACCTTTGCCGCCCAACAGATTTCTCATGTCGGCGTTGCCCTCTTTGAACAAATAAACCCATTTTGCCATTCGTAAATTCCTCCTAGAAGTTTGGTTTGGAACGCCAGGACAAGTCTGCTGTTTTGGCTCTGCCTGCAGTTCCTATCATAAGCACACAAATAGAAAGCTCCCTCTGCTGTACTGCCGGGACTTTCCTGCATGTTGGCTTACTGCGTCTCTACAGTATTATAGCATAATTTTGGGGTGCGTAAAGGGATTTTCGTCCTCATTTTCCCAAAAAATACAGTTTTTATCAGTAAATTAACCTGAAAGCACTTACAATTTCTGTTATTTTCGAATATCTGTTGTTTATTCGGATATACGAATTTTCAAGGCAGAATCCCGGTCTTCTGGCAGCTCCGGGAGGGAAAAAGCGGTTTCTTCCGCTGAATTTTCCTCAACTGTCAGCTCGAACACGCAGTTTGTCTCCTTCCCGTCATACAAAACAGGAATTATGTAGACTCCTGGTGTATTCACATCGCAGTTTTCCGTATCGTAAGCCAGTCTGTCTGCCTCCAGAACTCCCTCCTCAAAATAGTCTTCTGCGTGGAGCTCTGGCTCTTCCCCCACCGTCACGGAGGCATAGAGCGTCTGCGCGGATCCTTTATCCAAAAGGGGATTTTCCTCCCCTCCCCACACATGAAGCAGAGTCCCTGCTATCACAATCAGTACCCCCACCGTAAAAAGGCTGATAGTCCTGTTTCCTATTTTCATACTGTCATCCTTCCTTTTTATTTGGCATATTCCTCGGGCGGCAAAATACAGGCGATCATCGCTTCCACTGTAAATTCCGTCCTAGTCCTTAGCATCCGCTCCAGATGTTCCAAATTTTCCGCAGCGTGTTCTATCTCTCTGGCATAGATATGAAGAAAGGTTTCTGCTGGGGCTCCCAGGACCTCCTCCAACATACGGAGAGCTATGCAGTGATAGACCGCTGATTTCACCTTTGACAGCAAATCCCCGTCATACACCGCACCTGGAATATAGAGGTCCAGATAGGAGACCAGAATATGCTCAAAGGCCAGCCTGAAGTTCTTCCCCTTCTCTTTGCTGCCGCCGCGCCGCCCCTCTGCCTCCCAGCGGCGGAGACGGCCTAAAATTCGTTTCCATTTCTTTTCAATCACAGCAAATTCATAAAATGTATCCCGGTATTTCAGCAGAAGATTTTCTCTCTCTTTTTCTGATTTTCGGAGAGAGCGGCATCTGTCCTTAAATTTCTTTTCTGCGGTCCCTGGCCTGCGGGTAAACCGCTCCAGGTATACCCGAACCTCATCCAGGCTGTCCAGATCTCTTCCTCTGAGCAGACGCCCCTGGATATCTCGGGCCAGAGCCAGAACCGCCGCCATTCTGTTTTCAAGAGGGTGGGTTCTGTCCTGCCCAATTTCGATAGCTATTCTGCGGATCTCCATTAGAAGCTCCAAAAATGCCGGGTCTGTCTCCGGATCAGCTTCTCCTGAATCTTTTAACGTTTTTTCCACAAAGCTGATGGGCTCCCGGCGGTCTAAAATCAGCCGGACCGCTTCCGGACAAGAAAAGGACAGGGACCACTCTCGGCGGCTGCCGTACTCCTCCGCATGTCTCGGATACAGACGGCATGCCTTCGGCAGCATCTGGATGCCTCCCTCTTTCTGCAGGCTGCACAGGCAAGAAACGTCCAAAAATGGGCAGACACCGTTTTCAAATACCAGACAGCCCCTTTTCAAGTCGACGCCTCTTCTAATCTCCTTTCCCCGGCGGCCAGGTATCTTTTTGTACCGCGCCAGAGTCGCCTTATCAATCGAAATATCCCATCCCTGGCAGCAAGTATCCGGGCATGCGCCTGCCGCGCAGCAAAATTGGGAAAAATAAATCGGATAACGGACAACCATACGATCATCAAACTCCCTTTCTGTAATCAGCAAACTGGCAGCAGTTCAGCCATGCCATTCATAATTTGACGGATTCAGCAAACACTGTTTACACCAAATTCAACCCGATTATAGCTGTTTTTTTCTCGATACGCAAGTTGCCCCTTGACATATACCCCCGTGGGGTATATACTATCCTCAGTTGAGAAACAAAAAAATGAGGTGAAATATATGGAGCAACAACACGAATGCTGCTGTCATCCCAGAACCAAAGAGCGTTCTGCGGAAGAATACAAACATCTGATTCATCGGTTAAACCGGATTGAAGGGCAGATCCGCGGCATTAAAGGGATGGTGGAAAAAAATGCGTACTGCGCTGATATTTTAATCCAGTCTGCCGCTGTAACGGCCGCCATCAATGCCTTTAACCGCGAATTGCTTTCTAATCATATTAAAACCTGCGTAGTTCGGGATATCCAGGAGGGAAAGAAAGGGACAGCCGATGAGCTGGTCGCCCTTCTCCAGAGACTTATGAAATAAGGTGCCCGCTGCCAGATATGGAGGTGAACGATTTATGGAACAATATACTGTCACTGGTATGAGCTGTGCTGCCTGCAGCGCCCGGGTAGAGAAGGCGGTTTCTAAAGTAGACGGGGTAACTTCTTGCTCCGTCAGCCTTCTGACCAACTCTATGGGTGTGGAAGGAACTGCATCCCCCCAGGCCATCATCGAGGCTGTCGAGGAAGCCGGCTACGGCGCCGCTTTAAAAGGCGCCGAGAGGAACCCGTCTGCAGCCGCTGCTGCAGACGAAGAGATGCTGAAGGATCACGAAACACCGGCCTTAAAGCGTCGGCTTCTCGCATCTCTTGGATTTTGGATTGTACTGATGTACTTTTCCATGGGGCATATGATGTGGGGCTGGCCCGTGCCGGCATTCTTCAGCAATAATCATATTGCCATGGGGCTTCTGCAGATGCTGCTGACTATCATCATTATGGTGATTAACCAGAAATTTTTCATCAGCGGCTTTAAAAGTCTGTGGCACAGAGCTCCCAACATGGACACCCTGGTGGCCCTGGGCTCCGGCGCTTCCTTTGTGTACAGCACCTACGCCCTATTTGCCATGACTGACGCCCAGGTCAAAGGGAATAGTGCTGCAGTCATGTCCTACATGCATGAATTTTATTTTGAGTCAGCCGCCACGATCTTGACTCTGATCACTGTAGGAAAAATGCTGGAGGCCCGGTCCAAGGGCAAGACCACAGACGCTCTGAAAAATCTGATGAAACTGGCCCCCAAGACCGCCACTATCCTGAAAAACGGAGCCGAGATGGAGGTTTCCATTGACCAGGTCCAGAAAGGCGACATTTTTGTGGTCCGTCCCGGCGAGAATATCCCGGTAGACGGCCGCATTGTAGAGGGCAGCAGCGCTGTCAATGAATCTGCACTGACAGGAGAAAGCATCCCTGCTGACAAGTCGGTGGGGGACACGGTCTCCGCCGCTACCCTGAACCAATCCGGGTATATTAAATGCGAGGCAACCAGAGTCGGGGAAGACACTACCTTCTCCCAGATCATCCAGATGGTCAGCGATGCAGCCGCCACCAAAGCCCCCATTGCCAAGGTGGCCGACAAAGTCTCGGGCGTCTTTGTTCCGGCCGTCATCACCATCGCTGTGGTGACAATCCTGGTATGGCTCTTAGCCGGGCAGACCTTCGGATTTGCTCTGGCCCGCGGAATCTCTGTCCTGGTGATCAGCTGCCCCTGTGCTCTGGGCTTGGCCACCCCGGTGGCTATCATGGTCGGAAACGGCATGGGTGCCAAAAATGGGATTCTGTTTAAAACTGCTGTTTCCTTGGAGGAGACAGGCAAGATGGAGATTGTTGCCCTGGATAAGACGGGAACCATCACCAGCGGCGAGCCTAAGGTGACAGACCTGATCCCCGCCGACGGCTTCAGTGAGGCGGATCTTCTGCGACTCGCCTACTCCCTGGAAAAGAAGAGCGAACATCCGCTGGCAAAGGCCATCCTTCAGAAGGCTGAGGAAAGCGGAATCACTGCCGGCGAGGTTTCTGATTTCTCCGCCCTGCCCGGCAATGGACTCAGGGCTGTCCTGAATGGCGCGGAGCTGACCGGCGGAAGCCTTGCCTTTATCAGCAGCCGCACCAATGTCCCGGATGCTCTAAAGAATCGGGCGGATAGCCTGGCAGAGCAGGGCAAGACTCCCCTTCTCTTTATGGAAGCTGGAAAGCTGGCCGGCATCATCGCTGTCGCTGATGTGATAAAAGAAGACAGTCCCCAGGCTGTCCGTGAACTCCAGAATATGGGCATCCATGTTGTTATGCTTACCGGGGACAATGAGCGCACTGCTAAAGCCATCGGACAGCAGGCCGGTGTGGATGAGGTGATCGCCGGTGTCCTTCCAGATGGAAAAGAAAGCGTAATTCGCTCCCTAAAGCAAAAGGGCAAGGTTGCCATGGTTGGGGACGGCATCAACGATGCTCCGGCGCTTACGCGGGCCGATATCGGCATCGCGATCGGAGCCGGGACCGATGTCGCAATCGATGCGGCCGACATTGTACTGATGAAAAGCCGGCTCAGCGATGTGCCGGCGGCGATTCGCCTGAGCCGGGCCACACTGAGAAATATTCACGAAAACCTGTTCTGGGCGTTTTTCTACAATGTGATCGGCATCCCTCTGGCTGCCGGCGTCTGGATCCCCCTCTTTGGCTGGCAGTTAAACCCCATGTTCGGCGCTGCGGCCATGAGTTTATCCAGTTTCTGTGTTGTATCTAATGCGCTACGGCTGAATTTCTTCAATATCCGCAGCACCAAACAAGATAAAAAAAGAAAAATAAGAAAGAAGGAGACGAAAACTATGGAAAAAACAATGAAAATTGAAGGAATGATGTGCGGCCACTGCGAGGCCACAGTAAAAAAAGCCCTGGAGGCGCTTCCCCAGGTGGAGACTGCTGTCGTCAGCCATGAGACTGGCACTGCTGTTGTCACCTTAAAAGAAGCTGTTGATGACAGCGTTCTCACCAAGGCTGTCGAGGATCAGGATTACAAGGTCATTTCTGTACAGTAAGAGGTGTGCTGTCTGGCGGCTGCCATTGCTTTGCAAAACTGAGCTGATAAAGAAAAACATCCCTGAGGAGGCCCTCGCTGACAACCCAGCGCGCTTCCCTCGGGGATGTTTTTCTTTCTTTAATTTCCTGAACTGATAGTAAATTCGTATTCCATATCTCTCTCAGCAGACACATGGTACGCAGCTTCCACATCGCTCCCCCAGCTGTCGATACCGCCTACGCCTCTCATAGCCGCCAGTACAGAGACAACGGTTCGGCGGATTTCAGGCAGTTCTTCCCTGTGCCTCGCGCTCTCCAGCTCCTGAGGTGTGTACGGAATAGCGCTGAAACAGAAGGGCTTTCCGCCTGCCATGGTAATCTTCAGGCACTCCTGGCCTCTGTACAGCTTCAGCCATCTGGTTTCCACATGGCTGCCATATTCCTGAGGCACCAAATAATCCGGTTTTTTCAGTGTCTCTTCCCAGATTCCAAAGATACCGCCCTTTTTCCGGTCAGGGTAGGTTTCCCCGCTCAATCCTTGCCACTGATAGTGATCTGCCGGGAAGGGAACGGTAAACCGCAGTCCGAAGATGGGAAGCTCTGGAAGTCCTTCTGTTCCCCGGTACTGTGTCTTGACCCGGATCATTCCGCGATAGTTCACCGTGTAAGTCACTGCAGCCTGAGCGGATGGTTCCGTGCAGGTCTGATACTCGTATGTGATGGATGCCTGCCCAGCGCCTTCGCTCACATTCCAGCCAGTACACCGGATAAACTGGTCTGCTCCGCACCAGACAGTACTTCTTAACGGGAAACCGTTTCCTTTGTCATTTTCCGTGGTTCCTCTCCAAAATGCGGGATATGCAGGCCGGTAAATCCATTCTGTTCCCCCGTATACCAGGGACACCGGGCCGTGTTCAGCATAGGAAAACAGGACAGAAAATCCCTCTCCGCGGATTCCCAGGGTGACATCTCCGCGAATCACCTGAAAGGCTTTCTCCTTCTGAAACTCCGCCTTCTCCCAGACGGCCTCCTCCGCCAAAATCACCGCGTCAGCCTTCTCTGCCGCTAACCGGTTCTCTTCATCCATCTTTTGGCGCTCTGCCGGGGAGCTGTACCAGTACCGCACCTCCTGCATAGCCGGCTTTTCCTTCCGGTCAGCAAAAACAATGCCATTTCCGCTGAAAGCATAGTCTGTAGGCCGGTCGTCAAAGTCGCCTCCATAGCCCAGCACTTCCGCCCCATCGATGTCCTTCCGATAAATCGCCTGATCAATGTAATCCCAAATGAAGCCGCCCTGATACATGGGAAATTCATCCAGCAGGCGGATATAGCTCTCCATGCCCCCTATGGAATTTCCCATATCATGCATATATTCGCACAGAAGGAATGGCTTCTGCGGATCGTTCTCCAGATACTCTCTTACCTCGGCAGGAGGAGCGTACATCCGGCTCTCTACATCGCTGATCTCATCAAACGCTCGATTCCAATAAACACCTTCATAGTGCACAAGGCGGGAGGGATCTGTCTCATGGAAATAGCGGCTGATGGCCAGGATGCACTCCCCTGCGTAAGACTCATTTCCGCAGGACCACCAGAGGATGCAGGTGTGGTTCTTGTCTCTCTCCACCATGGATCTGGCCCGGTCTACCACGCACTCCTTCCACTCTGGAAGGCTGGCGGGGACATTCCAGGAAGGTTCGCAGATGCTCATCTTCTGCCAGGAGCCATGGCTCTCCAGATTGGTCTCGTCCATTACGTAGATGCCGTTTTCATCGCAGAGGCGGTACCACAGGCTCTGGTTGGGATAGTGGCTGGTTCTGACCGCATTGATATGGTTCTTTTTTATAATTTCTATATCCCGGCGCATATCTTCTTCTGTGATGGAGCGGCCCCGCCGGGGATTCCACTCATGGCGGTTGACACCGTTGACAATGATCCTCTCGCCGTTGAGGAGCATGATCCTGTCCCTTATCTCAAACCTGCGAAATCCGAATGAGCAGGGAACAATCTCTATGATCGATCCATCCTCCCCTGCCAGCCGCACTTCCAGCTCATACAGATAGGGATCTGGAGACGACCACCGACGCACATTCGGAATCTCTGCACTTGCCGCCTCAATCCGGCAGGTCTCCTCCCCGGCCGTCAGGTCTCTGCACTCCCCTGATGCCGCCGCATTTCCTTCTCTATCCCTTATCACCCAGGCAAGAGAATACCGGCTTCCGCCAAGCGCCTTCTCCGCCGAAACCTTCACTCTCAGGCGGAAAGTCCCAGTCTTATAGTCATCTTTCAATCCAGCCTCTGCCCACAGATCTTCTATATGGAGCCCCGGCTTTCCGTACAGGTACACATCCCGGAAAATCCCGGAGAAGCGGAAGAAATCCTGGTCTTCGATCCAGGCAGCCGAGCTGCGCTTGTAGACTTCCACACAGAGACGGTTTCCCTTTTCCCGGACAGCGTCTGTCAGGTCAAAATCTGACGGCGTAAAGGTATCTTCGCTGTAGCCGATAAATCTGCCATTGAGCCAGACATAGAATGCTTCCTCCACCCCCTGAAAAGAGATGCAGACGCGCTTTCCCACCAGCGCTTCATCCAAGTCGAATTCCTTCACATAGGAACCCACCTGGTCATCCTCCCAGTCAATGTGAGGCGGCCGCAGGAAGGCCCGCCCATCCCAGGGGTACATAGTATTAATGTAATGGATTCTTCCATACCCCTGAATCTCCATATGGCCTGGAACTTGAATTGTCCCAAAAGCCGAATCGTCGCAACCCTCCCGATAAAAATCTTCCGGCCGGTCTGCTGGGCGCCGGCTGAACGCAAATTTCCACTCCCCGTTCAGAGACTGAATCAGCCTGCTCTTTCCCTTTACATCCTCCCCGGCTTCAAACCAGCAGTGATCTGAGTGGGCGTCCAGACGCCCCACCTGAAACACCTGCGGATCTTCCAGCCAGGAGAGATCTGCCCGAAATCCGTTCTCCATCTCTATTCCCTCCTCTGCCAATCATACTCCCCGGTAAATACCTCCACTGCCGGCCCTGTCATATACACCCGGTTGGTCTCCCGGTTCCATTCAATCAGCAGATGGCCGCCTCTCAGCGCCACATCCACAGTATTATCCGTATATCCTCTGAGAATAGATGCCACCGCGCTTGCCGTGGCGCCGGTTCCGCAGGCCCAGGTCTCCCCGCTGCCCCGCTCCCACACTCTCATCTGAATATGTCCCCGGTCGATCAGCCGGACAAACTCCGTGTTGACCCGGTCTGGAAAGCGGGGGTGGTTTTCAAATGCCGGCCCAATCTTTTCCAGATCCAGGCTGTCAATCTCCTCCATAAAATAGACCGCATGGGGGTTTCCCACAGAAATTCCTGTAAATTCATATTCTTTTCCGTCCACTGTGATCGGCTCCGGCACCTGGGAAGTCACTTCCGGCTCTCCCATATCCACCCTGACCTGAGTGACCGCTCCGTTCTCTGCCGTCATCTGGAGATAGCGCAGACCGCTCTTCGTCTCCACAGCAATATCTGTTTTATCGACAATTCCGTGGTCATAGACGTATTTTCCCACACAGCGGATAGCATTTCCGCACATAGCGCCCTCACTGCCGTCAGCATTGAACATCTGCATCCGACAGTCGGCGATCTCAGAAGGTTTGATCAGAATCAGC
The DNA here is from genome assembly GCA_944376125.1 of uncultured Lachnospiraceae bacterium. Lineage (GTDB taxonomy): Bacteria > Bacillota > Clostridia > Lachnospirales > Lachnospiraceae > UMGS1370. The sequence continues at coordinate 11,869 of CALWBQ010000041.1, forward strand.
CCGTCTGAGCCCACGCCGAAATGGCGGTCGCTGATGGCCACAGCCAGCCTTGACGGCTCCTCCACCTTCTCTTCAAAGCAATTAATATAGACGTAATCGTTTCCGATTCCCTGCATCTTTGTAAATTTCATATTCTTATGTCCCTTTCTGTCACATCTGTCCCAGACTGATTACCATCTGGGCTGTTTCCACCAGGTTGGAGCCGTTTTCCATGCTGCATCTCTGCAAGTAATGGTGTGCTTCCTCCTCCGTCATGTGGTTTCTCTCCATCAGGAGCTCCTTGGCATGGCAGAGCAGTTCCAGATCTGCCTGGCTCCGCGCCTTCGGCCGGTTTCTGAGCCGCCGTCTCCTCCTCTGCTGGGCCCGGGCCATCATCTCCACTGTGCCGATCAATTCGTTCACCTTTAAGGGCATAGGCAAGAAGACCACATTAGAAGGCAGCTTGGCCGACATCTGGGAGGGCGGTGCGATAACCAGCATATCCAGGCAGCCCGGCAGAAGCTCCCGCAGTTCTTCATAAATCATATCCGGGAAGCGGAACCCGCAGACTACCATCCCTCTCCCCATATCCTCAGCGGCCGTCAGAACCTGGGCGGCTGTCATACAGACGGCTGATACCTCAAAGCCGTGGGAAAGGAGAATATTTTTGATTTTTCTTCCATTTTCTGGTTTCGAAAACGCTACGATGACCCCTGCCAAACTGTCTCACCTCCCAGTCCTGCTCATCCGCCGCATATCTCCGTAAGGCGCCGGGCCATCTGCAGTTAAAAGCGATACAGATACTCCTCTCTCTCCCAGTCCGTCACAGCTGCCCGAAAACGAACCCACTCATCCTGCTTCGCTTCCAGGTACTCGGTGAAAATATGATCTCCCAATACCTGTCGGATCAGAGGATCCTTCTGAAACTCTTCAATAGCTTCCCCCATGGTTCTGGGAAGAAGCTCCACCTTTCTTTCCTGAAGTTTCTCCCAGTCCATCTGGAAGACATTCCCTTCCAGACTTTCCGGCTCCTTTAGTCCCCGGCGGATTCCGTCCAGTCCAGCCGCCAGACATACCGCCAGAGCCAGGTAGGGATTGGCCGCTGAGTCCGGTGAGCGCAGCTCAATCCGGGTCTCAGCTCCTCTGGAAGACGGGATGCGGATCAGGGAGCTTCGGTTGGACTTTTCTGACCAGGAGATTGACACCGGCGCATCGCAGCCCGGCACCAGCCGCTTGTAGGAATTGACAAGAGGATTGGTCAGGAGAGTCATCCCTTTCATATGGCTCAGGATCCCCGCCATAAACTGCCTAGCGGTTCGACTTAAACCCAGGGGATCCGTCTCATCTGCAAAGACATTTTTTCCATCCGGTCCTGCCAGAGACATATTGACATGCATTCCGGATCCATTGATTCCCTGACGGGGCTTGGGCATAAAAGTCGCATGGTACCCATGGCGCTTTGCCAAAGTTTTCACTGCCATTCGGAAGGTCATAATATCGTCAGCCGTCCTCAGCCCATCCTGGTACTCCAGGTCGATTTCGTGCTGTCCCGGAGCCAGCTCATGGTGGGATGCCTCAACGCAAAATCCCATCTCCTCCAAATTGAGCACAATGTCTCTTCTGACATTTTCTCCTGTGTCCAGGGGCGCAATATCAAAATAGCCTCCGGCCTCCTGAGTTCTCAAAGTGGGCCTCCCCTCATCGTCCATCTGAAATAGGAAAAATTCGCACTCCGGTCCCACCCGGAATGAATATCCCATCTTTTCTGACTCCTTCATAACGTTCTTTAAAATATGCCTGGGATCTCCTTCAAAAGCGGTGCCATCCGGCAGATGGACATCACAGATCAGGCGGGCAACTTTCCCCTGCTGAGGGCGCCAGGGAAATATCTCAAAAGTGTCCCGGTCCGGGTATAGATACATATCAGATTCCTCTACCCCGACAAAACCTGCGATCGAAGAACCGTCAAAGACACACCGGTTATCCAGGGCTTTTTCTAGCTGGCTTACTGTGATCGCAGTATTTTTCAATACTCCAAATATATCTGTAAACTGCAGGCGGATAAACTCTACATCTTCTTCCTCCACCATTCGGAAAATATCTTCTTTGCTGTATCTCATTTCCTTATCCTCCTCCTGACCGAATCCATACATCCGCTTCAATCTGCCTGGCTGTCTGCCAAGGCTTTTATAGTAAATTTATCAGGTAGCCTATCGTTTGTCAACGCCATTGCAGTCTGTGCAGCAGGAATCATTCAGCCATTCCGAATCATGTGGCATACAGCCGCTTTTTTGTATGAATGTTTTTTTATTTTCCTGTATTATTTGGAAGATTTTATGTTATAATCAGAGAGAATTCGATATGAGAAAATACTGTACAAATGGAGGTTCGACATGCCTAAACGAAATGACATTAACAAAATCCTGATCATTGGCTCAGGTCCCATTATCATCGGACAGGCCTGCGAATTTGATTATTCCGGTACTCAGGCCTGCAAAGCCCTGAAAAAACTGGGGTATGAAATCGTCCTTGTCAACTCGAATCCGGCCACCATTATGACCGATCCGGCCACGGCTGACGCCACCTACATTGAACCGCTGAATGTAGATCGCCTAACCCAGATCATTGCCAAAGAGCGGCCCGATGCCCTTCTTCCAAATCTCGGCGGCCAGTCTGGACTGAATCTGTGCGAAGAGCTCTACACTGCCGGCGTCCTGGACAAGTACGGTGTCAAAGTCATCGGCGTTCAGGTAGATGCCATCAACCGCGGTGAGGATCGGATTGCTTTTAAAGAAGCCATGAACAAGCTGGGCATCGAGATGGCAAAGAGTGCCCCCGCCTACTCCGTAGATGAGGCTTTGTCCATCGCTTCCGAGCTGGGTTATCCTGTTGTCATCCGCCCTGCCTACACGATGGGCGGTACCGGCGGCGGCATCGTTTACAATGAAGAAGAGCTGAAAAAAGTGGCTGCCCGAGGACTGGCTGCCTCTATGGTTCACCAGATCTTAATCGAGGAATCCGTTATCGGCTGGGAAGAACTGGAAGTTGAGGTGGTTCGCGATGCCAAAGGCAAAAAAATCTCCATCTGTTTTATTGAAAACATCGATCCCATGGGCGTCCACACCGGCGATTCCTTCTGCAGCGCTCCCATGCTGACCATCTTCCAGGAGGTGCAGGACCGTCTGGAGAAGCAGGCTCACGCCATCGTTGAGTCCATCGGCGTCATCGGCGGCACCAATGTCCAGTTTGCCCATGACCCCAAGAGCGACCGGATCATCATTATTGAAATTAACCCCAGAACCTCTCGATCCTCCGCCCTGGCTTCCAAAGCTACCGGGTTCCCCATTGCCTATGTCTCCGCCCTTCTGGCCTGCGGTCTGACCTTGGATGAGATTCCCTACTGGAAAGAGGGAACTCTGGACCATTACAAGCCTTCCGGCGACTATGTAGTCATCAAATTTGCCCGCTGGGCTTTCGAGAAGTTCAAAGGCGCCCAGGACAAGTTAGGCACCCAGATGAAGGCTGTGGGTGAGGTTATGTCCATCGGCAAAAACTATAAAGAAGCCTTTCAGAAAGCAATCCGCTCCCTGGAAACCGGCCGCTATGGCCTCGGCTTTGCGAAAAATTTCCATGAGCTGTCCCTGGACGAGCTGTACCGCCGCCTGGCTGAGCCTTCCAGCGAACGCCAGTTTCTGCTGTACGAGGCCATCCGCAAGGGTGCCCCGCTGGAGAAGCTCTGCGGCATGACCCACATCAAGATGTGGTTTTTAGAGCAGATGAAAGAGCTGGTGGATCTGGAGGAAAAAATTCTCTCCTACAAGGGCAAAGAGCTCCCCGATGACCTGCTGATCCAGGCAAAGAAGGATGGATTCGCCGATAAATACCTGGCACAGCTTCTGGAGATTGACGAGTGGGAGCTGTTTAAGAGAAGAGAGGGCCTTGGCATGAAGGAATGTTGGGATGCCGTTCCAGTAAGCGGTGTCAGAGAGCCTGCTTCCTATTATTATTCTACCTACAACGGGCCGGACAAAGCCCCCGTTTCTGACCGGAGGAAGGTCATGGTGCTGGGCGGAGGCCCCAACCGCATCGGACAGGGCATTGAGTTTGATTACTGCTGTGTCCACGCAGCCCTGACTCTGCGCCAGTTAGGTTTCGAGACGATCATGGTCAACTGCAATCCGGAGACTGTCTCCACTGACTATGACACATCCGATAAACTGTACTTTGAACCGCTCACCGTGGAAGACGTTATGAGCATTTACAATAAAGAGAAGCCCCTGGGCATTATCGTCCAGTTTGGAGGCCAGACTCCTCTGAACATCGCTGCGGAACTGGAAAGACGGGGAGCCCATATTCTTGGAACCTCCCCGAAAGTTATCGATATGGCGGAGGATCGGGATCAGTTCGGCGCTATGATGGAAAAACTGGGAATTCCTATGCCGGAATCTGGAATGGCTGTATCCATCGAAGAAGCACTTGAGATTGCTCACCGCATCGGCTATCCCATGATGGTCCGTCCCTCCTACGTCCTGGGCGGCCGCGGCATGGAAGTTGTCTACGATGACGATATGCTGAGAGACTACATGGCTGCCGCCATCAATGTGACGCCTGAGCGCCCAATTTTGATGGATATGTTCCTCCAGGATGCTATGGAATGTGAGACTGATGCCATCTCCGACGGAACTCACGCCTTTGTCCCCACCGTCATGCAGCACATTGAGCAGGCCGGCATCCATTCCGGCGACTCTGCCTGTGTGATTCCTTCCGTAAAGATTTCCGAAAAGAACAAGGAAATCATCCGGAAATACACCACAGATATCGCCTGTGAGATGGGTGTGGTCGGTCTGATGAATATGCAGTACGCCATTTACAAGGATAAAGTGTATGTGCTGGAGGCCAACCCGAGAGCTTCCCGGACCGTACCCCTGGTTTCCAAAGTCTGCAACATCAACATGGCCAACATTGCTACCCAGCTTATGACCTATGAACTAACCGGCGTTCGCCCTGATGTGACCAAATTCCGGGAGAAGGAGCACCCCTACTACGGCGTCAAAGAGGCGGTTCTGCCCTTTAATATGTTCCCGGAGGTAGATCCTCTTCTCGGTCCGGAAATGCGATCCACCGGTGAAGTCCTTGGCATAAGCAGCACTTTCCCTCTGGCATACTACAAAGCGGAAGAAGCCACCGGCACCAAGCTGCCCTTGTCCGGCACAGCTCTGGTCAGCGTCAATAGCGCAGACCGCCCGCTGGCTCTGGAGGCAGCCGCACAGCTCCACGACCTGGGCTTTTCTATCGTTGCCACCGAAGGAACCGGCAAATATCTGGAAGATCACGGTGTCCCCTGCCGCATATTAAAGAAACTGCAGGAGGGCCGCCCCAACATCTATGACGCCATGGTCAATGGGGAGATCGACCTGATCATCAACACCCCGGCGGGCAAGCAGAGCAAGTACGATGACTCCTACCTGAGGAAAACCGCAATCAACAAAAAAATTCCATATATCACTACCATGTACGCGGCCAAGGCTGCTGCCAAAGGCATCGCCGCCGTTGTCAGAGGCGAACATGATGAGCTGAAATCTCTTCAGGAATACCACGCAAGCATTCCTGAGTAACGTTCGCAGGCCGCTTATAAGCGGCCTCTCCATAACAAAAAGCCCTGAATCCTTATTCTCATAACCATAGAATAAAAGATTCAGGGCTTTTCTATGAAAGTTTAATCTGTTGTTTTTCTAACAAATAAATTATATTTCCAACACCTATACCATGTCGCTGACGCAGATTGCCCCGTAAGGGCGGATGGTCATCCGGTATGCACTGCCCTCTCCCACTGCTTTCTCTATGTAGGCAATATACTCGTCCACCAGATCGTTGGGCAGCATGGCCATAATGACACCGGCAAACCCGCCTCCATGAACCCGGCAGGCACCCCGTTTCTTCTTTGCGATAAACAGCTCGGTCAGAGCCAGGGTCACTGTGATACCCTGCTCCTGGACATTGCTGTTGGTATAACAGTTCTGCAGCCACTTCCAGGAAGAGTTTCCTGACGCTGTGATATTCTCCAGGAACACATCAAACTGATTCTCCTTCAGCGCCTTCACCATAGTGTCCACCCTCTTATTTTCCTCAAAGAAGTGAAGGGCGCGAAGCACAGAGCGGTCCCCAGCGTACTCTCTGATTTCCCGGATATGTTCCAGCACATCCTCCTCCCTGACCTCCGCCAGCACATCCTTTTTGAAGAACTCAGCCACCTTCTTCATCTCCGCCGGTACAGAGGAATAATCAGCACTCAGATCCGCGTGGCCTTTTCCGGTCTGGACAATAATCAGGCTGTGATCCTGGGAGGCAAAATCAAAATCAATCTTCTCCACAGCAGGCTCCGCCGGATTTACAAAATCAATGGTAATCAGCCCGCCAACGGCGCAGGCCATCTGATCCAGCAGGCCAGAAGCCTTGTTCCAGTAATGGTTCTCCGCATATTTCCCGATGTGGGCGTATGCCACCGTATCCATGCGCCCTTCATTGAACAGCGTATTGACCATCGAACAGATCAGCATCTCAAAGGCTGCTGAGGAACTCACTCCGGCAGCGCTGATGACATTGCTGGTAATATAGGCATTGAAGCCGCCGATAGAATACCCGGACTCTTTAAAGCCTGCAAGCATCCCCTTGACCAGGTCGATGGTGCCCGCCGCCTTAGCGCTCACTTCCAGTTTATTTAAGTCAATGGTAAAATCCTGATTATACGTCTCGCTGACAATCCTCACTTTGTCGGACTCGTTCTTCGCCGCTGCGCCGACGCAGTCCAAATTAATGCTGCCTGCCAGAACACGGCCATGATTGTGGTCCGTATGGTTGCCGCTGATCTCGGTCCGTCCCGGAGATGAAAACAGCTTCAAATCACTGTCCCCAAATGTCTTTTCGTATCCCTCAATTACGCTTGCATATCTCTCTTTCGCTTCATCTGTCTGGCCGCAGCCATAGAGGCTTTCAAATAATTTCACAGTTGATTCCCGGTCTAATAATTGCATCGCTTCTTTTGCTCTCATAAGGATCCCCTCTCCTGTCTCTGCAGTGGTCTTCCACCATTTTCTTGTTCATTATACACCCTATCCCTAAACCGGACAATTCATTTTTTCAAGATTTCATTGCAATATTTTATGGTAATGCTTTATACTGGAATGGAAACTCAGTCAGTCAAGCGGAGGAGATGATACTGTGGAGTGGAGCGGAAAGCCCTACTATTCCCTGGATTGTTATCTAAAAAAACGATTTGGATGCAAGGTATACAAGCTGGCTCTGGACGGAGGAATGTCCTGCCCTAACCGGGACGGCACCCTCGGGCGCGGAGGCTGCATCTTCTGCAGCGCCGGCGGCTCCGGCGATTTCGCACAGCCTTCCGGAACCTCTGTCACCGTGCAGATCGAGGAGGCCAAAGCCCGTGTGGAAAAAAAGCTGAAAAAAAATAAGCCCCACGGCTATATCGCATACTTTCAGTCCTACACCAACACCTATGCCCCGACGGAGTACCTGGAAAAGCTCTTCACAGAAGCCATCCAACATCCGGAGATCGCCGCCCTCTCCATCGCAACAAGGCCCGACTGCCTTCCCGCCCCAGTCATTTCGCTGCTGGCACGGCTGAACCGGCAGAAGCCGGTATGGGTAGAGCTTGGACTTCAAACCATCCACGAAGAGACCGCCCGCTTGATTCGCAGGGGATATTCTCTGGACTGCTTTGAGAGCGCATGCCGCCGTCTGAAAGAAGCGGGACTGGAGACCATTGTCCATGTAATCCTGGGCCTTCCTGGCGAGACCAGAGAAATGATCCTTGACACCATCCGCTACATTGGAGCTTTTCAGTGCGGCACTAAACCTGCCGTGGACGGCATCAAACTGCAGCTTCTCCACATATTAAAAGGGACGGACCTGGCAGAATACTGCCAGTCCCATCCCTTCCCTATTTTATCGCTGGATGCCTATGCAGATCTTGTCGCCGACTGCATTGAGCTTCTTCCTCCTAGAATGGTCATCCACCGGATCACCGGGGACGGTCCAAAATCTCTGCTTATCGCCCCAGCCTGGAGTGCTGACAAAAAGCGGGTGCTTAACACGATTTCCCGCCGTCTTCAAGAGAGGGCTTCTTACCAAGGCAAAGGGCTGCCTCACAGATAACGCTGACACAGCCGTCGATGCCGAAAGCCTCGCTGTCCAGCATCAAATGGTAATTGCTCCGGTCCCCCCAGTTCTGAGTTGTGTATGCCTCATAGTGAAGCCGGCGCTGTTTATCAATCTGGCGCACCACCTGGCTTACATTTTCCTCTACCCGGCCGTACTGCTCCACAGCCCGGCATTCTCTGGCTTTCCGGTCTGCATAGATAAAGACCTTCAGAAGATTTGTCCGTTCCTTCAGAATATAATCGGCGCAGCGGCCCACAAATATGCAGGGGCCCTTCTCTGCCAGCTCCTCAATCACCTTCTTCTGGGCCAGGTAGATCTGCTCCACCACTGGGAGTTCCTTCATCTCCGGCTCTCTGGGATAGGCCATGCCGTAGATTCCTCCGATGGCAAAATTAAAAAAGAATCCTTTTCCCAGGCGCTGCTCCTTCTCCGCCACAAATTCCGGCGTAAATCCGCTTTCATCGGCCGCCCTGTAGATCAGTTCCTTATCGTAAAAAGGAATCCCCAGCTTTTCGGCTGTTCGCCTGGCAATCTCCCGGCCGCCGCTTCCATACTCCCTGCTGATCGTAATAATACCGTTCTCCATATTTCCACCTCATTTCCTTACCCGTTCTTATAGAAGTTCTTTGAAACAATTCAGAAATATTTGTATCTACGATTCTATTATACTGAATTTCCAGCAGCAAATCAACCTATTTTCTGTTTACGTCCCGGTTCAGCGCCCACACTGTGGCAGCCGCTGCAGCCATGGCAGCCGCCGGCACACCCAGAACAGCCTTTTCCAGACTTTTTATCCTTATAGATGCTTCTGGCAGCAATCCCTGCTAACAGTACTACCACAAGCAGCACAATGAATGTAGACAGATTCATAATCAGCCTCCTTTGGCCCAAAACCCCGGACAGCTCTGTTCAGCCAGTCCGGGGCTCACGTTGCACACTATTGATACACTATCAAACTTTTGCTCTCTTTGCAAGGGAATCTACCTTCAAAACAGTACTTTCTTTGTACGGTCTGAAGAGCAGATACAGGAATCCGATCACAATCAGAAGCGCAGCAACTGTTCCGATGCCAAATGCACCGGTAGTAATAAACATACCGATCTGGTAGATGCACAGGGAAGCAGCGTACGCTAACAAAGTCTGATACCCGATGGCAAACCAGAACCACTTGGCATTGTTCATCTCTCTCTTGATAGCCCCCATTGCCGCAAAACAGGGAGCACACAGAAGATTAAATACCAGGAAGGAGTATGCAGACAGAGTCGAATAGCTTCCTGCCAGGGTTCCCCAGATCTCCTCTCCCTCTTCCGATACTTCAGCAAAGCCGAAGAGAATTCCGAAAGTTCCAACTACATTCTCCTTTGCCACCAGGCCGGTGATTGCAGCTACGGTTGCCTTCCAGTCGCCCCATCCGAGAGGAGCAAAAATCCAGCAGATCGCCTGGCCGATATTTGCCAGGATTCCTGTGCTCAGATCCTCCACCGGGCCAAATTTGCCGTCTACAAAGCCGTAGCTGGAAGCAAACCAGATTACAATGGTGGACAGCAGGATAATGGTTCCCGCCTTCTTAATGAAGGACCATCCTCTCTCCCACATACTTCTCAAGACTGCAGAAATTGTAGGCCAGTGATAAGCCGGAAGCTCCATGACGAAAGGAGCCGGATCTCCGGCAAACATTTTCGTCTTCTTTAAGATGATGCCGGAGCAGATAATGGCTGCGATTCCCACAAAGTATGCGCTGGGAGCAACCCAGGAAGCTCCGTTAAACAGAGCGCCTGCAATCAGAGCAATGATCGGCAGCTTTGCCCCGCAGGGAACAAAGGTGGTCGTCATAATGGTCATGCGGCGGTCTCTCTCGTTCTCAATGGTACGGGAAGCCATGACACCGGGAACGCCGCAGCCGCTTCCGATCAGCATCGGAATAAAGGATTTTCCGGACAATCCAAACTTGCGGAAAATACGGTCCATAATAAATGCAATTCTGGCCATATAACCGCAGGACTCCAGGAACGCCAAGAAAATGAACAATACCAGGATCTGGGGAACAAAGCCCAGAACAGCGCCGACGCCTGCCACGATACCATCCAGGATCAGACTCTGGAGCCAGTCGGCACAGCCAACGGCAGTCAGCAGGTTCTCAACCAGAACCGGGATGCCAGGAATCTCCAGCCCGAACAGGCTCCAGCCTTCGCCGAACACACCATCGTTGGCCCAGTCGGTTGCCCACGTACCTACTGTCGTTACGGATACGTAATATACGACCCACATTACGATCACGAAAATGGGGAGCGCCAGGAATCGGTTGGTAACAAACCGGTCGATCTTATCGGAGGTACTGAGCTGGCCCTTTTTGGCCTTCTTGCAGCAGGAACCGATAATAGAAGCGATATAATTATAGCGTTCATTGGTAATGATGCTCTCACAGTCGTCATCCATTTCTTTTTCCACACGGGCGACGATCGATTCCACATCCGGAGCCTTCGTCATCTGAGCAGAAATCTTATCATCTCTCTCAAACAGCTTGATGGCGTAGAAGCGCTTCTGTTCCTCCGGGATGTCAGATCCGATCATATTCTCGATATCCTCCAGCGCAGCCTCTACTGTTTTGGAAAATTTATGTACAGAAACCGCCGTTGCCTTGCTCTCAGCCAACTGCACTGCTCTGTCTGCGGCTTCCTTGATACCGGTTCCTTTTAATGCGGAAATTTCCATCACATCGCAGCCCATCTGCCTGGAAAGGGCCTTAATATCGATCTTGTCGCCGCTCTTGGCAACCAGGTCCATCATGTTGATTGCCATCACCACAGGGATGCCCAGCTCCAGCAGCTGTGTAGACAAATACAAGTTTCTCTCTAGGTTTGTGCCGTCAACAATATTGATGATAGCATCCGGTCTCTCCCCGATCAGGTAGTTTCTTGCAACCACCTCTTCCAATGTATAAGGAGACAGGGAGTAGATACCCGGAAGATCCATGATCACGGCATCCTTGTTCCATTTTAATTTTCCTTCTTTTTTCTCAACTGTAACGCCCGGCCAGTTTCCAACAAACTGGTTTGCGCCTGTCAATGCGTTGAACAATGTCGTTTTGCCGCTGTTGGGGTTTCCGGCAAGTGCAATTTTAACAGACATGTCAATCCTCCTTTTCACCACTCCAAGTAGATTAGTCATTGCTAACCTATAATTAAAAATAAACAGTCCGTCTATTGAACCTCGATCATCTGTGCGTCAGCTTTCCTCAAAGAAAGCTCATAGCCGCGCACCGTCACTTCCACCGGGTCGCCCAAAGGCGCCACCTTGCGAACATACACCTGTGTCCCCTTGGTAATGCCCATGTCCATAATCCGGCGCTTTACTGCGCCCTCGCCATGCAGCTTTACAACGGAAACCGTCTGGCCGCACGCCACATCTTTCAATGTCTGCATTTTCCTCGCGCTCCTTTCTTTTTCACACCCGCGGCCCGCTTCCCGGGCAGTTTTGCTGAAAGCCAAAATCAAACCATAATCTTGCTCGCCATTTCCCGGCTGATTGCCACCCGGGAATCTTTTACATTTACAATCACGTTGCCGCCATTGGCAGACACCACCATCACCTGGGCGCCGACGACAAAGCCAAGACTTTCCAGAAAACGCCTGACGTCCTCCTTTCCGCCGATCCGGACAATATTCGTTGTCTCTCCTTCTTTTGCAAATGTCAGAGGCATCATTGGTCACTCTCCTTTTTCCAGCAAAAAATAAGTTAGCTTTTTCTAACCTTGTTTAGATTAGCACACACTAACTTTTTTGTCAATGGTTTTATTTGAAAAAAAGGATAGAATATAGTATAATGTCGTCAGACATTCATAGTATCAATTTGTAAGGAGAAGGAAATTGAAAATACAGGAATCTGCTGAAAATTATCTAGAAACCATCCTGGTTTTAGGGAACCAGAAACCCAACGTCCGTTCAATCGATGTGGTAAATGAGATGAACTTTTCCAAACCCAGCGTCAGCGTGGCAATGAAAAATTTAAGAGAAAATGGCTACATCCGCATGGATGAGAATGGTTATATCACCCTTACAGATGCCGGGCGGGCCATCGCAGAAAAAATATACGAGCGCCATACCCTGCTTTCCAGGTGGCTGATCCGCCTTGGGGTAAATGAGAAAACGGCTCAGGAAGATGCCTGCCGGATCGAGCATGTGATCAGCGCAGAGAGCTTTTCTGCAATCAAAAAGCATGTCGGGGAAATCTAATCCCGGCATGCTTTTCTCTTGTTCCATTATTTCGTTCTCAGCGCTCTCATGGCATTTAAGATCGCAATGACTGATACACCCACATCTGCGAACACAGCCTCCCACATAGTGGCAGCTCCTGCTGCACCCATCAGCAGGACAAGAGCCTTGACGGCGAGGGCAAACACAATGTTCTCCTTCACAATCATCATTGTCTTTCTGGAAATTCGGACGACCGCCGCTATCTTTCTGGGGTCATCATCCATCAGCACCACATCCGCCGCCTCGATAGCAGCATCAGAGCCCATGCTCCCCATTGCGATGCCAATGTCTGCCCGGGACAGCACCGGAGCGTCATTGATCCCATCTCCTGCAAAGGCGACCTTCTCTTTGCCCTTCTCAGCCTCCAAAAGTTTTTCCACTTCCGTCACTTTATCTCCGGGAAGCAGTTCTGTGTGCACCTCATCCAGTCCCAGTCGGGCAGCGACCGCCTCCCCAACGGCTTTCTTATCGCCAGTCAGCATCACCGTTTTTTTCACACCGGCCTGTTTCAGGGCCTCGATCGCCTCTTTCGCGCCTTCCTTAATCGTATCTGATATCACAATCGTCCCGATAAACCGGCCTTCTCTGGCAAGATATACCGTAGTTCCAGCCGCTGTACACGGCGCGCAGGCAATATCATGTGCCTTCATCAGCTTCTCATTGCCTGCCAGAACCTGCTTTCCATCTACCAAAGCACAGACACCATGTCCGGAAATCTCCTGAGCATCTCTCACCCGCTTCAGATCCAGCGCCGGCTGGCCATCGGGATCCGCTTTGGTTCCAAGCGGATCGAACCTGGCAACTGTATCCAGAAAGCTGCCGCTCCGTTTCTGCCGTTCTGTCCATGCATCCCGGATTGATTTCGAAATAGGGTGATCCGAATATCCCTCTGCCAGAGCCGCAGTCTCCAGCAGATCCTCTTCTGAGACCCCTTCAGGGCTGATCTCAGAAACCTTAAACTCACCTTTCGTCAACGTTCCTGTCTTATCAAATACAATAACCGCCATCTCCGATAAGGCTTCCAGATAATTGCCGCCCTTCACCAGCACTCCAATCCTGGATGCCGCACCGATTCCCCCAAAGAAACTGAGAGGAACTGAAATCACCAGGGCACAAGGGCAGGAGATCACCAGAAAAATACATGCCCTGCGGATCCATTCTCCAAAGCCGCCTCCCAGCGCCAAAGGCGGGATCACTGCCAGGAACACTGCCGCCGCCACTACTGCAGGCGTGTAATATCTTGCAAAGCGGGTAATAAAGTTCTCCACCTTTGCCTTTTTTGAACTGGCGTTTTCCACCAGCTCCAAAATTCTCGATACTGTAGAATCATCAAATTCTTTTGTCACTTCCACCCGGAGCAGCCCGCTCCCGTTTACGCAGCCGCTGATAATCTCGTCTCCAGGCCGGGCTCTCCTGGGGACAGACTCTCCCGTCAGAGCCGAGGTGTCTACCATAGACTCTCCGGAAATCACCTTTCCATCCAGAGGAATCCTTTCTCCCGGTTTCACCACAATCACAGAGCCAACTGGAACATCATCCGGATCCACCTGCCGCAGTTTCCCGTCTTCCTCAATATTGGCATATTCCGGGCAGATATCCATCAGGTCTGCGATTGACTGGCGGGACCGGTTCACAGCATAGCTCTGGAACAGCTCCCCCACCTGATAGAACAGCATAACTGCCACAGCCTCCGAGTATTCCTGCACTCCGAAGGCTCCGAATGTCGCCACTGCCATCAGAAAATTCTCATCAAACACCTGACCATTCTTAATGCCCCTTGCAGCTTTATAGATAATATCCCATCCGGCCACCAGATATGGTACCAAGTACAAGCAAAACGTGACAGGCCAGCTCAGCCGCTCAAATGATCCTGCTTTATCTGCAATCATCAGCGGAATGTAAATCACAAAAGCCGCGATAATACGTGCCAGCATCATTTTTTGTTTCTTATTCATCCTCTGCCTCCTTCCGGCGTTATACCGTCTGCGGTCCGGATTACATTAAAATCTTACAGTCCGGTTCTACTTTTGCGCAGACGGAAACGACCTCCTTCATAATCTCGTCAAATCTCGCGTCATCCGCCTCAATCACCATTTTCTGGGTCATAAAACTGACGCTGGCGTTGGCAACACCCTCAATTTTTTTGATTGCGTCCTCCATCTTAGCAGCGCAGTTTGCACAATCCAAATCTTCCAGTTTAAATTTCTTTTTCATGTTTCATTCCTCCTGATATTGCATTTCCTATTTTATCTTTACTCTTCAATATGCTCCATGCCCTGGCTGATAATGGTCTTTACATGACTGTCTGCCAGGGAATAAAAAACTGCCTTGCCCTCCCTGCGGTTTTTCACCAGACGGGACTGTTTTAAAATCTTTAACTGGTGGGAGATGGCCGACTGAGTCATATTCAAAAGCTGGGCAATATCGCAGACACACATCTCCGCCTCTGATAATACATATAGAATCTTGATCCGGGTGGAATCGCCAAAGACCTTAAACAGCTCTGCCAGATCATACAGTTCATCCTCGTCCGGCATATTGTTATTAACTGCCTCTACCACTTTTTCATGGACCTGGTAAAAATCACAGCATTCTACATCATTAAGCGCCATATCACATCTCCTTTTTCAATCGTTCAAACATATGAATCATTGTTCATACATTGTATTATATATCTTTCTATCTGATTGTCAATATACCTGAGCAAATTATTTCAAAAATTTTTCTCAATAATGAGCCATACAAGTCTTTAAAGAGGCTCCCCCAGCGGCCTTTACAGAGCCATTTTGTTTTATAGGGAACGCAGTTTCCTGCAAAGCTGCTGTTCCCGTCTGACAGGTTACTCCCCCTTGGGCTATAAGCACTCCTCAGATGGGGCTATCCGCCCCATAATAAAAAAGAAGGCAGCGGAAATGCCCCGATATCTGGCATTTCCGCTGCCTTCTTCTCTATATTCCCCGGATTTTCTTTATTTATAGCCAATGGTCTGGTTTGCCCTCCTGTACAGGGCAGGCCGCAGAGAAACGGCAGGGAACAGAACCAGACTGAGAAGGACACCGCTGGCTACATCCACAACGGAATGTTGTTTGATCATCATCGTTGAAAGACAGATCAGAATGATCCATATGTATAGGAGCCAGCGCGCCGCCGGCCAGCCGGAAAACCAGCGGGATTTCCCGGCAATCAGCCCTACAGCCACAGAGCTGGAGACATGGATGGACGGGCAAACATTGGTCGCTGTATCCATCGTATACAAAAAGCTCACCAGCCAGCCGCAGGGATTGTCCGGAACTGCTTCAGGCCGCAGGTTCAAACCATTTGGGAAAAACCAATACACCGCCAGGCAGAAGGTTGTTCCGCCAAACATCAGGAGACACAATTCTAAAAAGTCATTCTTTCTGGCGATCATAGTCCCAATCAGGGCAATCCCAATCAGCAGGAACCAAGAGACGTACGGGATGACAAATATCTCCATAAAGGGGATTTTATCATCCAGCGGGCAGTCTATGAGAAAAAAATCCCCCGTCCTTGCCTCCAGGGCAAAAAAGCCTGCCAGGTAGAAAATGCCGTAAGTAAGGATGAGGCAGCGGGGGTTTTCCCTGATCCAGTTTTTTATCTTATCCATCTGCTTCCTGTTACACCATCCTTCCATTCTAAGCCAGCCCTGAGATGATCGGCACTAAAATCACAGTCAGCAAGCCTGCCACAGCGATGGCCAGACTGCTCATTGCTCCCTCGATCTCTCCCAGCTCAAGCGCTTTTGATGTCCCTACCGCATGGGCGCTGGTTCCCAAGGCTAATCCTCTGGCTACGGGGTGTCGGATCCCCGCCGCCTTAAAAATCAGCTCTGCCATTACACTCCCTGCCACTCCAGTCAGAATAATCGTCACTACCGTAAGCGCCACAACGCCTCCCGCCTCTTCGCTGACGCCCATGCCGATGGCAGTAGTAATGGACTTGGGAAGCAGCGTCACATAATCTTCATGGCTCAGACCCAGAAGTTTCACCAGGCAGAATACGCTGAATGCACTGGCCGCCACGCCGGAACCAATCGCCGCAAAGACGGCAACACAGTGCTTTTTCAGCATCTCCAGCTGTTTATACAGGGGGATTGCCAGACAAACTGTGGCCGGGGTCAGAAGATAACTTAAATATTTTGCCCCTTCGTTGTAGGTCTGGTAGTCGATCTGGAAGACAGCCAAAAAACCAATAACCAGGATGGATGCCACTAAAAGAGGATTGAGAATCGCCCACCCTAGCTTCTTTTTCAGCCATAAGGCAGCAAGATACGCCCCCACACTGAGCACCATTCCGAAATACAGGGAAGTTTCCAACAGCTCATTCATTTTTCTGCCTCCTTTTCTTCCTTCCGGCGAATGATAAAGTCAGCCGCTTTTCCCGTAACCGCCATAACAAACGCCGTCGTAACCAGAATAATCACCATATATGGGACGGCTACTCTCGCCAGGAGATCCTTGGACTCCAGGATTCCGGCCATAGCTGGAATAAACAGCATCGCCATAATTTCCAGCAGAAAATTTCCGGCTCTCTCGATCTGCTCTACCTTTATCAGACCAGACAGCAACAAAAACAGCAGCAGAAACAATCCATATACCCCCGCCGGAACCGGAAAAGGGAGAATTGTATAAAGCAGTTCTCCCGCCATTGTGACAGCAAAAATCAGAGCTGCCTCTTTTATCAGTTTCATTTTAACCGTGTCTCCTCTCGCAGTAATCATCCGTAAAACAGTTAAATCTTATGCATTTTACCACCAGTTCCTAAAGGTTGCAAGACATAACCTTACACAAAGCGAAACAAAGAGCAATAGAAAAAGCCCTGCCGGGATCGTTCATCTTCCCAGCAGAGCTTCTCTCCGCCCAGATTTGCTAAACCGTCAGCCGCAAACTGCGGTCACTTCTACTTCTGCCAAAACACCCTTTGGAAGCTCCTTGACCGCCACGCAGGACCTGGCTGGACGGCTGGTAAAATACTTGCCGTAAATCTCATTAAAAGCAGCGAAGTCTGCCATGTCGGCCAGAAAACAGGTGGTTTTCACTACCGATTCAAAATTTGTGCCGGCTGCCTCCAGAACTGCTGAAATATTTTTCATAATCTGTTCCGTCTGGGCAGAGATATCACTCCCCTCAACCTCACCGGTAGCCGGGTTCAACGGTATCTGCCCGGATGCGTACAGCACCCCGTTTGCCACTTTTGCCTGGGAATAAGGTCCGATGGCGCTGGGTGCCTTGTCTGTCTGAATCGTGCTGATCTGTGTTTGCATATTGTACCTCCACATTCATTTTGTTTATAACTTCATGGTATCACTAAACTATTTTTTAGTCAACGAGTATTTTAAGAATCTAAAATGAAATATTTTTTATTGAATAATTTTTAAAATCAGCTATAATTAATTCAAATCTATCAATCAGGGGGATTTTATGAAAAAGAACAGCATCCGCCTCACAGACACCGACCGCGCCATATTGGACTCTTACTGCCGTATGTTGGAGGGGCTATCCGCCTATCTCGGCGGGGGATATGAGATTGTCCTCCACAGTCTCGAAAACTACGACCACTCTGCCATCAAGGTCATAAATGGATTTTACACTGGGCGGAAGGAGGGCGCCTCTATTACAGACCTGGCTCTGAATTTGCTTGAGCAGATCCAGCATAAAGATCAAAACGCCAGCGGCATCACCTACTTTGCCACTAATGCAAAAGGTGAACCCTTGAAGTCCTCCACCATCCCCATCCGCGGAGAAAAGGGCCGCATCATTGGTCTTCTCTGCATCAATTTTTATCTGAATACTCCTGTAGCTGACTTTCTAAACAATTTCTGCGGCGGGGCATCCTCCTCACCCGAGCTGCAAACTTCTTTCCAGCAAGAGCATTTTTCATCTGACAGTTCCGCCCTCATCAGAGACGCTGTCCGTCAAACGAAAAATGAGGTGTTTATGGATCAGGCCATCTCCTCGTCCAACCGGAACAAGGAGATCATCCGCCGTCTGCACCAGAAAGGGATCTTTCATCTCAAGGACGCAGTCCTGCTGACTGCCCAGGAATTAGAGATCAGCAAAAACACGGTGTATCTCCACCTGCGCCACATAGACCATTGAGAAAGGACACCACAGCATATGACCGCCATCCTCACAGAAAATAAGCTCACTCCAAATCTGGAATTCAAACTGTCCCAGCTGTTTCAAATCTGCCGGCAGGAAGGTTCTTACTGTCCTTCTTATCCAAAGGATGGAGATATTTTCTTTGCCCTAAAAAAAAGTGAGAGCGATTCCAGCCTCGCAGCGGCCCTTATCCTCTTTCATCTGGAAGAAGACCTCTGGGAGGTCGCAGCCCTCACGCACCCGGATTTTCGCCGCCAAGGCTGTTTCCGATGCCTTCTGGACGCTGCCGAGGCATTTTCTCCTAATGCTGATTTCGTCTTTGCCGTTCCCCCCAAAACAGAGCCTGCAGCCTCTGTTTTGGATTCCATCGGTGCCCAATTCTGGTACACCGAACACTTGATGGCTCTCGATTCGTCAAATATGCCCATTTTCCCCTGCAAAATACCAGACTCCCTCTCCTGCTGCATCCAATGGCCAGATGGCTGCAGCACGGCCGCGGGAATGGATATCTCTGCCTGCTTTTATAGCGGCCAGACTCTCACCGCATCCTGCCGGCTCAACTTTTCTGCCTGTACAGAGGGACCCGTCTGCTGCATCTACCAGGTGTTGGTTCCGGAAACTCTCAGGCACCAGGGATGGGGCTTTCGTTTCTTCGCTGCCCTTCTCCCCCTACTCGCTCAAAAAGGAGTCCTGCGTTTCGTCCTTCAGGTTTCTGGAGATAATCTTCCTGCCCTGGCTTTATACAAAAAAACAGGATTTCGGATTACCGAAACCCTGTGGTATTACCTATATTAAGTTCAGTGCCTAACCTGAACCCCTTCCAACTCAATCTTCTGCCGGATCTCATACATCTTCTGATCTGTCTGGGCGATTACCTCCGCGCACTGGCGCAGCTCCTCGCTGATCTCTTTCTCATTGACCACTTCTTTTTTGTACTTGAGCTGGTGATCCAGGCTGGCCCAGAAATCCATGGCGATCGTACGGATCTGCACTTCCACCCGCATCGGCTTTTTGCAGTCCGAAAAAAAGACCGGTATCTCTACGATCATGTGATAACTCCTGTAGCCATTGGGCTTTGGATTTTTGATATAATCCTTGATGGCAATCACCGTGATATCATCCTGGCGCACCAGCATGTCGGCGACCTCATAGATATCATCCAGAAAAGAACAGATCACGCGGATCCCCGCCACATCATCCAAGTGATCCACCATGGATTCCAGGGAAATGGGAAGCCCTCTCCTCTGCAGCTTCTCCACAATGCTCATAGGCTTTTTAACTCTGGACTTGATCATCTCGATGGGATTGCGCTGGTTTCTCACCGACAGTTCATCGTTCAGAACCTCCAGCTTTGTCTTTACCTCCCGGATCGCACAGGTGTACATCATCATCACCTGCTGAAACTGGCGCGCCTGGCTCACCAGGATATCCGGAACCTGAACTACATCCGGAACACTGACAATCGACTGTTCCAGTTCACTGTTGGGATTCATGCTGATATTCATTCAAAACACCTCTTAATAGTATAAGCTCGTCTTATATCCTATTATAAAGGCAATTTATAATTCTTTCAATGGAAGATTCCTTAAATTTTCCTAAAAAGATTGCTGACGGACTTTTAGATCTCCTCCGCCGCCTTTACGGCATCCTCCAGCCACGGAGCCTCCACATATTCGATTTGGCCTCCGTCGACCATCGCAGCCACCTTGGGATCAATGGGGATTCTGGCAAGCACTTTGATTCCGTGCTCTTTCGCAGCCTCGTCAATATGGCTCTCACCGAATACATTGATCTTCTTTCCGCAGTCTGGACATACCAGATAACTCATGTTCTCCACGACACCCAGAATTGGAATATTCATCTTCTCCGCCATATTTACAGCCTTTGTCACAATCATGGACACTAGCTCCTGGGGAGATGTAACAATGATGATTCCCGCTACGGGAAGGGACTGAAACACAGTAAGGGGCACATCGCCGGTTCCCGGAGGCATATCTACAAACATATAGTCAATATCCTGCCACAGGGTATCAGACCAAAACTGCTTTACTGCCCCGGCGATGACCGGGCCTCTCCAGATAATAGGGTCTGTATCCTTATCCAAGAGCAGGTTGGCAGACATAATCTCGACACCCTCCAGGGACTTTGCCGGAACCATCAGGCGCCCGTCAGGAGTTGTAGCTACGCCGTCACTTCCGATCCCAAAGGCTTTCGGGATGGATGGCCCTGTAATATCTGCGTCCAAGACCGCAGTGCGTTTCCCTTTCCGGTTCATCTCCACTGCCATCAAAGCGGTCACCAGGGACTTGCCGACACCGCCCTTTCCGCTGACAATTCCGATCACTTTTTTAACTGAGCTTTCCGGCGCCAAATTTGCTAAAAAGCTGGTCTGTTCTGCTGTACGGCTACTGCAGCTTTCACCGCAGGAGCTGCAGTCATGTGTACAATTCTCTGCGCTCATATTCGCAAATCTCCTTTCAACTGTACTCTCTACACAGTGTTTCTATTATATTCCTCTTTTTCTGAATTGTCCAGTTTTTGGCGGCAGCGCTTTCTCACTTGCCGGCGCTCCTGGCCTACCGCACGAAATCAGCCGCTTTCCGCAGCTCTCTCAGAACCCCAGACTTCTCCAGCGCCTCTGCCACCAGCAAAAATACCAGAGAATCCACCGGCCACATAATCAGGTTCTTTAAAACCCTTGGCCCCAGAAGCACCAAAAAGCCTTTCCCGCTGAGCATAGACAGCCACAGGGTATTCAGGAACAAATTGCAGACCACAATCACCACCAGCCTGGCAGCCATGATTCGCCCAAAACTGAGGGGCCTCTTGTACCAAAACGCCCCGTAAATCACGCCGGCCAGGATCGCATTAAACGTAAATCCAAAGAAAAAACCGCCGCTGGGGTTGATGATGTATTTCAAGATATCCATCACCCCTCCAAAGACGCCTCCGACTACAGGGCCGAAGATAAAGTGCACCAGTTCGTTGGCCAGGCCGGCAAAACCCAGATTAAAGTAATCCCCCACCCGGATTGTAAAATATCCAAGGATGATGGAGAGGGCGCCAAACATGGCACACAGGGTAATGGTCCGTACCCGGAAAAGCTCCCGGTATGAATCGGTGAACAAAGTTGCTAATTTCTTCATAAAAAATTACCTCCTTTGCAGACCTCGGACTACAATAGGAGATAACGCTCTCGTATTGCAGCGGGATGCGACGTGTGTACCGCAAGAACGTCTTTTCGTCCGGCTGGCAACTCCCCGTCCATCCGGCACTTAACGCACACACATCTACTCTGCATCTTATAAAATTGGAATGGGCAGGGGGATAACCCTGCCCAGGCTACAGCTTCCATTATACAGCTATTTTTCTTTTTTTCAAGAACTTTTTCTGCAGAGAGCCCTTATCGGTTTACGGCGATTCCCAGTAGAGAGTCCCCTCCCGCTCTGTCCGGACAGCAAAATCCTGCTCATACAAAAACTCCAGACAGGAAAATGTCTTGGAAATTACCATCTTCAGCTTCATAAGCTGATCCAGGTTCTCCGGAATTTTTTCCATCCCATAAGCGATGGATGCCACCTGGCGAACCGTCATAGGGCTTCTGGCATGATCCAGAATATGCTTCATAATGTTAATCTTTTCCAGATAAGAAAAGACAATATGGTCAATGGTCTTTGCAGGATCCTCCACCGGAACGCTGCTGTGAGCTGGAATCAGTGTACAATCGCTGTGTTTTTCCTTGAGTTCCTTCAGGGACTGAAAATACCGGTTCAGCAGGTTCTCATCCTTAAAACTGGTAGCTACGATAGGAACGATGCCATTGAGAACCTGATCCGCCGTAAACAAAATCTTTTTTTCCTCCTCGTAAAGGCCGGTCTGGCCCAGGGTGTGGCCGCTCAGAGGAAATGCCTGAAACCGGTACTGGCCATACCGGAACACATCCCCTGGGAGGACGGGCGAATATGGGAACTTTTCAATTTCTAGCTCCCCTTCTTTATCCGCTATCACCAAATCCTTAAACATGTTCCAAAGCTGCGGCGTGCCCTCAGCCGTAATCCCCACATAGCGCAAAACCTCATCCTGATCGTCTGACTCTCCGTGGCTGTAGTGAAGGCAGTCATACCGATGGCGCTCCTCTACAGGGCTGAGAAAAATTCTGGCCCCCTTCTGTGCCAAGATATAAGCCAGGCCGCAATGGTCGTGATGTTTATGGGTTAAAAAAACATCCAATTTTTCCGGTTTGATCCCCAGCATTTCCATAGCCTGCTCCAGGATTTTCAGACATTCCCGCTCCCGAAATCCTGTATCGACCAGAAGACTTCTGTCCTGTCCTGGTATCAAATATACCTTGATCTCACTGATCCCCTTCAAATTGCTGTGCAGCTCCACCTGATGAATTCCCGGCAGAACCTCTCTCATCATTTGCTTCGCCGTCTCTTTGCCGGATTCCGTCATACCCGTTCCCCCGTTTCCTGTTTTTTTACGTTTCTCCTGGTCTGGAGCGCTTCCGCTGCCCAATGGACAGAGAGAGCTATGGCGGTTCCCATCACGGCTCCAGCCAGGACATCCGTTGGAAAATGCACAAAAAGATACAGACGTGAAAACCCAATCAGGCATGCCAAGATCAGCGCGCCTATACCCAGGGGCCTCCGGTACAGCAGAATACTGACCGCCGCCTCAAAACTGGCCAGAGTATGGCCGGAGGGAAATGAATAGTCCTTCGGCACATCAATCAGCAGCCTGACAGACTCATCTATCCAGCAGGGCCTGTCCCTTGCCACCAGATTTTTTACAATTCCGTTTCCTAAGATCAATCCCATCAAAAGAGAAAGCAGGACACAAAAACCCATTTTTCTAGTGGACGGCACCGCAGCCAAAGTCACGCCGGCCGCCACCCAAAACCATCCGCCATTTCCCAAAAAAGTGACAGCCAGCATAAGCTGGTCTAACATAGAACTGCGGATCTCCTGCAGCCGATATAACAGCTCAAAATCCATACGTTACTCCTGACTGTGATCCGGCAGACATCTGCGGAACATCTCATCCATTTCCAGATAATTCTTCTTCAAGGACACCGGTTTCCCATCCCTAGTCAAAAAGCAGTGGCGGCTTTCTCCCACGCACCGCACTTCCTGGGTCTCCTTGTCCATAATCGTATACTCCAGAGTCATCTTTACACCATTGTACTCTTTCAGAATAGGCAGAATCAGAACCGTGTCTCCAAAACGCGTCATAGACTTATACTCACAGTGTACGGATAGAACCGGGCTGATGATTCCCCGGGCTTCCATAACATCGTAACCCATTCCCATCTGTTCCAGCAGATCCGTCCTTGCCTCCTCAAACCAGCGGATATAATTAGAGTGATGAATAATCCCCATCTGATC
Source organism: uncultured Lachnospiraceae bacterium (assembly GCA_944376125.1). Classification (GTDB taxonomy): domain Bacteria; phylum Bacillota; class Clostridia; order Lachnospirales; family Lachnospiraceae; genus UMGS1370. Next base: position 35,785 of record CALWBQ010000041.1, read on the forward strand.
TGTTTCATAATATTGTGTCTTATGTTCATATGCTTTTAATTCCATTGCTGCATACACTCCCTTCTAAGAGTCCGGGCATTGTCCCGGCTCCTGGATCTATTATAGAAGGCTTTATTTTCGCCGTCAACGCTCTTTCCCGGAAATCTTTCCCAGATCCAGCTCTTCCGGTTCTGTATCCTCCCATATGTCCTTCTCGGCGCACACCGCCATTTTATAGCCGGCTGGAGCCGGCAGAAGGCGAAATCCATATCCCAGATCCCGGCCGTTTTCCACAGCCCGGTATCCGTTTTTCTCCTTTACCATGCAGAAGCTGTCAGGCGCCTTGGCAAACCCCGTGCCGACTGCCTTGATGCAGCTCTCCTTCAAAACCCAATAGTCAAAAAAGCGCCCAGGAGCACAGCCCGCGCTCTCCACATCCCGTCTCTCCTCCTCAGCCAGAAAGCGAAGAATTCCTGGCCGTATTCTGTCCTTCCCCAATTCAATATCGATTCCAACCGGCCGATCTGCAATCACGCAAGCTGCATAATCTCCGGAATGTGACAGATTAAATTCTACCATTCTCCCTGACGGGAGCCTCAGGCTCTCATTTTCTTCTGCTAGATAAGGTTTTCCATGCTCCCCTGCTCCAAAACTGGCGGGCGGTGAAAATTCAGGAAAACATCTGGACAGAGCCTGATAAAGCAAAAGCTCCGCCCCTGCAGAGCGGGCCTGATCTGCCTTTTTTTTATAGCGGAGAACTTTTTCCATCCGCGCTTTCCCTATCGGGTACAAATCCCATTGCGGATCCAGGTTCCGAATATCTCCATAATATATTCTCAGCATAGCTGCCCTCCTATCTCTCTTCAGCTATTATATCACATTTCTCCTTCTCCTGATATACGGGACAAAAAAGGATCCTGCAGCGCAGGACCCTATGCCTATTCACCTGCCGGGCAGGTTCTTTCCTTCCACATTCTGCAGTTCTGCACAAAATCAATCAGGAAGGAGGAAATTGTAACAGTCACCAGCGAAAACGCGATCCGTCTCAGAGGGATATAGCTGAGCGAGAGACATAAAACTGTCAGGTCTGTAAATAAGTAAGCTCTTGAAATTTTCCAGCGGGTCACTTTCGAGATTACCAGAGCCAGGGCATCATCGCCCCCACTGGAACCTCCCTGCCGTACAATCAAGCCCACACCGATACCTACAAAGCAGCCGCCCAGGACAGCCGCCAGCAGCGGATATGGGGAAAGATCCGGCAGCATCGGCGGGAACTGCTCCCACAGCTTAAAAAACGCTGACATACTAGCTGTGGACAAAATAGAAATCTTTATGAATTTTCCCCCTAAATATCTGTAGGCTAAGCCGTAACAGATCAGATCCAAGATAGGGGTGATAGCTGAAGGGGACACGCCCAGCCAATGATTGAAAAGCAGTACCAGCCCCAATACCCCTCCCTCTGTGATATTCGTCTGCTGGTGAATATTGTGAAGCCCAAAAGAAGCAATAGCCGCTCCCAACACAATCAAAGCTACCTTTTCCAAAGAAAATCCATCCCACAATGTTCTCCAAATATGAAACAACCTATTTCTAATCATAAAATCTCCTCATTTATTTATCTTTATTCTTATGATAAACCCTGGTATAATACTAAAGTCAAGCATTTTTTGAAGGAGACCTTTTTATGAAAAATTATTATAAAATCGGCGAAATTTCCAAACTCTACGGGATCGGAACGGATTCTCTCCGGTATTATGAAGAGCTGGGCATTCTCCACCCCAAACGGGACAGCAATGGCTATCGCCTTTATAATCTAAAAGATATGTATAAACTGAATATCATCCGTGACCTGCGGCTCCTAGATTTTTCTATGGTGCAGATCAAAGAGTATCTGGACGGACAGAGCATTGCAAACACCCTCAAAATACTGGAAGAGGAGCAGTCGCTACTCCAGAAGAAAATAGAAGAGCTCCAGACCCGTCAGACCATTATCCGCCGGCAAATGGCCGCTCTCCAGGCCGCCTCCTCCATCCAGCCCGGCATCTTTACCGTAAAGTGCTTCCCTGCCCGCCGCTGTGTCCAGATTTCCCAGTATATCACCAGGGATGAGGAGATGGATTTTGTTATCAAAAAACTCCATAAAAAGCATGAATCCATGGTTCCGGATCTGGCGAACCAGACAGTCGGCGCCTTCTTTTCTATGGATGACTGGCGCCAGGGGCGGTCCAATGTCTATCAGTCTGTCTTCTTTGTCCTGGAGCACGATGCTGCTGAATACGATTTTGTTCTCCCTTCCGGGAACTACCTGTCCTGCTTTTATCAAGGAAGTTATCAGCAGAATGGCCAAAAAATTCAGGAAGTTCTGAACTGCGCCGCTAAACAGGGACTTACTGTCACCGGGGACCCTTTTGAACTGTATGAAATCGACAACCGATACACCGCCCGGGAAGAGGAATTTCTGACAGAAATACAGGTGCGGGTTTCCTGATTATCAGTTGATTGCTAAAATGATTGTATCTTCACTCAAAAAATGGTATATTTGTATCAAATAGATTTGCCGTCAGCAAAGAATACCGCAAACAGGCAAATCTATTACATCGAACAATTAGACTAGAAGGGTGATGCAGATGTCAAACACGACTAACAACAGTACCACCGAGATAAGAAAGGAAAAAGCAAAGGAACTGACCAGCTATCTCCTGCATAAACATTACTGTGAAAATGATGAAGAGGTGCTGATCGACTACTTTGATCAAGGTTTTAGCTGGTTCGGAGCAGGAGAAGAAGAATATGCTGTTGGCTATGAGAAAGCGGCAAATATTTTCCGGCAGTTTTCAGAGAACGTTATAAAATATAATATTACAGATGAAGAGTACAATGTGATTGAGGCCGCACCAGATGTCTATGTATGTACAGGCAGAGCATGGCTGACAACCGATTCCTCGGCTCAAACCTATCTTCAGGTTCATCAGCGAATCACTGCCGTATTCTGCTGGAGACAGGACAAGCCATTTTGCTGCCATATTCACATCTCAAACCCTTACATAGAAATGTCCCCGGATGACATCCATTTTCCTGCTGGACTGGCGCGCCAGTCATACCAATATATGCAGCAGTATATCGAGGCTCAAAAGCAGCAGATCGAAGCTCAGACCGCCGAATTGGACAGCATTTACAATACGGTTCCCTGTGCCATCATAAGAATCCTCAGACAGGGGAATCGATACAGCCTCCTTACCTTTAACCGGGCTACAGCAGAACTGTTGGAAAAGACCAAAGAAGCCACAGGGCAGGCAGACTGGTCTTCCGGTTTCAGCAGGGAGGTTTTGGAGGAGGACGGTATTAAAATACAGGAGATTCTCCAGTCCCTCAAAAACCCCGGCGATTACGCCAGTGTTGATTACCGGTTAAGGACAAATTCAGGCAAGCTGGTCTATCTCAGCAGCAACAATCTGCTGGTCAGCGAAAATGCCAATGGCCAGGTCATACAGCGGATCGCCTTCGATATCACAAAGCAGATGGAGCTTCAGGCTATCCTTGAGAAAAAAAGTTTTGAGGACTCTCTCACCGGACTGTTCAACCGCAACAAATTTAACCAGCTTATGAATCAGGCTCAGGACGAGTTCACGCAGCTTGGAATAGCATATTTTGATATTAACGGACTCAAAGCGGTAAACGACCAGGCAGGCCACAGTGCCGGCGATGCGCTGCTGCGCCGCGTGGCATTCCATCTCAACAAAAAATTTGAACATAAATCTTACCGCATCGGCGGTGATGAATTTATAGTGATTGACGACAGCATGGATGAGACTAGTTTCAAAAATGCTGTTTTTTTTGTCCACGATGAGATGAAGCGGGATGGGATTGCCATTTCAATCGGTTTTTCCTGGCGTTCTTCCAACTGCAGTCTCAAAGAACAGTACGATGAGTCTGACAAACTGATGTATAAAAATAAGGCTGAGTTCTACAGTCAGAAATCCCACGACCGCAGAAAACGATAGTTCACACCCTTAAAACCCGTCCGGCCCTTAGGGCCAGGCGGGTTTTCGCTGTTCAGATATATATTCAGGCGGGAATATCCCCCAACCGGTATATGGTCAGTGTATTGGAGCCATAGACGAATGGTCCCCCTTCTCCGATTACCTGCAGAGCTGCCGGAACTGAGGAGACAGCGATTGGAATTGAAAACGATACATTTGAAAATTCATTTGAGGTGTGGAAAGTGTGCTGGGATCCCGCGCCCCCGACCGACGATCCATTCTGTGTTAGATACGTGAGAACAGATACTGGAAAATCTACGCCTGAGGCCGGGCCAACACCTCCGTGGAACGCTACTGCATATACTCCAGTCTGATTGATTGTAAAAGTTCCGCTTCCCGCTGTGTGGGAAATCGCAGTGCCATAGTTCAGCCCATTTACATCAAACAGAAGGGGGCTTCCAGATGTGCCGCTCTGGGCAGGGGTGGAATATGCTGCAAATAGCTGCAGGGGGCCCTGGTTTGTTCCTGTATCTCCTCTTGGAATCGTAAAGTCAAGCACTGCATCCTGCTCTGTCCCGGTATTAACAACCGCCGCGTCAGTTCCAGGCTCCCCGGTGGTAACATTTCCAACCCGCACTGTGGCAGATTGGCCTGCGGCTCCCGTCCCTCCCGTAGGACCGGTTGGACCGGTTGGACCTGTCGCCCCACTGGGACCTGTCGGACCGCTGGGACCTGTCGCCCCGGTCGGGCCTGTCGCCCCGCTGGGACCTGTCGGACCGCTGGGACCTGTCGGACCGCTGGGGCCTGTCGCTCCGCTGGGACCTGTCGCTCCGGTCGGGCCGGTCGCCCCACTGGGACCTGTTGGGCCGGTTGGACCTGTTGGGCCGGTCGCTCCGGTCGGGCCGGTTGGACCGCTGGGACCCGTCGGACCCGTAAAGCCGGTCAGGCCAGTCACACCAGCCGGCCCCGTAGCTCCCGTCGGCCCTGTCGCACCTGTGGGGCCGGTTGGGCCGGTCGGACCTGTGGAACCAACTGGGCCAGTCGCACCTGTCGCACCTGCGGCACCTGCAGCGCCCGTAGGGCCAACAGCTCCCGTCACCCCCTGAGGGCCTTGTGGACCCATAGGCCCCTGTTCTCCCATCGCTCCTGGCGGGCCTTGAATTCCCTGGGGACCCTGCGGGCCAGCAGGCCCCTGCTCTCCCATTGCCCCTGGCGGGCCGGCCGGGCCTGGCAGACCCATAGGACCTACAGGACCCATAGGGCCGATTGGCCCCTGGGGACCTGGACAGCCTTTAGGACCTTGCGGGCCACGGCAGCAGCAAGGTCTTGGATCACAGCAGCACTCATCTGCTTTTTCTCGGTTACAGCACGTATTTCCATTCAAAGGAACCTGAAATGGATTCTGATTGCGAAACATCATTGTTACTTCTCCTGATATGATTTTACTATAACATATGACGGAACTGCCAGTTTTGTCCTATCCTGCTTTTCCCTGAAAAATTTGGCCTATTTGTACGCCGGCATCTGAGGAACGCACGGCAGATCCCCTCCTGGAGTTTTGCCTTGTGGAAGAAATCAATCAGCAAATCATTCCGAACGTATTCTCAGTAAACAAAAAGGCAGGGAACCCAGAAAACAGTTCCCTGCCCATGCAAAATCTTATTCCAGCTCGAAAGCTCCTGTATAAAGTTGGTAATATTTTCCCTTCTGTGCGATCAGCTGCTCATGGTTGCCCCGCTCGATGATCCGCCCATGCTCCAATACCATAATGACATCAGAGTTGCGAACCGTCGACAGCCTGTGAGCAATCACAAATACCGTGCGCCCCTGCATCAGAGCGTCCATTCCTCTCTGGACAATGGCCTCCGTCCTGGTATCAATGGAGGATGTTGCCTCATCCAGAATCATAACCGGCGGATCTGCCACTGCTGCCCTGGCGATGGAGATGAGCTGGCGCTGACCTTGGGACAGGTTCGCTCCGTTTCCGGAAATATAAGTATTATAGCCCTCCGGAAGGCGGGTGATAAAATCATGCGCGCCTACCAGCCTGGCTGCCGCCATACACTCGTCGTCAGAGGCATCCAGCTTGCCATAGCGAATGTTGTCCATAACCGTCCCTGAGAACAGATTAGTATCCTGAAGAACTACCCCCAGAGAGCGGCGAAGATCAGCTTTCTTGATCTTGTTGATATTGATCCCATCATAGCGGATCTTGCCGTCTGCAATATCGTAAAACCGATTGATCAGGTTGGTGATCGTCGTCTTGCCGGCGCCGGTGGAGCCAACGAAAGCCACCTTCTGCCCGGGCTCTGCATACAAAGTAATATTGTGGAGAACTGTCTTGCCCTCCTCGTAAGCAAAGTCTACATCAAAGAAACGGACATCGCCTGTCAGCTTCGTGTAAGTAACGCTTCCGTCAGCACTGTGGGGATGCTTCCACGCCCACATGCCTGTGCGCTCTTTCGTCTCCACGATCTGGCCGTTTACTTCTTTCGCGTTGACCAGTGTGACATATCCCTCGTCCTCCTCTGGCTTCTCATCAATCAGAGCAAACACTCGCTCAGCACCTGCAATACCCATAACCACCGCATTAATCTGGTTGGACACCTGACTGATGTTTCCGCAGAATTGTTTGGTCATATTCAGGAACGGAACTACAATGCTGATCCCTATGGGGAGACCGGAAATGCTCAGGTTCGGGACACCGGAAATCAGCAGCAGTCCTCCTGCCAGAGCTACGATTACATACATAACATTGCCGATATTATTCAGGATCGGCATCAGCATGTTTGCAAATTTGTTTGCCTTCTCAGAGTCTTCAAACAGGGCGTCATTGATGCGGTCAAAATCCGCTTTGCTCTCTTCTTCATGGCAGAAGACCTTGACCACTTTCATGCCGTTCATCATCTCTTCGATGAAACCTTCCTCTTTACCGATGGCCATCTGCTGCCGGATAAAGTATTTCGCTGAATTTCCTCCAACCTTTTTAGTCACAAGCGTCATCAGCACTACACCCAGAACAACCACCAGCGCCAGCCATACACTGTAGTACAGCATAATACAGAATACGGTCAAAACAGTGACGCCAGATATCATAAGCTGGGGCAAACTCTGGGAAATCATCTGGCGCAGAGTATCGATATCATTGGTGTAATGGCTCATAATGTCGCCGTGATTGTGCGTGTCAAAGTATTTAATGGGCAGATCCTGCATCCCATTAAACATTTTCTCCCTGAATTTCATCAGAGAACCTTGCGTGATTCTGGCCATCATCTGGTTGTAGATTGTAGTAGATGTCAAGGCCAGAATGTAGAACACTAAAAGTATTCCTACAAATCTTGTAATCTGACCGGATACCGAGCTCCAGTCACCGCTCTGCCAGCTGCGCTCCACGATCGCGATTACATTCTGCATAAATATTGACGGAACGGAGGCCACTACCGCACTAAACAGAATACAGAAAATTACCAGGGGCAGTTCGACAGGATAAAATTCCAGGATTGTTTTCAGGATCCGTCCAATAGTCCCTTTCCGCGAATTCGACAGACGTTTGCTTGCACTCGCCTGAGCTGCGTTCTGATTATTCGCCATCGTTTTCACCTCCTGCCTTATTCTGGGAAGTATAGACTTCCCGGTAAATTTCGCTGGTCTCTAACAGTTCCTTGTGGGTACCGACAGCCGTAATCGTACCGCCGTCCATCACCAGGATCCGATCTGCATCTTCTACAGAGGAAGTCCTCTGTGCAATAATAATCTTTGTCGTCTCAGGCAGGAAATCCCTGAAAGCCTTGCGGATCAGGGCATCCGTCTTCGTATCTACTGCGCTGGTAGAGTCGTCCAAAATCAGAACCTTCGGCTTCTTCAGCAGTGCCCTTGCAATGCAGAGACGCTGTTTCTGGCCGCCGGATACGTTGCTTCCGCCCTGCTCAATATATGTGTTGTATTTCTTCGGGAACTGGGAAATAAACTCGTCAGCCTGGGCCAGCTTACATGCCTCGATCATCTCCTCATCTGTGGCGTTCTTATTTCCCCATCTGAGGTTATCTTTAATCGTTCCGGAGAAAAGAACATTTTTCTGGAGAACGACTGCCACCTCATTTCTCAGCACTTCCAGATCATAATCTCTTACATCTACGCCGCCTACCTTTACAACGCCTTCCGTTGCATCGTAGAGGCGGGAGATCAGCTGGATAAGAGAAGATTTGGAGGAACCGGTTCCTCCGATAATGCCGATGGTCTCACCGGATTTAATGTGAAGATTGATATCCGCCAAAGCCATCTTCTCCGCAGTTTCGGAATACTTAAAGCTGACATTGTCAAAATCAATGGAACCGTCTTTTACCTGACAGACCGGATTCTCCGGGCTTTTGATCGAGCTTTCCTCTGTCAGAACTTCTACAATTCTATGTGCAGACTCACTTGCCATAGTGATCATTACAAAGACCATAGAAAGCATCATCAAACTCATCAAGATCTGGAAATTGTATGTAATCAGCGCCGAGAGCTGTCCTACATCCAGATCAACACCCATGCTGCTGATGATCGTATAGGAGCCGTAATACAGTACAAATATCATTGCCGTGAAGACGCAGAACTGCATCAGCGGAGCATTGAGGGCAAGAATCTTCTCTGCCTTCGTGAAATCACCGCAGACATCTTCAGCTGCGCGGCCAAATTTTACTTTCTCGTAATCTTCCCGAACATAAGACTTTACGACTCTCATGCCTTTGATATTCTCCTGGACGGAGTTGTTTAGGGCATCATATTTCTTAAAGACCTTTTTAAATAAAGGCGTAACTTTGTGAATGACTGCAAATAAACCAATTCCTAAAATCGGGATCGTCAGCAGGAAGATGACAGCCATCTTTCCGCCCATAATAAATGCCATAGCAAAAGAAAATATCAGCATCAGCGGGCAGCGGATTGCAGTCCTCACAATCATCATGTAGGCCATCTGAACATTGGTCACATCGGTTGTCAGTCTGGTGACCAGGGAAGAAGTGGAAAATTTGTCAATATTCTGGAAAGAATACCCCTGGATCTTGTAGTACATATCCTTTCTCAGGTTTCGTGCAAAGCCGCAGGAGGCCGTAGCACAGGAAGCTCCCGCCAGTGCGCCGAATGTCAGGGAAAGACCTGCCATCACCACCAGAATGAGACCATATCTTACGATCACTCCAAATTCACAGTTTGCTTTGATCTGATTGACCAACTGAGCGATAATGAAAGGGATAATGCATTCCATCACAACTTCCATGGAGACCAGAAGAGGGGTTACCAGGGAAGCCTTTTTGTATTCTCTGATAGATTTCGCCAATTCTCTTATCATTGTCTTTCTCGTTTCTCCTTTCTTGTTTTCATTTGCCATAGCTTATAAATCCGGCGGTTCCTGAATATAAGACCCGCCGGACGTTCCGCAGCCTGAAAACAGGCGGCAAAAATGCCGCCGGTTTAATCACCGCTTTCGTCTTCATTTACCATGGCATTCCAGCTGTCCACCAATTTATTCAGCACGGTGGTAAACTGCTCTTTTTCCTGGGCAGACAAGCATAAAAAAAGCTGATGAGCCATCTGGGCGTCTTCCTCGACCAATCCGGCTGCTGCCTCTTTGCCGTGCGGAGTGAGAGTCACCTCCACCTGGCGCCTGTCCCCCATGCTTTTTGCCCTCGCGATCAGGCCGTCGGCCTCCATTTTTGTCAGAATCTCGCTCATTGCCCCTGAACTCAGTTTCATCAGTTCCTGGAGCTGCCGCTGCGTCAGGGATCCTTTGGCCAATAATCGGATGAGAATCCTGCGCTGACCGCTCTTCTTCCCCATCTTATAGTAAAGAAAATGGCCGCACTCTCTCAGCCTTCCAACCAGCCTCAAGTCACTTTCTGCCTCATCATTCTGCAGCAGTTTCCCTTCTGAATCTGACATGATTTCACCTCCGGCAAAAACGCTTGGTACCATGTGTTCTCATTATACGGGAATCTTTTTATATTTGCAAGTAAAATTATAAAACACTTTCTGAATCTTTTCTGGCATATTTCTCTAAAAACACCGGTTCTTGAGAAGCCTCCTGTATAGGCATAATTCCCCGGAAGTATTCCCGGTTATATTCCACCTGAGGGGATTCCGGATAAATTTCTCCCGCCTTTTCGTTGCACCACTGTGCCCTCTCATAATCTCCAAGACGGTCCCAGCAGACACATAGCTGCAGCCATGGAATGTACCCCCTGCATTCTTCTCTCACAAAACCTCCCTCTTCTCTGGGTTCAGGCGACCGGAGAGCCTCCTCAAACCAATAGGCCGCACTGCTGTAATCGCCTTTCTCCATCCAAATTCTTCCAGCCTCACAGCAAATCTCAGCTCTGGGAAGATCCGCAGAAAAGCTGGCAAACAGCAGCTCCAAAGCCTCCTCCGGTTTTCCAAGAAAGCTGGCGCAGCAGGCAGCATTGAGGCTGGCATCTATCCGGTATTCCTTCCAGGCTTCCCTGTCCCGCAGCACAGATATCAAAAGTGCTTCCGCCTCTTCATACCGCCGGTGCTGGTACAGCTCACGGCCATAGTAAAGCCGTGAACGGGCATCCATCTCTTCTCCTCTGGCTGCCATAGCCTCATATATCCTTAAATTTCTGTCCGGGTCATTGACTTTCTTCTTTCTATGTTCAATTACCACCGAGGACCGCAAAACCCTGCCCTGAATGGCAATCGTTTCATGGACTCTGCCCTCCCAGCGGTACCCCCTTCCATTTCGGATCAGTCTTTCCCTGGGATAGATAAAATTGGGCCTGCCGTCCGGTCCAAACCCAGCTGCGTAATCCATCACCACCACATCAATATCCAGATCCAGAGATTCTTTTACTTTCAAAAATTTCTTTCTCTCCTTCTCTGTAATCACATCGTCTGCATCCAGCCACATACAAAAATCGCATCGAGCCAGAGCAAAGGCAGCATTGCGCGCGGCTGCAAAATCATCCTGCCATACAAAATCTTCAACCCGGTCTGCTATCCTGGCTGCAATTTCCTTCGTCCTGTCTTTTGATCCTGTATCTACAATAATGATCTCATCTGCCAGGTCTTTCACCTGCGCCAGGCACTCTTCCAGCACCTCTTCCTCATCACGCACAATCATGCAAAGGCTGATAGTTGCCATATTCTTTCCTTAAATGCTCTTTTTTTATATTATGCGGCCGCCCCTGCAGGCGATAACCTCACTCCGAACAAGCAGAACTTCCACTCTCGGAAAAAACAAAAACGCTGCAGCCAAAAGCTGCAGCGCCAGATTCTCTTATCCTCGCTCTTACATTTCACCTAATCCAGACTCAATAGCCTCTGTCAAAGTCTTCATTGCCTCGGCCTCATCCTCGCCATCGCAGATTAAGGTAATCTCTGTACCGCACTTAATCCCTGCAGCCATAACATTCAGAACGCTCTTCGCCACGATTCTCTTTTCACCACACTCGATGATGACATCACATTTAAATTTCATAGCCGTCTGGGACAGTACTCCTGCTGGTCTTAAATGAAGTCCTGACGGATTTACTACGGTTAATGTCTTGCTCAACATATCTGCATTCTCCTTATCTCACATTTTATTCTGTCGAAATCCAGAACCCGCCTCTGAAAATCTCTAGTTAAATTTTAGTACAAATCACCAATGCTGTCAAGCAAAAGCCTGACAAACTTCTGTAGTTTTTTACCACTCTCCGGCGGCAAAAAACCAGGCCCGGAAACAGGGAAAAACCGGCATAAGGCTATGTTTTCAGCCTTCTGCTGGGCATCGCAATACTGCCCGGATTACAGTCCCCTCCTCTCTCTTTCCTTCATGGAATAAACACATCCGCAGTAATCCTGGCGGTACAGTCCATATTCCCTGGACAGTTCAGTGGACCGCTTGTATCCGTTTTTCTTTTTAAAGTCTGATGGGAGGAAGGCTACACCGAACTCCCTTCCGGCCGCCTCTCCAGCAGCATTCAGTCTGTCAGCTCTTTTCAGGGGACTGATCGTCAGCGTGGTAGTGAAAAAATCAAATCCCATCTCCTTTGCCAGGCGCGCCGCCTCTCTCAGCCGCAGCTCATAACATTTCAGGCACCGCTCACCGCCCTCCGGCTCATGCTCCAGCCCCCTGGCAATCCTGTAAAATTCCTCTGGGCGGTATGGGGCAGCAATCATTTTCACCGGATGCACAAAGTCCATCTCCCTGATCAGCCGCTCTTCCTCCTGGACTCTTTTTCCGTACTCTTCCGGCGGATAAATATTCGGATTATAAAAATAGACTGTAATCTCAAAATACTGGGACAGGTATTCCAGTACATAGCTGCTGCAGGGAGCACAGCAGCTATGCAAAAACAGGCGGGGCGTTTTCGCCTCCGCCTGCAGTACAGTCAGAATACCCTCCAGCTCTCTCTGGTAATTTCTCTGGTTCATTCTGCTCAATTAAAGGAAATCTCTGATCCGCTTGCTGCGCACCGGATTTCTCAGCTTTCTCAGGGCCTTCGCCTCGATCTGGCGAATCCGTTCACGGGTTACATTAAACTCTTTTCCGACCTCCTCCAGAGTTCTGGGGTGGCCGTCCTCCAGGCCAAAACGAAGAACAATTACCTGGCGCTCCCGCTCTTTCAGATCTCCCAGAAGAGCATCAATATGCTCCCTCAGCATAACAGATTCCACATTTCCCTCTGGTGTAACCACATTGGAATCTGCCACGAAATCTCCCAGATTCGAATCGTCCTCTTCTCCGATCGGTGTTTCCAGAGAAGCCGGTTCTCTCGCAATCTGCATGATCTCCATCACTTTGTCCTCTGACATGTCCAAAGCCTCCGCCAGCTCAGCTACTGACGGCTCATAGCCCAGCTCCAGTGTCAGTTTTCTCTGCATCTTGGACATCTTGTTGATTGTCTCTACCATATGCACCGGAACCCGGATCGTTCTGGCCTGGTCTGCCAGCGCCCTGGTCACTGACTGGCGAATCCACCACGTTGCATATGTACTTAGCTTGTACCCTTTTGTATAATCAAATTTTTCTACGCCTTTGATCAGGCCCAGGTTTCCCTCCTGCACCAGATCCAAAAAGCTCATGCCCCTCCCTGTATACCGTTTAGCAATGCTGACTACCAGACGCAGATTGGCCTCAATCAGCCTCTCCTTTGCATACTCATCGCCCTCCGCCTTTCTCTTGGCCAGGCGAAGCTCCTCATCTGCGCTCAGCAGGGGCACGGTTCCGATCTCCTTCAAGTACATCCGAACCGGGTCCTCTGTCCCGATCCCCTCAAGAAGATCCACTGCATCAATGTCAATGTCTTCCTCGTCTCCGTCTTTTATGAAACTGTCGTCCAAATCGTCCAGCATCATGGAATCATCATTGAGTACGCTCTCATCGATTACCGGGACCACATCTACGCCGCGGCCCTCCAGGTAAGTATAAATTTGATCCATCTGCTCCGGATTCAGACTGTCTCCTGCAAAGAAATCATTGATTTCTCCCGCATCCAGGGCATTATGCCTAGTTTTTGCAAATTCCAGCAGTTTTTCCAGTTTCTGTAAAAAATCTTTTTTCTCCACCGGGTAACGTCCTTTCGTTAGGTGTAAAATAATAGTTCTTGACAACTTTTCATTATATATGAAAAAAATCAATTTTTCAATACATTTTTGCAGGTCCCTGGCTATTTTTGTCAAACAGAGGGCAGATCCCCTGTTCTCAATATCTCGATCCGCTTTTCAAGATTCTCTATGGTAACATCAGTCCGGCTTCCTCCGAATTCTCCGTCCAGCACCCAGTCTACAGGCTCCTCAGAATGGAACGAAATTCGGCTGGTCTTGAATTTGTAGACATATTCATTGGGCTCCTCTTTCAAAAACATATAGTTTACAATATTGGTCAGATCGAGAGGGGTTTTGGGCATCCTGATCAGAAGGACTTCAAACAGGCCGTCACTCAGAGCCACTGATTGGGTGACCAGACCTTTAAAGCCGCCTACGCTGAGAGTGTTCGTCACCATGCCAAAAACAAAATCGTCCTCCAGTTCCATCTCCCCGCATTCCACTCGGAAACGGTAGCTCTTCAAGGATGCAAGGCTCTTCACGCCTTCCAGCATGTATGCCTGATGCCCCAAGCGGTTTTTCTTATCCTGGGGCGTCAGATAAGACACCTCCGTGAACGCTCCAAAAGCCGCAATATACATAAAATAACGGTCCCTGTCAAAAGCGCCTACATCAATCGGCCAGGGAGTCCCTTTTACAATGCTCTCAGCCGCACTCTCCATCTTTTTGGGCAGCCCAAGGCTGGAAGCAAAATCATTGGTAGATCCGGCTGGGATATACCCCAGCAGCGGAGGGTGTTCCAGCTCCATCATGCCGGAGACAGTCTCATTGAGCGTGCCATCTCCGCCGCTGCACACAATCACCGATGCGTCACAGCCTTTTTCCAGCACAGCCTTTCTCCCATCCCCCTGGCTCTGTGTAATGTGGACTCGCACATCAAACCCAGCCGCTGTAAAGATATTTAAAATGTCTAAAAGACTCCGCCGTATTTGTTCCCTTCCTGAACAGGGATTGACAATCAGCAGCAACATAATTCCTTGTTTCCCCTTTTCTCAGTATGTCACGTTATGAATTTCCTATACGCCTGAAATGCATTCGGAAGAGGGTACTGCCCCTTCAGCTGCTCCTTTTCTACAAAAATCCAATCTTTCCTCTCATTTTTGCCCGCATCCGGTTCCCCCGCGAGCGTGACGTAATAGCCTGTCATATTCCACTCCACATGGGAAAATATGTGTTTCGCCGCAGGGAGCATTTCAGTGTCTATGATCTCTTTCGCCTGCAGCCCAAGAGCCTGGGCCACCGACTCCTCCGGAAGCTCCCCTTCCACGTTTGGCAGTTCATACAAAGAAGCCAAAAGCCCTTTTGGCGGTCTCTTCCGGATCGCGATCCGCCCGCCCTGCTCTACTATAAACACTGTCCTCTTCTCCAGCCGCCTTTCTTTCTTAGGCGGTTTAAACGGGATTTCCCGCCACAGGCTGTCTCTTTTAGCAAGGCAAAGCGATGCGAGGGGACAGACCATGCATTTCGGCTCCCCGTTGGGAACACAGACCACAGCCCCCACCTCGATAAGTGCCTGATTGAAATCTCCTGGGCGCATCCGGTCCATTGTCCCAGCTAAGAGAGCTTCTATCTTTTTTTTCGCCGCAGGCTTTGTCATATCCTCCCTGTTTGCTGTCAGCCGCGATACGACTCGCAGCACATTTCCGTCTACAGCAGGAACAGGTATCGAAAATGCAATGGAAGCTATAGCCCCCGCCGTGTAGCTTCCGATCCCCGGCAGCTTCAGCAGCGCTCCATAATCTGCCGGCATCTGACCTTTGTAATCTTCCGTCAGCACTTTAGCACATTTCTGAAGATTTCTGGCTCTGCTGTAATACCCCAGGCCTTCCCACAGCTTCAGAAGCCGATCCTCCTCCGCCGCTGCCAGACTTGGAATATCAGGGAATGCCTCCAGGAAACGCTGAAAATAGGGCTTAACCGCCTCCACCCTGGTCTGTTGGAGCATAATCTCAGAAATCCATATCCGGTAGGGATCTTTATTCTCTCTCCAGGGTAATTTTCTCGCATATTTTCCATACCAGTACAGCAGCGGCCTTCCGGCAGCTCTCAGGCGATCTTCCTGAGAGAACGGCGCATCTTCCCGCTCCAGTACCTGAAGCTGCCCATACAGATCGTCATACATACCCATAAACTCCTCTGACAGAAACCTCCCCTGACATTACAGAGACAAGGGAGCCATCATCCTTTCTTACCTGGAGTTCGCCTGCGGAAGTAATTCCCAGGCACCAGCCTTCATACCCTCCCGCCGGATCCAGAACATGAACCCGGCGGCCGCGGTTTACCAGATTTTGATTATACTCTTCCCGGACAGACGACAGATCCTGCTCGCGCAGAAATCTCTCATAATACTTTTCCAGAGCGTTCACAGTAGCCGCCGCAATCTCTGCCCGGTCTGCCTCTCTTCCAGATTCCAGCAGCAGAGAAGTGGCTTTGTCCCTGAGTTCTTCTGGGAAAACCGTCAGATTTGCATTGATCCCAATTCCCACTATGACATAGCCAGCATGGCTGTCTGTTGTTTTCATCTCTGTGAGAATGCCGCATATTTTCCTGCCATTCATCACCAGATCATTAGGCCATTTAATCATAGGCTCCAGCCCTTCCGCCTCCCGAATCCCCTTCTCTGCCGCCAGTGCTGCAAGCAGTGTCAGCATAGGAGCCCTGTCGGCAGGGCAGTCCGGCCTCAGCAGGATGCTCATCCAAATTCCTGTTCCGGGAGGCGATACCCAGGTGCGGCCTCTCCGCCCTCTTCCCGCATTCTGGCTCTCCGCTAAAACCAGCGTACCCTCCGGCCAGCCTTCCTCCGCCAGCTTTCGGCACTGGATGTTGGTGGAATCGGTGTCCTGGAGCACCCGGCAGGCTCTTCCCGCCCAGCGCGTATTTAGCCTGGACAGAATGGATTCTTCTGTAAGATATTCCACTTTCCTCTGCCCCCTTAACGCCATAGACTGACCGCGCTGATAACAGCCAGGGCAATCAGAGCCACAGCAAACAAGATCAGGCAGACGCCTCCTGCCTTTTTCTTATTGTCCCTTCCGGCCCGGACAATCTTTACATAACCGTTAACCAGATTCAGTACGGAAGCCAGAAAAAAGATAAATGGAAACAAGGTCAGATGATCGTCCGGATTCATAAAGGATATCACTGCCATAATCACTATCACCAACCCGACTGCTATGTGAAGCAGATCCAGGGCAGCCTCTGTGTTTCTGGCATTTCGTTTGCCCGACTTCCTGTACATCTTACATGCCTCCTAAGGTGGCCGCCATCACTGCCTTTATGGTATGCATCCGGTTTTCCGCCTCGTCAAAGACCTTTGATTGGCTGCTCTCAAAGACCTGATCCGTCACCTCCATATCCTGTATTCCAAAGCGTTCTCCCATCTCTCTGCCGATCTGAGTCTTCAAATCGTGGAATGCAGGCAGACAGTGGAGGAAGATTGCATGTTCCCCTGCATTTTTCATAATTTCAGAAGTCACTTTGTACGGGGTCAGCTCGCGTATCCTTTCCTCCCACACTTCATCAGGCTCTCCCATAGAAACCCACACATCCGTGTAGACAATGTCAGCCCCTTTTGTTCCCTCGGCTGCATCTTCCGTCAAAGTTATCGTGCCGCCGGACTCTTTTGCATATGCCTGGCACTGATCCACCAACTCCTGGTTTGGAAAATACTTTTTCGGCGCACATGCCGTAAAATGAAGTCCCATCTTCGAGCAGGCGATCATCAGAGAATTTCCCATGTTATAGCGGGCATCTCCCATGTAAACCAGCCGGAGACCCTTCAGATATCCAAAATGCTCCCGGATCGTCAGGAGATCTGCCAGCATCTGGGTCGGATGGTATTCATTAGTAAGGCCATTCCAGACTGGAACGCCGGCATATTTTGCCAGCTCCTCCACGATCTCCTGCCCATAGCCCCGGTATTCGATTCCTTCATACATCCTTCCCAGAACCCTAGCGGTATCGGCAATGCTCTCCTTTTTCCCTATCTGAGAGCCTTTTGGATCCAGATATGTGGTTCCCATCCCTAAGTCATGGGCTGCAACCTCAAATGAGCAGCGAGTTCTGGTACTGGTCTTTTCAAAGATCAGCGCTACATTTTTGCCCCTGTGAATATCCACTGGAATTCCTTTTTTCTTTTTTTCTTTCAGATCCGCCGCCAGATCCAGCAGATACGTGATCTCTTCCGGTGAATAATCTTTTAATGTCAAGAAATTTCTTCCTTTTAAATCCATAGTCCCATCCTCCGATTTCTGCCTGATTTTTAGATATAAAATACTATATTGGCAAACGGCTGTCAAGAGTTCCCAACCGTCTTTGAATCTCCTCCGACAGCTCCTGAACAGTATAAATGCGGAATCTGTTTATCCTAACTTTCTTTGCCATCTCCTCCATAACCGCCAGATAGAGATCCCGGTAGTCCCATTCTTCTTTCAGCCCCAGTTTCCGGGCCAAATAAGGGAATATCGTCTCAGTAAAAGCCCGGTACCCGGTCAGATTTTCCCAATCTTCATCCTCCATAGCAGGTCGGATATACAGCTTGAGGAGTTCCAACTCCGACATCATCCTGTCAAAGTAATAGGGTTCGCCCCCAGGGGAATCCAGATAATAGCTTTGTCCCTCAAGGCCATACAATACTCTCATAGCATCGTAATATCCCAGTGTCATCAGCCGCCTGGCCTTTTTCCCGGAAAACTCCAGAATTCCTCCCAGATCCTGCCTTGGTGCAATATGACAGACAGACACATCCTCCGGTATTTCCAGAAACCGTTCTGAATCTCTCCCCAGCCCATAAATCCTAATCACAATAATATTTTTGTATCCTCGCTCCAGCAGCGGCTCAATCGGCACATTGTCTGCGCTGCCTCCGTCCATGTAGCTTTTTCCTCCCAGTTTTTCTCTCTTAAAAACAGGGAAATAGGCACTGGCGAGAAGGGCATTTCCCATTTCCCCAGGCGGAAGTTCTTTTACATCGATCACCAGTTTTTTTCTGTCAGTAAGGGAATAAGTGACTGCGAACAGTTCCCGCTCAGAGATCCGTATCCTCTCTTCATCGATGATTTCATCAATCAGCTTTCTAAGGGGGCTCACATCCAGGCCGCCGTCCGCCAGCACCTTTCCAGCAATATTCCACAATTCCTGAATATCTTGGATTCCCAAAGTCTTTGCGCGGAGCTTTGCCGCCAGCTCATCGCTCACATCCATCACCTTGGAATACGTCAAGGTCTCCCAGATACTGCAGGCTTTTTCCAGATCATCCATACACATCAGGGCGCCGTTCAGAGCCCCTACGGAAGCTCCTGCTATTCCTTTCATAGGGATCCCGGCTTCTTTCAGAGCCTTCCACGCGCCCACCTGATATGCTCCCCTGGCTCCTCCGCCCTCCAGGACAATACCATATTCTATCGAAGGGTCAAGCTGAAGTTCCATTATGCCTCCCAACTATGAGCGAGTAGGGGAGATCTTCTCTCCCCTATCTCTGCCATTACTGTCCATGGGACATACATTTGATTATACGGTTAGCATGCCCGCCATATCGCAAAAGGGACCGCTTTTTTAACTTGCGGTCCCTTCTCGTATCGCGAAGCGTCTGCCGGAAGCTGCTGTGCCTCCGCAGACTTTCAAAATTTTCAGTCATCAAGCGTTTTCATCTGTGGTTTTCACCAGCTCCGTAATCGAAGTTGCAAGGCCGGCAAGGCTTTGGATCTCCGAAGGAATGATAATCTTGGTTGCTCTTCCGTTGGCCGCTGCCTGGAACGCTTCAAGGCTCTTAAGCTGAAGAACTGCACTGTCTGCTCCAGCTTCTCTCAGAAAACGGATGCCGTCTGCCTGAGCCTGCTGAACCTTCAAAATAGCTTCTGCCTGCCCCTCGGCCTCTTTGATCCGCTTCTCTTTTTCTGCCTCCGCGTGGAGGATGGCTGCCTGTTTATCTGCCTCTGCATCCAAAATCGCAGACTCTTTCTTACCCTCTGCCACCAGGATGGTTGACTTCTTCTCACCTTCCGCTCTCAGGATCGCTTCTCGGCGCTCCCGCTCTGCCTTCATCTGCTTCTCCATAGCATCCTGGATGGCTGCCGGCGGGATGATATTTTTCAGCTCAACTCTGTTTACCTTAATTCCCCATGGATCTGTGGCAATATCCAGGGATGCCCGCATTTTGGCATTGATAGTCTCCCTCGAAGTCAGCGTCTGATCCAGTTCCAAATCACCGATAATATTTCTGAGAGTCGTAGCCGTCAGATTTTCGATCGCCATAATCGGATTCTCTACGCCATAGGCATACAGCTTGGCATCTGTAATCTGAAAAAACACTACGGTATCAATCCGCATTGTAACATTGTCCTTTGTGATAACTGGCTGCGGCGGAAAATCGGCTACCTGCTCTTTTAAATTCACTCTCTTAGCTACTCTCTCGATGAGCGGCACTTTAAAGTGGACGCCTGTGGACCAGGTATCTTTGTAAGCCCCCAATCTCTCCACTACACACGCCTGTGCCTGCGGAACGATTTTAACGCAGGAAGCCAGGACAAGCAGTACGATGATCAGTACCGCAATCACTAAGATAAAACTAATCATACTATTTTCCCTCCTGTACAGCGTCTACAATCAGCTTTACGCCTTTGATTTCTTTTACTGTAACCAGATCGCCCGCCTGAAAAATCAGATCATCCCGGATACTCCTGGCCGTCCATTCCTGGCCATTCAGCACAGCAGCTCCGCTGCCATGAACGTTATCCACCTTTTCTGTTATCTGGGCTGTCTTTCCGATCAGGCTGTCAACGTTGGTCTTGGTAATCCCTTTATTTACATACTTCTTCGCAAACGGTCTCATTAAAATCAAAACCACAAACGATACAATCACAAATACAGCCAGCTGCAGCTCTGTCCCTGCCCCAAGTAAACTTAAAGCGAATGCGACCAGAGCTCCTGCCGCAAACCAGATTGTAGTCAGGGCCATTGTAGCAATCTCGATGCCTAGAAGTACGATAAATACAATCAGCCAGCTAATCGGCGTCATACGTCCCTCCTCCTGCTTCATTCCTTTTGTATATAGTTCAGCGCCCGGTCTTCTGCGGTGAACGCAGAAACCGGTATGCGCAGGTATAATAACCACTCTGTGGTTATTATACCATATGGGATAGAGCAATTCAATATCAGGCGTTTTTCCAAGTTCTTACATTTTTCTGAACAATTCAGCGTTCTGTCGTCTATTCTCCGATAGCATTTCTCCGCTGCCTGGCGGCTTCAAACATCAATACTGAGGCGGCCACCGCCGCATTAAGGGATTCCACCTTCCCTTTCATAGGAATCTTGACATACACATCGGACAGGGCAGAAACTGAATCGGACAGGCCATTAGCCTCATTTCCGATGAGAAAACCGCACGGCCCGGTATAGTCTTCCCTGTCGTACGGCTGTTTGCCGTCTAAATGCGCCGCGAACAGCCTGATGCCCCGCTTTTTGGCCTGAAGGCAGGCTTTCCCCAGATCCGGAACATAAAGAAACGGCACCCTCAGGATAGATCCCATGGTGGAGCGGATGACTTTCGGATTATAGATATCTGCCGTTCCTCTATCCATAATAATGCCTGTCATCCCGGCCCCCTCTCCTGCCCGTATGATGGTTCCAAGATTTCCCGGATCCTGAATCGTCTCCAAGATCATCAGACAGGGACATTCAGCTCCCTCCAGAATACTCTCCAATGTGTACGTTTTCTGACGAACGACGGCCAATATCCCCTGAGGTGTCTGGGTATCTGCCATGGCTCTCATCACCGGCTCACTCACCGTTTCACAGCAGAAGTGTTTCAGCCATCCGGCAGTATCACCCTCCTTCCCAGGGCCCTCCAAGAACGCTTCCGTCACGTAAAGGGACACTGTCTCTTTCGGATCCAGTTCTCGGCATATCCGCAGTCCTTCTGCTACATACAGTCCTTCCTCTCTCCTGTCCCTGCTTTTCTTTACCAGGTTCTGGACATGCCTGACCTGCTCATTTTTTGTGCTGGTTATCATATTGCTTCTGTTATCCTCTCTCGGGTGTTTTATCTCTCTATTTTCTCCAGATCTTCCAGCCAAATCCGGCTGACAGCATCGCTTGGCATTCTCAAATCCCCTCTGGGTGAAACGGCAGCTGATCCCACTTTCGGGCCATCGGGAAGGCAGGAACGCTTAAACTGCTGGCTGAAAAACCTGCGGTAAAAGACCTTCAGCCATTTTAATACGGTTTCTCTTCCATATTTTCCCTCAAACGCCTGGACTGCAATCCTGTAAATTTTAGATGGCATGTACCCAAAACGAAGGACATAGTACAAAAAGAAATCATGGAGTTCGTAGGGTCCTACAAGGTCTTCCGTCTTTTGGGCGATCTCCCCCTCTTTGGGAGGCAGCAGTTCCGGGCTGACCGGGGTGTCCAAAACATCCTCCAATACAGCCGACAGCGTCTTCTCCCCGCAGGTGTCTGCATAATATCTGACCAGATGGCGAACCAGTGTCTTTGGCACAGATGCGTTTACCCCGTACATGGACATATGGTCGCCATTGTAAGTTGCCCACCCCAGAGCAAGTTCTGACATATCGCCAGTTCCTATGACGAGAGCGCCAATCTCATTGGCCGCATCCATCAGGATCTGGGTGCGCTCGCGGGCCTGACTATTTTCATAAGTTACGTCCTTTTTGTCAGGATCATGTCCTATATCCCGGAAATGGAGAGCGACTGCCTCCCTGATGGGAATCTCTCTCAGCTCAGCCCCCACTTCTCTCGCCATAGAGCAGGCGTTGGAATACGTCCTGTCTGTAGTTCCAAAACAAGGCATGGTAATGCAGCAAATCTGGCTTCTGGGGATCTCCAGCAAATCAAAGGCCCGGACACAGACCAGCAATGCCAGGGTTGAATCCAGACCCCCCGACAAGCCCACCACCACGCGGCGGCACCCTGTATGTTCCAAACGCTTCTTTAATCCCATAGCCTGTATGGTAAAAATTTCTTCACACCGGCGGCTTCTGTGCCCAGCGTCATCCGGAACGAAGGGAGACGGATCAATAAAACGCATAAGGCGGCCTGGATCCTCTTTCTCCCTGCCTTCTCCCCCAAATGCTACTGTAAGATACTGTCCTGCCTGATTTTGAAAGAATGTATTCATCCTCCTTCTTTCCGCCTCCAGGCGCTCCAGATCCATGTCAGCGATAATGGTCTCATTTTTAAACCGCTTCGATTCTCTAAGGCAGGTTCCATTTTCCGCGATAATATTCTGGCCGCCAAATACCAGATCCTGGGTAGACTCTCCATCCCCGGCGTTGGCGTAGACATACCCGGCGACCAGTCTGGCTGACTGGCCGCAGATCAGCGATCTCCGGTATTCATCTTTGCCTGTAGTCTCATCGCTGGCCGAACAGTTGGCAATCACCGTAGCCCCTGCCAGCGCATGGCGAATACTCGGCGGGTCTGGAACCCAGACATCCTCACAGATCTCCGCCGCTGCTACCAGTCCCGGAATCTCCCTGCTGGCAAACAGCAGATTGGTTCCCATCGGGATCTTTTCTCCATCCCAGTCCACCTGGACCGGTGCCTGATTTCCTGGCGTAAAATGGCGCAGTTCATAAAACTCAGAATAATTAGGAATGTTGGTCTTGGGCACAAGCCCCAGCACTCTGCCGCCATAGACTGCAGCAGCTACATTATACAGCTTTCCCCCCTGCTCCCAGGGAAGACCTGCAAAGATCAGCATTCCAGAATCCTTTGCAAACTCTGTCAGCTTTTTCAGCTCCTCCTTGGCCTTTCTTAGAAGAGGAAACTGAAGGAATAAATCCCCGCAGGTATAAGCTGTCAGGCATAGTTCCGGGAATACCAGAAGCCTTACACCAGATTTTTCGCAGTCCTTTATAATTTCTTCCATTCTTTCCCGGTTCCATTCAGGATCGCCCACCTTCACCTTCGGCGTCGCTGCAGCGACCCGGATAAATCCATCGTTCATTGATTTTCCTCTCTTTCTGATAAGTCTTTTGGAAGCCACTTCCCTTTCCAGCAATACACAATATCCATCACCATCGTGGAGAACCAGGTGATAGGATAACACAGCATAACTGCCTCAAAGCTGTGGAAGAACGGAACAATACCGTTAATATAGATCATTCTCAATATGCACATATTTCCCAGCCCTATCAGCATGGTCACCATAGTTTTTCCGGCGCCCCGGAAGGTTCCCATCAAAATCTGATGAATCGCCAGAGTAGAGTAAAGCGGAATCAGAATTGTCATAGAAATTCTCCCGTATTCCAGGACATCTGGGTCGCTGCTGAATATGCGAAGGACGTCTTCCGATCTCCACAGAAGAATCGGGCTTAAAATCAGAGTATAGACCAGGCTGATAGCGATCCCTTGGAAAATCCCCTGCATAACTCTCTTTTTCTTTTTGGCACCAATATTCTGCCCGGTAAACGTAGTCGCTGCAATACAGAAGCTCTGAAGGGGCAGGGTGACAAATCCATCAATCTTGCTGCTGGCTCCATACCCGGCCATAGCCGCCGAGCCGTATATATTGATATTCGCTTGAACAATTACATTGGAGAGAGAGATAATAGACTGCTGAATCCCGCTTGGGATGCCGATCGCCAGAATCCGCTTCATCATCCTCACATCGATCTTTATCTTTTTCAGCTCTACCCTATATATATCCTGTGTTCGCATGAGAGCGATGAGGGCCAGCGCAGCAGACACTGCCTGCGCAATGATAGTTGCCCAGGCGGCGCCTGCGATTCCCATATGGAATCCCACAACAAACAGGAGATCTAAAACGACATTGACTGCAGAGGAAACTGCCAGATAATAGAGCGGCCGCCTGGAGTCCCCCACTGCCCGGAGAACACCCGCCGTCATATTGTAAAGCAAGTTAAACAGCGAACCTGAAAAAAATATTCTCAAATAAATCACAGAGCCATCCATAACATCATCTGGCGTTCCCATCCATTTCAGAATCAAAGGGGATGCTAAAACTCCCAGAATACTTAATGCCACCCCTCCAATCAGGCTCAGGGCGATGCAGGTATGGACAGCCCACGACAGCTTTCGCTCATCTCCTGCGCCGTAATACTGGGAGATGATAACACCGGCCCCTGTGGCAATCCCAAGAAACATACCGATAATCAGGTTGATAAGGGAATTGCTGGAACCCACTGCCGCCAGAGCCTCACTCCCGATAAAATTCCCTACCACAATTGAGTCTACCGTGTTGTAAAGCTGTTGGAAAAGGTTTCCGATCAGCAGCGGAATTGAAAACAGCAGAAGCTGCTCCCATATGGTTCCTTCCGTCATCAGCATTGTCTTCTTTCCTGTCATCCCTATATTCCCCCTATATTTTCCCGCTATCCGCAGCAGTCTGATCGCCGGCGCTGCTCAAATATGACAATAAGGGCCAAAAGACACTCTGACCCGACAAAACCATAATATCACAATTTTCCGAAAAAAGGAAGGCGGGCGGTTTTCTATTTACATTTTGCCGCAAATCAGGTACAATCCCATTATCTTAGTAACTTGATAAGAATAATCGGGAAGGAGTCGTTTTCCATGAAGATTTCTACAAAAGGACGATATGCTCTCCGCATGATGCTGGAGTTTGCCATGTCGGGTGATCAATGCACGAAGCTCAACCAGGTGGCGGAGCGGCAGCAGATTTCTGTTAAGTATTTGGAGCAGATTGCCATGATACTCTGCCGCGCCGGCTGCATCAAAAGCATGAGAGGAGCTCAGGGCGGATACCGGCTGGCCAGAGATCCGAAAGATTATACGGTAGGCGAGATACTCCGGCTGACAGAAGGAAGCCTTGCTCCCGTCCCGTGCCTGGAAGACAGTCCCAACCAGTGCAGCCGGGCCTCTGGATGTGCCGTTCTGTCTGTCTGGGAGGAGCTGGCCAATGCCATTAACCAGGTTGTGGACCGGGTCACACTGGCCGATCTGGTGGAAGAGCAAAAAAGTAAACCGGGACAGAATCTTCTGTGACGGGGCAGGGAGGAATTATGGAATTATATCAAGAGCACGAATTTTCCAGAACGGAAATGCTGCTGGGAAACCGCGGCCTGCAGCGTCTGGAAGGATCCGCAGTGATTGTTTTTGGTATCGGAGGTGTCGGATCCCACGCTGCGGAGGCCCTTGCCAGAAGCGGAATCGGCTGCCTGATTCTGGTCGACAGCGACACTGTTTCTCTGACCAATATCAACCGTCAGAGCATTGCCTTTCACAGCACTCTGGGGCTTCCAAAAACCCAAGTAATGAAAGAAAAAATAGCTGATATCAATCCCCGGTGCAGAGTCATCTGCAGTCAGGAGTTCATACTCCCAGAAAATCTGAAAAAGTTTTTTTCCTCTATTGCCTGCCAGGTTCCGTCTGTCAGCTATATAATAGACGCAATCGATACGGTCAGCGCCAAGCTGGCCATTGCGGAATACGCTTTTCACCACGGCATTCCTCTCATCTCCTCCATGGGAACCGGCAATAAGCTCCATCCGGAGCTGTTCGAAATCGCAGATATTTACCAGACTTCTGTCTGTCCCCTGTGCCGGGTTATGCGAAAAGAGCTGAAAAAGCGGGACATCCCCCATCTGAAGGTTCTGTATTCCCGGGAGGAGCCTCTGAAACCCGCTTCTCCGCCAGAAGCCGCCCCATCCTCCAAGCGCTCCATTCCAGGAAGCGTCTCCTTCGTCCCGCCTGCGGCGGGCCTCCTGATTGCGGGCTATGTGGTCAGGCAGCTATGCGGCATTTAACACGTCTTCTCCCATGAGACAAAAAAAGAACTGCTTTTCCCCCACAGAAAGCAGTTCTCACGTCACGATCACATAACCGTTACACTTATAAAGTTTTGGTATCCCCATACCAAATTGTCAGTAAGTATCCACATACTTTTCACTCACTATAGTCAATATATCACCTTTTCCCGAATAAGTCAATCCTTCGCTGTACATTTTTTACAATTTTATGTGCAGTTCAGGCGAAATCTTCCGTCATGTATATTTTTTCTCCAGCCGGAACACACTTTGCTTAGCGCCAACTATCTGCGCGGAGTCCAGGGACGGCCCAAATGTGCCGAATCTGCCGTGCAGAAAAATCTGGCGGAAAGGAACGATTGCGATTTATGGAATTTTCCGGAAAACTCTCCGAAAATATGGACTATCTTCAGCAAACTCTGATGGCTGGGAAAAATTTTGATGTGGTCTACCGCACATTCGACATTGCAGGACGGGAAGCCTGCCTGTATTTTATTGACGGCTTTACAAAAGACGAGGTTCTGCTAAAGCTCCTCCAGATTTTTTCAGGGATCAAGCCAGAAGATATGCCGGCGAATGCCCATGACTTTTCCAAAAAATATCTTCCCTATGGGGAAACTGGACTTTTAAAGGACTCGGACACCATGATCACTCAGCTTCTGTCCGGAATCTCCTGTCTCTTGATAGACGGATATGAAATCTGTCTCACTATAGACTGCCGAACCTACCCGGCCCGAAGTGTGGCGGAGCCCGACAAAGACAAAGTGCTCCGGGGTTCCAGAGACGGTTTTGTAGAAACTCTGATCTTCAATACTGCCCTGATTCGGCGCAGAATCCGCGATCCACGGCTGACCATGGAGATTCTTAATGCCGGGGAGAGCTCTCACACAGACATTGCCCTCTGCTACATGAGAGGCCGGGCGGATGAACAGCTTCTAAATCTGATCCGTTCGCGGATCGAAAAGCTCCACGTAGATGCCCTTACCATGAATCAGGAAAGCCTGGCCGAGTGTCTCTACCCTCACAAATGGTACAATCCATTTCCCAAATTTCGTTTTTCTGAGCGGCCTGACACCACAGCGGCTTCTATTTTGGAAGGAAGCATCGTCCTTATCGTTGACACCTCCCCATCTGCCATGATTCTTCCCTCTTCTGTATTTGACATTATTGAGGACGCCGACGATTACTATTTTCCCCCTATCACCGGCACCTACCTGAGGCTTTCCAGAATGGCAATCTCCCTGCTGAGTCTGATTTTAACGCCTCTCTGGCTGCTGCTGATGCAAAATCCGGACATCATTCCCTCCTGGCTGGAATTTATACAGCTTTCTGATGAATTGTATGTTCCCCTGATTTTTCAGCTTTTAATCCTGGAATTCGCCATCGACGGGCTCCGGCTTGCAGCTGTCAGCACGCCAAGCATGCTGACGACACCTCTCAGCATCATTGCGGGTATCGTCATGGGAGAATACGCGGTCCAATCCGGGTGGTTCAACAGCGAAACAATGCTCTATATGGCATTTGTCACAGTTGCCAACTACTCACAATCCAGCTTTGAATTAGGCTATGCGCTTAAATTCATGCGCATCCTCATTCTGATTTTGACAGCCCTGTTCAACTATTGGGGCTTTGCCGCAGGGATTCTCTTCTCTATCTGCGCGATTGTCTTTAATAAAACCATCGCAGGGAAAAGCTATATCTACCCTCTGATTCCATTTAGCTGGCGGGAACTGAAAAAGAGGTTCTTTCGGAGCCGTCTCCCTCATACAGAAAAGAACTAATCATTTTATGCAAACCATAATTCCTGCTTCGTAGTGGAAATCGCATCTGCGCCGGCGGCAAAAGCGGCCATAATATCTTTTTTGTCTGAAATTAAGCCGCCGGCAATAATGGGGATATCGGTATAAGCCCGGATCTCTCTCAAAACCTTGGGCATGACCCCCGGCATAACCTCCACTAAATCTGGATGGAATGTATCGATCTGCTTCTTGGTCGTGCTCATCGCAAGAGAATCGATAATAAAGGTTCTCTGGATTCCAAACAGTCCCAGCTCCAGAGCCCTTTTCACCAAAAGAGGTTTTGTGCTGATGATTCCGTCTGCCTGGGTATTCTGTTTAATAAAGTCCACCGCAATTTCTTTAGCGCTGAGCCCTGCTGTCAGATCTGCATGGACGATGGCAATCTTCCCCCGCTCTTTTATCTGACGGACAATCTCTTCTATATTGCAAATGCTTCCATATAAAACAAAAACCACCTGGCATTCCGACTCAAAGCACTTTTTCAGCCCGCTCTCATCCTTGACAGCCGCTATCACAGGAGATGCCTCCAGTAATTCGATCGCTTTCATTTGATTTTCATCTCCTTCTTCCATTTTCCTTTTTCTCTGCAAATCACTTGCCGCCCTCTGAGGCACTGCTTCCTACTATTCTACTCCTATTTTCTCAAAAAGGAAAGAAAAAAGCACAGACAGCCGAAAACTGCCTATGCTTTCTCTTCTATTCTTTCCATATCTCTGCCGTCAGGCAAAACCATCAGCCATTGTTCTTTCGGCTGTCCACCCAGCTTTTGCAGACAGAGGGATAATTGGTGATCGCTCCGTCACAGCCCCACTCGTAGAGCTGCTCCAAAGTTCCCATATCATTGATCGTCCAGGCGTTCACCTGAATTCCATTTTCTCTGCATCCTTTTACCGTCTCTTCCGTCAGTCCCTTATAACCGGGATGGTAAGCCTCTAAGCCAAATCTCTTGCAGTAGTACCCAGCATTTCCGATGCCGCAGTGCTCCAGAAGTGCGCCGCAGACAGCCTGGGGATCTAATTCCTTAACCTTGATCAGGGACATATGGTTGAAGGAAGAATAAAAAACCTTTTTCTCCAATCCATACTTCTTAACCAACTCCAGAGTTTTCTCTTCCAAGCCCTCGTAATAGTAGATGCCTGTCTTGATCTCGATATTCGTCACCAGATCCTGGTCAGCCGCCCACTGGCAGTATTCCTCGAAAGAAGGGATCGGACAAAATCCATATTTTCCGCCGAAGAGTTTGGACGCATCCAGCTTCTTCAATTCTTCATAGGTGTAGTCCTTCACCAAACCGGTTCCCGCAGTGGTCCTGTCTACAGCTTCATCGTGGATGACCACCACTTTTCCATCCTTGGTAAGCTGTACATCCAGCTCAATTCCATCGCATCCTGTCTCGGCTGCTTTTTGGAAAGCCAGCATCGTATTTTCCGGATACTTTCCGCTGTAACCTCTGTGTGCATACACTTTCATGTCAATATCCCCCGTTTCCGTTAGTTCAATTTTATTTCATTGCTGCCTTGGAATATCCCGTCAGCATATATTTCTGGAAAATAAAGAACAGGATGATAACCGGCACGACCGCCAGCACGGCCCCGGCCATAA
The DNA here is from genome assembly GCA_944376125.1 of uncultured Lachnospiraceae bacterium. Lineage (GTDB taxonomy): Bacteria > Bacillota > Clostridia > Lachnospirales > Lachnospiraceae > UMGS1370. The sequence continues at coordinate 65,479 of CALWBQ010000041.1, forward strand.
TCTCATGGTTATTCATAGTTTCATTTCCCGCAAAGGTATTCTGGAGATAAGCCAGACCGATGGTCAGCACCCTGCGTTTTTCACCTCTGGCAATAATCTTGGGCCAGAAGTAGTTGTTCCATCCGTTGGTGAATGTGACAAGAGTAACTGTAAACAGCGTTGACTTGCACATAGGCGCCAACACTTTGGTGATAATTCCTATTCTGCCCAGTCCGTCCACCTTCGCTGCATCTACATAGCTGTCGTCAATCGCCATAAAGGACTGCCTCAGCATAAAAATGTAGTACGGTGAAACCACATCCGGAAGAATCAGCCCCAGGAAAGTATCTGACAATCCCCAATTGGCTATCATAATGTACAGCGGGATAAAGGTAACCTGGATGGGAATCATCAGCGCGCCCAGAACTATGACGAAGCACAGGCCCTGGCCTTTAAATTTACCTTTAGAGAAGCCATAGCCGGCAAAAATTCCAGTCACCACCTGGGAAATTAAAATCCCTGCGGTCATCACTGCCGTGTTCCAGTAATATTTTGCAAAGTTTCCGCGGTTCAGCACATTGATATAGTTTTCAAAATGGAACTCTCTGGGCCAAAGCGTCGGAACCGGCAGCAGGATCTCTTCCTGAGATTTTACAGAAGACACCAGCATCCAGTAGATCGGGAAAATAATGATCAGCAGGACGATAATCGCCAGAACCCACTGCACTACCGCTTTTATCTTTCTCATTCTTTTAGCAGATTCATTGCGTGCATTCACATCTGCCAGCGCGTGTTTGTCCATGACAACTCCTCCTATGAATCATACGTAACATTTCCTTTAGAGATCTTCATCGTCGCCACTGTCACAAGCAGCAGAAGGACAAAGAAGAAGATCGCTACCGTAGAAGCCCGGTCCATACGGAAATCTACCATCGCGTATCTGTAAATATTGTACACAAAGACCTCTGTTGACCGGTACGGACCGCCCTGAGTCAAGATATCTACTGACTGGAACACTTTCATGGAAGATATAAATGTCGTTACAAACAGGAAAAGTGTAGTAGGCGACAGCATCGGAAGGGTGATCTTAAAAAACTTCTGGACAGAATTAGCGCCGTCCAGAGCCGCCGCCTCATAGTAGTCCGTGGATATCCCCATCATGGCAGACAGATAGATCATCATTCCATATCCTATGCAGCGCCATCCAGTCAGCATCAGAACGGAGATCAAAGCCGTATTCCGGTTTCCCAGCCAATCTACCGGGCTGATCCCTATCAGGGACAGGAAATAATTTAAGATACCAGTATCGGTATTTAAGATCCACAAAAATACGACGGCAGCTGAAGACATTGCCACATATTTGGGCATGAATACAATTGCCCTCATAGCCCCAAAGGCTTTATTCATCCGGTTAAAAATAAGCGCAAACAGCATACCGCCCACGATCGTGACCGCCAGCTCTCCGATCGAATACAGAACCGTTACCCGAAGAGAATTCCACAGATATCTCGTCCCGGAACCATTGAACAGCCATTCCCAGTTTTTAAATCCCACATACTGCCATGTGTCCTTCAGCAGATTCCAGTCTGTAAAGCTGATGCGGATCAATTCTACGATCGGATAGTAAGTAAAAATTGCCAGAAAGATCAGCACAGGAACAACACAGGCGAAATCTTTAAGTGCTGACACCTTTCTTGGATTCATTCGTTTTTCTTTCATAAAAACTGCCCCCTGACTACCGGCCCCTCCTAAAATAGAAGGGGCCGTGCGGTTCTCTTATACGTCTCCTAAGACGTCATCAATCTCCATTGCCATCTGATCCATTGCTTCCTGGACATCGCCGCCCTCAATGATCAGCTCAGCCATACTGTTCTTCCAGATCGTAGTGAGCTGGTTCCAAGCCGCATGCTGGATTCTGGGATTGATCAGATCCAGATTGTCAAAGATTGCCTGGAAAGCCGGTTTCTTCTCTAAGAAAGCCTGCCCTTCCTCTGTCTCCAGTACCGACTTTCTGGTAGGCATATAGCCGGTGCCCTCTGCCCAGGTCATGTTTACATCTTTGCTGCACAGATACTGCATAAACTGCCATGCAGCATTCTTGGTAGCCTGGTCATTCTTAGCCGGGATCAGCAGTACGCAGCCGCCGATTTCCTGATTCTTGGTCTCTGCACCAGGAAGCCATGCCATACCGACTTCAAAATCGCACTGGTCTACGTATGTGTCATACAGAGAGGTTGTATGGATTACGGACAGCGCCTTGCCGGAAATAAAGTTGTTTCTCATGTTGGAGGAAGCGTCATCCGCCGTTCCTGTCCAGTAAGTATAACCGTTGTCGCACCACTCTTTCAGCTTCGCAGCAATCGCAACCGCAGTGTCACTGTTCAGGTCCGTGGTAACCTGGTCATCATTGATAATCTTTACGCCCTGGTTCAGGTAGAAGGTTTCAAAATACCACTGATCCCATCCAGGAATAATGCTGGCATAAGTTTCTGTCGTGCCGTCAGCAGCTTTGACCGTGGCTTCCTGCATAAAGGTATCCATCTCTTCCCACGTAGTTGGCATCGTGATACCCATCTCGTCTGCCATGTCCTTATTGTAGAACATAATCTGTGTCGAAATCAGGAAGGGCAGAGATACCTGCTTGCCGTCATACTGGGATGCAGCGATCATGCCATCTCCGAAATCTTCGATATCATATCCGGTCGCTTCAATATATGGGGTAAGGTCCTCCGTCAGGCCGCCTGCGCCGTACTCTGCTACATAAGGAGTATTGGCAACTGTGATGGCCGGGAGACCGCTGCCTGCTGCGTGAGCTGCTACCAGAGCCTCATTAACATCAGAATAGCTTCCCACATACTCAGCCTGCACAGTAATCAAATCCTGAGAATTATTGAAATCATTTACGATCTGCTCCACAGTGTCTGTATACTGTTCCTCCAGAGCATGCCACCAGGTAATGGTGATGGGTTCTGTCACCTCATAATTGGCGGGATCGGCCGCAGTTGTCTCTCCTCCCTCTTCAGCCGCTGCCGCTGTCTCTCCGCCGCCTACAGCAGACTTACCTGTGGATCCTCCTCCGCTGCACCCGGTAATCGCTCCTACAGTCATAGCTGCAGCCAGAGCCAAAGCCAGTTTTTTCCTCATAAACATTCTCCCTTCTTTTTCTTAGTGATATGGCCTCTTGGTCTCAAATTATTTCCCGAAATTTTGCATGAAAAAAGAGAGCGAGTGCATAAACAATATGTACTACACTATGGTATATAGTGAATACCATATCCTCTTTGCCTTATCTCATTCTCTCTCCAGCAGACCATATTTTTAGATAGCGAACTAATATATACATATAGTATCATAAAGTCGCAAACCTTGCAAGACATATTTTGTGAATTTTACACATTTTTTACCTAATTTTTGCCCGTTTTTTGCATATTATGTTTTATTTTTCACATTATTGTCTATTTTTTCACAATATTTTACTCCTCATTCTGCGCTTCTTCATCACTTTCTACGTATTTCCGAAACACAAAGCCAAACAAGTGAGAAGCCACATAGCTTGCCAGCGTGAACCATACCATAAAGAGCACCGGCACAAAATAGGTGATAACGCCGGCAATCGCATATACAACCAAAACGGTAACCGAAACATACAGATTCCCCATAGCCATAATAAAACTGTGGGCTACTGCCCTCTTCACAGTGGTGTGAAAAAAGGCCACTAAAGGAAGGATGTACAGACTTGTCAATAAATATACAAAAATCAGACTGGCAAGAGCCACTCTCACCGCCCACTTCACTGCCCCTGGAACCGGCATAAACTGGCAGCAGTACAAGTCAAACACCAAAAAGGCGCCCGCCGCAGCCATCCCGATCCACAGCACAGTCGCCTGAACAAAGTTCTTTTTAAAGCCTCTAAAAAAAGTTCTCCATATATACCCTTCTTCATCCCTGGTCAGCTTCAGCGTATACTGAAACAGCGCCACGGTAGAAGCTCCCGCTGTCACCAGCGGCAGTGAAAACAGCAGCCACAGAAAACTGATGGCACAAAGGTTCATAATTTTTTCCATAAACGACCAGAAGCGGTTCTGGGGGTTAAAAATTCCGTTGATGTCCATTTTTCATTTCCTTTCCGCCGCGCACCTCCGCGCCTTCGGCGTCTCGGTCCGGGCTTGCGCTCTATGTTTTTGAGGGGGAGGCCCCGGCTTTTGCGCAGGCACAAGCCGGGGCCTCCCCCTCAAAACGCACGGCTTTACGCTTACGTGCAGTATACCATTTTTTAAGGTTTTATGCTACAATTAGATAGATTTCTTTGCTTGGCAGGGAAATTGGCGTTGGTGCAGAGGCATAATATCTCTGCACATGGACGTTATTTTCTGATTTTTCTTTTGGAGGATTTTTTATGAAGCTGCGCCGCCGGATGGCTGAAAATTTTAAACGGGATCGGGAAACACTAAAAACTCTGACGTTTCGCCAGAAAATCCGCTTTTTTATGGATTATTACCGATGGTCTTTTTTTCTTCTTCTGGTTCTCCTTCTCCTGCTTTTCTATATTGCGGATATGATCTCCGAAAGCCGCATGACCATTGATCTGCAGGGTTTTTTTATCAATGACCGCCAGAATCTTTTTCCTGCGGAGAAGCTGATCGATGACTTCTCTGAATATCAGAATACGCCTCCGGGGCACCGCATTGCTTTTGAAGATTCCCTATTCATTGACCTGGATTCCGGAAGCGAGTACCATGCGGCCAGTCAAAGCAAGCTGGTAGCCTACATTGCCGCCCGTGAGCTGGATTTTCTGGTAGCTCCTGAGGATCTGGCAACATATTACGCCCAGTCCTTCTCTCTCCTGAATCTGGAGGAAATTCTTCCGGATGATCTAAGGGAGTATCTGGCAGAAGATTTTTATTACTGCACAGACGGAACAGGTACAGAAAAGGCGTGTGGGCTGAACCTCTGCCGCTCCCGTTTCCTTCAGGATCCGGTCTACGATCATGCAGAATCTTATTATCTGCTGGCTCTCTCCTACACGCCTCATCAGGAAGCTCTTGTCTCTTTTATCCGGTATGCCTACGAATAACCTGGCATCTGCACCTTTACTGAAAATATTCCGCCATCTCTCCCAGAGATTCAAATATAGCTGTCGGCTTGACCGCAGAAGCGGCCACATCTTCCAGGGTCGCTTCCCCCGTCAAAACCAGGAAGCCTTTTCCCCCATGGTCTACACCGGCGGCAATATCCGTGTACAGGCGATCCCCTACAAAAGCGGTCTTTTGGATGGGGATCTTTGTTTTATCAAAAATCATCTGGGCTGTCTCGCGGTAAGGCTTGCCCAAGTATCTGGGCTGTTTGCCTGTTGAGAGGCTGACAGCAGCACAGATAGCACCGCAGTCAGGGATAAAACCGCCCTCCACCGGGCAGTTGATGTCCGGGTGTGTCGCTAAATACAGTGCTCCATTCCGGATAAAAGTACAGCACTTTTCCAACTTCTCATATGTCAGGGTCATATCGAACCCCACCAGAACAATATCCGGAGAATCCTCGGTCAGGCAGATCCCCGCCTCCTCCATGCTCTTCTCCAGCTGGGGCGTCCCGGCAAGAAAAATGGACGCCCCCGCATAGTTTCTCTTCAGATATCGAATTGCTACGTCCCCGGAAGTCATAATCTGGTCTCTGCCGATAGGGCACCCCGCATCGGTCAGTTTTTTCATGTAGTCTTCCGGAGCTTTTGAAGAATTATTAGTAAAAAACAGAAATTCTTTGCCTTTTTTCAGAACTGCGCTGATGAAATCCAATGCTCCATCGATCACAGTCTGTCCCATGAAAAAGGTCCCGTCCATGTCCAGCACAAATAAGTCCGTATCTTCCAGTAGGGCCTTTTTGGTCGTTTCCACTCTTTACCTCCTGCTGTCATCTAAAGTTTGTCAGAGTTACGCTTTTGCTACATCCTTGGTGGCAATTACCGGAACACCAGTTCCAGCACAGTTGTCAATAATCACATCCCCGATCGACACCGGCGCCTCTACGGTCACCTTGCGGATTTCATCCATAATGGCAAATATCTTGTCCTTGGGAATGTCTGTCTTGGTCTTTACGGATACCATCTCAATAGCTCCGCCTGTTACGTGAACCGTCGAGGTGACGATTCTGGTTGGGCTTAACACTTCTTTTCTGGCGTAATCGTCCCCTCTTTTGCAGGTATTACCGCTTACTTCTATATTCTCCCCATCCATTTTGACCGTAAGAGGACAGCCAAGAGGACAGCCGATACAGATTAATTCTCTAACCTCCATTTTATTCCACCTCCGTACAGATCACAATGTTCTTCAGCTCCGGGCAGCCAGCGAAGCTGTCTTTCTTTAATACAACCTGCTCCATCTCACCGGGGGCAAGAACTTTTTTCTTTCTCTTTGAAACCTGAACACCATCATAATATACCGAGATATACCGGTCTTTATAGACATCAGCCACACGGAAACGGACCGTGACTTTCTCCTGCATATTGTTTATATCCAGGGTCTGCGGAACCGTATAGCGAACGCCATTTTCTGCCTTGAGTGCAACCACATGGCCCTCTTTCTTCTCCCCAGCCTTTACATAAGCAGCCGCATTTGTCCCGGCAAGGGCGGCCTCCTCTGAAACGTAGTCTACCAGATCGTGGACATGGAGAACATTTCCGCAGGCAAATACGCCTTCTGCGCTGGTCTCAAGCTGATCGTTGACTTCCGGGCCGGATGTCACTCTGCTCATAGACACGCCGATGCTCTTTGTCAGCTCATTCTCCGGTATCAATCCTACCGAAAGCAGCAGCGTGTCACAGCTATAGTGCTCCTCTGTCCCTGGGATCGGCTTGCGGTCCGGCCCCACTTCTGCCAGTGTAATGCCAGTCACCCGCTCTTTTCCTTCAATGTTGACAACCGTATGGCTCAGCTTCAGCGGGATCCCATAGTCATCCAGACACTGAACGATATTTCTCTTTAAACCGCCGGAATAGGGCATCAGCTCTGCCACTACCTTTACCTTAGCTCCCTCCAGAGTCATTCTTCTGGCCATGATCAATCCGATATCCCCAGACCCCAGGATAACGACTTCTTTCCCTACACTGTAGCCCTCAATATTCATCAGCCTCTGGGCCGTTCCCGCAGAATAAATTCCGGCAGGGCGGTATCCGGGAATGTTTAGTGCACCTCTGGGCCTCTCCCTGCATCCCATAGCCAGGATGATTGCCTTTGCCTTAATAACAATCAGGCCATCTTCCCGGTTAATTGCTGTGATTTCTTTGTCTCTATTGATATCAATTACCATGGTGTTTAATTTATAAGGAATCTTTTCTTCCTCCGCCATCTTTATGTAGCGGGCTGCGTACTCCGGTCCGGTCAGCTCCTCTTTAAAGGTGTGGAGTCCGAATCCATTGTGAATGCACTGATTCAGAATACCGCCCAGACAGCTGTCTCTCTCCAGAATCAGTATATCCTGAATACCGGCTTTTCTGGCTGCGACTGCAGCCGCCAGCCCTGCAGGGCCACCGCCAATAATAACAATATCATGGTTGCTCATTTTGCCGCTCCTCCTATTTCTGACCGGTCAGCATGTTAGAACCGGGTGCATTCTTACAAATATCTTCCATCTTCATGTTCCGCTCTCTGGCAAGGATCTCCATGGTCCTTGGCGTACAGAAGCCGGCCTGGCAGCGTCCCATTCCCTGGCGTACCCGGCGCTTGATGCCGTCCAGAGAAACAGCTCCGAGAGTCCTGTTGATGGCATCAACGATCTCGCCCTCGCTGACTCCCTCGCAGCGGCAGATGATCGTTCCGTATTCCGGATGCTCTTTGATCAAAGCAGCCCGCTCTTCTCTGGTCATCTTCTCCGGCCGGATAAACCCTTTCCGTTTTCCATTCCAGTTTTCTTTTTTGCCGGCCCCTGCCTTTTCCGCTACCAGATCTGCAACGTAAACTCCGATAGCCGGCGCGCTGGTAAGTCCCGGTGACTCGATGCCCGCAGCATCGAAGAATCCCGGAGCATCCTCGGCCTCCCCAATCACAAAGTCATCTCCATCTTCGTGGGCGCGAAGGCCGCAGAATGAGGTGATGACCAGGCGGAAGGGGATATCCTTCACACTGATGCTGGCTTTTTCTGTAATCTCTGCCAATTCCCTGGCTGTGGTCGCGGTCGCCTCTTTATCCTCAATATCCTTAGCCGTAGGGCCAGTTAAAAGATTCCCGTGAATGGTAGGCGTTACCAGGATACCCTTTCCCAGTTTGCCCGGCAGTTGGAAAATCGTGTGGGACACATGATTTCCAGCTTCCTTATCCAGCAGGCAGTAATCTCCTTTTCTTGGGGTAATGTGAAGTTTCTTTTCACTTACCATATTGTGGATCACATCGGCGTACACACCAGCAGCATTGACCACATACGGCGCTTTCAAAAGCATCTCATCGGCTTCCAGTTCATAGCCGCATTGCGTCTTTTTGATATTCTTAATTTCAGTGTTAAAAATAAATTCTACACCGTTGTCACAGGCATTCTCTGCCAGAGCAATCGTCAGCCCGAAGGGGCAGACAATGCCGCCTGTAGGAGCGTACAGGGCCGCAACCACTTTATCGCTCACATTAGGTTCCATAGCACGAACCTCATCCCCTGTGATAATCTTCAGCTCCGGCACACCGTTTTTGACACCCTTCTGATACAATTCTTCCAGAGCCGGCCGGTCTTCCTCCGCGAAGCACAGAACGAGGGAGCCATTTCTCTTAAATTCAAAATCCAGTTCTTCAGCGAGATCTCCCATCATCCGGTTTCCCTCTACATTGAATTTCGCCTTTAAAGAACCTGGAGCTGCATCATGTCCGGCATGGACAATGGCACTGTTGGCTTTAGAAGTACCGGAACAAACATCTTCTTCCCGCTCTACCACACAGGTATTTAAGTTATAGCGGGAAAGCTCTCTGGCAATCGCACAGCCGGTCACACCGCCGCCGATGACCACCACATCGAAACTTTTTTCCTTCATTTTCTCTCCTCCATCATACATATCCATCCTTTCGCCCGACGTCTGTGCTGTTATGGCCGATTGGCTCTGCTTTGCATTTGCTGCCCTGCACAAGCCTGCAGTACAACAAAAAAAGTAAGGCAAACAGCAGCTGCCAGGGCCGCTCTATCTACCTTACTCTATCGTCTCAAAAGGTTTTGTATTTGATTAACCTAATGCTAACACAGTCCGCCCTGGATTGTCAAGATTTTCAATTGTATCTGCTGAATTTTACCTGTCCGGTATCCGGAAAGACATTCGGCTCTACTCCATAATCGTCATAACATTCTCATCCTCAGCCAGATGGGAAAACAGCCATGCTTTGTCAAAGCCCGGCGGATATACCACTTCAAATTCGACTTTAATTTCATCTTTTTTATTTTTGTGGATCTTTACTGCGGCAATATCAATCTTGAGGCTTTCCAGGAAATCTTCCATATTTTTGACTGCCCCTTCCTTCTGGGCAAGGGTGAGCCGGATATTCCCGCAGGAAGCAACCTGTGCAAAAAATGAGATTCTGTGCATGATCTCCTGAGTTATAATCATCATAATAGCTGAAGCGATGCTGATAACATACAGCCCGGCCCCTGCCGCCATCCCGATCCCCGCTGTAGCCCAAACACCTGCTGCTGTCGTAAGGCCGTTTACCAGATTGTTTCTCACGAAAATCATTCCTGTCCCCAGAAAGCCCACGCCGCTGACGATCTGGGCTGCCACACGCGAAGCATCATAATCTGGGACATCCGAAAACCCGTATTTGGATACGATCATAATCAGGGCTGAGCCCATAGCGACAATCGCGTGGGTACGAATCCCCGCCGACTTATTCCGGTTCTTTCTCTCATGGCCAATCATAAGCCCCAGCGCACACGCTACAGCAATGCGGAGAAGCAGCTCCGCCTGGACAAGAATGTCGTGGCCGTCTGCCAGCCCGATAATATCCAATTCCATACCACCACTGCCTTCCTTTAAAAAAACTATTCTTCCTCTGACCAGCACAGGGCACATTTCACTGCCCGCTTCCATCCTTTAATCAGATCTTTTCGGTCATTCTCTTCCATGGCCCCGTCAAACGCCCTGGATGCTTTCCAGTTTTTGCGGATCTCATCCTTGCTCTTCCAATATCCGACAGCCAAGCCGGCCAGATAAGCGGCCCCAAGAGCCGTCGTCTCAATACATTCCGGACGGACGAGCCTTGCATTCAAAATGTCAGCCTGGAACTGCATAAGGAAGTTGTTGGCGCAGGCACCGCCGTCCACCTTTAATTCTTTCAGGGCAATCCCCGAATCCTGCTGCATGGCTTCGATCAAATCCGACACCTGGTAAGCCATGGATTCGACCGTCGCGCGAATAAACTGTTCTTTGCTGGTTCCCCGGGTGACGCCGACAATTGTTCCTCTGGCATACTGATCCCAGTACGGCGCACCTAATCCTGCAAATGCCGGTACTACATAGACGCCGCCGGTATCTTCCACAGCTGTACAATACTCCTCTGTCTGGGCAGCGGTTCGCACCATACGCATCTCATCTCTCAGCCACTGGACAGCTGCTCCTGCAACGAACACACTCCCCTCCAGCGCATACTGCGTCTGCTGACGGTCGCTGGCCGCTATCGTTGTCAGCAGCCCGTTGGTAGATTTTACTGCTTTATCTCCTGTATTCATCAGCAGGAAACAGCCTGTACCATATGTATTCTTCACTTCTCCCGGCTCAAAGCAGCACTGGCCGAACAGAGCCGCCTGCTGATCGCCTGCCGCCCCTGCAATGGGAATTTTCCCTCCCATCACATCGGAAGAAGTATATCCATATACGCAGCTTGAAGGCTTTACATCTGGAAGCATACACTTAGGAATCTTAAAATACTCTAAGATCTCATCATCCCACGCCTTTTTGTGGATATCAAACAGCATGGTTCTGGCCGCATTGGTATAATCAGTCACATGGATGCAACCCTTTGTCAGATTCCAGATCAGCCAAGTATCCACTGTACCAAACAGAAGATCCCCCCGCTCGGCCTTCTCTCTTGCCCCCTCTACGTGATCCAGAATCCATTCGATCTTACTCCCTGAAAAGTAAGCATCCGGGATCAGGCCCGTCTTCTCAATGATCATTTCCTCCAGCCCATCGGCCTTCAGCTGTTCAATCCGGTCAGCCGTTCGCCGGCACTGCCAGACAATGGCATTATAAATCGGCTCTCCCGTATCCTTATCCCAAACGATCGTTGTCTCCCGCTGGTTTGTTATGCCGATCGCCGCGATATCACTGTAGTGGGCGCCGATCTTTCCCATAGCCTCCATGGCAACAGAAAGCTGGGAAGACCAGATTTCCATCGGATTGTGCTCCACCCACCCGGGCTGGGGATAGATCTGCGTAAATTCTTTCTGGGCCACGCTGCAGATAGTCCCCTGTTCATCAAACAAGATACACCGTGAACTGGTAGTCCCCTGATCCAGCGCAATAATATATTTTCCCATATTCCTTCTCCTCCTGCCGGCCTCCGAGACAGATTGTTAATTTTTTCTCAGGCAGCATAGAAAAAGCAGGGGTGACTGCATATCCTGCATCACACACCCTGCTCTATCATCTCTAAGGCCACATATTCTCAATATGGTTAATATTAACATATTTTTTATAAAAATGTCAAGATAAATCACAATTAAATACAATCATTTTTTGCCGTTCTCGATATCTCCCATGCATTTTGACCATTCCCTCAGGAGCAGCCATTTTCTATCTCTAAGCTCTTCCCGTTCGTCTCAATCACATCCCGATACCAGTAAAAACTTTTTTTCTTGTAGCGGTTGAGCGTTCCCTTTCCATCATCATCCCGATCCACATAGATAAAACCGTACCGTTTGCTCATCTGCGCCGTGGAAGCCGACACCAGGTCAATGCATCCCCAGGAGGTATATCCCAGCACTTCCACCCCGTCCTGAATGGCCAGACTCACCTGAAGCAGATGCTCTCTGAGATACTGGATCCGGTAATCATCCTCCACAGTCGGTCCGTCCGGCCCCGTCACCAGTTCGTCTTTTGCCCCCAGGCCATTTTCTACGATGAAGAGCGGTTTCTGATAGCGGTCATAGAGAGTATTCAAAAGGATCCGCAGCCCTTTGGGGTCGATCGTCCACCCCCACTGAGTCGTCTTCAGATAGGGATTTGCGCAGCCCTTCATAATATTCCCGGAGGCGCTTTCTTTCGACGGATCCGCACTCTGACAGAGACTGGAATAGTAGCTGAACCCGATAAAGTCCACTGTGTTTTCCCGAAGAACCGCCTCATCCTCAGGTTCCATGGCGAGCTGGATTCTCTTTTTTCTAAAGAAAGCCTTCATGTAGCTGGGGTAGCAGCCTCTGACGTGAATATCCGTAAACATCAGATTCTCCCTGTCCACTTCCAGATTTTTCCACACATCGTCGGGGTCGGGCGTCAGAGGATATGTCGGCATTCCCAGTACCATGCACCCGATTTTATTCTCCGGATCGATCTCGTGTCCGATTTTGGTCGCCAGGGCGCTGGCCACCATCTCGTGGTGAATGGCCTGATATAGAATCTGGTCTGTCAGCTCTTCCCTGGGCGTCTGAATCCCCCCGCTCATAAAGGGTGCTTCCAGGATGCTGTTGATCTCATTAAAGGTCAGCCAGCAGCGCACCTTCCCTTTATATCGCTGAAAAATCGTGCGGGCATACCGGCAGTAAAAGTCGATCAGCCTTCTGTCGGCCCAGCCGTTATACTCCCGCGCCAGATGCAGAGGCGTCTCATAGTGGCTGATGGTCACCATGGGCTGAATACCGTATTTAAGACATTCGTCAAATACGCGGTCGTAAAATTCCAGCCCTTTCTCATTCGGCTCCTCCTCATCGCCTCTGGGGAAAATGCGGCTCCAGGCAATGCTGGTGCGGTAAACCTTAAAGCCCATCTCCGCAAAAAGCCTGATGTCTTCCCTATAGCGGTGGTAAAAATCGATTCCTGTCAGCTTCAGATTGTCATCTGTTGGCTCTTCCGTCGGGGGCGTCATAAAGCCGTGAGGGAGTACATCCTGGACCGACAGACCCTTTCCGTCTTCCATATAAGCCCCCTCATACTGGTTGGCCGCAGTAGCGCCTCCCCACAAAAAGCCATCCGGAAAATAAATATCTGCCATCTCACATCTCCTCCATTCTCTGTCTGCAGCGGTACACTGCCCCAAGGATATTTGCCTGGCTTCCGTTCTGGCAGCTCACTACTTTTGGGATCGGCATCTGCGGCAATATCCCGTCTTCGTAAATAAAATCCAGGGATTCCTGCAGGACTTCCATCAAAACCGGCTGATTGCTGATGCCGCCTCCAATGGCAAATATCTCCGGATCCAAAATGGTCTGGAGATTATGTATCTGGACAGCCAGATGGCGGCAGAATGTTTTCAGGGCCTCGCAGGCATCCTCATCCCCGCTGTTGATCAGGTTAAAAATCTGATGGCCGTCCATCTGTGTATCTGGGGGAAGGTTTTTTCGTCTGAGAAGGTCTGCCTTCAGCCCCGATGACCATCCGCAGGAACCTCCGAATATACTGTCCATTCTTAGCTTTTCCTCTGGCTTTTCTATGATGAAGCTGAATTCCCCGGCAAAAAAATGAGCGCCTTTATAAACCTTTCCGTCTATAACGATGCCGCCGCCTACGCCGGTTCCCAATACCAGCACCACCCCGGAGCTGCAGCCCTTCAGCGCTCCTGTGGTATATTCGCCGAGGGCGCAGCTCTTTCCATCATTTTCCACAAAACATGGAACACTGCACCGCTCCCGCAGCATTTTGCCAAAAGGTGCCTGATCTAAAAACTTCAGCACGCCTCCGCCCTCCACGATCCCATCCGGGTCGTCCCGCAGAGTTCCAGGAATGCTGACGCCGATCCCTTTTGCGCCGGCCCCCTGCTCCCGGTACACGGCGGCAACCGCATCCGCCAGTTCTTCTGCGCCCTCATACGGTGTGGCAAACTCGCCATTTTTCAGTACCCCGTAGTCTTCTGCCACCAGCGCCCATTTCACTGCGGTGCCGCCTATATCTACACCAAAATACTGTTCCACAGCCTCTCTCCTTCACATTCCGCTAAACATACTCGGCAAGTTCCGACAGCTTAGCACCCTTTTCCACCAGTTTCCTGACCATCTCTATCTTTTCAGGCGGCACTTTCCCCTTCACCATGGCCCACATCATTTCTTTATTGAAGCGGGTATCAAAGTCCCAGGGCACAATATCGCAGGTCGTCTGATACCAGTTCAGCATTTCTCTCTGCATTTTCCCGATAATCCCGGCGTATTCTGGATTTTCTATCTGATTCATCCGCTCTCCCGGATCTTTTTCCAGATCATAAAATTCATCCTGGTCCAAAGAACGCAGAATGTATTTGTAGCGCCTGTCCCGTATCATCGTGGCTTTGCAGTGGGCCTGGCTGTCCAGCTGGGCTGTCTGCCGCGGCCAGTACACAAACGACTTTGGTGAGCCGTTGGGGCCGTTTACATGCCATTCATCACAATGGCTCTCCTCTGGAAGACGGCCGCCCTCACAGAACACATACTGGCGCAGTTCTCTTGTCCGGTCTTCCAAAATGGGGCGCAGGCTCTTTCCGAAATGAGTGTGGACCGGCGCCGCCTGAGCATAATCCAAGACAGTGGCATAAAAGTCTACCAGCTCCACAAGGCTGTCTGAAATGCCTGGATCTACACTCTCCCACGCCGGAGGTTTGATCAAAAGCGGTACGGAACTCAGACAGTCTTCAAAGCAGTTCTGGGCTTTTTCCGGTATGCCGTAGTCCCCTGTAAAATCGCCGTGATCGCTGAGGAAAAAAATTGCACAGTCATCATAGATTCCCGCCTGTTTCAAAGCCCTGCACATCCGGCCAAACTGTTCATCTACTTTCATACACATAGCAAGGTAAACCGCCCGAAGTTCGTTCCACTCTTCCTCTGAGTAGCCATCCATCTGCTGCATCTCCCGCAGTTTTTCCTCCATCCGGGGTTTTCCCACACATTCCCCAGGCTTCACGCGGAGCGGTACCTTATCCCGGTCAATGGCTGAGTAGTACGGCTCTTCTACCGAGTACGGCGTATGCGGGTAGAAAAGTCCTACAAAAGCGCATACAGGCCGGTCATCCAGCGGATGAAGCATCCGGTCAATCAAAGCGTCGACACCCTCGTCATCTTTACTGTAGTTTTTTCCGTCGGCATCCAGCTTCAGCTTTCCCTGAAAATGGGAATAGAATCCAGCATCACCCATAGCGCCTCTGGGCTTATCCTTCTCCGGTCCAGGAGCCGGAGGGACATTCCCCCCATAAAACACTTCATCAGCATTGGACTCCAGCCACCCCGGGTACTGTGCCGCATACAGGTCATTTCGGTCATTCCTCCACACGTAATACCCGGCATCCTTTAATTCCTTAAATAGAGAAGATTCCCCCGGTCTAAGCAGGTGCGCCATGGTCCTGTGGCCGTAAACGTGGGGATAGAGGCCGGTAAACATGCTGCACCTGGAAGGCACGCACACCGGATTCTGGCAGAAAGCCCGGCGGAAGGAGACCCCCTCCGCCTTTGCAAACTGATCCAGGTTGGGCGTCACCGCCGCCGGATTCCCTAGATGGGCAAGGGCATCCGACCGCATCTCATCTGGATTAAAAATAATAATATGAGGCCGCTTTTTCATAAAATAACACCTCCCTGTCATTTTAGCCCATAGTAACTATACAGTTCCGCGGGGGCATCGTTCTCCTCCAAAATCCTGACCAGCGCTGCCTTTAAACGAGCAGCAGCATCGCTATTCTCCAGCGGATGCTCTTGTCTCGGATCCTCCTCCACGTCAAACAGCAATTCCTTTCCCACCGGAAGATCGGCTGACATCTTTTTGCATATAGCCGGTATTTTCAGGACCTTACATCCTTTTGTAAACGAGAACGGCCCTGCCAGCGATGCCTGCTTCAGTTCCTCCACGCTCATTCTGGACCGCATGTGGGTGGTCATCAGAGTATAATTGTACAATCCGCCTTCCCTGTCCTTAGGGGCCGTCATCAGAACGTATTTTCCATCGGTAACGCTCAGCACGCCGCTATGTGATCCGAAAATCCCGTATTCCCTTACCGGGCTGTCTGTCTTTATCACTCCCCGCAGAGATTTTCCCAGCATATCCTTCGGGATCTCGACGCCGAAAAATTCCAGCAGCGTGGGCGCCAGATCGATGGTCTGCACCAGACTCTTTCTGTGCTCCCCGGCAATCTGAAGTCTGGGATCCCAGATAAATAAAGGCGTGTGGGCGACCTCCTGGTAATCCGGCATCATGCTCTTTGCCCACCAGTCATGCTCCCCCAGAAGGTAACCGTGATCCGTATTGACAATAAGCATAGTGTCCTTCCACATATCGTGGGCGTCAAACTCGTCCAGCACCTTCCCCAGGCTGTCGTCGCAGAAAGACAGCAAGGCCAGATACCTCTTTCTCACTTCGGCCACCACCTCCGGCGGCTCATTTACCGGCGCATACGGGGGCCAGTCCAGCTCTGACACAGAATCCGGGTCAAAGAGTTTTGCCAGGTATTCTCCCGGCGCGTTAAAAGGTTCATGGGGATCAAAAGTTTCGATCTGGAGGAACCAGTTGTCGTAGGAACAATTGTTCCGGATAAAATCGAGTCCCTGGGCAAACGTCTGGGCCTGGGGATAATCCTCCGTGCGGGTCTGTCTTTCCCGGTTTACCATATCCTGATTGTACAGACGGCCCAACGGTGTCTTCTGTATTCGGGCTATTCTCCCCGGCTCGCCCACCACGTGGGGATTATACCCCTCTGAGGGTGCCGCACTCCCAGCCCAGGGATCGCCCTCCTGCCCGCGGTTGCACTCCCAGGTAGAATACCGGGGATGGTAGGTTCCGCCTCCATCCTCCACATAATGGTTGTGATCCGTCACCAGCCTGGTGTAAATCCCGTGATTCTTCAGGATTTCAGGCATGGAATCATCAAAGGGTTCCAGGGGCCCCCAACTCCTGTGAAGGAAGTTGGGGCGCCCTGTATGGAGCTCCCGGCGGGCCGGCATGCAGGGAAGGCTGCACACATAGCTGTTGTCAAACTGGACGGTTCGCTCCGCCAGCCTTCTGAAATTGGGCAGCTCTACTTCTTTCCCCCCATAGCTGGGCAGCATGTCCAGACGGAGAGAATCATACATTACCATTACCGCTCTCATGCAAGCCTCCTTTCTGCCCGGGTCTGTGCAGCCAGAGCGGCCCTGGCAGCCCTGGCCTTCCGGTAAGAAAATTTATCTTTATTTGCGCTGTAAATCGTAAACAGCAGGAACAGCGAGTAAACGATCACATTTTGCGTGCTTATCCCCAGCCCCAGCTTGGAGAGGGACACGGACAGCAGCGTCACACTGACAGACCCCATGACAATCCCAATCTGCCGGTTATGGCAGAAGCTGCCGATCCAGGCCCCCAGCGCCATGGGGAACATATTGCTGAATACATATGTATTGCTGCTCATCCCCAGCACCGGCGACAAAGATCCGTTAAATGCCGTGATGAACACCCCGGCGCAGGCTACCAGAATACCGCTAAGCAGGTAGCATAAAATGCAGTTGGAATAAATGTTGATCCCGGAATCTGCCGCCAGTTTCTGGCTTCCCTGAATCGCCCTGTAGCGGTAGCCAAATCTGCTGAACTGGAAAAGGTAGGTCGCCGCCAGCACCAAAAGCAGAACCACAAAGATTATAAAATTTACATTGGACAGAAGCTCCATCCCCGGGCGCCCATAGATCGTTACCCCCTGCTGCCTGTTTATCATAAAACAGATACATTCAAAAATCAGAGTCATTCCGATCCCCAGCACCATAGGGAGAATTCTCATGTTTATAAACAGAATGCCTGTCACCAGACCGCAGAGGCCGCCGATCACCATGGAGCACAGGAGCATGCCCAATCCGCCCCAGCCCATTGCCAAAGCCAGGTTTCCTCCAAAGATCGTCCCCGCATACATCTGGGAGCCCAGGGAGAGATCCATGCGCCCGCAGTTCAGATTTGTGCTGATCGCCAGCGCAAAGGCGATCGTAGAAATCAGATTCCGGAAAAATGTCTTCAGGTCAGCCGAATTGGTGAGAACGCTGGTTCCGGCTCCTGCGCGAACAATAATTTCCATGACCGCCCACACAATGACAGGAAGCGCTATTGTCTGCAGCAGAGATTTTGCCCTGCCGTTCTGTCTCTTTTTATCCATACTTCTTGTTCTCCTTCCATAGAGCCTGCATCCTCTTTCCGTTATTCCAGACGCTCCTTAATGCTTTCGTAAGTAACCGCATTAATCCTCTCCTGAACCTGCTCTGCGGTGAGGCCCTCATTGTACATTCCCAGGAAACTGTCCACGACATCGTAGTCGGCTACCCATTTTCCGTCTGTGTCCCATCCGCTCATCTCGGCCAGCTGGTCTGCGCTGGTGACAGCCTCCATCCTGAAGGTCAGGACTGCCGGCTCTCCATTGTCTGCTTTCGTGACTTCACTGTACCCTGTCAGCATATTGTATACTTTAGAGAAAGCCATCGCGCTCACCAGGGAAGTGAATTTTATGGTGCTCATGCTGACGGTGGTATTGCCAAACTTATCGGTCGTATTAAACGCATTGTTCAGAGCATCGCCAAGAGCGCCAAACCCGATCACGGTAATATCCTTATCCAGGGCCTCCTCCACTTCGCTGACCGCAGTGCCTACATTTCCAAGTGCCTGCGGCGCCAGAAGCAGATAATCGTATTTTCCGGTCTGCAGAGCTGCGCTTATCCCTTCCAGCCAGCCTGACGCGGAGCCCCCGGGATAACAGTAAATCGCAATTCCCTTATCATTGACGGCCTCGATGGGAGACGCTGATGTGACCAGCTCCTCGAGCGTGCTCTCATAGGTCAGGCCGTACAGTTCCTGGATGGCCTCCAGCATATTGGTGGAAATCTCTGTCTGCAATACATTGCCCTGATATGCGCCGCCTGTGGCGATGATAAAATTATGTTCCTTAGATGGATCCATTGTCTCCAGAAGGTATTCCCGGAACAAACGCCCCGTATCTACCTGATCTGCCTGGAATCCTCCGCCAAAATTGTCATATCCAGCCTGGTAGCAGGCATCGTTCGTATCACTGCGGCCGGCATTCTCTACATAATACATACCATATTCCTGGCAGAGCTGGACAAGCTGTTCTGTGTTCCCTCCGGAATAGTAATTGATCACCGCGTCACATCCGGAGCTGGCGGCATTCTCTATAAAGGTCATGGCTGAGTCCAAATCATCGCAGGCTTCAGAAAACATAAATTCGCAGTTGTATTTTGGGCCGATATAATCGTTAAAATACTCTGCCCGGTTGGTGCTTTCATCGTTCAACTGCAGTTCTAGGACAGCGATCTTAAACGTCTCATGGTTCTCGCTGGAGGACACCGCCTCCCCTGTCTGTGCGGTGGTGCTGCCGCTGTCGGAAGCCTCTCCGGAAGACGAACAGGCTGCCAGACTGACACTCATTGCTGCCGTTAAAATATAAGATACCCATCTCTTTGCTTTCATTTTCCTTCTCCTTTTCTGTCAACATGACCGTATTATTTTATTGTTCATTGTTCTCTGTCAGCGCTCTCCCTGTCTAAAACTGCTGACGGCTGGGCAACGTGGACTGGCGTTCGCTGTTCATAAACACCAGCAGCAGGAAGATAATCGCTCTGGCTCCCTGGATCAGCGTGGAGGAAACTCCCAGCATCAAAAGTCCCCTGTTCAGCACAGTAACGGTAACTGCCCCGATAAATCCTGCGTAGGCGTTGGACTTGGCACCTCCAAAGATGGACATGCCTCCCAGAACCGTTGCCAGCATAACATCCATACCCATCCCGGTCCCGACGCCCTGGGCAATGCTCCCTGTCCTCAAAATCTGGAGGACACCTGCTAGTCCCACCCCAATGCCTGCAAAAATAAAGGCCGTCACAATGCTTTCATTCTCATTGATTCCCGTCTGCTTTGCGCACACCGCGTTGCCGCCTATAAAGCGGAGTTTTCGTCCAATTGCCGTCTTATGGTACATGAGAATACAGCCTGCAAAGTACAGAATAAAAGCGATATAGCGGAAGTTGCCTTCCAGTACTTTGCATATCTTGTAGTCCACTTTCAGAGGTTCCGCTCCTACTAAAAAAACTGTAAATGCGCTGTACACGGACATGGCAACAACAGCTACCCTTGCGCTTTTAATATGAAAAATCACGCCCAGGGCACAGTTGCACATCATCAGCGCCATGCCGCTTAAAAATGTTACAAGGATCATAATCGCCATGTTTTCCGTCACCTGGTATGCCATGACGCCAAAGACTGCGGCCAGCCCCATGACATTCCCTACAGAGAAATCAATATTTCCCGTAGTGTAGATAAAAGATACCGCGATTGCCATGGTTCCTACGATCAGGCTCTGATTAAAAACTCCTTTTAACACATTGAGAGTCAGAAATTCTCCTCCCGTCAAAATGTGAAAAATAACCGCCAGCAGAGCCAGCATGGAAAGCGGGAAAACCAAAGGAAAACCCCTCTTATTTTTCATAATGTCGATGCGGTCCATCAGACCCAGCCTGGGAATATCTTTGACTATTGCCTGCTGCGAAATCTGTTCCATGTGCTACCTCCTCCTATATCATACAGTCAATCAGCTGATTATTGTCAAAACCGTCTGAGCGGAAGAATTCTCCGGTAACCTCCCCGTCCTTCATTATCAGCAGGCGGTCGCTCATCCCGCACAGCTCCGGCAGTTCCTCTGAAATCAGGATAATGGATTTTCCTTTTTTCTTCATATCATATATAAGCTGATACATCGACGCCTTCACTCCAATATCCACGCCGCGGGTAGGACAGTCCAGAATCAGAATATCGGAATCGGCTGCCAGCCACTTTCCAAATACCACTTTCTGCTTATTTCCTCCAGACAGGGCTCTCACCGGCTGAAATACATTGGTGCATTTGATGGCAAGAGAGTCTACCTGCAGCTGTTCGTACCGCCGTTCTTTTTTGTCCGATATGAAAATTCCCCACCCCCGGTTCTTTTTATATCCTGTGCTGCTGATATTGGCTCCAATGGGAGCATTCATTACCAGAGATTCGGTATCACGGTTTTTGGAAACGTAGCCCATACCATTTTTGAAAGCTGATTCCGGGGTTGTGACCGTCACCTTGCCCCCGTAAAGCTCCACCTTCCCGTCTACAATATCTTCCAGCCCGTACAGCGCCCTGCCAAGGGTGTGCATCCCGCACTCCGAAAGGCCCCCAATCCCAAGGATCTCCCCCTTGTGCAGCTCCAGGTTAAAGCAGAGCAGATCCTGCATGGTAGTGATACAGTCGGCCTTTAAGACCACCTCATCCCCATACCCGTCCGTGTCGACCCGGTAGTAGTTCCCGGTGATCTCCCGTCCGATCATTTTCTGCTTTATCATATTGGGCTCAAAATCTTTCTTATCGATATTGTCAATGATATTGCCATCCCGCAGAACTGTGAGGGTGTCGCTGTGCTCCATAATCTCTTCCAAATCATGGCTGATAAAGACAACCGCCTTATTGTCTGCCGCCGCCTGGTGCATCAAGTGATATAAAATCTCACGGCCCTTTTCCGAGAGAGCTGTGGTCGTCTCGTCCACTATAAACATCTCCGGGTCATGGGCCATCACCTTGGCAATCTCGATCAGCTTTCTCTGTTCCATATTGTATTTTGCCGTTATATCCGATGGATCGATATCCGTCACACCAATCTTCTCCAGCGCGGCCGCTGCCTCGGCATTCATCTTTCTTCGGTTGATCAGCGGGCCGTTGAGAAACCGGCTGTAATCCCCCAGAAAAATATTCTCTGCTACTGTAATAGAGGGGATCGTTCCCATCTCCTGAACGATGATTCCGATTCCTTCCCTGGCTGCCTCCAGAGAAGTCTGAGGTTTCCACGGTTTTCCTCTGTAGATCATGTCGCCGCTGGATGCTTGCTGGATCCCCGCGATAATGGTTGTAACTGTGGATTTCCCCGATCCGTTCTCGCCGATCAATCCTCTGACTTCACCCCGTTTAATCAACATGCTGACATGGTTCAGAGCCACGGTCACGCCGAAATTTTTGCACATATCTCTTACCTCTACCAGCACTTCCCCTTTTGCTGACATGAATGCGGTGCCTCCTTTTCCTTTTCTTTTTCACTTTCCTGTCCTCTTAACAGTTTCCATCATTTTATACAATTTTCTGTTTTTTATCTCCCGAATTTTCGACAGATTCAAAGACATTTTTCCGATTTAGCCCGCATTTTGTCACAAAACCGCCATTTCACCTACCAAAAAACCGCAATGTTCCTTTTTTGTTTTCACACAAGCGGCGTTTTTAGAACCGCACCATTCAAAAAGCCCTCTGCCGGTTTCTTCCCGACGAAAAGGGCCATGGAAATAAGTTTTAAATTTCACCGGAACTGCTCATCCGTTTTTCCTCATTGGGCGTGATGCCAAACTGCTTTTTATATGCAGATGAGAAATGGCTGAAATTCGAATAGCCCAGCCTTACGGCGATATGGCTGACAGGCAGGTCTGTCGTCTGCAGGAACTGTCTGGCCGCCAGCATCTTCTGCTGTATGATATAGCTCTTGATTGACATGCCGGTCTCTTTTCTGAAGATGCGCGTTATATAGTCGCTGTTTAGATGAACCTGGCCGGCAATGTCCTCCTTCATAATCGCTTCGCCCAGATGGCTGTTTATGTACTTTTGTATGGATTCTACGATCTCCTTCTGGCTGGACTCCCTCTCCGTCTGACTGTATACTGCGGCCACGTGGCGAATCAGGCTCAGCATCTGTTCCAGGGATTTCATGCCGTTTCGGTACAGCTCCATCTCTTCATCTGTGCGGAACAGTTCTGAGATGGATTTTCCGTTTACCTGGCTGCCGACAGCATACAGCATCTGCATAAACTCCTGGTAAAAATTCAGGAGAATCCCTCCGTCCAGTTTTTCCTCAGCGGCCAGCCCGGTCAGCAGACTTTCCGCTGCGCGGCTCATTCTTTCTGACTGTCCTGAGGCCATCCATACCTTCCACTGTTTCATATCCTCTCCGAACGCAATCTCTTCCTCTGCCAAGATCCGATCCCGGACAATACCGCTCCTGCATGCTACATTGTTTTCCTTCTGTTTTATCAGTTCCCGGTAAGTGCCTGTCAGCTTGGAAAAATTTTCCGCCCATCCGGGATATAAAGCCGGGCGGCAGGGCATATACAGCTCGAAAACCGCCAGCAGGTACTGAAGCTGCTTTGTCAGCTCCCCCTCTGTCATTGGACCTTTCCGGCTTTGCAGTCCGAAAGCATAGACCCCGGGCTCTGTCATAGCAGACGCAGACCAGAAGAGAGCCCGGGGGAAAATATCTGCCGTCAAGCTGTCCAGCACTACAGTGAGATCGGTTTCCTCCCACTGTGATTTTTCTTCTCCCCACTCAACCGTCTGCAGAAGCACAAGCCAAATCCCCCAATTTCTTTGCGGTACTTCCAACATTTCTTCCGTCTGTTTTCTGTTCCCTCTTCCTGTCAGCCAGTCTTTCCAGATGCTCTGCTCAAAATACTTCTGCTTTTCTTCAAAATTTCTCGCTTTGTTCAGCGTTTTTTCTTTCCGTTCCTCATTTTTAATATCCTGTATGGTGCGCCTCACCACCTCCACGATCTCCTCATAGGGGGCCGGCTGCAGGATGTAGTCGACCGCCCGCAGCTCCAGCGCCTCTTTTGCGTACTCAAATTCTGAATGGCAGGTAAGGTAAATAATCCTGGTGGAATATCCCATGGATCTGACCCACTTCCCAAGCTGTATCCCGCTCTCCACCGGCATTTCGATGTCGCAGATCATAATGTCCGGCACCCCGTTCCGAAACATAATCCTCGCTTCCATCGCGTTTTGAGCCGCCGTCACCTCGGTAATTCCTTCCCGTTTCCAGTCAATATCCTGACATAGTCCTGTCAGCGTCGCCAGCTGGTCGTCCACAATCAACAGCTTCATATATCCTTTCCCCTTTCCAGCGGAATAATGATCTCGATATTAGCGCCGCCGGCATTTCCAAATATCATCGAACATTCCCTCCCGTACATCATCCTGATCCTCTCCAGCACATTGCAGATTCCGATATGCCCTTCCTCTGCCAGGCTTCCTCGGTCCGTGTTTAATTTTTTCAGCATTTCGTCAGCAAACCCAGGGCCATTGTCCTGGACAGTCAGATCCACGTAGCGGTCTTCATCCAGCATCTTTATCGCCGCTTCCACTTTGATTTCCAGACTTTTTCCCGGTTCCATTGCATATTTGCAGCAATTTTCAATAAGGGTCAGCAGGCTGACCGGCGGGATGTAAAAATCCTTCAGGCGCTCATCCATGGAAATTTTCAGTTCCGGTTTTTCTGACTGGCCTACCCCCTGGAGTTCAGTATAGTTCCGGCACATATCTAATTCTTCTGCCAAACTCACGGTATTTTTCTCCACATCAAGAGTGTACCGCAGATGGACAGACAACAGCAGAACCATTTTCTGGATATTTTCCACGTTGCCGGACCGGGCCATGGCATATATATTCTTCAGGCAGTTGAGAAAGAAATGTCTGCGGATCTGAAGTCTGAGGGCGTTCATCTGGGATGTCTTTGCCTGGATCTGATTTTCGTATGTCTGCAGTTTCAGATGCTCGATCGTGTCCACCATCTGATTGAAGGTCCCGTTGATCTCTGCAAATTCCCGGCCGCTGAAATCTTCCGCCCTGGCAGTGAGATCCCCATTGCTGATGGCTTCCATAACCCGGATCAATTTCCTCAAAGGGCGGAAAAATGCTGCTTCCATGCTGAACCAGACCAGCGCGAATGTAAAAATCACAACCACTGCAAATCCCCAAACCATCAGGTTCATCCAATCCCATCTGTAATTATACCGCACACCGTATAGGGCCGTCTGGCCCATAACAGAGTCCGTGATAACCAGATACTGTACCCCTCCGCTCTCAATCAGATTATGGCCGTCTGACTGTATCAATTCTGACAGATCTCCATCATAGTTTCTCATCCAGTAAGCATCTGTTATAATTTCTCCGTTTTTAGCAAAAGCGACCGGTGCTGACAGCTTATATTCTGTCTGGGCCATCCCGGTAAGGCGCTGCAGATCAATCATAGCCGTACAATATAATCCCTGATAGGAGATGGTTCTGGCCATCAGAGGACGGCCGGCCTCTGTTTTTAACTGCCATCCTCTTCCCTCCTCCACTTTTTCTGAATAAAGATCTGCCGCTACAGTCTCCATAGCCTCCTTCTGCTTCTCCGCGAACTGCACGCCGTCTTCATAATAAACACTGATGAGCTTCCCGGCTTTCTCCGAATAGAAAAAAATACCGCTGATATCCTGGTTATTTTCCAGAAGGATCTGAGCTTTCTCCTTCACTCCGCTCAGCGCTGCCTCGGCCGCTTCCGCCGTGTCCACTTCTGATGCTCTCCGAAAGTCTTCGCCCGACCAGCAGTCCACCATCAAAAAAGCATCTGCAGTCTTCATTTGCTCTTCCACATCAGTGCAGAACACCAGAAGGGCTTCCTGATAGCCCTTGGCTAACTGCAGATTGATCCTCTCTTTCACCCGCCCTGTATAGCTGTGAAACAGAAGGATAAAGGGAATCAGCAGTGCCAGGATAATGATAATCGCTCTGTAGCGGATAGAAATTTTTTTCAAGATCAGACCCCTTCTTTCGATAATAATATCATCATGGTTGGGGACTTTTGCCCCCAACATCATTATTATTTTATCACAGTTCATTTTTTTCTGATACTTGATAACCGCACAGTCACTACCATTTTTACGCACGAAATCGTCCCTCTGGCGTATTGCTTTTTCGCGGGAGATAGGATATACTAAGCCCATAAGTTAGTATGAACTAACTTATGGGCTTAGTTATCTGCCGCCGGTTTCCAGAGCCAGCCTGGGTATCTGCGTTTCGGCGGCCCAGACAAACTCTGGCCTGCTGCTGCAAAAATAACGTAACAAGGAGAGGATGCAAATGAAGCAAAATCAAGTTCAGCAAAAAGCCATCCAGCTTGGAACCCACGGAGAGAATTACGGGAGCTGGATGTCAAACCCTGTTTTCTATGTAACAGGCGCCCTTTTGACACTGTTCGCGGTGCTGGCCGTGCTGTCATTTGCGGTATTCCGCATCATGGCGCTGGGCGTGGTGTTCACGGCTGCCGCACTTCTTTTATTGGTGCTGCTGGGCTGGATCACCTGGATCCGACGGCAGTATGCCTTCGGGGGCGGCGGCATGATGGACCGGACCCACCTGGCCGTCCTTTCCCATCTGGATTTTGACGGCCAGGGGCAGCTTCTGGATGTGGGCTGCGGCTCCGGGCCCCTGTCCATCCGGGCGGCTCTCACCTGGCAGACGGCCCGAGTGATGGGCATTGACTGCTGGGGCGCAGACTTTGGCTACAGCCAGACCATATGCGAGAAAAACGCCGCCAGCGAGGGCGTCGGCTCCCGGTGCGTGTTCCAGCACGGGGACGCCAGCAAGCTGGACTTCCCCGACGAGTGTTTCGATGCCGTGGTGAGCAACTACGTCTATCACAACATCATGGGGTCGGACAAGCGGGCTCTGCTGCTGGAGACCCTGCGCGTGCTGAAAAAAGGCGGGGTCTTTGCCCTCAATGACGATATGAAGCTCCGGATGTATGGGGATATGGAAGCCTTCGCCCAGGAACTGCGAGATATGGGCTATCAGGATGTGCGGCTCATCGACACGGCCCAGGAGGTCTTCGGTTCCCGCCAGCGGGCGGCCCTGATGATGCTGGGCAATTCCCGGATGCTGGCGGGGCGCAAATAGACCTTTATCTACTGAATCGCTCTCCTCACATTCCCTTTCGCCTCATCCAACAGCTTCAGGGCCGCTTCTCTTCCCACCTGCTTTTTGTACATCACGATGGCAGCGGCCACGCTGGCACCGGATTCATCGTAGAGGCGATCCGTCTCCTCGTCGGTGATCCCCAGAATATCCTTCAGCATGTTTTTCATTCTCTCTACTAGCTTCTTATTTCTCGGCTGAACATATACCATATAGTTGTCGAACACCCGGCCGGAGCGGATCATGGCCCCGGTTGACAGCATGTTCATAACCATTTTTTCTATGGTGCCGCCCTTCATCCGGGTGGATCCGCTGATCACCTCTGGTCCGGCCACCGGGGCGATGCAGATCCCGGCCACCTGGCTCATGCGGCTGTCTTTGTTGCAGCAAATAGCGATGGTCCTGGCCCCCAGGGAAGCCGCATATGCGAGGGCAGCCGTAGTGTAGGGGGTATTGCCGCTGGCGGCAGAGCCGATCAGAATGTCCCTTTTCCCGAAATGGATAGCCTTCAGATCCTCTATGGCCAGCTCTTCTCTGTCCTCAGCCCCCTCGATGGAGCGGAACATAGCTTCCTTTCCTCCGCAGACGATCCCTACGATCCGGTCTGGATCCGCATTAAACGTGGGTACCAGCTCTACTCCGTCGATAACGCCGTAGCGCCCGGAGGATCCGGCACCTATGGTAACGATCCTTCCCCCGTTCTGGTAGGTCTCCGCCAGAGCGTCGATGGCCCGGGCAATGTGAGGGATTTCTTTTTCAATCGCTTCCGGGACCTTCTTGTCCTCTTCATTGATAATCCGGCAAATTTCCTGAGAACTTAGCTCATCAATTCCCCTGGATGACTGATTGTTGGATTCCGTGGTAATGTATTCTGTTTTCATAGCTTCTATTCCTTCCTGTTCCTTACTCTTTCACCGCAGCTTTGATATATTCAGAAATACTCTGGTCCGATTCTGTGGGAAGCATCTGCGCCGTGATCCGTATTCCCATCCGCATCATCCCGTTGATCTGTTCAATATCCGCTTTTGTGAGGGCCACTGATTTTTTGATCGGCACCCCACCGTGCTTCTGAGACACATTTCCCACATTGATATGGGTCAGCTTTAACCCTTTTTCCACACAATAGGCGGCATCTTTCACATTCTGGAAGATCAGGAATACCCGGTCATCATCATATGCACCATTGCCGATTTTTTCTACCGCTTTGTTTCTCGATAAGATGGACAACTTCACCCCTGCCGGCTTCGATATTTTCAGCGCGGCGATGATCATGTCGTCCCTGACGGCCTCGTCATTGGCTACGATAATCCTGGAAGCCCCCACTGTGTTTGTCCACACCATAGCCACCTGGCCATGGATCAGTCTTTCGTCGATCCTTACGTGAACGATTGCCATATTCCTTCTCTCCTTTATCTCGTTATACCCCGAAAATCCGTCCCAGGTTTCCCAGGACCATTCCCAAGGCCAGCAGAACAAAAATCAGTCTGGTTGAATTCATTTTCTTTTTGCCCAGCAGCCAGTAGGAAAACAGGACGATCACCAGCGGAATCAGCTTCGGCATCATGGTGTCCAGATAACTCTGGACAGAGAGGGTCGCCTCCCCTACCACAAATTCCAGATCCAGAGAGTACGTGACCACCGACGCCACAAGACCTCCTACAACTGTCAGTCCCAGAATAGAGGCGCATTCTGTAATGGGTGCGATCCGGTCGGCAAATTCTGACGCCAGTTTCTTTCCCTGAGAATACCCCAGAAATGTAAATTTATATCTGGTAAAAATGATAAACAGACCGGTAATGATGGGAATCAAAAGCCCGAAAGGCACGCCGTCCAGCGCAAAATAGGAGGCGATGGAGAAGAATACCGCCCTGTAAATGGCCAGGAAAATCGTGTCTCCCACTCCTGCAAAGGGCCCCATCAGTCCGGATTTCATTGCCATGACCATATCCTTGGACTCCGCCCCCAGTTCTTCCTGGAGAGCCAGATCCGCACCCATGATGAGGTGAGACATGGCCGGGGTCGTGTTGAAATAGCCGGACTCTGCCCGCAGCATTTCTTTCATTTTTTCCGGATCATCCCCGTACAGCTCTTTCATCGCCGGCCACACAACCCATCCGTAGCCGCTCCCCTGCATGGTTTCATAGTTCCAGCTCCACTGGAAGGGAAACATATTGCGCCAGCATACCTTCTGAAGGGTCTTTTTTGACAACTGTCTACTCATCAATCTCTACCTCCTCGTCATCCACGGAAGCAGCAGCCGGAGCCGCTTTCAAATTTGCAATGGAATGGTAATGGATCAGGGCCAGGGCAGTGCCTATGATGGCCACGGCCAGGATCGTAAAGATCGAATCTCCGTATGCCAGCAAAACAAATCCCAGCAGGAAGTACGCCAGATACTTTTTAAACGGCAGGTATTTCAGCAGAATCGCAATGCCCATGGCTGGAAGAATCTTTCCGGCGGCCTGCAGCCCTGACATGATCCACTCAGGGATCACAGCGTTGATGGCGCTCACTACCGCTTCGCCAAACACCAGGCCGACAAACACCGGGAATACTCTGGAAAGGATCCAGGTGGCGCCTCCGGCAGCGTGGGCGATGGTAACCTTCCGATAATCCAGGGTTTCAATGCAGCGGTCCATGTAATGTTTGCAGATCGAGTGGCTCATTCTGGCCAGGATATCCAGCTGAGTCAGCAGAAGCGCTATGGGAATCGCCAGCCCGATCCCGTAATCCGCGCCGTTCCCGGAAATCACTGCGTACGCCGTTCCCATAATCGACGCAGAAAAATAATCCGGTATGGTTGCTCCCCCATAATGTGCAATTCCCAGGGACATCAGCTGAAGTGTCGCCCCCACAATCAGCCCTGTCTGAATATCCCCCAAAACTAGTCCAGTAAGCGTTCCGGAAAACAGCGGCGAATAAAACCCCATCTGTACCGAATACTGATCCAACACGCCCAGAGTCGTTATACACAGGATCAGTATCAAAGCCATTACTGAAATTTCTGTCATACCAATACCTCCTTCGCCTTCACACGATTCAATTAATATATACTATTGGGCCGGCATTTCAACAGTAAATATATATTTATAATACCATAATCCGCTGTTTTGTCAACAATAAATATATATTTATCTTTAATTTTTTTATTCTTTATGGTATAATGTTTGCGAAAGCAATGAGCAGTGCGTCAAATGATAGCAGGCGGCTGCGCGGCGTTTACGCAGAAGCAGCCCATCTGCTATCATTTGGCATAGGGCGAAAGCCCGCAAGCGAGATGAAGCGCAGCGGAATCGAGCACACTGCTGCGGCTTCTGCCTTCACCACAGAAGCCTGCAGAATCAACCGAACAGGAGGAGTGTATGGGAAAAATGACAAAATCCAAGGCCATTGTCCTGTATTTTCAAAAGGAGATACAAAACGAAACCTACAAAGAGAACGAGCCTCTGCCGCCGGAACCGTGGATCTGCGAAGAATTTGACTCCAGCCATATGACGGTCACAAAGGCGATGAATGAGCTGGCGGCAAACGGATATATCAAGCGGATCCCCGGAAACGGATCCTTTGTTTCTCATGACTACAAACGGTCTATCAACAAAGCCCTGACAATGTCAGAGAGCTTCACTGAGCTGGTCAGGCGCTCCGGGCAGAGGCCGCGAACAGAGCTGATCAAGTACAGTCTGATCAAATGCTCCGATGCGGCGGAGACGAAGAACTTTTTCTCTCCTTCAGAGAAATATATCCACCATTTTATTCGGGGGCGCTATGCCAACGACAAGCTGGTCTGTATCAGCTATACCTACGTATCTTCCATCATCATCCCCAATATCGAGATCAGCAGGCTGGAAGATTCCTTCACCAAATATACCCAGGAGCTGGGCATTGTCAGATCCAGCGGCCACATGGAGCTCTGCGCCAAGCTGCCGACAGACCAGCAGGCCAAGCTCATCGGCACCAAAAATATCCCTCTGTTAAAGCAGTCCATCTACTGGTACAGCAACGGGCAGCCAATGGAGGTCACATTCCACTATTTCATCGGGGATCAGTATTCCGTCACCCAGGATTTCGCCCTGAAATACAATGCCGACGGGACTGCCGATAAAACAATTCTAAATGGGAATCAAAAACAGAGAAATCAAGTAAACGAATAAACATTGGAAAGGATTTCACTATGAAAGAAAACCGATATGACAATGAAGAATTTTTCAGGAAATACAGCGAGATGAACCGGTCCGTCCTGGGGCTGAAGGGAGCCGGCGAATGGAAGGCCCTTGAAAAGATCCTGCCGGACTTTTCCGGAAAAACCGTCCTGGATCTGGGCTGCGGATACGGCTGGCACTGCAGATATGCGGCGGAGCACGGCGCGTCACGCGTTCTCGGCATCGATATCTCCCGGAGGATGCTGGAGACGGCAAAGGAGAAAAACAGCGCCGGCCAGATCGAATACTGTCAGGCAGCCATGGAAGATCTGAGTTTCCCCGACGGCAGTTTTGACATTGTCTTCAGCTCCCTGGCCTTCCACTATGTAAAAGATTTCGAACCCCTGGCGGCCAGCATCAGCCGATGGCTGACTCCGGGCGGCTCCTTTGTCTTTTCTGTAGAGCACCCAGTATTTACCGCTTACGGAAGCCAGGACTGGTATTACGATGAAAATGGAAACATCCTTCACTTTCCAGTGGACCGCTACTATTACGAGGGGGAGCGTCAGGCCATCTTTCTGGGAGAGCGGGTGACCAAATACCACCGCACTCTGACCACCTACCTCTCCGCGCTGCTGGACAACGGCTTTGAGCTGCGCCGCGTCGTAGAGCCCCAGCCCCCGGAGGAGATGATGGATATCCCCGGGATGCAGGATGAGATGCGGCGCCCCATGATGCTGCTGGTGGGGGCTGTGAAAAGGTGATCTGCCTCTTCACTCCTCCTCCAGAATATAGGGCGTTACCTGGTAGACATAGAAATTGAGCCAGTTGCTGTACAGGGTATTGGCCGTGCTGCGCCACATCAGGGGCGGGACGGAGAAGGGATCATTGTCTACATAGTAGTTCACAGGAACCGCTGGGTTGAGCCCCTTATTTAAATCCCGGTGGTACTCGTTATTGAGGGTCATCCTGTCGTATTCCGGATGGCCCTGGACAAAGATCTGGCTGCCGTCCCCGTTCATCACCAGAAAGATTCCGGCCTCATCCGACTCGGCCACGATCTTCAGCTCCGGGTGCTTCTCAATATCCTTTCTCCGCACCTCTGTGTACCTGGAATGGGGTGCCAGAAAATAGTCATTGAAGCTCCTGACCAGGGGGACTTTTCTGTCCAGGACCTTATGATTGTACACGCCGGACAGCTTCCCTCTCCGCTCATATTTGGGGATGCCGTAATGGTAGTACAGCCCTGCCTGAGCCCCCCAGCAGATGTGCATAGTGGAAGTCACATGGGTCTTGCTCCACTCCATAATCATCATCAGTTCCGGCCAGTAATTGACCTCCTCAAACTCCAAATGTTCCACCGGGGCCCCGGTGATAATCAGGCCGTCGTAGTGGTTCCGGCGAACCGCATCAAAGGTCACGTAAAACTTGTTCAGATGGCTGGCAGACGTGTTTTTTGACACATGGGTAGACATCATCAGAAACGTGCAGTCGATCTGCAGCGGCGTGTTGGACAGCGCCCGCAGAAGCTGTGTCTCCGTGTCTTCCTTTATCGGCATCAGGTTCAGGATCAGGATCTCCAGCGGGCGGATATCCTGGCTCAGCGCCCTGTCCTCATCCATAACAAATATATTTTCTGATTCCAGCACGGCTCTTGCCGGCAGATCATTCTGTACCTTGATAGGCATCGTCTTCTTCTCCCTTCATCATCTGTAAAAACTCTTCTTCTGAAATAATGGGGATCCCCAGCTCCTTCGCTT
Source organism: uncultured Lachnospiraceae bacterium (assembly GCA_944376125.1). Taxonomy (GTDB): domain Bacteria; phylum Bacillota; class Clostridia; order Lachnospirales; family Lachnospiraceae; genus UMGS1370. The sequence continues at coordinate 98,232 of CALWBQ010000041.1, forward strand.
TTTTATTTTTCGAGGAGTTTGATGCAGTATCATTGTTGATCAGGTACGTGGTTTTAGCCGTTACAGAACCGGTGGCCTTTCCCCCTTCCGCCTCGATCGCTGCCTGCAGTTCTTTCCGATTTGCAAAGTGATTTACCGTTCCTGTTATGACAAACGTCATCCCCTCCAGGCGGCCTCCCTCTGCTGACACCGTCTCTTTTTCAATCTCTAATTCTTTCAAAAGATGGTTTACAATTTCATTGTTTTTTTCATTTTTAAAATAATCAATCCAAGCCTGAGCCAGCACATCCCCGATTCCATCGGCCGCAGTCAGCTCTCCGGCATCTGCGCGGCGCATAGCATCAAAATCATATTGGAAATGACGGCACAGTACCTTGGCATTTGCCAGCCCGATGCCGGCAATTCCAAGTCCGTAAATCAGCCTCGGCAGTGTTGTCCTGGATGCCCTTCTGATGGATTCGATCAGGTTGTCATAGGACTTCTGGCCAAATCCCTCCATCTGGACAATTTCATCTTTATGCCGGTCCAGGTGGAAGATATCGGCGTACTCATGGATGAAACCGGCTCCGATAAACTTTTCCAGGGTGGCCTCTGAGAGGCCGTCAATATTAAGGGCGTCCCGGCTGACCAGCAGAGTAAAGCTCTTGATCCGTTTTGCCTGGCAGTCAGGGTTGGTACAGTACAGGGATTTTACGTCGTTGACCTGCCGGATCTCCGCCCTGCCGCCGCAGACCGGACATACCTCTGGGATCTTTACGGACCCGCTTCTGGTCAGGTTTTCCGCGATCTGAGGGATAATCATATTGGCCTTGTAGACGGTGATCCGGTCTCCCTCTCCCAGTTCAAGAGCCTGGAGGATACTGATATTGTGAACGCTGGCGCGGCTCACTGTGGTTCCCTCCAGTTCCACCGGCTCAAATACTGCCACAGGATTAATCAGTCCTGTCCTGGAAGGGCTCCATTCGATATAGCGCAGCGTAGTCTCCCGCACTTCATCCGCCCACTTAAAAGCGATGGAATTGCGGGGGAATTTTGCCGTTCTCCCCAGGCTGTCCCCATAGGCAATGTCATCATACAGCAGTACCAGGCCATCGGAAGGGATATCATTTTCGGCCACAGCCTTCCCAAACCACTTAACGGTTTCTTCCAGATTCTCAGCCGTCACTTCCCGATATTCCACCACTTCAAATCCCTGGGATCTGAGCCATTCAAACTGATTTTTCCGGGAATTTTGAAAATCTACCCCATCTGCTCTGACCAGGGCAAAGGCCAGGAAATTTACATTTCTCTCCGCAGTGATCTGGCTGTTTAGCTGGCGCACAGAGCCGCTGCACAGATTGCGGGGATTTTTATATTTTGCATCCACATCCTCGATCTCTTCATTAATGCGCTCAAAGTCCGAGTACCGGATCACAGCTTCTCCTCTCAGAACCAGTTGTCCCTGGTATGCAATATTTAAAGGAATATTGGCAAACACTCTGGCATTGTTGGTGATAACCTCCCCGATTTCTCCATTTCCCCGGGTAACCGCCTTAGCAAGAGTGCCGTTTTCATAGGTGAGAACAATAGTCAGTCCGTCCATTTTCCAGGACAAAAGCCCTCTCTGGTCACCCAGCCATTCCTTGAGCTCTTCGACACTTTTCGTCTTATCCAAAGAAAGCATCGGTGACTCATGTGCCTCTTTGGGGAGCTCTGACAGCACCTGATACCCTACATTCTGGGTAGGACTGGAAGATAAAATAATCCCAGTCTTTTTCTCTAATTCTGCCAGTTCGTCATAGAGCCGGTCGTAATCGTAATTGCTCATAATCTCCCGGCTTTCCTGGTAATATGCCTTCCCTGCTTCTGACAGGACGGCGATCAGTTCTTTCATTCTCTCTATAGGCGTCTGATCCATAACTGGTTTATTATCCTCTCTTTCTGGCGGTTCTGGCCTTTCCCGGCTCACTTGAAGAGCCTCTCAGCAGTCGCTTTAGTTCTTTTTCTTCCTCTTTTGTAACCATGCGGTACTCTCCCGTTTTTAGGCTGTCCAACCTCAGGTTCATTATACGTACCCTCTTTAATCTTGTGACCTGGTATCCCAAAGCCTGGCACATTCTCCTGATCTGACGGTTTAACCCCTGAGTCAGGATAATCCGAAAGCTGTCCCTGCCCGTCTTCTCCACTCTGCAGGGCCGTGTGACAGTATCCAAAATGTTTACGCCCGAAGCCATTTTTTTTAAAAATTCCGGCGTAACCTCCCGGTCAACCTGAACCTCGTACTCTTTTTCGTGAAAATTTCCTGCCCGCATGATCCGGTTTACCAAATCTCCCTGATTGGTCATTAAAAGCAGCCCTTCTGAATCTTTATCCAGACGTCCTACCGGGTAGACTCGAACAGGGTAATTGAGAAATTCTACAATATTCTCCGCCCTGTCCTTGTCGGATGTGGTACATACGATCCCTCTTGGCTTATTTACCATCAGAAGAATTGGGCGCTGCTTTCCAGACTCCACTTTTTTCCCATCGCAGACCACTTCCTGACCTGCCGTCACCTGCTGGCCAACGCTGGCCGGCCTGCCGTCAACCAGGACTTTTCCGGACTCAATCAGCCGGTCTGCCTCCCTCCGAGAGCAGACCCCGTTTTCACTTAAATATTTGTTTAAGCGGATCATTACCATGTATCAAAACTCCTGTCAGTGAAATGCCTACGTCTTCATAGACCTTTAGTATATCACATCCGGCATCTTGTAGCAATCAGTGGATTTTCATCTTTTCTGATCCCTTTTTCAATCTGCTCCTTTCTGGTTGTCAGTGAGAATTTTTTGCATTATAATGGAGCAGTAGCATTTGTGTACGGGGAAACAGCAAAATCAATGAAATTTTCATTGACCAAAAATATTTTAACAGAGGTGACACCATGGAAAAAGCAAAGGTATATTTCACTGACTTTCATACCATCGCCTTCGGCGACGGGCTTCCCACAAAGCTCAAAAAGCTGATTCGGACTGCCGGGATCGGCAGCATTGACATGGAAGGAAAATTCGTTGCCATCAAGATGCATTTCGGGGAGCTGGGCAATATCAGCTATCTTCGCCCTAATTACGCAAAAGCCGTTGCTGATGTCGTGAAAGAGCTGGGCGGAAAGCCTTTTTTAACTGACTGCAATACTATGTATCCAGGCAGCCGCAAAAATGCCCTCGAGCACCTGGAATGTGCGTGGGAAAATGGCTTCACTCCCCTCTCGGTGGGATGTCCCATCATCATCGGGGATGGACTCAAGGGAACGGATGATATTGCTGTACCAGTAAACGGCGGTGAATATGTAAAAGAAGCCATGATTGGGCGGGCCATCATGGACGCAGATGTATTTATCAGCCTGACTCATTTTAAGGGTCACGAGATGACTGGCTTCGGCGGAACCATCAAGAATATCGGAATGGGCTGCGGTTCTCGTGCGGGTAAGACTGATCAGCACAGCAGCGGAAAGCCTCACATTGATCCTCAGCTCTGCCGCGGATGCCGCAGATGCCAGAAAGAATGTGCCAACGGCGGTCTGATTTTTGATTCAGAGTCCAAAAAAATGCATGTCAACCAAGATAACTGTGTGGGATGCGGCCGCTGTCTGGGCGCGTGCAACTTTGATGCCATTATCTTTGACAATGATGCCGCTATCGAGCTGCTGAACTGCCGCATGGCAGAGTACACCAAAGCAGTGGTGGACGGACGCCCCTGCTTCCACATCTCCCTGGTGGTGGACGTATCGCCTAACTGCGACTGCCACGGCGAGAACGATGTGCCGATCCTGCCCAATATCGGCATGTTTGCATCATTCGACCCGCTGGCTCTGGATCAGGCATGTGTGGATGCCTGTCTCGCCGCATCTCCGATTCCCGGAAGCCAGCTGGCAAACAATCTGGCCAAGCCTGGCTTTGAGGACCACCACGACCACTTCCGCAATTCCACACCGGAATCCGAGTGGAGAAGCTGTCTGGAACACGCCGAAAAAATCGGCCTGGGCACCAGGAGCTATGAACTGATCACCATGAAATAAAATATCCCCTGTCAGGAGAGCTTCTGCAGCCGCCCCTGACAGGGGATATTTTTTATAAATAATTATGAGAGTGCTGATTGTCTATTATTCGTTTGCCTGGACCGCCTCGTTCAGGCATCTCAGGGCATTCAGCGACCTGGGATATCCGATATATGGCAGACACTGGGATATGATTTTAATCATAAACGCTTTGTCGTTTCCGACTTTCAGATTGGCTCCCGCGTGGCTGATGAGCTGGGGTTCACAGCCTCCCTGAGCAGCCAGAAAGCAGAATGTGATCATCTCTCTCTGCCTGTAATCCAAGCCCTTTCTGGTATAGTAGTCGCCGAAGCAGTTGCCTGCCAGCCACCGGTTGATGTGGCGGGACTCCTCTGGACCGGAATTCTGGAATCCTTTCATCTGCTCCCCGAAAATGTCCACTTGAGCCTGATTTCCCTTTTCGATCCGGTCCCCTCTGCTGGTTGTGGACTGACCGGGCAGAGGAAGACTGATCCCTGATTCCTGGAATACCTTGTTGGCTGCATCAAAGAATGGCAGGACGCGGCCAATGCCCAGATAGGCCACCGCCTGATAAATCGTCTCTTTTATCTCCACCGGCGTGACACCCTCCCCCATAGCTGCAGGAAGAGCACGGCGAAAGGTCTCCACGCCCTGGCAGCCAAGCAAAGCCGCCAGAATAGCCATCATTCTGGTCTTTCCGTCCAAATTGTCCTGCTCTGGCACTTCCTCCTGTGCAAAGGAATCAAACAGGCTGGCAAACTCCGGGTCTGCTGCCGCCAATCCAAAATCAATCTTCATCTTTCCTGCTCCTTTCATCTGCCGGAGCCGCCCCGGCAGTTGCCATCTCACTTTAACTTTTTGTAGTCCTCTTCCTTTACCGCTTCCAGCCATTCATTGGAGCTCCCTTCCGCTGGAACTTCCACTGCCAGGTGCTGGAACCAGCTATCTTTTGCCGCTCCATGCCAGTGCTTTACCTCCGGCGAAATATTGACCACATCCCCGGGATGCAGCTCCTGAGCTTCCTTGCCCCATTCCTGATACCAGCCTCTGCCGCCAGTCACCAGAAGGATCTGGCCTCCTTTGTGATGGATATGCCAGTTGTTCCGGCAGCCTGGTTCGAAGGTCACATTTCCGATGCCGACTCTCTCTGTTGTCAGCATTTTCAGATAACTCTGGCCAATAAAATACTGGGCAAAAGCAGTATTCGGCTCACCGATCTCAAATACAGCGCCGCCGCCTAAATCCTGTTTCATTTTCTCTGTATCCATGTCTGATACCTCCTGTCTGCAATCCAAATCTGTCCTTTTTTTCATCTGCGTCTATTTTATAACTGCCTGAAGCTGTATGCAAATGCTTAGTTCAAATGGCGAACCATGCTCTGGATGTATGGCATGCCGCCGCGAAAATGCTAACCATATTTTCTTTTTTGTGCTACAATCATTCTGTGTTATCATAACACCTTGCAATCATTCAGGAGGTTTCAAAATGATGGAATTATCAGAAGCGATTCAGAAGCGCCATTCCGTGCGCTCTTATGAAGACAGAGAGATTGAAAAAGGAACAAGAGACGCCCTGGAAGAGTTCATCCGCCAATGCAATCAGGAAAGCGGCCTGCATATGCAGCTCGTTCTCAATGAGCCGAAAGCCTTCAGCGGCATAATGGCCCATTACGGGAAATTTTCCGGCGTCAAAAACTATATAGCCGTTGTCGGGAAAAAATCTCCAAATCTGGAAGAAACCTGTGGATACTACGGCGAAAAAGTTGTTCTGAAAGCACAGCAGCTGGGGCTGAATACCTGTTGGGTTGCCCTGACCTACAGCAAAGTAAAAACCGCATTTCAGGTCAACAGCGGTGAAAAGCTCTGTCTCGTCATCGCAGTGGGGTATGGGACTGCCCAGGGGTGCAGCCACAGAGGAAAACAGCCACAGGATGTCATGCAGGCCACAGCACCTGTGCCGGAATGGTTTCAGAAAGGTGTGGAGGCTGCTCTGTTGGCCCCCACAGCGATCAACCAGCAGAAATTCACTTTTGTCCTGGACGGAAAAACTGTGTCAGCAAAAGCCGGCAGGGGATTTTACAGCAAGATCGATCTGGGAATTGCAAAATACCATTTCGAAATCGGCGCAGGAAAAGAAAATTTCAGATGGGCCCCTTAAAATGACAGCAGGGCGGCGCGTCCGAACCGGTTAAACCCGGTTCCGGAACGCTGCCGCCCTCTAAACCTGCAGTTAATTCTTGGAGATATCTGTTCCAAAGTACTTTTCTGACAGTTCTGTCAATTCTCCCGACTCATCCAGCTCCGCCAGAGCCTCATTAATGGCCGTCAGCAGGCTGGCCGTCTCCTCGCCTTTTCTTACTGGAAATGCTGCCTCGGTTGCATCCTCGCTGAGGGCTGCAATCTTGATATTGGCATCCGGGTGCTGCTTCATATAATCATAATATGTTACCTCCGCATTCAGCGTAGCGTCAATCCGGCCGCTGGAGAGCAGTTCAAATGTCTGATTCAAATCGTCCACTCCGGTCACCTCCGCCCCATAGCTTCTGGCCACCTCTGTGTAGGTACTGGTAATGGTATTGGCAGTATGCTTTCCCTCCAGATCCTCGAAAGACTGAATTTCATCATTATCTGCTCTGACAATAATTGCTGTCCGATTGTAGGCGTAAGGCACAGAAAAATCGTACTTTTCTTTTCGGTCTTCAGTGATGTCCACTCCGTTGGCAATCACATCGTAGCGCTTGGAATCCAGCCCTGCCAATAAACCGTCAAATTCGCCCTCCACAAAGGTGGCCTCTACGCCTAATTTCTCTGCGACCTTTTCCATTACTTCTATATCGTATCCCACCAGGGCGCCGCTCTCATCGTGGTAAGTCCACGGAGCCCACGTTCCCTCTGTGGCAACAACAATCTCTCCTCTTTCCTGGATCTGAGAAAGCAGATCTTCCCCTGCAGTGCTGGACGCAGCTTCTGTCCCCTCTGATCCGCTCTGCTGGGAACATCCGGAAAGGGCGGTGATTCCTAAGACTGCCGCCGCCATGAGCCCAGCTAAATAATATTTTTTCATTGTCATATTCCTCCCGTTTCTGATTATTTGTTGTATGTGTTCATGGTGTCCTAATCCGCCGATCCCATATGGCCGCTGATGGTTCGAAGAAACTCTCTGGTTCGTTCCTCCCTGGGATTGGCAAAAAATTCTTTCGAATTTCCTTCCTCTACGACTTTTCCGTGTTCCATAAAAATCACCCGGTTCGACACATTTCTAGCAAACCCCATCTCGTGGGTCACCACCAGCATCGTCATTCCCTCATCAGCCAACTGGCGCATGACAGAAAGGACTTCCCCTGTCAGCTCCGGATCCAGGGCAGATGTGGGCTCATCAAAATAGATGATCTCCGGTTCCGCCGCCAGAGCCCTGGCGATAGCTACTCTCTGCTGCTGTCCCCCAGACAGCTGGCTCGGATAATAATCGCAGCGGTCCGAAAGCCCCACCTTTTCCAGCGCCCGCTTTCCAATTTCAACAGCCTGTGTCTTTGGCATTTTTCTCCCGATAATCAATCCCTCTGTGACATTCTCCAGAGCAGTTTTATTCCGGAAGAGATTATAATTTTGGAATACAAATCCTGTCTTTCGCCGGATCCGGGCAATCTCCTTTTTTGAAATGTGGTTCAGAGAAAATTCCTCCCCATCAAATATCAAAGTCCCTGCATCCGCTTTTTCCAGGAAATTCGCGCATCTAAGAAGGGTAGTCTTCCCGGAGCCGCTTGGCCCTAGGATCGCTACTACCTCCCCCTTATCCACATGGATATTGACTCCTCTCAGCACCTCCAGCTCACCGAAGGCTTTATGTATATCTTTTATTTCCAGCATGGCAGGCCTCCTTTACACTCCATAAGTATTCAGCCGCTTTTCCCCTGCCCTCTGTATCTTGGTCAATATTGTACAGAAAAGCAGGTAGATCAGCCCGACCTCAATATACAGCGCCAATGGCTCATAAGTCCTGGCTACGATCTGCTGGGTAGTCATAAACATCTCCACTACTGTGATATTAGCTGCCAGGGAAGTGTCTTTTACCATAGCGATCAGGGAATTGGACAGGGTTGGAAACGCGGTCCTCAGCGCCTGGGGCAGAACAATCCGGCGCATAACTTGAAGATAGGTCATGCCCACGCACTGTCCGGCCTCCATCTGGCCGGCAGGGACAGCTTCAAGAGCTGCTCGGATCGTTTCTGCACAGTAAGCCCCCTCATTGATGGAAAAAACCAGAACTGCTGCAGGAAAAGGATCAATAATGATCCCCACATTGGGCAGCCCGTAAAAGACGACAAAAAGCTGAACCAACAGTGGTGTTCCGCGGATTACCCACACATAAAAGCGTGCGATCTGCTTCAGCACCTTCACATTCGCAAATTGTACCATGGCAGTCGCCACTGCAATGACAAGAGCGATCGAAAAAGAGATAGCAGTCAGCGGAATCGTTATCGTAAGACCAGGTATCAGGATCTTCCCAAAGGAATCCACTAAAATTTCAAACAACCTTTGGTCTATCATAATCCGTTTTGCCTCCTTCCTTTTGTACGCATACTATTATAGCGGCAATGGCAGAAAATAGCAAATACTCATAACAAATATTATACTATGCTCTTTAACTATGGAAAAACCATGGAACCGCTTTCCCGGCCCCATGGTTCACACTTCCATGATTTCCTATTCAGCACTGCCTCTTAATATCTCAGTGTAGGCTGCATTATCAAATTTTCTGTCTTTATAATAATACTCTTTATCCTGTTCTGTTATCCTGCGGATCACTCTGCAGGGATTTCCGGCAGCGACCACCCAGTCCGGAATATCTTTTGTCACAACGCTTCCAGCCCCAATCACTGTATTGCTTCCGATATGAACGCCCGGCACAATCACAGAACTCCCCCCGATCCAGACATTGTCCCCAATGACAACGGAAATCCCGTATTCATACTGCGAATTGCGAGCTGCAGGATGTATGGGATGGCCTGCCGTGTAAATTGCCACATTAGGGGCAAGCTGACAGTTATCTCCGATTTTTACTTTTGCCACATCCAGAATGGTACAGTTATAATTGGCAAAAAAATTCTTTCCCACTTCGATGTTAAAACCGTAATCGCAGTAAAACGGCGGATTGATAACTGCATCTTCTGATCTGCCCAGCAACTCTTTAACTATCTTTTTTAAAAGCTCTCCATTTGAACGGTCTGCCGTATTCAGCCGCTGAAGGATCTTTCGGCATTCCGCCTGCTGAGCCATCACAGCTTCATCGGAAATGTACGGCAGTTCTGCATCTCTTCGCTCAATGTGATTCATAGTACGATTCCTCCTTGATCTCACGAAGCACTCTGCAAGGATTTCCCACCGCCACTACATTAGCTGGAATATCCCTGGTTACAACGCTCCCCGCACCGATAATAGAATTGTCTCCGATCGTCACCCCTGGAAGGATGATGGCACCAGATCCGATCCATACATTTTCTCCAACCACTACTGGTTTGTTATACTGGAGCCCCTTTCTCCTCAGACGAGGAGCCTCCGGATGGCAGGCAGCAGCGATAACAACATTCGGGCCGATCATTGTGCAGCTGCCTATATAGATATGGGTGTCATCCACCAAAGTCAAATTAAAATTACAATAAACCCGGTCGCCGAGATGGACAAAATGGCCGCCCCAGTTGGCCCTCAACGGCGGCTCTATGTAGCAGTCCTCCCCGATTTCTGCAAACATATGCCTCATAAGCTCGTTCCGCCGTTCCTGCTCGTCCGGCCCTGTGGCATTAAATTCATAAAGGCGCCTCATGCAGTCCCTCTGAATCTCCGCAACCTCTCCATCCATGGGATCGTAAATCTCACCGGTATGGATTTTCGTCCAGCTTCCCATTTTCTCCCTCCTGTACTCTCCCTTTTTCCGGCTCCAGGCTGCATAGGAAGGAGCTTTTTCTCCCCTGTTTTCCTGTACACCAAAGCCGCGATACAGTATAATAATAGTACCTGAAATCTGTTAAATCTATCAATATAATACCAGATTATTATCACAATCTTACCCTCTGCAGTTCTCGCCAAATTCTGCAGATGATGGAAAGGGACTTCTATGAATGTTGAAAAAGCCATGACGTTTGTTATGCAGGACGCTTCAGAAATTATATCGTATGACCGGGATGGCATTCCTCTGTCTGTCAAAGAGCGCCATCTCTCCTGGTACCCGGACCGCAAAGCTCTATACCACTGGCACACAGATCTGGAATTTCTCAGGATCTCAGAGGGAACCATGGCCTACCGGATCAACAGAAAGCGGATCACGCTGAACCAGGGCGACTGCCTTTTCATCAACAGCAGACAAATGCACTGCGGCTGCTCGGCAAACCAGGACGACTGTATCTTTACCTGTCTCCTCTTTCACCCCTGCCTTTTCCCCGGAAACGAAGCTATGAATCAGCAGTACGTGCAGCCGGTTCTGACAAATCCCAGTTTGGAATATCTCCATTTTCAGGCTGGTTCGCCGGCAGGGAGTATGGTGTCCCAGGTGCTGGACCGCATCCTGCAGATAAAAAAAGACGGCTCCCCCTCTTACGAGATGGAAGCCATCGGTGCCATAACTGCATTATGGGGCAGTCTGCTGAAAATCTGCCCTATGCTGCCTTCCGGCCATCTGGAACCTTTGGGCCCTTCTGACCTGATAATCCAGCGAAACATGGTATCCTATATTTACCAGCATTTTTATGAAAAAATATCCCTGGCTGACATTGCGGCAGCCGGCCATGTCAGCCGCAATAAATGCTGTGCCGTCTTCCAGCGCTATCTCCAGCAGTCCCCCGTTGACTTTCTGATTGCCTACCGGCTGAAAATGAGCTGCGGCCTGCTGCAGACTACTCAAAAACCCATCACGGAGATCGCCCTCTCCTGCGGATTTAACCACCCCAGCTACTACTCCAAGGCTTTCCGGGAACATTTTGGATGTACGCCAAGAGAATACCGGAACCGGGATTCTATCCAATATTAAATGCATTCATCCCAGGATATACTGCGCTCTCCTCCAGCTCTTCCTCAATTCTGATCAGCTGATTGTATTTTGCTACGCGCTCGCTTCTGCTGGGCGCCCCCGTCTTAATCTGGCAGGTATTCAGCGCTACAGCCAGATCCGCAATCGTAGTATCCTCCGTTTCCCCTGAACGGTGAGATGCGATGGCTGTATATCCTGCCTTGTGTGCCATCTTGATTGCCTCCAGAGTCTCAGAGACTGAACCAATCTGGTTGAGTTTGATTAGGATCGAATTGCCGCATCCCAGACTGATGCCTTTCTTCAGTCTTTCGGTGTTGGTCACGAAGAGATCATCTCCCACCAGCTGCACCTTGTCCCCCAGCTCCTGAGTCATCTGTTTCCAGCCATCCCAGTCTTCCTCATCCAAGCCATCCTCAATGGAATAGATCGGATACTTGTCGCAGAGCTCCTTCCAGTGGGCCACCAGCTCAGCGGATGTGAAATGTCTGCCGCATTTTGGGAGGATATATTCGCCTTTCTTCTCCCCCTTCCACTCGCTGGAAGCAGCATCCATAGCCAGAACAAAATCCTTACCCGGCTCGTAGCCAGCTCTTCGAACAGCCTCCAGTATAAATTGGATGGCCTCCTCATCACTTGCCAGATCAGGGGCAAATCCACCCTCATCACCCACAGAGGTAGCCAATCCTTTCTCTTTCAGCAGGGCGGCCAGGCTGTGAAACACCTCTGTGCACCAACGGAGTCCCTCTTTAAAGCTGGGAGCCCCTGTCGGCATAATCATAAATTCCTGAACATCCACAGTGTTTGCTGCATGAGCGCCTCCGTTTAAAATATTCATCATAGGAACCGGCATCCGGTTGCCATTGACCCCGCCCAGAAAACGGTACAGCGGAATGTCCAACGCGATGGATGCCGCCCGGGCGCAGGCGATGGAAACAGCCAGGATCGCGTTGGCCCCCAGCTTGGATTTATCTGCCGTTCCATCGGCATTTATCATAGCCTTATCTACTCCGTAGATATCTGAGGCGTCCATACCAGAGATCGTGTCATTGATGATTGTATTGATATTTTCCACCGCTCTGCTGACGCCTTTTCCTCCAAAGCGGCTTCCGTCGCCGTCCCGCAATTCCAGAGCTTCAAACTCTCCAGTGGACGCACCGCTGGGAGCTGCCCCTCTTCCTACTGTGCCATCAGCCAGATACACCTCTGCTTCTACAGTGGGATTTCCTCGAGAATCAATGATTTCACGGCCAATTACTTTTTCAATTTCCAGATAATGCATGAGACTTTATCCCCTTTCTCATTCTGCCATGGTCACTCCTCCCCGCAGATTCGCAGAGCAGAAGGAGCACACATATCAGGCTTGCAAATAGTTAGTATTAACTAACTCTCTTCTATCATAACAGCTTTCTCTCTGAAATGCAAGCCTTCCCCGAATAAAATTTCAGGGCGCCTCTGCAGAGGCACCCTGTCACATTTCTCTCTATTTTGGTTCGCCGCTTTCCTTTCCTGCCGCTTCTGGTACTTTGGCGGTATCTACATTCCGGCGCAGCATCAGCGGCATATTGACACCCGTTGGGTTCAGGAGAATCCCCTTCACCTGCGGCGGCAGCAGCTTGGGCAGATTTTTTGCTTCAATTACTACAGGGCGCATGGTATTTTCCCTGTTGAACCGCTGGAATTCCAGGATATCTGTAAAAATCGGCTGGTACTGGTCCCCGTTTTTCAGCTTCACTACCGGGACGCCGTTTCCCTCTTTCTGGACAGCAGCGATGTACCGCCCTTTTCCAAAGTTAGCGGCAATCTCCTCCTGCATCTCTCTCAGCTCCGGGTCATTTTCCCGCCCTGGCTGCCGTCTCAGCTCCTGCATATAGTACAGGGACGTCAGATGAAGGGACGGATTCTCTACCCACACCTTACCATCAGGCTGTTTTTCTGGGTCAGAACGTTTTACGAAATTTTCAAGCTGAACCTCGTATTCCTGGCCATCTCGGATAATGTGCAGGGCGTTAATCCCCATTGTGTACAGGCTGGTATAAAAAAGCAGCATCTGTTTCTGTTCTATCCTGGCAACTCCTACCGGTATTTTCTCCCCCACAAGGCGCTTGGCTTCTTCTTTCGCCTCGTCCCCGCTGAAAAAGAGGAACACTTCATCGTCAAAAGTCTCCTCATCACAGACCACATAAGGGGCTTTGGTACATACGGACATAAGGACAAATGCCTCTGCCGCATCTCTCAGATCTTTCAGCAGCTCCTTGCCGGCAGGCTGTACTGTTCTTTTTTGTTCTCCACTCATAATCAATCTCCTTACCATGGCTCTTTCCAATGATGTATAGCTATTATAACGGTTTTCTTCTGTTTTTACAAGTTTTCTATCTATACACCAGCCGGATCGATTATGTAAGCCGGATATTCATGATCCAGATGGTACCCCAGCTTCTCAGCCAAAGAGAGCGACCTTCTGTCATGTGCATCCCAACTGGGGTAGAGACCCCGGTCCAGACATTCTAAAATCAATTTTGCCCCGCAGGCCAGAGCCAGCCCCTTTCTGCGGTATTCCTCCTTGGTGTCAATTTCAATCTCTATCCCACCGTTGTACACCGTGTAGGAAGACGCCCCCGCAGCCAGCCGCCCTTCATGGACAGCCGCTGTCCCCAGTCCTAAGAGCTGAAATGATTCAAAATCATGGAAGGAAGCACAGAGATCTCTTGACCACTCTTCGCGGCCAGCCATCTGGAAAATATCGCGGTCAATCATCCTCAGCTCAAAACCATCGGGGACCGCGGCTATATATGCCTTCAGGCGCTCCCGGTCAAATACATCCGGCTCCTTCTTGACCGCGCAGCGGGTAATCTTTTCCGCGCCGGCCCCATAGGTCTTCTCAATCAATTCTGACCACCCGTCATTTTCTGGGACTAAAATCAGGAAATGGCCCTGATGATCCTTTGGGACGCTGCAGACCAGCTCTCTGTTCGCAATCCCCGCAAAGAAGCAAAAATCTGCCACCAAAATAGCTGCTGACAAAGGATGGTGAAAACCCATCTCCGAAAAATCTGCAGCGTAAGCTCTGCCCATGTATCCTTGAAGACAGGACCAGATCATGGTCTCCTGCCACCCTTCAAACAGCGCGGATATACAGCCTGTTTCATTTCGGCTAAGCTGGAAGACGCCATTGGCCGCCCTATTCATGGAAATACTCTGCAATCTGCCTCATTCTCCCTGTCTGCTCCACGTGGAAGGGGCAGCGGGAATCACAGTGGCCGCATCCGATGCAGTCAGAGGCATGTTTCTCCAGGTTCGCATAATGGTCTTTCGCCAGAGTGTCCCCTGCCAGAGCCAAGTCGTAGTATTTATTGATCAGGCCCACATCCAGGCCCGCTGGGCAGGGCTGGCAGTGATTGCAGTAAACGCAGACTCCCTCTGCGTCTTGAGGAGCAAATGTCCCCAAGATAGAATAATCCTTTTCTTCCGGTTCAGCCTCAAAAAATCCCAAAATCTTTTTTAATTCTTTCCGGTTTCTCGCTCCAGGCAGCACCGTCACAACACCAGGCTTATCCAAAGCATACTGGATGCACTGGTATTCTGTCAAAGCACGGCCAAACGGTGAAGTTTTTTCATTTAAGAGCTGGCCGGCACTGAAGGCTTTCATAACAGAGATTCCCACGCCTTCCGCCTCGCACCGGCGGTACAGCTCCATTCTCTCGTCCACCTCTCCAATGGCATATTCCCCATGACGGTAGTCATAGGCAGGGTTAATGCTGAACATGACCATATCCAGAATTCCCATGTTCAGCATCTTGCTGACGATACCCGGTGTGTGGGACGACAATCCGATGTGCCGCACAGTCCCCTCCCTCTTTAGCTTCTGAATATAGTCCACCGTACCGCCATCTATGGCCTTTGCCAGATCGGCCTCCTCATCAATGCAGTGGATAAATCCAAAATCAATATAATCCGTTTTGAGCGCCTTGAGCTGCCAGTCTACCGAGCGCTTAATGGCGTCCAGATTCAGAGTCCATCCGTACTTGCCTGTAGTGTATTCCGCCCCAAAATGAATCTGGAAAAATGCCTTTTCTCTGCAGCCGGACATTGCTTTCCCGTACGCTTCAAATGGCGCTGCATCGGCTGAAGCCATGTCAAAATAGTTGATTCCATTTTCAATTGCCATCAAAAAGGTCTCAGCAATCTCCTTTTCTCCTGATTCCCCTATCGAGCTGCTGCCCAGCCCGATAATACTAATCTTCTCTGTGCCTTTCGGCAGCTTCCGATATTCCATATATTCCTCCCGCCGGCGGTTAACCCAAATTCAATTTTGCCGCAAAATCAGACATTGCTTCCGAAATTTTGATCTGCTGAGGACAGACAGCTTCACAGCTTCTGCAGCCGATGCATGCGCTGGGCAGTTTATCCTCCGGATACGCCGCCAGGGCCATGGGTGCAATAAAGCCGCCCTCAGTAAAGCAATGCTCATTATACAGACTTAGAAGCTCAGGGATATTCAATCCTTGTGGACAATGGCTGACACAATAATGACAGGCTGTACAAGGGAGAGATTTTTTCTTTACCATTCCATCCGCAATCTCCAGAAGCGTCTCCATCTCCTCAGAACTTAGCGGCGCATCCTTTTCAAAAGTCGCAATATTCTGCTTCAGCTGCTCTAAATTTGACATTCCCGAGAGAATCATTGTTACTTCCGGAATGGTCTGAAGGAAACGGAATGCCCATGCAGGGATTGTTTCTTCTGGCCGCAGCTTTCGCAGTTTTTCCTCATCCGTATCCGCCAAAGATGCCAGCCGCCCTCCCCTCAGCGGCTCCATTACCCATACCGGAATTCCATGCTCTTTCAAAAGCTGGACTTTTCCCTTGGCATCCTGAAAACTCCAGTCCAGATAATTAAGCTGGAGCTGGCAGAATTCCATGTCTTTTCCATATGCCTCCAAAAAGCGGCTGATTACCTCTCGGCTCCCATGGGCAGAAAAGCCTAAATGGCGGATCCTCCCCGCCTCCTTCTGCTTCATCAGATACTCGAAAATTCCGTGGGACGGATCCAGATAGGCGTCAATATTCATCTCACAGACATTGTGGAACAGATAAAAATCAAAGTATTCCACCTGACACTTTTTTAACTGTTTCTCAAAAATTTCCTCCACTTTATCCATATTGGAAAGATCGTAGCCTGGAAATTTGGTGGCTAGAAAAAAGTTCTCTCTGGGATATTCAGCCAGCAGATTCCCCATCACAGTCTCCGATTTTCCGTCGTGGTATCCCCATGCAGTATCGTAATAATTGATGCCGTGTTCCATCGCATACGCCACCATCTCCCCGGCAGCCGCTTCATCAATCCTAGAATCATCTCCGCCAATCACCGGCAGGCGCATAGCTCCCATCCCGAGAGCCGAAAGTTTCAAACCCTGAAAGTCCCTGTAAATCATAATCCACTCTCCTTTTTCTGGCACATAGCCTCTGATCATTTCACAGTATTTTTCGTTGTGGTAGATTATAACATATGAAGTTCACTTTAGGTCAAGAGAGGATCTGCAGCGGTTCGCCTCAGCCGCTTTCTGGGGGCACCTGGCTCCCTGTTTCGGAGCACCGTAAATCTCTCATCAGTGGATCAGCATGGCATCGCCAAACGAAAAAAATCGGTACTTCTCCTCAATTGCTTTCTGATATGCATTTAAGATATTCTCCCGGCCTGCCAGGGCGGATACCAGCATAACCAGGGTAGACTCTGGGAGATGAAAATTTGTGATCAAGGCATCCAAGATCTTGAACTGGTAGCCTGGATAGATAAAAATATCCGTCCAGCCGCTTCCAGCCTTCAAAATTCCATCGTCCCCAGCAGCCGATTCCAGAGTCCGGCAGCTCGTCGTCCCCACACAGATAATTCGTCCCCCCGATGCCTTCGCCCGGTTAATTTTTTCTGCCTCCGCTTCCTCTACCACATAAAACTCAGAATGCATATGGTGATCCAGCACATTTTCGACTTTGACAGGCCGGAATGTCCCTAGACCTACATGCAGGGTAACGTGGGCAATGACAACGCCCATTGCTTCAATTTGGGCCAGAAGTTCCTTCGTAAAATGCAGCCCTGCCGTCGGAGCTGCCGCTGAACCGTCATGTTTAGCATATACTGTCTGGTAGCGGTTCTTGTCCTTCAGCTGGTGGGTAATGTAAGGAGGAAGCGGCATCTGTCCAAGCTGATCCAGAATCTCCTCAAAAATTCCATCGTATTGAAACTGAATCAGGCGGTTTCCCTCATCCTCAACGCCGACCACTTCAGCTTTTAACAGGCCGTCCCCAAATACCAGCTTTGTGCCTGGCCTGGCCTTTTTCCCCGGCTTCACCAAAGTCTCCCACACATCGTTTTCCCGACGTTTTAAAAGCAGAACTTCAATTTTCGCTCCGGTCCCCTCTTTTATGCCAAAAAGTCTGGCGGGAATCACCTTGGTGTCATTGACTACCAAACAATCCCCTGGCTTTAAATACTCTGTAATATCCCGAAAATGGCGGTGGGCTATCTCCCCAGTCTCCTTATCCAAAACCAGAAGTCTGGAGGCCGACCGATCCTCCAGCGGATCCTGGGCTATCAACTCCTGGGGCAAATCAAAATAGAAATCTTTTACATTCATGTTTCCGTCCTCCTGAATAAATGCAACAAGGCAAAACGTGCAGTGCACGTTTCGCCTGTTTATATCTTGAGCAATCAATCTCTGCTAAAATGATCAGTCACCTGATGCTCCGGCTTCTTCTCCAGAGCTGCTCTCCGTCTCCCCGCTCTCTGCATCGGAAGCGGCCGTCTCCACTGATCCAGAAGTTTCTGCCGCGGCCGTCTCAGATTCTCCCGTTTCCTCCGCTGCCTCAGATGCCTCCGTCTCTGTCGTAATCTGCAGAGCACTGCCGTCTTCATTTAAAATTGAGACATTGCTGTCCTCCCTTGTCTCCTCTTCAGTAAACTGGGAATTTTTCTGAAGGACACCATAAACCCCCGCCAGATCAGGGTCTGTCTCCAGCGCCTGCCTCAGCTCAGCGTAAACCTGGGTTCTCAGCAGGATCAGTTCGTCAGTCTTCTCAGCATCATCAAACAGCTGCTGAATCTCCGGTGCCAGCTGGCTGGTATCCACCAGCTGCAGATTCCCATCCTCTCCAGTCACTACATAAACTCGGAACAGGCCAGGAGCCAGAGTCTCTACATTTTTAAATTTTAAATCATAGCTGACATACACGAGATAACTGCCATCTGCAGGGCCAGGTTTCGTATAACAGACAATATTCTCATAACCTTCCGTATAGCGGGAAGTATAGCTGTATTCGCTGCGAAGCTCCTCCATTCCGTCTGTGTCCGTGCGGCCAAACAGCCGGTAAATAGTCTCTACATCCGCAGCCTGCTTTGCGGCAAAATAACTTTCCAGGAGGGCATTAACCTCCGGCACTTCATCTTTCAGAAATGTCTGCCCCTCCGTCTCCAGGCTTACCGCGCTCTCCGTCTCTCCGTCTGCCATCTCGCTTTCTTCCTCCAGAATACTTTCAATTCCGGCCGTCTCTTCCGCTGCTTGAACCTCCGCAAAGGTCTGGCTCTCCTCCTCAGAGCCGTTAGCCCTCCGCTCCGCAAAAATAATAATCACAACCAAAATAATTATGATAAAAGGAATTCCCAGCAATTTTATGTATTTTCGCAGCTCCTCCTCTGTGAAAGAAGAGTACCCGTATTTGTTATCTTTTCTGCTCAAAGTCCTACCTCCTGTCCCTCAAACCGCGCACGCCTGTCCTTTTCCCCTATAAGCCGCTCTGCCGCATGAACTGTTATCCTATTTTAGCAAAAAGCAATTTAAAAATCAATAAAATTAGGGCTTGCGATTCCAGAAAAAATATAGTATGATATAAGAGATGCGTCTGTAGCTCAGTGGATAGAGCAATGGCCTCCGGAGCCGTGTGCGCAGGTTCGATTCCTGTCAGACGCATTTTCTTTATTCATTTCGAGGATATTCATCCCTGTTTTCCCATTTTTAGCGCAACGGATTTAGCTACATTATACGTTTCTTTTCTTAACAGTTCTATTTCTAGTTTCTTAATTATTTTTTACAATATCATTTTCTACTTATCACATCTTTTATTTCAAAGGAGGTATACTATGGTATACAGAACATTTCTTATGCAGGTCACTGCCTACATCCAGGAATCCCTTGGAGTTGACTGCCGGGTACGGCTCGTCCAAGTGCGGAAAAACAACGGGCTGATTCTGGATGGTCTCTGTATCGAAAACCCTGATACTCCGTATTCCCCTACCATCTATCTGAATTCCTATTACCTGGAATATCAGAAGGGGACGCCATTGGAAGCCATCTGCCTGGCCGTCCTGGAGACATATCAGAACCACTCTGACGTCCCGGCTCTTTCCGGCATCGATTTTACAGATTTTTCTTCTTTAAAGGAACTGATCATCTTCCGGGTCATCAACTCTGCATCCAATCAGCCCCTTTTAAGCGAAATTCCCCACGTTCGCTTTCTGGATCTCGCTATTATCTTCTCTCTCTATCTCTCCCCAAGCCCATCAGGACAAATGTCTGCCCTGATCCGAAAGTCTCATCTGAAAGCCTGGAACATCTCCTCAGAAGATCTGTTTTCTCTTGCTATGGCTAATACTCCTCGTCTCCTACCCCCATCTGTTAAAAGTCTGGCCTGTGTTATGAAAGAAATCCTGTCTGACTGCCCCGGCACACTCCCTCAGAATTCCGTTTCCTCTGATATCCAGGAGGAAGATCTGGAAGATCGATACGAAACTCCGCTCTATGTCCTGACAAATGAGTCTGGCATCCACGGCGCCGCCTGCTTGCTCTACCCGCAGCCATTAAAAAACTTCGCAGACAGCCGAGGCTCGGATATCATTATCCTCCCTTCCAGCATCCACGAAGTTCTTCTGACCGTCGACAGACCTGACATAGACTATAATGCCCTCAGCCAGATGGTGATGGAGATTAACCTCTCCGATGTCCCTCTGGAAGACCGCCTTTCCAATCAGGTATATCGGTATTCCCGTGGGACTGGCAAAATCTCTCTCCTTTCCCACGCCCCTGAATCAGTCGAAATACCGAGTCCATGACAAAGACGGCCAGTGCAATGGCTCCGGCAATCTGCAGCGTTTCCATCAGGTAATGGTTCGCCAGGCTCCCGTCATTTTGAATTATATAGTAAACGCTCCGGTATATGGAAGCGCCTGGAACCGCCGGAAGAATACCGGCAACCAAAAAAATCGTCACAGGCGCTTTCC
Organism: uncultured Lachnospiraceae bacterium; assembly: GCA_944376125.1. GTDB lineage: Bacteria > Bacillota > Clostridia > Lachnospirales > Lachnospiraceae > UMGS1370. The sequence goes on from CALWBQ010000041.1 coordinate 118,550, forward strand.
ATATCCTGGCAAACATGTGGCTGATTAGAGCCACTGCCAGCGTAGAGACAAATGCCGCCACAATATTGGAAGCTGCCTGCTCTACCAGCAAATAGACCATCCAAGCGGCGCCCCCTACAAAACCGGCACTCAGCAGATAGCGCTTCGGCATCTCTAAGAGAAGTCCGAAGCAGACGACTGCCGCAAAAGCGGCAACTGTGCGAATCACCATCCCTGTCCACCTCCCTGCACCAGTCCCATCAACGCCATAGCACCGCCAATCCCGACAGCTACCGCGAGGGCGATAACTACAGCTTCCATCATACGATTCGTTCCGGAAGCATAGTCTCCGTTGAGAATATCACGGATAGCCGTTGTAAACGTAACTCCCGGCACCAAAGGCATAATAGCACCCGTTATCACCATGTCTAAGTTCATCCCCCGGGCTGCCCAGGATTTCAAAATCAAAGCGGCGATTCCCACTGTAAACGCCCCCAAGGCATTGATACAGAAATCATTCATTCTGAGGTTCGCCGCCAGATAGCAGACACATGCCAGAAAAGCTCCTGCAATCCCTGCGCCCAGCCCCTCTAACCAGGTTCCGCCCAGAAGGACGGCGAAAAAGGCCGGCACCCCAATATATCCGACAGCCTTGACTGCAGGCCGATACTGAATATCCTTTCTGATCTTTCCCAGCTCCCTGTAGGCTGTCTCCAGGGAAATTTCTCCCTGGCACAGGCGGCGCGAAATCTCATTGACCCTGCAGATCCTGTTCAAATTAGAAGAATGTTCCATGATCCGCCTGAATACGGTAATCCCGCTTCCATCCGGAGAATCCAGCCGCACAAACAGGCTGGTCCCTAATGCTACTGTCTGGGTGCCTGAGCTTCCCGAAAGCTGGAGAATTCGCCTTACCGTATCCTCCACCCTGAAAATTTCGGCGCCACTGACCAGCATAATCTCTCCGGCTGATACAGCCGTCTCGGTCAGCAATTTTCTTTCTGTCTCATCCATACAAGGATGGATTCCTTTTTCATCATTTTTCAAGCTGTCCATTGTTGTTTCTGCAAATCCTGTCCAAAATTATTTAAAAGATAAGGCTTCCTACCTGAAACACCAGCACTGCCGCCGCCCAGGCAACTGCCAACTGGAATACAACCATTCCAACCGTCCATCTGATCGATCCAGTCTCCCGCTTGATCGTTGCAACTGCTGCAATACACGGAGAATACAGCAGGCAGAAGATCATCAGCGCATACGCATTGACAGGCCCGAATCCAATCTGGGCCAATGCCTGGGAAAGGGCAGTCATTCCTGCCGGAGAATTAATATTGCTTATACTATACAAAACTGAGAAACTGGACACAACCACTTCTTTTGCAGAAAGTCCTGAAATCAGGGCTACCGCTATCTGCCAGCTTCCCAGGCCGCAGGGCCGAAGCGCCGGCTCCAGGAAGCGTCCAATGGCGGCAGCAAAGCTCTGAGATACATCTGATACAAAACCGCTTGTCCCGGTATTCAGTATGAACCAGAGAACGATAGATGCCAGAAAAATCGTAGTTCCGGCCTTCGTCAGATAATCCTTCACCTTGTCCCACACATAAATCGCCACAGTTCTTAAATTAGGCATCTTATATTCCGGCAATTCGATCAGGAGGGCATTCTCCTCTGTCTTCTTGCCTTTGTGGACTACATACGCCACGATGATCGCCACGCAGAGACCGATGAGATACAGCGAATATGCAACCCAGAGAGCATGGTCCGGGAAAAAGATCTCTGCAAACAGGACATAGATGGGAAGTCTCGCAGAACATGACATAAATGGTGTAATCAGGATCGTTCGTTTGCGGTCGCTGACACTGGGCAGCGCCCTGGTCGCCATGACTGCCGGAACAGTACATCCAAATCCCAGAAGCATAGGCAGAAAGGCTTTTCCGGAAAGTCCTACCATTCCCATAATCTCATTCATCACATATGCCACTCTGGCCATATACCCGCTGTCCTCCAGGAAAGCCAGCGCAAGAAATAAAATAAAAATATTTGGCAGGAAAGTCAGAATTCCTCCCACGCCAGCTACAATCCCGTCTACCACCAGAGAAACTACCCATTGGGCAGCGTGGATGCTGACGAGAAATTGCTCTACCAAACCGGAAAACTGATCAAGCCCCACTTCAAAATATCCCTTTAGGAAATCACCTACTGTAAAGGTCAGGAAGAACACCAGCGCCATAATTCCCAGAAAAATCGGCACTCCCCACACTCTGTGGGTCAGATACTCATCGATTCGGTCAGTAAATGCTGCCTTCTTATCCTTGTTGAACAGACATTCCCGAATGATCTCTTCTATGTAATCATACTTTTCATTGATGATCTGCTTTTCATAATTATGGTCAACAATGGAGCTCACATCTACCGGATGATCCTCGGACACCACTTCGTCGTATTCCAGCATCTTAATCGCATGCCACCGCAGATTATCCATATCGCCGTAATGAGCCTTCAGTACGGCCTCTATCTTGGCAATCTTGTCCTCCAAATTGTCGTCATAATGGACGACAATCCCCTGAGGGCCCTCACTGTAATGGTGAACCGCAGCGTGGAGAAGCACATCCAGCCCAGTGCGCTTTCTGGCCGATACTGGCACAACAGGGATATTGCCAAGCATCTCAGGCAATCTGTGCAGGTCGATCTCCATTCCCCGCTCTTCCACGATATCCATCATGTTTAAAGCCAGAATGACTGGCTTTTTAAGTTCCAAAAGCTGAAGTGTCAGATAAAGATTTCTCTCCAGTGAAGAAGCATCCACTACATTGACGATCACATCCACTTCTCCATCTTCTATGCACTTTCGAGTTACCTTCTCTTCTATAGTATAAGATGTGAGGCTGTAGATGCCCGGCAGATCGATCACCTTGATCTGCCTTCCCTTGTAGCTGGTCTCGCCTTCCACCCGCTCTACCGTGACTCCTGGCCAGTTGGCTACCTTCAGTTTTGCCCCGGTAAATGCGTTAAACAATGTCGTTTTGCCGCAGTTGGGATTTCCAACGAACCCAACTGTAATCGGTCTGTTTTTCTCACTCTCAGTCATGGAGTCTATCTCCCTTCCGGTCTTTTTTCTCTAATGCCTGTACTGTCTGTGCCTCTTTGATCTCAATTCCTTCCCCAATCTGCCTGCCCAGGGCCAGGCGGGTTCCCCTTACTTTCATAATTAGAGTTCCATTTCGCTTTTTATTCTGGATCGTAACAGGGGTATTTTCATTGACTCCCAGCGCCTCCAGCCGTCTGGCGATGTCATCGGGCAGCGCCACATTGTCTACCAAATACGTATTTCCTTTCTCTCCTTCGCAAAGATTCATTGCTGTCGTTCCTTTCTGTATTGATATTGCCAATTTTCATGCAGATTATTCCAACTCTAAAAGTGCCTTTTTTGCCTCTATCATCCGGTCCCGCAGCTTTGCTGCTTCCTCGAAGTTTAATTCAGCCGCTGCCTGATGCATCTTTTTGGTCAGTTCTTTTACAAGCTGATTCAGTTCCTTTTCATCCATTGATTCCGGCTCTTTCCGGAATTCCTCTTCCGATTCTACCGCCGCCTTGGATATGGCGATCAAATCTCTGACGGCCTTCTGGATAGTCTTGGGCGTAATACCGTGTTCCTCATTGTACTGCTGCTGAATCTTTCGTCTGCGGTTCGTCTCATCAATAGCCTTCTGCATAGATTCTGTGATAGTATCTGCATACATAATCACATGACCCTCGCTGTTTCTGGCAGCCCGCCCAATGGTCTGAATCAGGGATGTCTCTGACCGCAGGAACCCCTCTTTATCTGCATCCAGGATTGCCACCAGAGTAATCTCCGGGATATCCAGTCCCTCGCGCAGCAAGTTAATGCCTACCAAAACATCAAAAACATCCAGCCTCATATCCCGGATAATCTCTGCCCTCTCTAGGGTATCAATATCTGAATGGAGATATTTTACCCGAATTCCTACTTCCCGCATATAATCGGTCAGATCCTCTGCCATCCGTTTCGTAAGCGTCGTAATCAGAACCTTATGGCGGGCTGCTGTTTCTTTATTCACCTCCGATATCAGATCATCAATCTGGCCCTCCACCGGCCGGACAAAAATCTCCGGATCCAGCAAGCCTGTTGGACGGATGATCTGCTCCACCCTCATCAGCTCATGGTCGCTCTCGTAGACAGAAGGCGTTGCAGAGACAAACATCATCTGATTGATTTTACTCTCAAATTCTGAAAAATTCAACGGCCTATTATCTAACGCAGACGGCAGGCGGAAACCATAATCTACCAACGTTCGCTTTCTGGACTGATCCCCGGCATACATTCCCCTGATTTGCGGCAAGGTAATATGGGACTCATCCACAATAATCAGGAAATCATCCGGGAAATAGTCAATCAAGGTCCACGGCGGCTCCCCCGGTGCCGTCCCTGTCAAATGTCGGGAATAATTCTCAATACCAGAGCAAAAACCAGTCTCCCTCATCATTTCTACATCGAAATTGGTCCTCTCCGCAATTCTCTGAGCCTCCAGCAGCTTGTCCTCGCTCTTAAAGAACGCTACCCGCTCTTTCATCTCCTCCAAAATATTTTCCGTTGCCAACATCATCTTTTCTTTTGGCACTACATAGTGGGAAGCCGGGAAAATTGCCACATGGCTCAGCTGAGCTTTGATTTCCCCGGTCACCGTATCGATCTCCGTGATCCGGTCCACCTCATCCCCAAAAAATTCCACCCGGTAGGCTTCGTTTCCCGAATAGGCCGGAAAAATTTCTAAGGTATCTCCCCGAACGCGGAAAGTCCCCCTCTTAAAATCCATATCATTCCGGGCGTACTGGATATCCACCAGCTTGTGGATCACCTCATCCCGGTCCTTCACCATCCCGGGTCTCAGGGAGATCACCATCTCTTTGTAGTCAATGGGACTTCCCAAACCATAGATACAGGACACTGACGCCACAATGATCACATCCCGCCGTTCTGACAGTGCCGCTGTAGCAGAATGCCGCAGTTTATCAATCTCATCATTAATCGCAGAATCCTTCTCAATATAGGTATCAGTAGAGGGGACGTATGCCTCCGGCTGGTAGTAGTCATAGTAGGAGACAAAATACTCCACCGCGTTCTCCGGGAAGAACTCCTTAAACTCACTGTAGAGCTGTGCTGCAAGGGTTTTATTGTGGGCAATAATGAGGGTCGGCTTCTGCAACTGCTGAATCACATTGGCCATGGTGAAGGTCTTGCCAGAGCCCGTAACCCCTAGTAAAGTCTCGAATTGATTACCTTCTTTGAAGCCTTTGACCAAAGCCTCGATAGCCTGGGGCTGGTCGCCGGTGGGCTTGTATTCTGAGTGTAGTTTGAAACCGACGGCTTTTTCGTCGGTTTCATGAGCAAGGAGCTGGCTTTTGCCAGCGGATTGCGAATGTCCTTGATGATTCATTTTCTATTTTTCCTCCTGGGTGACCGTAGTAAAAAGTTTGCCTATTAGGCAGAAATTCATAAAATATTGAAAATAAGGTGTTCATATAGCTGGCCAATAGACGAACTTTCGAATTTCAAGATTTAGCTGCTAACAAAACAACCCCTTTTACCATTTAGCAACACAAAATAGCACTATATAAAATACCATAACATTTTTTACTCTTTTGTCTGTCGTATATTGTCTAAAAGCATACTTTGATTTTTCTCAAGTTCATACGCTAATTCTTCTTCTGTAGGCAATACTGTCATATATTTTGATCGCCTCTTGAATATAATAATTACGTTCTTTTTCTGAATCAAGACGCATAATGCTTCTTAAATGTGACCACGACAATTGGCTACACGCTGTGTAGCCAATTGAATCTTTAGGAAAAGTCCGATAAAACTGACGACAATTTTTCAAATTAGCAACAGAAAATCCCGTACCAAACTCTCCAGAAAGTTCTTTTGACAGATTACGTATTATATAGTCACCATATTTTGCTCTGCCAGCTCCTCGTTACTCCTGTTGCACAATTCTTTCTCCTATCTCCCAGTAAGCTTTAGACATAATAGAATTAACACTTTTATATGCCGAATTTCTTGCTGTTTGCAAAATATGGCGAACATCATCATAAAATTTCTGTTCTTCTTTTGTTGAAGATAAATATATCTCAGATTTACTCATTTTAATTACCAATCACTTTCCTCCCTATTGCTTTCCTGACTTTTCTTCCATAATCCTTTTTATATTCATCAAGCTAACAATGCCCATATATCCAATCTTGGCATTACTACCTTTGGAGACAAATGGTATAATCCCGTTTTTTCTTGAAGAAACTTCTTGCTTCTATTTGCTTTTGGTTTTAACAAAGAAAAAACTAATGTTCCACTTTCAAGTATTGTATATTTTCAAAAATTTCAAGCTGATTTATTCCTTCTTTTGTAACCAGACCAACAAAGTCGGCAATTCCTTGTTGACAAACTACTTCTTTATATACTAAATCAAATTTGGGAATACCTGACAGTTTCTCTTTTGCCTTTAATAATTTCTCAAATGCAATTGACCTTTCAGATAATTCTGTATCAGCGTAATATTTAAATCCGAAATTTCCGCCTGGTGATTCACACGGTCATCAAAAGGAATTTTATTGGCAAGGCTGAATAGATCCTTTACTTCATCATCAGATGGCTCAACAGTATTTGACATTTTTCGTATATAAAAAATACGTTCTTTGTTATCCTTTGCCATCGTCTTTGGCGATGAATACGGCCTATTGTCTCCACCTGGGCACCAAAGCACAATAAATTTCTTATCAGCATAATCCACCACTTCTGCTATTGGCATATAAGCAGGCCTAATCAGCTTGCATTTTGCCAGGATATTTTTCTGATAAGCATCAATTTTGTCAAAAGGAATCCCTTTCAGGGGATAAACCGGCCGACCGTTATCTTCTTCAACTCCAATGACAATATACCCTCCACCCCAGTTATCAAGATCGTTTGCAAATGCGCAGACCGTTTTTAAAGAAGCTTCCGGATCCCAGGTTTCTTTAAATTCTATTCTCGCCCACTCACTCGACCACGCTTCCTGAAAGCAGGGTCTTAATGTTTGTAGGTATTGCCATGAACTCACCCCTTTCTTATCCACGGCAGATAACTGTAATATCTGCAAATTATAAATTCTAAGGCTGGAAATATAAATTTCCTATATTAAAGTTTTCGAGAACCTCTTTACACATGCTATCCACAAATATTTTATAATCTTCTTGCTTTTCTGCCAGTCAGGCAAATTATATCATGGATAGATAAAAAAGTATAGCCGCAGTTCAGAACATTCGTTCTGTTTGCAGCTATACGTTCTTTTTCATCCGGTTTTTCCTTTTCTCGTCCATTTTGCCCCTTATTTTGGACGAAACATTCCATCAGCAATGCTGTCCCCTAAAGGGGCATCCGGGCGCTGCGGGCTCATAACAAACGAACTCACTCGCCTGGTATCCATCCGTCAGGCGGTTCAGGCCGGCCAGACCGCCTGGCTTCGCGCTTTCATCCGCCTGCCATTTTTACCCACTTCTCCGGTTTACACATAATATTCCATGGGATACGTGAGGTAGCTGTGAGGTTCCAGCTGGTCGCAGGTTACATAGCCGGCCGGAGCCGCAAGAAGGCTGGGAATCCGGTTCACGATGGTAGCACAGGTGTGCTCTACCGTAGCCGGTTTTACCACATGGAACTCCGTATCGGGCTCGCCGGTAATCCACCAGTCGCACTGATCGCCGTCTTCCGGTCCGTAAACCTTGCCGATGGTTTCTTCTTCAATGGTAATGCCCTGCAGTGTCTCAATGGTTACCACTGCCGACATGCCGATGCATTTGCCCGCCTCAATGGTTTTCCCAAGGGTGGAGCTGTAGACATCGTGGTCCACAATATAGGGCACATGCTTCTGAGTGATGGACTTGATGGTCAATCCCAGCTTGCTGCAGATGGCCTCGCTGGCGTTCCAGGCGTAGGAAGGCTCAAACTCAGCAGGATGGGCAATCTGCGCTTCAAACTCCTCCGGCGTCAGATCGCAGCCGTGAGCCTTTGCCAGAGCCAGGCCGTAATCCTCCACGTTGTAGCTGTAGGCGCCTTTGATCTTCTTGATCTGGTTGCAGCCGCTGGCCACCATCGCCACCATATTGATCCAGAAAATATCCTGCATGCCGGAACCGGTAATGGTGCAGCCGTACTCCTTGGCCATGGCATCCAGCCGGTTGATCTGGGCCGCGGAGGTGGTCCATGGATAAATCGCCTCCTCGCAGGTGGTAATCACATTGATTCCCCGGGAAACGCATTTTTCCACATGCTCATAAATATCCCCGATAAAGCTGAACAGCGTAACCACCGCCACATCGGCGTCGCATTCGTCCAGCACTTGATCCGCGTTGTCAGAAATCATCACCCCGGTCTTCACTCCCAGCTCCGCGAAATCTCCTACATCCATCCCCACCACCGCAGGGTTGACGTCAATGGCGCCTACGATCTGGGCTCCATGCTCGTAAAGATAGCGCAGCGTGTATTTTGCCATTTTACCGCACCCGTACTGAACCACCTTAATCTTCTCCATTACAAAACCTCCTTCTTTCATCTGAGTTTTTCGAAGCTTTATCTTCTGACTTCAGTTTAAACCCTCCTGCTGCTGGAGAGTCAAGGGATTTTGTGAATTTTTTATCGGTGTGCTGCAATCGCTTAAGGCGGCGAATCTTCCGATCCGCCGCCCCGAACTGTCCCGCTCTATTTTGGAAAACTGACCGGCACCTGCAGACGCAGAAACATGCTGCGTGGATCGCTGTCAAATACGTTGAATCCGGTCATCACCTCGCAGATGTAATCTCCGGCAATGCCATAGCCATTTTCCTCACAATATGCCCTCAGCCGGCGGGCATAATCCACCTCGTCGTCGTAATTGTCCAGATAAACGCAGGCGTACATCCCGCTTTCCACCATTCCCGCAAAATTTTCCCCACGCTGGTCCCGGCGGCCGGTAAAAATAAAGATCTGCGCCGCTCTGAAGCGATCCGCTTCAAAATCCTCCCGCGTGATGGAGGTGCCGATGTTATAGGAGTGAATCTGGGCAAATCCTTCCTCCTCCAGCTTCAGCCGCAGCCTGCGCAGCAAGCGCTCATAGCAATGAACGTCGTCCTCGTAAAA